>JAFGGN010000065.1 GCA_016930535.1 bacterium
TCGGATTCATGGCGATGGCGCGTATGGAAATGGAATTGTCAGAAATACTGGGGCGGAAAGTCGATTTGAGGACCTCAGCGGAATTGAACCGTTATTTTCGCGAAGAGGTATTAAAAGAGGCCCAGGTTCAATATGAATCGGCCTGATTTGATCCGAATCCGGCATATGATCGAATATGACGGAGGAGGGAATTTGAGTTATGCTTTTTCTTTCAGAGAGCCGTTTATGTACTTATGCAAAATACTTGAAATCAATGATTGATAGGGAATCCCTTCAACTTGAGACTTTTCTTTAAGACTCAGGAAGTCCCGTTCAGTTATTCTTATGTTGATTCTTTTATTTTTTAACGAAGTATTCTTTGCATATATTGCATGTATTTGTTTTTCTTTATCAATATTCCTGATCGATTCCCATTCGTCATTATTATAGGATTCTACGATTTCTTTTTCTTCAGAATCCAGATATTTAAATTCATTCATAATTCTCACCTTAAGTATTTTTCTGTTGCTTTTCTACTTGGATATATCGTTTTTAGAAATATTTTGTTCCCCTTTTTTACGAATGGTATCAAGTAAGCATAATTCTCATATTCAACGATATACATGCTCTGGTTCGGATATTTTTCTTTAATTGGATGAATAACAATATCGAGTAAATGTCCATTTTCGATTTGTGTTGTGATTCGCTCGAAGGAAATATTTCGCTCCTGTTTTAACCGTTTATTTTTCTCATTATTCCAATCATAATATATCATAGTATAAGATATAAAATTGTGTGCCTATTGTCAATATATATTTAAGCGTGCTTATGGGGCAGGCTCCAGAGACCGCTTAAGTTCAATATTGACATCCAACTTTATTTTGATTATTTTTTTGTATCGCTGCCCGGAGAATAAAATGACGTTTCAGGAATTAAAAACATATAAAAATCAGATATTGACGATCGGCCGGCAGTTCGGGATCACCAGAATAAAAGTATTCGGATCCACGGTCAGGGATAGTGCGGATACGATGAGTGATGTCGATCTTCTTGTCGATATGGAGCCGGGAAGGAGCCTGTTTGATCTGGGCGGTTTTCAACTGGCTGTTCGCGATCTGATCAGGCAGGAAGTCGATATTGTCACGGTAAACGGGCTGCGTGACCGGATCAGGCAGACCGTGTTGAAGGAGGCTGTGGAATTATGAGATCCGATCTGGAACGGCTGTATGATGTGATCGAGTCGATTGAACGGATCGAAAAATATACGACCGGGAATAAAGCACGTTTTTTTGCCGATGAACTGGTACAGACATGGGTTTTATATCACCTGCAGTTACTGGGAGAGGCGGTGGTCCGGATCAGTACGGAAATCACGGATCGATACCCTGAAATCCCCTGGCGTCAGATAATCGGTATGAGAAATATTCTGGTGCACGATTACTTCGGTATCGATGCGGATGTTGTCTGGAACGTGGTTGAAAATGATCTGCCTGAATTAAAAAAGAACATCGGGATATTGATCGAACAATACCAATAAAATGTCCGCTGTACTCTCAATGGTTCAATTCTTATCCGTATTCATTGTGGTTTATAATACGGCTTTTAAGCCGGGGCTTTCCCCGGCGAACATTTCAGCGGGGCTAATCCCAGCCTGTTGGTTATATACTTTCTTACAGGCGAGAAATAATGAAAAAAAATATCTACTGATGCAATGTAAATGTTGGACCGACGATTGGTGGGATTACTGAATATCATTAGCCCGGCTATGGGACTTCTGTCATATATGGAAGGTAAATCCCCTTCGTCACGGAAAACACAGTTTCAGAGCAGTGCCAGCCCGCAATGAGCGGATATATATTCAAAATCCCGGTCTGCGGTCAGCAGTGGCATTTGATGGTTGATACACACAGCCGCGATGAGAAAGTCGATGGTACCGGCCTGAATTCCCTTTTTTCTGCAGAGGTTTTTCAGCTGTACCGCTTTGATATAATCCTCCCGTGTACATTCGATCAGGGGGAAGGGCCTGAAATATTCGGTCAGTGCATTGAACTGTTTTTCCGAAGCAAGCCCATCCAGGATTTCCTGCAAAATTACACCGATAAGAAAGATGCAGTCCCGGTTTTCGAGAGAGAACCGGAGTTTCCGCACACAGTCGTTTTGCTGAGATACTTTTTGACGCTGCAGAAACAGGGACCAGGCCGATGTGTCGGCAATCAGGTTCATGTTCTGCTGCGCTCCTTTTTATAGTTCCAGTCTTCCCTGAACCCGATTTTTCCCTGCAGGTCGAGAATGTTCTTTTGTTCACGGCGTTCGATGAATTCTTTCAACGCCTCGTTGACGGTTTCTCTTTTTGTCCGCATCCGCCCGATTTTCATGGCTTTTTCGAGCAGCCGGTCGTCGAGTGCCAAATTGGTAGCCATCGATAATCTCCTGTCGATATTGTGTATCCTTTACACAATAATATACAATATTATTTATATTCAATGCAAGAAGATTGAACGATTCGAACAGTCAGGCCCGACACGATTTGATTTTTATTTCCTATTGACATTAACGCCGGAATCCTGCAATTTATTTTCAGACCGGCCGGCCACGGAGGGAGGGCACGCAGAGGGAAATGGGCATCGCGTGCAATCGACTCATCCTGTCCACGGTCTTTCCGGGATCCGGAGGCCGGTTCCGGGATAAATCGTTCATACGAAGCGAACAGGAGCGGATCATGATAAAAAAAACAGCATTGCTGCTCTTCGGAATATTTTTGATAACCGGACTTTCCGGTGAAGACGGCTGGGTGAATCTTTACAACGGCCGGGACCTGGAAAACTGGATTATTCTCAACGGGTCCGCGGAATTCGAGGCGCGGCCGGACATGATCGCCGGCGTCACCCGGATGAACACACCCAATACGTTTTTAGCCACACGGCGGACATACGGGGATTTCATACTCGAATACGAGGTAAAGACGGATCCGGCCCTGAATTCAGGCGTGCAGATCAGGAGCCTCAGCACTCCCGGATATCAGAACGGCCGTGTGCACGGGGTTCAGGTCGAGGTCGATCCGTCGGACAGGGCCTGGTCCGGCGGCCTGTACGAGGAAGGACGGCGCGGATGGCTGTACAATCTCGAAACCAATCCGGGTGCAAAATCCGCGTTCCGGAAGGACGACTGGAACCACTTCAGGGTGGAGGCGATTGGTAATCATATCCGTGTGTGGCTGAACGGTGTATTTGCCGCGGACCTGGTGGATGAAGAGATCCCCGGGGGATTTATCGCACTCCAGGTGCACAGTATCGGCAAAGCGGAAGACGCCGGGAAAACCGTCTGTTTCCGGAACCTGAAAATCCTGGAAAATCCGTCTGAAGATGCAATGAAGCCCGTGACAGAACCGATCCCGCAGGTGAGCTGGCTGAACAACCGGCTAACGGAACGTGAGAAGGCCGAAGGCTGGCGCCTCCTGTGGGACGGGGAAACAGCCGGGGGCTGGCGCGGAGCGAAGCTGGACCATTTTCCCGAAAAGGGCTGGCGGATCTCGGACGGGCAGCTGACCGTGCTCAAGGGAGTCGGCGGCGAATCGACGAACGGCGGGGACATTGTAACCGTTGAGAAATTCGGTGATTTCGACCTCGAAGTCGATTTCCTTTTCACGCCGGGCGCGAACAGCGGAATCAAGTATTTTGTGGATACGGAGCTGAACAGGGGGGAGGGATCGTCCATCGGCTGCGAATACCAGATTCTCGATGACGATGTGCATCCCGATGCAAAACAGGGCACCGCAGGAAACCGGACCCTGGCATCCCTGTACGACCTGATTCCCGCGGATGCCCATTTTTATGTGCCCGCGGAAAACACGCCGAAAAGGGTGAACAAATACCTGTGGAACCGTGCGCGGATCACGGTGAGGGGAAATCATGTGGAACATTACCTGAACGGTATCAAGGTGGTGGAATACGAGCGCAGGACGCAGACCTGGCGCGCACTGGTGGCCCGCAGCAAATACGTGATCTGGCCGGGTTTCGGGGAAGCGAAAAAGGGGCATATCCTGCTTCAGGATCACGGGGACGAGGTGCATTTCAGAAACATCAAAATCAGAACAGGGGACGCCTTATGAATGAATCCTGGTCAAGACGCGATTTTTTGAAACGGTCCGCGGCTGCCGCCGCAGGACTCGGTATCGGTGCTTCGGCGTTCAGCGCCGGGAGCTACGCCCGCATACAGGGCGCGAATGACCGGGTACATGTGGCTGTCGCGGGCGTACGAAGCCGCGGCGCCGAACATATCGGTTCCATCGGCAACTGCACCCATGCATTCATCGGTCATCTCTGTGATGTGGACAGCCGGTACCTGGCGCAGGCGGGGGAACGGGTTAAAACCCTGTTCGGAGCGCTTCCGGTCATGGAAAAGGACATCCGTATTCTCCTGGAATCCAAGGACGTCGATGCCGTCACCATAGCGACCCCGGAACACTGGCATGCGCCCATGGCCATACTGGCCCTGCAGGCGGGCAAGCATGTTTACGTGGAGAAGCCCCCGGCCCACAACCCTGCCGAATGCGGCATGCTGCTGCGCGCACAGAAAAAGTACGGTGGTCTGGTCCAGATGGGAAATCAGCAGCGTTCATCCCCCCATACGCAGGAAATCATGCAGAAGATACACGAAGGGCTCATCGGCCGTCCGTATTTCTGCAAAGCCTGGTACAGCAACAACCGGACGGGCATCGGCAGGGGCAGGGAAGTGCCCGTGCCCGATTACCTGGACTGGGAGCTGTGGCAGGGGCCCGCACCGAGGAGGCCCTACAGGGACAATGTGCATCCCTACAACTGGCACTGGTTCTGGCACTGGGGAACCGGCGAAACACTGAACAACGGCACGCACGAAGTGGACCTGAGCCTCTGGGCGATGAACGTGACCTATCCCGGTCTTGTTTCGGCCGACGGGGGCCGCTATCATTATCAGGATGACTGGGAGTTTTATGATACGATCGTGACGAATTATGAATACGGCGACCGGATGATCACCTGGGAGGGACGCAGCTGTAACAACATGCTGTATTATAACCGCGGGCGTGGGGTGACCATTCACGGGACGGGCGGCACCGTGCTGATCGACCGGAACGGGTATGAAATCTACGATGCGGACGGCAACCGGACCGCCGCTTTCGAAAAACCCGAACGGGATGCCACCACGGGCCTGGGCGGAGGCGGCCCCATGACCGATGCGCATTTTCAGAATTTCATCGATGCGATCCGTTCGGATCAACCGCTCAATGCGCCCATCGGTGAAGGAACCGTGAGCGCCATGATGCTGCTCCTGTCCAATATTGCATGGAAAACGGGCCGCGACCTGCATCTGGATGCGGACAGCGCCCGGATTCTGAACGACAACGAGGCCATGACACTCTGGCAGCGTGAATATGAGCCGGGCTGGGAGCCGCGGATTTAGCATGCGTTCCGGAGGAGATATGCGATGACAGATCAGACGGTTCCATGTTTCCGGGAGGATGAAAAAAGCAAGGTTACGGATCCGGGCCCCGCTCCTGTGTCGCGCAGGCGGTTTCTGAAAACGGCCGTGGTTTCGGGCCTTTCGATCACGGCCGGGGGACTCCTGTCAGGATGCGCATCACAACGGTGGATCCGGGACGCCAATGAATCGGTCCGTATCGGTATTGCCGGCCTGCGCATCAAGGGCGCACAGCATATCGATATTTTCCGCACGCTGAAAAATGTCCGAGTGGCGGCCCTGTGTGATGTGGATGCCGATATCCTGGCGCGCGAGGCCCGAAGATGCGCGGATTCGGGCATGCCCGTGGACACATACCGCGATTTCCGGAAAATGATCGAACGGAAGGATATCGATGCGGTGGTCATATCCTCACCCAACCACTGGCATGCGCTGATGGGCGTCTGGGCCTGTCAGGCAGGCAAGGATGTGTATGTGGAAAAACCGGTTTCCCACAATGTCCGGGAGGGGCGCAGGCTGGTCGAAGCGGCCCGGAAATACGGGCGCGTGGTTCAGGCAGGCGTTCAGAAGCGGTCGGACACCGGGCTCGTCGAGGCGTTCGATTATATCCGGCAGGGGCATATCGGTCAAATTCGGCTTGCACGGGGGCTCTGCTACAAGCGCAGAAAGTCCATCGGGCTGGCTGGCGGTCCGCAGCCCGTCCCCGCACAGATCGACTATGATTTATGGACGGGTCCCGCCGAAATGGGCCCCCTGATGCGGAAACAGCTGCATTATGACTGGCACTGGGTCTGGAATACGGGCAACGGGGACCTCGGGAATCAGGGCATTCACGAGGTGGATCTCTGCAGATGGGCGCTGGGCGAGTCCGGCCTGCCCGGATCGGTCATGAGTTACGGAGGACGTTTCGGTTATTCGGACGACGGGGAAACACCCAACACGCAAATCATCGTTTTTGACTATAAAAGCGCACCGCTCCTGTTCGAGGTGCGGGGACTGCCGCGTTCAAGCGGGATCGAAGCGATGGACGCCTTTCGCGGCATCCGTATCGGCGTCGTGATCCATTGCGAGCACGGATATTTTGCGGGGGGAGACGGGGGCGGATGGATTTACGATACGGACGGCAGGAAGATGAAACAGTTTGTCGGAACGGGGGGTGTCAGGGAGCACGCGGAAAACTTTATCCGGGCCGTCCGGGACCGGAATCCCGCGGTCCTGACCGGGAACATCGAAGAGGGGCATGTGTCATCCGCGCTCTGTCATCTGGGAAACATATCCTGGAGACTCGGGACATGGTCCGGTTTCGATGCCGCAGAAAAGGCGGAGCGCATTTCTGACTGGCGTGCGGATGCGTTTCATCGTTTTTCGGAGCATCTGGAGAAAAACGGAACCAGACGCAATAAGGAGCAGGTCTGCATGGGGCCCTGCCTGGAAATCCTTACTGAAGCTGAATCGTTCCGGTCCGCTGAATCCTTCGATATGGGCCACCGGGCCAATCAGTTGCTGGACAGAAAGTACAGGAAGCCTTTTTTAATGCCGGATCCGGTGTGAGTGATTCGTCCTTATAAAAAGATCCGTATTAATCTCCGATCAGACGGACCGTTTAAAAACAGTAAATGGGTGTATGAGTATATGGGTATATGGGGCCGCCCGATCACCCGCCCCGGTGAACAGCAGAAAGCGGACGACGGACCGTTGACCGTGAATGCTTCAGAGAACCGGAGACGCGGTGAAACGGAGAAAAGAAAATATCGAACAGGGAATTTCGAATGATGAAGTATTTGTTCTTTTCTTACTTCGTCATTCAGCATTCGTTATTCGATATTCATCATTCTTTTTTCTCCGTTTCTATTCATTCCGAAGCCCTGATCCCGGAAAATGACAGTCCAGTTTATAGTGTACACTATAGACGACACTATTGTCCCATCCCGCCCCGGTCACAACCTTCTTGAATGTCCCTCATTATATTCGTATATTGAGCATCGATTGGTTAACGGACATCAACGGATGATCGCGGGCGCAACGTATGAGAAGAAACCCATCGCCGGCCGGGCATGAACCGGTTCAGAAAAACAGCATAAAAACCAACCTGCTCGTATTCGTGATTACCTGTCTCGTCCTCTTCACCCTCATGGAGATGGCGCTCCGGGTCGCGGGGCAGAAGCCCGGGTATGCGCCGATCTATGCCGGATTCAACCGGGTGGATTCCCTTGTCGTATTCGATAATTTCTTCACGGACGGGGAGGGGATTTTCCGGGCCAATCCGGAATTTCAGTGGGAGCCGGATTACCGTATCAATTCGGAAGGTTTCAGAAGTCCGGAATTCGTGCCGGACGATGACGGATCTGTTTCCGTACTCATTCTGGGAGACAGCTTTGCCTGGGGTAAATCCGCGTCCCCCATCAGCCGGGCGTTTCCGGATCTGTGTGCGGAGGCCGGCATACGGGTGTACAACCTGGGCATTCCGGGCACGGGACCCGAACAGTATGCCGCGCTTGCAGAAAAATACGTCCCGCGGCTCCGGCCGGATCATGCAGCCGTGATGTTCTACCTGGGCAATGATTTCGCGGCGCCGTATCCCATGCGGCCGTTCGAGAAGCTGTATCATGTCACGAATGCGGGCTGGCTTTACGGATTCAGGGATGGCGATGCATATATGACCGCACAGGATGCCTACGATTACTATCTCGGGCAGAACAATGCGGCGGCTGTCACGGAGGCTTCCGGAAACGGTCCGAGATCCGTCCTGAAAAAATGGGTGCTGAAATCGGCAGCGGGTACGGCGTGCTACCTCGTGTTCTTTCAGCTGAGAAACCGGATCAATGCATCTCGCACGGAGTCCGGCGACATGCCGGAGCCCGTGGAAAAGGCAGCCGCGCCGCTGTCCCATACATCCGGTTATTTAAGCAGAATCCGGAAAGTCTGCGGCCAAAACGATGTACAGTTTCATCTCTTTATAATACCCATGAATCCCCTGGATGCACATGCGGTCATTTCACAGGACAAATGGGATATCCTGAATGCCTTCGATCCCGCGGTCTGCGACTCGCTGACGCCGGAAGACTACACCCCGTTCCCGGGCCAGCATTTCAACAACCGGGGGCATGAGAAGTATGCGGGGTTTGTGTTAAAGGTGCTTGCAGAGTAGATGGGTATAAGAGTGTATGAGTATATGGGGCCCCGCCGCCCGGCCCCTGTAAATGACCACGGACGGCAGACCGCGGACAGCAGGTAAATCACAAATCTCAAATCCCAAAAAACAAATAAATTCCAAAAAGTAAATTCAAAAATCCAAACGAAAGAATCAGACGACGGACCGCGGACTGCGAATCCCAGTAAAAGGGTATATGGGTGTATGAGTATATGAGTGTATGAGACCCCGCCGCCCGGTCCCTGTAATTGACCGCGGACGGCAGGACCGCAGACCGCAAAAAGCAGTAGAAGGGTATATGAGTATATGCGTGTATGGGTCCCCGCCACCCATCCCCTTGCAATTTAGCCGCTGACCGCGAATGCTTCGGTGAAACGGAGATGGTGTGAAACGGAGAAGAAGCAAACGTCCTTCCCGTCTCTCTTCTTAAATGCCGGAAATATAGCGATTTACAAATATTACGTCCCTACGGGACTAAGATTATATTTTACATCTTCAATGCTATAAATGTGCCGCCCCTACGGGGCTTTTTTAATCTTTAGTTTTTATTCTTTGGTCTTTGTTCTTTAATCTTGTTTCTTTAATCTTTTTCTCCGTTTCTCCTCCTCTCCGAATCTCCGCTTCACGCTCAAGTGGCCCCAAAAACCCAACGACTCTATGACCCGACGACCCTACAGACCCGATGGACCAGTCTGCATAAAAAAACCGGTGACACTGCCTCTGTGCCACCGGTTCCGTTCTTAAGATGCCTCCTTGGCGATCTTAATGAATGTAGCGTTTTTTCTTCAGATACATGTCGCGGCTGATCAGGCCCACGGGTCCCTCGTAAATGCCGCCCTCGCTTCCGCTGTCGAAAACCCGGACGGCAATCACGTTTTCCGCACCGGGCCTGAACAATGTCCGCGGAATGGAGTAGAGGCGCAGAATACCGTACGCGGTTTTGATGAACAGGTCCGTGCGGTCAGGGAATTCGCCGGTCTGCCCGATTCGTGAGCCGTTGAAATACACCTCATCCACATCATCGATGCGTCCCAGAATCAGGATCCAGCGGTCGTCACACTTGTCCGCGGGCATAACAAACGATTTGCGGTACCATGCGAATCCGTCGAGGTTCGGATATCCGTAATGTTCCCATTTTCCGGGCACCATAATGGAGGGCCAGTCCCCGTCCGGGAATTCGGCATTCCGCCATTCGGGATTGTCCCCGGGCATGAACTTCCAGGGGCCGGCCAGATTGAGGTTGATATGATAGGGCTGTTTTTTCGAATAGATGCCGATTTTTCCCTTGACGATGCCGCCCTCGCCTTCATGGTCGTAAATCTGCACGGCCAGGCTGTTTTTGCCCTTGAAATCGAGATACGTATTGGGAATCATGTACAGCCTTTTTCTGTCCCAGGCGGTTTCATAGGACGGCGGAAAGGACCCGGAGCCGTTCAGAAAATGCCCGTTGACATAGACACGGTCCACATCATCGCAAATGCCCAGGCTGATGTAAAGTGTGGCTCCCGAGAATTTTTCTGAAATTTCGAATTCGGTCCGGTACCAGGCATAACCGTCATATCCCGGGAAACCCTGATCCTCCCAGTTGCCCGGCACATGCAGTTCGTCCCATTTTGAATCGTTGTATTTCTTCGATTCGCAGTTTTTGCAATTGCCGATTTCAAAGCGCCATTGGCCGGACAGGTCCACGACCGGATCCAGATCCTCGGCCAGTACCGGCAGGCAGAAAAAACCCAGTACGGGAAGTATTTTTATAAAATGATGTCTCATGATGTGTTTTCCGTTCCCGGTCATTGATCTCCCTTGTATTGCAGAAGCGCCCGCTGACTCGTGATTCCTATCGGTCCTTCGTATATGCCGCCGCTGTACATCGCATCGTACACGCGCACGGCGATCGTGTTTCGTCCGTTCCATTGGATCATATGGTCCGGAATATAATAAAAGCGTTCCCGCTGCCAGGAATCGATGACCAGTGTGGTTTCGGTCCGCGGGAATCCGTTGGACCGTGCGATCCGGATGCCGTTGAAAAAGACCTCGTCGTAATCGTCGATACGGCCCAGAACGAGAATGATTTTGTCCTGTTTCATGGACGCCGGAACAGTGACGGTTTTTCTGTACCATGCAAATCCGTTCAGTTCCGGATATGACTGGGGCTCCCAGTGTCCTGGCACCCGGATTTTGTTCCAGCGTGCGTCATTGTAATCCGGCTCTGAGTACTCCGGATCGTCGCCGGGCATAAAGGCCCAGGTTCCCGCAAGATCCACATCGAGGCGGATGATTTTCTGCACGTAGACACCCACGGGACCGGAAACGAGACCGCCGTCACCCCATTCATCGTACACCCGGATAGCGATCACGTTATTCCTGTCGAAATCGATCAGGTCGTGTGGAATCAGGTACTGTCTGTCCCAGTTGAAAGCGGAATTGTATTTTGGCGGGAAACCGCCGAGGCCCTGCAAATACATGCCGTTGAGATAAACCATATCCACATCGTCGATTTTTCCGAGACGCAGAACGATACCGTCATCTTTCAGCGAACCCGGAATGGTTATGTTCTTCCGGTACCAGGCGTATCCGTCGTAATCCCGGTGTCCCTGATCCTCCCATTTCCCCGGCACACGGATTTCTTCCCAATCCGAGTCGTTCCAGTCCTTGCGCGCGAATTCCATGTTATCCCCGGTTATAAAATGCCAGGATCCGCGAAGGTCGATTTTGCGTTCGTTTTCCGCAGCAAAAATGCCGGACCAGGCCAGATTGTTAGCCGCGATGATGATAATCCAGTGATAAATTGTGTTTCTCATGAGCTCAGCTCCTCAGTGATCCTGGTTCCCGGATCAGTCCCAGTCCCGGAATATTTTTTCGATGATATTTTCGAAAGATTTTTTGTTTTTCTGATAATCCAGATAAACGGCCTTTGTAGTCAATCCCAGTGGACCGTCATAGATGCCTCCCGGTCCCTGGTAATCGAACACACGGACTGCGATGGTGTTGGACTTGTCCCATTGAATGAGATGGGGCGGAACAATATAAAAGCGGTCTTTCTGCCATGAATCGCCGTAATACGTACTGCCACCTTCTCCGGGAAAGTTGCCTGTACGGCCGATTCTGGTGCCATTGAAATACACCTCGTCCGAGTCATCGATCAGGCCCAGGGCAAGTATCATATGTTTTGATTTGAGTGTTTTGGGAATGATCACGGTTTTCCGGTACCAGCCGTATCCGTCATGATACGGATAATCCTGGTTTTCCCAGTTTCCCGGCACCCGCATGGATTCCCATGCACCGTCATCGTAGTCCGGATCCGCCCAGGCATCGCAGTCACCCACGCTGAAGCGCCAGGTCCCCTCCAGATTGATTTCCATCGGGATCATCGGATGTGAGTAGATGCCCACCTGGCCGCCGGTGATGCCGCCCTGCATCTGCGAATCGTACACCCGTACGGCGATGACGTTTTCATCCCCGAATCTGAGCATCTCATGTGGCAGATGGTATACCCGGTTGTGATTGTAGGCGGATTGATATTCCGGCGGAAAAGTGCCGCTGCCCCCGAGATACTGGCCGTTGATATAGACCTCGTCCACATCGTCGATATATCCGAGGCGCAGATACAGTGCCTTGTCACGCAGGGCGCTTGATATTTTTAAATGCAGGCGGTACCATGCATATCCGTCGTATCCCGGAAATCCCTGTTCTTCCCAGGAAGACGAAACCTTGATATGTTCCCAGTCGGAATCATCGAAATCCAGTTTGGCGTAATCCGGGTTGTCGCCGATTTCGAAGCGCCATCCCGAACGCAGGTTGATTTCACGATTCAGGTCGCGTGCGCCGGCAGCGGATACACAGCAACCGATTAGAATGTAAAGTGTCCATTTGTACATGGAATTAAACCTCCGATCCGGACCGGA
The DNA here is from genome assembly GCA_016930535.1 of bacterium. Lineage (GTDB taxonomy): Bacteria > Zhuqueibacterota > QNDG01 > QNDG01 > JAFGCO01 > JAFGGN01. The sequence goes on from JAFGGN010000065.1 coordinate 12,493, forward strand.
CCATTTTCAGGTGATATATTTATAACCGACACCATGCACGGTCAGCAAATGCCTTGGATGGGTCGGATCCGGTTCCAGTTTTTTTCTCAGATTGAGAATATGATTGTCCACGGTTCTCGATGTCGGATACGATTCATATCCCCAGACATGGTTCAGAAGCTCGTCCCGGGAGATGGTTTTACCGGCATGTTCATAAAAATATTTCAGCAGTTCGAATTCACGATGCGTCAGATCAACGGGACCGTTCAGATCCGTGGCCTCGTAATAATGAAAGTTCAGGGTCAGGTGTCCCATGGTCACGGATTCGGAAGTTTCTTCGTCCTTATCCGGATACCTGCGCAGAACCGCCTTCACCCGGGCCAGCAGCTCGCGGACACTGAATGGTTTCGTGATATAATCATCGGCGCCGAGCTCCAGGCCGAGTACCTTGTCGATCTCCTGTCCCTTGGCGGTCAGCATGATGATCGGCGTCTTGTTTTTACGCATGCGCAGCTCCCGGCACACATCCAGACCGGATTTTTTGGGCAGCATAATATCGAGCAGGATCAGGTCGGGCGCATGCGAGAGCGCCATGGCCAGGCCGCTTTCCCCGTCCTGGGCGACGATGACCTCATGCCCTTCGAATTCAAAATTGTCTTTCAGCCCGGAAGCCATATCGGGCTCATCCTCAATAATGAGAATGCGAGGCATATTTCCCTCCAATTCAGACTATGGTCAGTAACTCCTTCATCCGCCTGTCCCTCAGTCCCCGGCCGGAAAATAAAGGAAAAACGTGCTTCCCCTGCCGGGTTCGCTTTTCAGGTCCACACGACCGTGATGGACTTGCATGATATGTTTCACCAGGCTGAGTCCCAGTCCCGTGCCTTTGACATCATGAATCAGACTGGAGCCGACCCTGTAAAATTTTTCGAAAACGTGTTTCTGCTCGGATGCCGGAATGCCGATTCCGAAATCCCTGACCGAAAGGCAGATTTCGTTTTCTGTTTTCGACAGACGGATTTCAATGTCACGGCTGTCACCGCTGAATTTCACGGCATTGTCCAGTAAATTGGTCAGGGCCTGCGAGATGGCTTCACGGTCCGCCTTGATGGCCGGGCAGGACATGTCGATTTCGGTTTTCAGAACGAATCCTTTCTGATCCAGATGAAAACGGTACATGGCCAGGGATTCCTGAAGCCATAAATGGGTCTGAATGTTCTGAAACGCGTATTCCTTTTTATGCGATTCGATTTTTGAAAAATCGAGAATGTTGTTGATCAGCTTGGTCAGCCGCGTGCATTCGTTCATGATGGTTTTGTAGTAATGCTGCTGTTTTTCTTCGGAGGGCACCCTGCCCATCTCAAGGGTTTCGGCATACATCCGGATGAGGGCCAGGGGCGTGCGCAGCTCATGTGACACATTGGCTACGAAATCGCTTTTCATCCGGGCCAGTGTGACAGCTTTGGAAACGCTGTGCATCAGAATCACGATACCGGCACCCAGAAGCAGATTGATGCCGAACAGGAAAAAAAGATGCGTCCGTATCCTGCTTTGTGACAGATCCCTCAGTGTCGTGCCCTTGATTTTCACGAGAAGGCGGATATCCGGCAGAATCCACAGGGGTTCGCTTTTTTCAAAAACCGGATCCGGTTCCGTTTCGGACAGAAAAAGATACTCCCCGTCCTGAAACCGGGTGGCGAATGCCAGATTGACGTCATTCATTTCATTGAATTTACGTACGACCACGTCCTGCACAAACCGGTGCGTATCCACAAAAATGCCGGCGACCATCCAGGGAGACAGGGAGTCTGAGGCGGAAGCCACGGGCACGAGTATCAGATCCACGGCGGGATCGATATCTTCAAGGACAACGCTCAGGGGCTGCAGGTACCCTTCCCTTGCACGATGATGCATGCGGTCCAGCTGTTTGCGGTTTTTTGCAATCTGGCGTATTACGGCGCTGCAGGCCATATCCGGATCCTTGAAAAACCTGGAGAACCGGCCTTCGCTGAGAACCGGTACGCTGCTGCTGTCGATGATGCAGACGCCAAGAAGCGAGCGGTTCTGTTTCAGCAGGGTACGGAGCCTGCGGCCGTAAGCTTCGGGTGTGCGTTCGCTTTCGATCAATGCGGAGGTCCAGGTTTCGAATTTATCCCAGCAGTACTGGTTGACCGAGAACAGAATGGTATTGAGCTGCCGGTCGTAAATCTGCAGAATCAGGGCCTCGTCCCTGTTGCGTTCCGTCCACTGATACACGGTATAGCTCAGCAGCGGAACCAGGAGCGCCAGTCCTCCCAGCACGGAAAATGTCAGTTGAGGCCGTTTCATGATCTTCGTCCGCACCTTTTAAAAATCAAAAATATCTTCCAGGAAATCGGAGAAATCGTTGTCGTTTCTGCGATAGGTTTTCCGGAATTTGCTGAATTCCTTCCTCGTGGTGATGCCTACCGGGCCGCGGTAAATACCGCCGTCACCGCCTGAATCGAATACACGGACCGCGATGGTGTTTTCGGCACCGTATCTGATCACGTCACCGGGTATGTAGTAAAGCCTTTCATGATTATAGAAACGCTGGTTGTACTCCCTGAAATCCTCTCCGGGAAAGCGGCCCTTTGAACTGATTTTCTGACCGTTGATATAGACCTCATCCGCGTCGTCTATGGCGCCGATGAACAGGATCAGCTGTTCGCCTGATATGCTCCCGGGGATATGGGTCTTGATTCTGTACCATCCGTACCCGTCCAGGCCCGGATGACCCTGGGATTCCCAAATCGCGGGAACAACCAGAGATTCCCAGTCCCGGTCATCGAGATCCCCGGCGGCCCATAACAGGTCGTCGCCCTCATGAAATTTCCAGTGCCCGGCAAGATCGATGGTCGTATAGGCCGATTTCTGGGAATAGATGCCCACTTTGCCGGACACGATTCCGCCGTCCCCCCATTCGTCGTAGACCCGCACGGCGAGCACGTTTTTACCGTCGAAATTCAGAAACTGGGCCGGAATCTGGTAGATGCGGCGCAGTTTGTAGGCGGAAACGTAATTTTCATCGTTGGTTCCGCGTCCGTTGATATAGTGGCCGTTGAGGTACACCTGATCCACATCGTCGATATATCCCAGATATAGGAGAAGTGTTCTGTCCTTTTTCTGATCCGATATTTTAAACGTGGTCCTGTACCAGGCATATCCGTCATAACCCGGGAATCCCTGATCCTCCCACTGATCCGGCACGCGTATCTTTTCCCACGATGAATCATCGTATTCCGGATCGGCATATTCCATATTGTCCCCGACTTCAAAACGCCATTTGCCGCGCAGATTCACTTCACGTTTCGGTGAAACGGCCAGGACAGTCTGTGCCGTGATCATCGTGAAGGCGATCCAAATATGCATTTTCATGATCCTTGCTCCCATGTTAAATAAAGCGCGTGTTGCGTTCACGATTAATATATACTAAAGAATTTTGTGCAGGTTGTCAATAGCAAGTCAAAATATGTCAAAATTTGTAATTGCCGATTATTGGCCCTCCGGTAATATTTTTATCGTTGTCTCTTGCATTTGCATTATTTTCATATTATATTCATAATTCAATCAAGATGAGGTGGATTTTGGGCCGAATTATAGCTGTGACCAATCAAAAAGGCGGTGTCGGCAAAACCACAACCGCCATCAATCTGGCTGCCTGCCTGGCTGTGGCCGAACGCAAAACACTGCTCGTGGACATCGATCCGCAGGCCAATGCCACGAGCGGTATCGGGGTCGACCACAATACGGTTGAGAACAGCATTTATGAGGTCCTGCTGAAGGACACACAGATACAGAACGCGGTTCAGCATACAGGTATCACCTATCTTGACCTGCTGCCTTCCAGCATACGCCTTGTGGGTGCCGAAGTGGAGCTGGTGAACATCGTTGGCCGCGAAAAGCTGCTGAAACAGATGCTGGCATCCATCCGGGATCAGTATCAGTATATATTGATCGACTGCCCGCCGTCCCTCGGGCTCCTGACCCTGAACAGCCTGACTGCGGCCGATGCGGTTCTGATTCCCATTCAATGCGAATACTATGCCCTTGAAGGATTGAGCCAGCTCCTGAAGACGATCCGTCTCGTTCAGAAAAATCTGAATACGGAGCTGGAGATAGAAGGAGTTCTTCTGACCATGTACGACAACCGGCTCAATCTGTCGCATCAGGTCGCTGAAGATGTGCGCCAGTTTTTCGGAGAAAAAGTATTCAAGACCATTGTTCACCGGAATGTCCGGATCAGCGAGGCCCCCAGTTTCGGAAAACCCGTGATCCTGTATGACGCAGTGAGCAAGGGTGCCGAAAATTACATGAGCCTCACGGAAGAAATTTTAAACCATGAAAAGTAAACGGCTCGGCAGAGGGCTTGAAGCCCTCATTCCTCAAGTCACGCCTGAAGAAGCCTCGGCCCGGGGCGATTCACTCAGTCATATTCTTGTTTCCAAAATCAAATCCAATCCCGAGCAGCCGCGCCTGTCTTTTGACCGTCAGAAACTGGATGAACTGAAGCAGTCGATCAGTGAGAACGGACTGATACAGCCCATTACCGTACGTCAGAAAGACGACGATTTCGAGCTGATTTCCGGTGAAAGACGGCTGCGTGCGGTGCAGGAACTCGGCATCCCGAAAATTCCCGCCTATATCATGGAAGTGGAATCCGATGAAAAACTGCTTGAGCTTGCCCTGATTGAAAATATTCAGAGAGATGATCTGAACTGCATGGAAGTGGCCGTGGCCTATGAACGGCTGCTCAAGGAATACAACCTGACACAGGAGGCGGTGGCCCAGAAAGTCGGGAAGGACCGGGCGACCGTGGCGAATTTTATCCGTCTGCTCAAACTTCCCGAACTTGTGCAGGACAGTCTGAAAAAAGATGAAATATCCATGGGGCATGCACGCGCACTGATGGGTCTGACGTCACGGGGCGATCAGATACAGCTGTGGCGCAAAGCAGTGAAGGGAGGCTGGAGCGTCAGGAGAGTGGAAGAGACGGTGCGTCAGCTTTCGCAGAAGCCCGCTGCTTCGCCGGCTCCGTCAAAGGAGGGGAAAAATCCGCATCTGGCCTCCATGGAGGATAAAATCCGGACTATTCTGGGAAGCAAGGTGCAGATAAGGCCGTCGGGAGAGGGCGGCAGAATAGAAATCACGTATTATTCACAGGAAGATCTCGACCGCCTGTTCGAACTGATGGAGCAGATACCATGATGCTGAAAAAGAAAAAAAAGGCATCGGAGCGGTTTTTTTCGCTGATTTTCGTTCCTGATCAGGAACGTGATCCGCGCAGTATTTCCATGAGTTATTCGCGCGGCTGGCTCATACTCCTTGGCATCGGGATACTCGGGCTGCATTTGATCGGCGGTCTCGCGGCCTATTTTCAGATTGCCCGGCTGAATCATGAAAAGTCCCTCATGATCGAACAGAACGAGGCCCTTATCGCCCGGAACAAGAAGATCGAGCCGATTGTCAAGGAATTTCAGGAAGTCCGCATGATGGTGGACAGGATCAAAAAGGGTTTCGGAAGCACTCTGGGACTCGAGGAGGAAGCCCGCACGGCGCTGAGTCAGATGCCCCTGTCCGATCCGTCATCCATGACTTCACAGCGGACAATAGAGGAAAATCAAATGCCGGATTCCAGGCGGTCGGCGATTCCGCTGACGAACTATTTCCTTTATATGCAGGAAAAGTCCGTTTACGATCCTTCCGCAATGCCCACACTGCTTCCCATAGAAGGATATCTGACCACGCATTTTCAGAAACGTAGCTGGTATTACACCAGAGCCCATCAGGGAATAGACATTGCCGCTGAAAAAGGATCGGTCATCCGGGCGGCAGGCAGCGGTGTGGTGATTCTGGCCAATTGGACACCGGACCTGGGTCATACCGTGATTATCGATCACGGTTACGGATTCTATTCCTATTACGGGCATGCCATGCGGCTGCTCGTGTCTCAGGGCATGCGTGTGGCCAAGGGTGAATCCATAGCACTTCTGGGCAGCTCGGGTATCAGTTCAGCCCCGCATCTGCATTTTGAAATCTGGAAAGACGGAGAGCCGCTGGACCCGGAAACTTTTTTGTTTATACTGAGAGAAAGAAAAAAGCAATCATCCTGAACTGCCGGCGGATCCCTGCGTATAATACACGGGATGGATTGCTCGTTTTTAATCGATTTATTATGAATCATTAACATTCACAATTAGTGAATGTTAATGATTTTTGCAGGCGGCTGAAAACAGACAGCAGATTTAATTAAACAAGGAGAGCCGTGTGAAGGATCGAAGCGGTACCGAAGCCCGAAGTGGGGAGTTGAATACCATTATCGGAAAAGGCACAAAAATCAAAGGCAATCTCAATGTGCAGAACAGCCTGCGCATCGACGGTTCGGTTGTCGGAGATGTTCATTCTACAGATACGGTCATTGTCGGTAAGGACGGCGAAGTACAGGGACAGGTGAAGGGCAAACATGTACTCCTGGCCGGCAGGGTCAAAGGGAATATCATCGCATCGGAACGGGTGTACCTGGAGTCGAAGGCATCCATACAGGGTGATATCCGGGCCACACGTCTGGTTGTGGATGAAGGAGCCATTTTTGACGGTAAATGCAATATGGGTGAAGGAAAATCTCTGTTGCAGCAGGATAATCAAAACTGATTTAGATCAGGTCTGATATGCATCAGGTCTGATATGCATCAGGTTTGATGTATATCAGTCGTGATGCTGTTTTTTGTCGAACAGCAACTGTGATTCTTTTCCAGCTCAATGCCTCGTGATGCGGGTCTTCCAGATTCCGGACGCATGAACAGAATCATCCCGATTTCAAGTGTCTTACGACGATGTTGTTTTAGACAGGAGGAAACCGATTTATGGAAGTAAAAATAGACAAACTGATTGAAAAACTCAAGAAAGAGGGTGTTGAAGGCGCTCAGCAGATGTCCGATGACATTCTCGCCAAGGCCAGAAAGGAAGCCGCCGATATCGTGGCCAGGGCCAGACAAGAGGCCCGGGACCTGGTGGACCAGGCCGGAAAGGAAGCAGCTTCTTTTGAGGAAAACAGCAAACGGGCCATCGAGCAGGCCGCGAGGGACGGCGAACTGCTTCTGAAGGGCCGTGTCGAAACCCTCTTTGAAACCGTTTTCAAACAGGAAGTATCGGAAACCATGACCCCGGAATTTTTAAAGACCCTGATCGTGAAACTGGTGGAGAACTGGGGAAAAAATAACGAAAAAGAAGTCGAAGTGAGCAAGGCGGATCTGAAGATGCTGGAGGATCTTCTTTTCAAGGGTGTCAGAGAGGAACTGAAGAAGGGAATCACACTGAAAGCCGGCAAGGACCTAATGCACGGATTCCGGATCGGGATCAAGGGTGAAAATGTGTACTATGACTTCACGGACGAGAGCATTGCCGAAATTCTGAAGCGTTCTCTCAATGCCAGAATCAAAGAACTGCTGGAAGCAAAGCATGGATAAGTATGTTTATCTGATCGCGCAATTGCCCACGCTGTTCTTCGACAAAGCGCCGGCTATGACTGTTTCTGCGTTTCTTGAGGAAGCCGGCAAATGGATGGGGAACAGGGATCTCAGAAAACTGGAAGCCGTGCAGCTGCTGAAACTGGATCCGGATATCCGTCTGCCGCGCGAAATCCGCGAGATCCAGCAGTTTGAAGAGGATCTGAGACAGGACCTTGCAGAGTGGCGGCAATCCAGGAAACGGGGGGCCGAGTACAAACCCGGTCTTTTTCCCCTATCCGCGGTCAGGGAGGGGAATCCGCTTGAAGTCGAAAAAAAGCTGCTTCTGCTGCGATGGCGGTTCATCGATCAGTTCGAGCAGGATCATCATTTTGATTTGACATTATTAATGCTTTACTACCTGAAACTTCAGATACTTGAAAAACTGGCCATATTCAACAGGGAAAAGGGTCTGGAACGTTTTCAACAAATTAGCAAGGTAAGCGCATGAATAAACAAACTGGAAAAATTATCGGTATCAGCGGGAATATGCTGACCGTTTCATTCGAGGGCACGATTACGCAGAATGAAGTGGGGTATGCTGTACGCGGCAATGAAAAGCTGAAATCCGAAGTGATCCGCATACAGGGCGACAAAGCCTATATGCAGGTTTTCGAAAGCACCAAGGGATTGAAGGTGGGCGATCGGGTGGAATTTACCGGCGACCTGCTTTCCGTGCAACTCGGGCCGGGACTCCTGACCCAGATCTACGACGGTCTTCAGAATCCGCTGCCCGAGCTTGCTGAAGCCCACGGCTTTTTTCTGCCCCGGGGCGTGATTCTGGATCCGCTCAGCAAGGACGCCAAATGGCACCTGACGCCGCTCGTCAAGGCTGGAGACGTCGTACGGAAGGGGCATTATCTGGGATGGGTGCCTGAAACGCAGTTCAAACATTATGTCATGGTGCCCTTTTACATGGACGGCGACCTGACCGTGGAATCCGTTGAAAAAGAGGGTGATTATACAATCGATCAGCCCATCGTCACGGTCAGGGACGAAAAGGGACAGAAACACGGTCTGACCATGGTTTTCGAATGGCCGGTCAAACTTCCGGTGAATATCTACAAGCAGAAAATACTGCCCACGCAGCCCCTGGTGACCAAGGCGCGCATTATCGATACGTTTTTCCCCGTGGCCAAGGGCGGTACCTACTGTATACCCGGTCCGTTCGGTGCAGGGAAAACCGTTTTGCAGCAGATAACCAGCCGATACGCGGATGTGGATATCGTGATTATCGCCGCATGCGGCGAGCGTGCGGGTGAAATCGTGGAGACCATGCGCGAGTTTCCGGAACTGGTCGATCCCCGGACCGGAAAATCCCTGATGGAAAGGACCATCATTATCGCCAACACCAGCTCCATGCCCGTGGCCGCACGCGAGGCTTCCGTGTACACGGCGACCACGCTGGGCGAATATTACCGCCAGATGGGTCTGGATGTGCTGCTGCTGGCCGATTCCACTTCCCGCTGGGCGCAGGCCATGCGTGAGCTCTCCGGCCGTCTCGAAGAAATTCCGGGCGAGGAGGCCTTTCCGGCCTACCTGGAATCGAGAATCGCCGAGTTTTATGAACGCGCCGGACTGGTCGAACTGTTCAACGGCGAACAGGGAAGCCTCACGATCGGCGGAACGGTATCACCGGCCGGAGGGAACTTCGAAGAGCCCGTGACCCAGGCCACGCTGAAAGTGGTAGGCGCTTTCCACGGACTTTCGCGCGAACGGTCCAATGCCAGGCGTTTCCCGGCCATCCATCCGCTCGACAGCTGGTCCAAATACGACAGTTTCGTTCCGGAGAATAATGTGAGCATTTCCCGTGATTTCCTTGAAAAAGGAGCCGACGTTCATCAGATGATGATGGTCGTAGGCGAGGAGGGCACGTCCCAGGAGGATTTCGTGACCTATCTCAAATCCGAATTTCTGGATGCCGTGTTCCTGCAGCAGAATGCGTTCGATCCGGTGGATGCGGCCACGAATCCGGACCGGCAGACGCATGTGATTACGCAGATTGCCTCAGTTCTGGAATCCGAGCTGCAGTTTGCCGACAAGGAAGAAGCCCGCAACTTTTTCTACGATCTGCGGCAGAAGTTTATCGACTGGAACTACCTGGAATGGCAGTCGGATGAATTCAGAACCCAGGAAAAAACCATTCAAACTCTGATCAAAGGAAAGACCCAAGATGCGTAAGGTGTATAATAAAGTACTCAGTGTTTCCGGCAACGTGATCACGGTCAAGGCTGCAGATGTCGGATATGAAGAGCTTGCTGAAATTACGACACGCAGGGGAAAATCCCTGGCCCAGGTGATCAAAATCGAAGAGGATACGGTTTCCCTGCAGGTGTTCGCGGGCAGCCGCGGTGTATCCACCAGTGACGAAGTGCGTTTCCTGGGGCATCCCATGCAGGTTGCATTTTCTGAAAATATGCTGGGACGGATATTCAACGGTTCCGGCGTGCCGCGTGACGGCGGACCCGAAATTGCTGAAAATCTGATCGAGATTGCGGGACCGTCCGTGAATCCGGCCAAGCGTATTATTCCGAAACGCATGATCCGGACCAATATTCCCATGATCGATGTGTTCAACTCGCTGGTCGCTTCTCAGAAGCTGCCCATTTTCTCCGTATCCGGAGAACCCTACAACGAGCTGCTCGCACGAATCGCCCTGCAGGCCGAAGTGGATATGATCATTCTGGGCGGTATCGGGCTCAAATTCGACGAATATATGAAATTCCGCAATACGCTGGAGGCCGGGGGTGCGCTGAACCGGTCCATTATCTTCATGCATACGGCTTCGGATCCGGTGGTGGAGGGGCTGATGGTGCCGGACCTTTGCCTCGCGGTCGCCGAGAAGTTTGCGCTGCAGGGCAAGGAGGTCCTGGTGCTTCTGACCGATATGACGAACTTCTCGGACGCGCTCAAGGAAATCGCGATCACGATGGAACAGGTGCCGTCGAACCGCGGATACCCCGGGGATCTCTACAGCCAGCTGGCCTCAAGATACGAAAAAGCCGTGGATTTTGAGGGCACGGGCGCCATCACCATTCTGGCCGTAACCACCATGCCCGGAGACGATGTCACGCATCCGGTTCCGGATAATACGGGCTATATCACGGAGGGACAGTTTTATCTGCGCAACGGGCGCATCGAACCGTTCGGATCCCTGTCGCGTCTGAAACAACAGGTGAACAAGGACAGCCGTGACGATCACCGCGCGATCATGGACGGTATGATTCAGCTTTACGCACAGTACCTGGAGACCGAGGAAAAACGGTCCATGGGATTCCGCATGAGTCCCTGGGATGAAAAACTGCAGCGATACGGCCGGCTTTTCGAGTCCGGCATGATGGATCTCTCGGTCAATATCCCTCTCGAAGAGGCGCTGGACAGGGGCTGGTCCATCCTGGCGCAGTGTTTCAAACCGGAGGAAACCGGGCTGCGCTCCGAGCTCATCAAGAAATTCTGGCCGGAAAAACAGCAGGCGGATTAACCGGTATCCGGCCCGGGAGAAGATTCGGGCCCGAGAAAAGAATCGGGGGCAGAGATAAGAGTCCGGACGGAGATCAACCCACTGCTTAATCATGGCGGTCTAAAGAAAAATACAGGAAGCACATGGCCAAGGTCAGACTGACAAAAAACGAGCTGAAAAAACAGAAGGACAATCTGAAACGGTTTACCCGCTACCTTCCCACGCTGGAACTGAAGAAAAAACAGCTGCTGGTTGAGATCCGGCGTATTCAGATCGAAGTGGAGAAGCTCGAGGAGGAGAGCCGGCGCGTGGAAAGGGAGGTTTCTCAGTGGGTGGACGTGTTCGCCGAAGATGCGGATATCGAATCGATGATCCGGATCACGGAGGTTCGCACCGGTGAGGACAATATCGCGGGAATCGAGATTCCGACGTTCGAGGATGTGATTTTCGAGGAGCCGGATATCGATTATTTCCTGTCGCCGCTCTGGATAGACGCGGGCCTCGCCGTGACCTTCGAACAGATCAAACGGCAGAAGGCCCGGGAAGTTTTACACCGGCAGGAGAAAATCCTTCAGGACGAACTGCGTACGACCATTCAGCGCATCAAGCTGTTCGAAGAAGTGAAGATCCCGGAGGCCCGGGAGAACATCCGGGTCATTCAGATTTTCATGGGCGATCAGCAGACCGCGGAAGTGGTCCGGGGCAAGATTGCCAAGGCCAAGATTCAGAAGAAAAAGATGATGGAGGGCGCTGCGGCATGATCGTACCCATGAAAAAAGTGACACTGCTGATGTCCGAAAGATCGAAGGCCGCAGCGTTGAAGGCGCTGCGAAAAATGGGCGTTCTCCACGTACGGCATGTCAAGGCGCCTGAAAGTGAAGAGATCGATGCATTGAAATTAAAGACAGATCGGACCGGGCAGGCGAAATATCTGCTTCAAAGCGCAGGCGATGTATCCGGCAAAGGGCCAAAGCGCCGTGATTCAGAAAAACTGGTTGATGAAGTACTCGGGCTTCAGCAGCAGATTGCCGAGAAACGGTCACTGCTCGCCGAAAAGTCGGACATTCTCAGGTGGTTTGAATTATGGGGTGACATTTCGCCGTCATCCGTGCGCGCACTTCGTGAAAGGGGTGTTTTTCTCCGTTTTTATGCCGGAGATCAGGCCGGAATAAAAAAATTGCCGGATGATAAAGCCATCCGCATCGTGAAGGAGAGCGGACCTGTCGTCTATTTCGTGTTTTTTGCCGACAGCCGGGAGGATGTCCTGGATTTTAAAGAAGAAAACCTGCCCGAAGATGAACCCGGTGTTTTACGCAGGGAAATCAGGGAGATCGAAGCGGTTATCCAATCCTGCTCTGAAAAGCTTTCGGCACTCGCCGTATATTCCGGCCAGCTTCAGGAATATCTCGATACGTTGAAAAAAGAAATGGAAGCGGACTGCGTATTATACGGGATGGGCGCTGAGGAAGGTTTTGTCTATTTACAGGGTTACTGTCCCGTCGATGCCGTTCAGGATCTGAAAAAAGCTGCAGACGGAAGCGGCTGGGGATATATGATTCAGGATGCGGGTGATGAAGACCAGGATGCGCCGACATTGTTAAGGAATCCGAAATGGATCCGCATTATCGACCCGCTGTTCAAATTCATGGGCACATTTCCGGGTTATCATGAGAGGGACATCAGTGGATGGTTTCTGCTGTTTTTGAGTCTTTTTTACGCGTTGCTGATCGGTGATGCCGGATACGGACTCATTTTTCTGGGATTAACAGTCTTCGCACAAAAAAAAGCAGGCAAATCCGCACCGCCCGAACCGTTCAGGTTAATCTATGTAATGAGTACGGCGACGGTTATCTGGGGCGTGGTTACAGGAACCTGGTTTGGATATGAAGGGATTGCCGATCTTCCGTTTTTAAGATGGGCCGTTATTGATCGAATCGACAGTTTTGCCGAAGACAATACGCCTTTCATGATGTATATCTGCTTTATTATCGGGATCGTCCATCTGTCGCTTGCGCATCTGATCAATTTTTTCAATATGATGAACACACCCAAGGCGGTTGCGGAAATCGGATGGATCGGAATATTATGGGCAATATTTTTTCTGGTAGGAACCCTGGTGGTGGGAAAACCGCTGCCCGGAATCGCGATGCCGCTTCTGGCAGGAGGTATCCTGCTCGCACTGGTGTTTTCCAATTATCAGAAAAACATATTCAAGGGAATTGCGGCCACGCTGTTCGATCTTCCGTTGAGCGTCATTGGATCGTTTTCGGATATCATGTCCTACCTCCGTTTGTTTGCAGTGGGTTTTGCCGCAGTGCAGGTCGCCAGCAGTTTTAATGACATTGCCGTTGGATCCGGCGTCCATAATGTGCTTCAGGGATTGATAGCGGCGCTGGTTCTTCTGTTCGGGCATTCACTCAATATCGTCCTGGGCCTGATGGCCGTTCTTGTGCATGGCGTCCGGCTGAATATGCTCGAATTTTCGAGTCACCTGAATCAGCAATGGTCCGGACGGGAATATCAGCCTTTTAGAGAATAATCCAAAATTAATGATTAAAGTGAAAGGGTAAAAAAATGATTGAAGGATTGGGCGATTTTAATATTTCTCTCGTTCTTTCAGCGATCGGGTCCTCTCTCGGAACCGGAATAGCGGGAATGGCTGCAATCGGTGCCTGGAAAAAAGCATTCATGCAAAACAAAGCGGCGCCGTTTTTGCTCGTAGCATTTGTGGGCGCTCCGCTGTCCCAGACATTTTACGGGTTTCTGGTACAGCTGTTTATCAGGAACGCTAAAATGCCGTCCGATGTTTATCAGCTTCAGTTTTTAATCGGTGCTCTCGCGGGAACAGCCATTGCCATTTCAGCCATCATGCAGGGAAGAGCCGGTGCCAAGGCGGCAGATGCGCTGGGTGAGACAGGCAAGGGCTTTACCAATTATCTGATGGTGATCGGTATAATTGAGACAGTGGCCATTTTTGTGATGGTTTTTGTGATGATGGCGCTGCCGAAGGCAGCATGACGTCATCGGTGATTCGCCGGTTTTGCAGTGCCGGAGCCCCCAGGCTTCGGCACTGTATTTGCAATAATGCTCTAATTACGGGCTGAGGGCCTTGAAATGACTGTTTTCAGGCCATTAAACCGATGAAAATGTACAACTTTGCAATCACCGGTGTTTTCATTTTAAAAAACAGCTCTTTATAAAGATGCATTTTTTTTATTTCTGGAGGGTGTTTCGTATGCGTAGCGCCTTGGCGGGGAAAAACAGCGTACGGCTCCGGCCTGCATTGACTGCCCTTCTTTTGTTTGGTGTTTTCCCCGGTCTTTTTGCCTCCTATGACAATCCCAGGGAATCGGATTCCCATTATTACAATCGTCTGAGAACAGACGATTTCATGAAAATGATGATTCCCAAAGAAAAATTCCTTCTCGGGCTCGTCAAAGATGTCAGTGACGAGCTGGCAGCCCGTCGTGCCGAAGGGCAGAGCGTCAAGGATCTGGGCATCGATGAAGCCACCTCTCCCAAGGATGTTCTGAAAAGCGATTATGATTCCGAGGTCCGGGCCATGGAAGAGCTGATTTCACAGATTGAAAGCCTGGAGCTGCAGGCCAAACGCCGGGTTGATCTGGATGTGCTGAAATCGCTGGAACAGCTGAAGGAGCGCCTGAAAACGTTCCTCAACCGGGAAATCGTGGAACTCAACGAGCAGCACGAAAAACAGGCTGCAAGAATTCAAAGCGATGCACAGGGCAAGCGGGCATCCTCGTTCGAGGGAAGTATGTCCGTTCCCGGCGCCGATTCCACTTCGGAATTCGGACTCGGATCGGGGGACCTGTTTGAACAGTGGAAATACAACCGGATTCTCGATTATAAACTCAAGCTTGCGAAGTATCAGTTCTACCGCATGAAGCTGAGAAAGAACGCCAATGCGGTACAGGCCCAGAGAATATTCCAGCGGGATCTGCAGCGGGCCCTGAAAACGTATAATTCGGCAGATTTCGAGCTTTCACGCCTTCAGCTTCAGGACGTTCTGGATCAGTATCTGGACAGTCATGTTCTGGATGATGTCATGTATTACCGCTGCGAATCCTCTTATGGGCTCAATTACCTGGACGAAGCGCTGGACGGATATGAGAAGCTGACGGTTACCTATCCCAATTCGGAATATGCCGCGAAAGCCATGGTCAAGATGATTTTTATCCATTATATCTATGGCGATGTGGAAAAACAGGTCGATTTGTACCAGCGTCTTATCATCAGAAAGAGCCAGATCAGTGCCGGGACCTGGGGGACGACGACCTATCTCGTGGGATATTCCCAGTTCAGAAGCGGCCAGTTCCGCAAGGCGCTGGAGACGCTCAGAAATACCGGTACCGGCTCTGTATATTATTTCCCGTCCCTTTATCTTTCGGCCGCCTGCCACAGCAATCTGGGCGAAAATGACAGAGCCATTCAGCTTTATCAGCAGCTGATCGAAAGAATCGGCGTTCAGTCGAGTCCCATGCTCGGGCAGCTCAAGAACAATGCCCAGCTCAAGCTCGGCCTGATCTACTATGAAAAGGGACAAACCCAGCTGGCGCGGGATTGTTTCAACCGGGTTGCCGTTGAATCCGAAAATTACGATCTGTCCGTACTCGGCGATGCGTGGGCAGCTTATCGTGAAGGCCGGCCTGCGGAAGCCCTGAAAAGCGTGGAAACCCTGCTCGACGACAATCTGATCTCGAATTATATGTACGAAGCCAAGGTGCTTGCGGCCAGTTCCAAGGAGCTGCTCGGAGACAAGGAAGCGGCCCTGAGGGATCTCAAACAGGTCACCGAGATGGGCAAGCAGGCCAGATCCGGAAGCAGACGGGGATCGGCCGCGGATGTGGAACGCCCTTTGAGAAACGAGCAGGAGCGGATATTGTATCAGGAGGCCAAACGAATCCAGCAGTTTCTGCGGGGAGACCTGGAGACCGTTCATCTTGAGGCGGCCGATCAGTCGGAATTTGCGGGCACCCAGGAAAAGCTGCAGGGAGAGATCGCTACGCTGGATCAGCTCGAAAATCTGGCCATGGACGACGAAAATCCGACATCTCTTTCGCAGATCCGTCAGTTGCGCGGACAGGTGATCGAAACCCTTCAGGATCACGGAACCGATGACAAACGCTTCAAAACCAGCCAGAACGACGCGCCGCTGATCCGTCAGATGGGTATGACGGAATACCTGAAGTACCTGTTCCGCTCCCTCCTATTGGAAACGCTCAGCCAAAAAGACAAAATACACATCAATATCGCGTCCGCAGAACAGCTGATGAACGAAGCCCGGGACAAAGGCAGATACAATATCAGCCTGCAGATGGAGATCAACAGGGAGGAGCTGGAAGATTATTATCTCAAACTGAATCAGTATGAGGTCTGGCTCAAGGAAAATCTGCCCCAGGAATTCCGCATCGAGGTGGATCAGTGGACCAGTTTCAGCAGTTACGGCATCAGCAATCTGTACTTTACCCGTATTCAGGAAATAGACGAACGCTCGGCGCAGATTTCAAGGATCATGGCCAGTCTGGACCGTGTGTTTCAGGATAAAAGAATCAAGCTGGAAAGAAGAATTCAGGGACTTTTAAG
This sequence comes from bacterium, assembly GCA_016930535.1. GTDB lineage: Bacteria > Zhuqueibacterota > QNDG01 > QNDG01 > JAFGCO01 > JAFGGN01. The sequence goes on from JAFGGN010000065.1 coordinate 29,059, forward strand.
CGATGTGGCCCGTATCGAGGCCCAGATGCAGGTCGAGTCGAAACGAAGGAAAGAGCAGGAACGTGACAGCTTTTTCAACAACAAGTACTTCAACAAACAAGTCAAGGAACCGGTCGTTCAATAATGGCGCCAGTCAATCGAAAAGCACTTCTGTCATGCGGGTGGAGCATCCTGCTCTGGACCGCGCTCGTGCCCGGCCCTCAGGGCCGTTTATCCGCTCAGGCCTGGGACGCCCAACTGGATTCCACGTTTACGCCGTACAGCCTGCCTCAGCTTCAGAATTTCCGTAATTACTATTCGCAGGAGCTCGACCGGCTGCTGCAGGAGAAAACCGAGCTCATTCAGCGCGGCATCCGCGACGGTGAATTGCAGCTCGCGTCCAATCCCGATCCCAAAATTCTGGACCAGATTCTGATCCGGCTGGCCGATCTCTATTATTATTTCGAAAAAGACGAATACCTGCTCCGGATGGACAATTACGATCAGCTTCTCGAAGCCTATGACGAGGGGACGCTTCAAAACCTGCCTGAGGAGCCGAAACTCGATTTTAAAAAATCCCTCAGCCTTTACCAGCGTATCATCGACGAGTTTCCCAGAAGCGAACTCGTGGACGATGCCGTTTATAACAAGGGATTCCTGCTGGAGGAAATGAGCCGGAAGCAGGAGGCAGTCCGGGTTTACATGTATTTTGTCGAAAAATATCCGGACAGCAAGTTCATCCCGGATGCGTATATGCGGCTGGGAGAATTCTACTTCAATCCGCCGGAAAATCAGCTGAACAGGGCCATTCTCTGCTACAAGGAAGTCACGAAGCATCAGGACCATGCCCGCTATGACGAGGCGCTGTACAAGCTGGGCTGGAGCTATTACCGCCTTAATCAGTACCCGGAAGCGATCAGTTATTTTACCACGCTTGTCGAAAACCTGTATGCCATGAACACGCATGAGGCGCCCCGTGATATGCGGACGGACCTTCTGGAAGAGGCCATGGACTATATCGCGATCAGCTTCATCGATTACGGAGGTCCTCAGAAGGCGAATCAGTATCTCGGCCAGCTGAAATGGCCGGAATGGAGCATCAACGTGCTTCGCAGGATGGGTCATGTGTACAAGGAACAGAAAGAGGACTATGCTCAGGCCGTCCGTACTTTCGACTTCCTGATGCAGCGCCTGGGCAATGATCCGGAAGCGATCCTCATACAGAAGGCTATTGTCGATTGTTATGTGGCGCTGGATGACAAGGAACAGATTTTTATTGCAAGACAGAAAATCTACGACCGGTTCAATCCCAGAACCTCATGGTGGCTTTCCATCGAGGATGAAAAAACCAAACTCGATGCCTACCGCATTGCTGAAAATGCCATGCGCAACAATTTCAATACAGTGCTGCAGCGTGTTTCCGGACAACCGTCCACGGACGGATATTTGAGTGTGATCGACCTCGGATATCGATACCTGGACCTGTTTCCGGAGGACAGTTACGCGTACATGATCCGCTGGAATGTGGCCATCATCCTAGATACAAAACTGCATTTGTACAAGGAGGCGCTTCAGGAATACCTGACCATCAGCCTGGTGTACAGCACGGAAACCTATGAAGAGTTTGCGCGTGAAAAGGGCCTTGCATCCATCCGGGATGCGGCCCAGAACGCCATTGTCATCGCGGATACGCTGATCGCGCGGGAAAAAAGGGATCAGCCCGGACCGGCTCAGGTGACGGAATCCCAGGGAACGGGAGCCAAGGCCCCGGTCCCCCTGACCGAGGCCCAGAAATGGCTGGCCATGGCCTATGACAATTATATCAAACTGTTTCCGTTCGATGAAAAGACCCCGGCCATTCTGTCCAGCGCCGGTGCGCTGTATTACATCAACAATCAGTACGATGAAGCCATTAAATATTTCAAGACACTGATGCGGTATTTCCCGGAGCATGAAGCCGCAAAACAGGTCGAGCTCTCGATTCTTGAAAGTTACTTTGCGAAAAACGATTTTGAAAGTACGGAAGCGCTGGCCAAAAAAATACTGAGCGGCAGCAGTTCTTCGGATATCAAGCTCAAGGCGAGACAGCGGCTGGGAGAGGCCATTTTTCTCAGGGCCCAGAACATGGCGGACAAGGGCCAGGGGGTCAGGGCCGCCGATGAATATTACCGCCTCGCGCTTGAAGTGCCGCAGGTTGCTTTCGCCGACCGCGCGCTGTTCAATTCCGCCCAGGAATATGAGAAGGTTCACGATTATGAATCGGCGATCCGGGCCTATGAAATTTTACGCAGCTCGTACACCGCGTCGCCTCATTTCAACGACGCACTGAACAATCTGGCTTTCGATTACAGTGAGGTCGGTAAAAACCGTCTTTCCGGAGACCGTTACCGTGAACTGTCCGGACTGGCCGGCGATCCGCAAAAGGCCCAGGACGCCCTGCACAATGCCTATATCGTCTATGTCAAGGGGAGACACTGGACACAGGCCATCGAAACAGCCAATACGTTCGTGAACCGGTTTCCGAAAGCACAGGAATCGGAGGCCATTTATTATCAGGTGGCGGATCACTATGGCCAGCTTCAGCAGCCGGATAAACGCACGCAGCATCTGCTCTCCTTTATGCGGCGTTTTCCGTCGTCCGTGTTCTGCATCGATGCCTCCTATCAGGCGGCGCAGTATTATCAGAAAACAGATTCCATCGCGCTGGCCGAAAAATACTACCGCAACACATATACGCTGTGGCAGACCCTGAAATCGGACTCGCTCGAGGAGGCCTATGCGTTTCTCGCGACCGAGGGTCTTTTCAATGCCACCCGCATGGCGCACCGCCGCTATGAAGGGATTCAGTTCAATGTCTCACCATTTGCGATGTCCGCTCAGGTGGCCAAAAAAGAGAGCGATCTGAGAACGCTTGAAAATCAGTACACGCAGATCATTGCCATGAAAACCATCCGGCTGCCGGAGTCTCTGTACAGAATCGGAGAACTGTACGATCAGTACGCGGTGGCATGGGCGAAACAGTCCATTCCGGAACGGGATCCCACGGCCCGGGCGCTGAAAGAAAAGCAGATCAATGAACGCGCCGCCCGAATTTTCGGGCAGGCCCAGAATGCCTATATCCTGGCTTCAAGTGCCCTCCGAAATCTGACGGATGAGGTGAAAAATCAGAAGAAAACGGCGGAGAAGGGTGTTGCGCAAACGGACAGTCTCGCGGAACTGACCAAGACATGGATGGAAAGAAGCGAGACAAAGATATCCGCCACGCTTTACCGGATCGCGCAGATCCATCAGGAATCGATTCAGAAACTGCTCGATGTGCCGGTTCCCGCCGAACTGGGCGCGCTAGAGCGGCTCGAGTATCAGAGCCAGCTGCTGCTTCAGGCCATTCTGCCCCTGACCGAACAGGTCATCGCTGCCCACAAACGGAATCTCGAGGTGGCGGACAGCCTGTTCATCACCAATACGTGGACACAGGCCTCGCAGAAACAGATACTGATCCACCTGAGCCTGGTGGCCGAGAAATACGAGCCGCTGGCATTCGAAGCACTGCGCGCGTTCAGCAAACAGGCGGCCGTATACCGGTACCGGACACTTGAGAAAAAGCAGCGGATGGACCAGGAATTTGTCGATCAGATGGTGAATTTTCTTGAACTCTCCAAAACATACGGCCTTTCGGCCGTGCAGTTCCGGAAGCAGGGTATGCAGCGGGCCGAACGGATGAACGTGGACATGCTGCCCGCAGCCGCTCACAGAGAAGCCATGGATAACTTCGCCCTGAGTTATTCGGACAGCGCAGCGGCCGGCATCGGTAAGGCCAGGGTCGATCAGAGAAGGGCGACGGCATTTTTTGAGGCGACCCAGGAACTGATGTACGAAGATATGCTGAGTATTTTCGAAGACAATGAGTATTTCCTGAATCAGGCAAGGATTGCGGTTCTGGAGACGGCATTCGAGGTCGAGCCCGGTTTTCAGTATCAGCGGCCTACGAGAAATAACCTGTCTGCAGCCCTGCTGCGTATCGATCCGGACACGTATTCCAAGAAATGGGGCATTCAGCTGGCCATTCAGGTTCTGACGACAGACACATCGTGGACCTGTTCTTTTCAGCCGGCAGGTGCCGAGCTCAAGAAGGACGAAGGAAATGTCGTTGCGGTCAAACCGCATGGTCAGGTGGTCGCCGGGTCCGACTGGGGCCGTGTTCCGGTTTTTCAAATCTGGGTCGCACCTCCGCGCAGGGTCTCGATGCTGGCGTTCCGCAAGGAAATGATGATTCCCGGCGCACCGGTATCCGGAGAAATTCGTATCGAATCCCAGTCACCGTGCCGGATCTATGTCAACGGCGAGGTGGCGGTGGAAAGGGCCCAGAACGGAGAATATGATGTGACATCCCGTTTGCGCAACGGTGTCAATCAGATCGGATTCGTGTATGTGGATCAGCCCGTCTACTCGGTTCGCGGCGCGCTGACCGTACGATATATACCGAAATCATTGTAACAGGGGGAAATATGTTACGGGTATTGCTGTGTTTTGTTTTATTGCTGCTTCCGGCGACCGGATGGTGTCAGAATCATGATGTCCAGACATCGGGAGATTCATCGGTGACAGCACCCGGCGATGACGGCGAACTGATCCTGGATGATATCGAGATTCAGGGCCAGATCGAAAAACCCGGGGTCATCGTGCTGCCCAAGCGTGTCAATCCGGAAATCGAAGAAGTGGAGCTGGGAAGAAGCTTCGACGACGAATTGAAAAAAGGGGTGGATGTCGCACCGCAGGCGGGAGACGCATTGGGACAGGTGGAAGATGTAAAAAGTATTAAGAAAGCGGTTGAAAGAAAGCGGAATTAATCCTATATTTCATTGATACGGATTTATTCGCTTGGGACGGTTCAACCGGTGGTTCATTCTATAGATGGAGGTTTTCAATGTCTGTCATGTCTCAATTCTGGCGCAGTTTTATACCGGACTTGCCTGACTGGAGTTTTCTCTTTATGTGGGTCATCGCTTTTCTGGCTGCTGTCATGATCGCGATTTCCATAGACCGGTTTTCTTACGTTTTTATCAAATCCAGCATGGATGTCGGTAAATTCATGGCACTGATCCGGAAATACATACAGGGCAAGGAACTGAAACGGGCTGTTTCCCTGTGCCATACGCTGCGTGACAAGGCGCTGCCCAAAATCGTGCTGCTTGGTTTGATCAGGGCCGGCAAGATGGAGAAGCCGACTTTCCGTGCGATTCAGAATGCCGTGGACGAAGGCACGCTCGAGGTGATTCCAAAGCTTCAGGCGCGGACCGGATATTTGAATATGATCGCCAATGTATCCACCCTGATCGGGCTCATGGGAACCATCTGGGGACTCATTTATGCATTCAACTCGGTCTCGAGCACGGGTATCGATGCGGCCGAAAAATCCAGCATGCTCGCCCATGGTATTGCCGTGGCCATGAATACCACGTTTTTCGGACTGGCCGTGGCCATTCTTTCGATTTTCTCTTATACGATTCTGCACAATAAAACCAATCAGCTTATCGATGAAATCGATGAGCATACGGTGAAACTGATCAATTTAATGACGGAAGAGGAATAGCCGGCATGGCATACCGACCCTCAAAACGGATGAGGCGGACATTAGATACAACGCCGCCCAATATCACGCCCGTCATGAATCTGATGGTCGTTTTGATTCCGTTGCTCCTGAGTTCGGCCGAATTCGTACGCCTTGGCGTGATCGAACTGAATCTTCCCCCCGCCGCAATGGGACCGGACGGCACGGTGTTCAATCAGATGCCGGTTGAAAATCAGAAGAAGCTGGATCTGACCATCACGATCACGGACCGGGGATTTTTTATTTCGAGCTCCATGGCGGTGCTGAGCGGTTCGATTTACGGCGAGCCCACCATCCCCCTGACAGGCAGCGGAACGTATGATTTTGTGTCCCTGTCATCCAGGCTGTACGATATCAAACAACGTGCCCAGAATCAGTTCCCCGATGCCGAACATATCATTCTGATGGCCGAACCCGGTGTCGACTATCAGACCGTGGTCAGCACCATGGACGCGTCGAGATCCATCAGAATCGACAATCACTGGGTAGGCCTGTTCCCGGATGTTTCGCTCAGTGCCGGTGTATTTTAAATAGCATAAAGAGGATATTATGGCATTTATCCCGTCAAGACGCAAACGGCATCAAACCGGATCCGGGGAAGTGCGCCTTCAGCTGACTTCAATGATGGACATGTTTACGATTTTACTCGTATTTTTGTTAAAAACCTATTCCACACACGGCCAGCTGATCAATCCGTCCCAGGATCTGACGCTGCCTTCCTCCAACGTGCAGAATCCGCCCGAAGTGGGTCTGGATATCACGGTCTCGAGCGATATGGTTCTGGAGGACGGCAGGTCCGTTATCGGATGGATCCTGGTCAACGGAAAGCCCGTGGAAAAAACCGCCAATCTGGACGAAATGAGGGGATATATTATCCCCAATCTGCAATCCGTTCTGCAGCAGTATGCCGAGGAAGGCCGCAGGCTGGAGGAGAGGTTCGGCACAAAATTTTCCGGTAAAGTCACCATTCAGGGCGACAAGCAGCTGCCGTACCGTCTGCTCATCAAGATCCTTGCTACATGCGGACAGTCCAATTTCCCGAACATGCGGCTCGTGGTCTATCAAACAGAAGGATAATGCACAGCGTGAGTCATCATCGAATCGATTCCTTACAGGAAAAAATAAAGAGAGAATTCAGCCGTTCTCTTCTGGAGGATTGGGACAGGCAGTTCGTACGGACCCTGCTGCTGACCCTGTTTCTGGAAGCGGTTTTAATTGTCGTGATGGTGCTTCGGCCTGTGGAGGAATATTCTCAGGCGGAGATAGAACGGATTCAGGAAAGATTTGCGAATTTTATCATATCACAGGAAGAGCAGCAGGTTCCCGTAACCACCCAGATCAGCACGGGTGCCCAGACCGCTGCGGATGAAGGCCGGTCCGCCGAAGAAGAAGCAGAGCAGGAGCGGCCCGGAACAGCGGACCGGACGGGAGAAGAGGGACGTGCCGAAAGAGAAACGCAGGCCCAGGGCGGAACCGAGGGACAGCGCGGTCAGGGCGAGGCTCCGCGCCGTCCGGACAGGCAGGCAGCCGCAGAGTCGCGCCGCCAGTCCCGCGAGGCCATGTCACGGTCCGTAAGCAGCAAAGGGCTTCTCGGTCTTCTGACAGGAACCGGAAATGCAGCGCAAGGCCAGGCGGTGGACAATTTTCTTTCAGGATCGGGGAACGGAAGCGGCGGCGGAGATCTCGATCAGATACTGTCCTCGGTGGACGGTCTGCAGACACAGGGACAATCCGGTCTCGGAGGTCCGGGCGGAACGGGAAGCGGAATCGGGGATGTGAGGGGATCGCGTTCAGGCCAGCGTACTTCCATCGACGATCTTGTCTCGGAACGCTCGGATATGGCCACCGCATCGATGTCCCGTCAGGGTGACCTGCATGTGGAAAATCCCACCGACGTTGTGGGCCGGGGCAACAAAAGCGCCTACCGCAGCCCGGACGCGATCCGGGAGGTTCTCCTGAACCATGTGCCGGCGATCAGGTACTGCTACGATCGCGAGCTGAAACGGGATCCCGAGCTGAAGGGTAAAATCTCGGTACGCATTACGGTGAGCGCAGACGGCAATGTGACCGATGCCGTAATCCTGACGTCTACGCTGAACAACGAACGCGTGGAACGCTGTGTCCTGGCACGCATCCGGCTGTGGAAGGATTTCAGACCCATCGATCCCGGCGAGGGCGATGTGACGTTCAGACAGGTATATACATTCGGTATATAAAAAAAACCGTCAATCAAATTGACGGTTTTTTTTATTGTCTGCACAGGCAGGCATGCGCCTGCGGTACGGATAATGGAAAAACTACAGTTCCGCATTCACACCGATATATACTGCCCTGCCCTGGTTCACGGGCATCGACTTGCCTGGTGCCAGTCCCCAGTCGGGCATCCAGATTGTTTCATCAAGCATATTGTCCGCCTGCAGGAATACCGAGTAGTTCTGGGGCAGGTTCAGGTTCAGCATTTTGTTTATGTTGAAATTACAGTACAGATTCATCAGATTGCAGGCCTTTGGTGACGGATTGAGCCGCGTGTCGTATTTTTCGTCCAGATCGCCCTGATACACGTTGAACAGGCTGAGAGTGACGCCCTTATCCGATCGATAGCTGATGCCGCTCTTGGCTCCTAGGTTGGCGATGGGGGTGACATTTTCGCTTCCGTTCATGTCCTCATTGGTCTGATACAGGAGTGAACCGGTGATGAACAGGCTTCTGCTGATATAGTACTTGCCTTCGAATTCGACGCCGCTGAATGTGATTTCATTGCCGTTGTCGTAGGTCGGAACCGGGAATTTGCCGCTCCGGTTCTGAATCACGATATCGGTCTGCTTGCTGTTGAAATAATTGATCCCGAGCTGATACTGCTCTCCCTGATAGTTCATCCCCAGATCGAAACTGTGGACTTTTTCAGGAACCAGATTGGGATTGCCCTTCATTTCCGGGAAGTCCAGTCCGATTTCATTGATGCTCGGGGCGCGGAAAGCCTGGCTGTACAGGGCTTTGACATTCAGACGCCCTGTCGGCTGCCAGATCATGCCGCCCCTGGGGACAATATCCAGATCGATATTTTCCACCTTGTTGGCCTGAAATCCGGCGATGAGCTTGATGTTTTTGAGAAGATGATAATCCATCTGGGCATAAATTCCGAAACTTGACCTGTTTCCCTCGGAAACAACGACCGGTCCCGGCGTGGTTTCATCGCCTTTAAAATAATTGACCAGTCCGCCGAAAATAATGCCGGTTTTGTCCGAAGGTGTCAGGAAATTTGTCCATTCCACCACTGTCTCATATGAATCCCTCGACGAGGAGGGCCAGGACGAGGTCTTGAATGTAGATCGTGTATAGGTGGTATTCAGGTCCATTTTCCAGAAATTACTGACTGTCAATGAATAGCCCAGGTCCGCAAACGTTTTGTCCCAGGTGGCCCTGCCCCAGGAAGGGAAAATAAATGCATAGTCCGCAATGAAATAGGCATTCTCCCACTTGGTGTATGAGGACATGAAACGCAGATTTTTATAGTTCATTTCGAGGTATGCGCCCTGGCCTTCGTTCGGGATGCGCATCTGCACGGTCGTGTCTCCCGATGCGGAACCGGGAACCGCGTACTGCCAGTCCGTTTCCCATTCGGCTTTTTTGAAGAGCCTGCCGGCTGCGATTACGTTCAGGTCGCCCAGTTTTGTTTTGGCCTTTGCCAATGCACCGTGACTGCCTGATTGGCCGGCGATACCGGAGACGGATAGCCCGTTTTTGTCCGCCGTTTCCGTGATGATGTTGATGACGGCGGAGAAGGCGTTTGAACCGTATAGTACGGATCCGGGACCGCGAATCACCTCGATTTTTTCTATGATGTTTACCGGAAAGGATTCATAAATTTCACTTTTTATACCGCCTTCCAGGGATTCACGGACCGGTCTGCCGTTGATCAGGAGAAGCACATGGCTCGAGGAAGCCAGAACCTGATCCCCCCTGGCAGCGATGGTGCTTCGATCCGTCATATATACTGTGGATCCGATCAGGCTCGGGACACGTTCCAGGATGTCTTTCAGGGTTGTTCCACCGAAACGGCTCAGTTCATCTTTTGTGATCACCGAAACCACGCCCGGCGCATCGGACAGCTTTTCGGCCGATTTGGACACGGTCGTGATTTCCATGTTGAGAATTTCTTCAAGGCTCAGGGACAGGAGATCCTCCGTGAACTGGGCATTGATGGGAGTGTAAAGAAAAGAGATGAGTACAATCAAAATGGCAGGTTTCTGTAGCGGGAAATTACGTTTTGATCGCATATTTTTTACCTTTCGTTTTCTTCATGTTGTATAGCTAAATAAATGCTCACCCCTAACGCGAAGAGAACAGAATCGGTCTCAAGGTTATTTTATAGGTGCATATGAACCCCCTCGGTTTGTTGTCTAAAACGGGGACAATGAAATAATCGTGCCAAAAAACCGCGTTACTATGGACAGAGGCATGTATACATATTGATAACAACAGTTTGTGAAATTTATCGTGTTTCAGGATCCGCCATTCCTGGCGGACAAACGGTTTCATATTGGGAGAAAGATTTCATTTTGAATCTGAACAGCGAACGCATTCCCTGCTGTTTACAGCGGGGAATGCGCGCGAATATACGTTATTTTTACTTTACAGATGAAGATTCCACGCGGCTTGCCGCGGGGAGATTCAATTATCGGTTGAAAAACAGGATAAGTTATTGTATATTACACAATTATTCTACAGGATTATTCGTGAACAGTAATATTTGATAAAGGGTCATTATGGCGGGTACAACACAAATGAAACGGTCCCATGTCTGCGGTGAACTCCGCCGCTCCGATGCGGACCGGGAGGTCACACTGACGGGCTGGGTGTCCAGCCAGAGAGATCACGGCGGGCTGATTTTCATCGATCTCAGGGACCGCTGGGGGATCACGCAGATTGTCTTCGATCCGGAAATCTCAAAGTCCGTCATTGAAACGGCGAAGCGGCTGCGCATGGAGACCGTGATCGTCGTACGCGGGAAGGTGGTCGCCCGTCCGGGAAAAATGGTGAACAAGGATCTGGCCACGGGTGAAATCGAGGTCGTCGTCACCGAATTGAACGTATTGAACGAATCGAAACCCGTTCCGCTGGCTGTCAAGGATCCCTGCGAAGCCATGGATGAGACCCGCCTCAAGTACCGGTATCTCGATCTCAGGCGGCCGTCCATGCAGAATAACCTGATACTCCGTCACCGGACGGCCCAGTGTGTACGGAGTTACTTTGACAATGCCGGTTTTATCGAGGTGGAAACCCCGTTTCTGATGAAAAGCACGCCCGAAGGTGCGCGGGATTATCTCGTGCCCAGCCGGATACACAAAGGCAAATTCTACGCACTGCCGCAGTCCCCGCAGCAGTATAAACAGCTGCTCATGGTATCCGGATACGACCGGTATTTCCAGATTGTCAAATGCTTTCGCGACGAGGATCTCAGGGCGGACCGGCAGCCGGAATTCACGCAGATCGATGTGGAGATGTCCTTTGTGGACGAAGATGATGTGATCGGCGTCATGGAAAAGCTGATGGTGCGCATTTTCAAAGATATTCTGAACATTGAATTAAAGATTCCTTTTCCGCGCCTGAACTACGCCGAAGCCCTGGCCAGGTACGGCAATGACCGGCCTGACCTGCGATTCGATATGCCGATTTCCGATATCACCGAACTGGCCGGGACCACGGGATTCCGTGTTTTTCAGGATACTGTTTTATCACAGGGCAGGGTGCGCGGGCTCTGTCTGAAAAAACGGGGCCGGATGTCGAGAAAACAGGTGGATGAACTGACGGATTATGCAAAATCCTTCGGCGCAAAAGGGCTTGTAGTAATCCAGGTAACGGATGAGGGCATTCAGTCCCCCGTGTCGAAATTCATTTCAGATGAAGAAATGCAGCGGATTCTGAAGCCATTCGATGCGCAGGTCAATGATATCGTATTCCTCGTCGCCGATTCTGAATCCGTGTGCTGCGAGGCGCTTGGTAACCTGCGCAATTATCTGGCCAGGATGTTCGGTATGACGGACAATGTGCCGTTTGCCCCGTTGTGGGTGCTGGATTTTCCGCTGCTCGAATTCGATCCCGAAGAGAAACGCTTCGTGGCGATGCATCATCCGTTCACCTCGCCCAAACCCGAAGACGTATCCCTGATGGATCAGGACCCGGCAAATGTACGGGCCCGGGCGTATGATCTTGTGCTTAACGGCTCGGAAATCGCCGGAGGAAGCATCCGTATTCACCGGAGCGACATGCAGTCCAAGATGTTCCGGCTGCTCGGTATCGATGAGGAAACGGCTGCCCGTAAATTCGGATTTTTAATCGAGGCCCTGGATTACGGTGCCCCGCCGCACGGCGGTATCGCCTTCGGTTTTGACCGGCTTGTGATGATGCTTGCCGGGGAAAGTTCCATACGCGAGGTGATCGCATTCCCGAAAACGACCAGTGCGCTTTCCCTGATGGATGGGTGCCCGTCCGAAGTGGATGCCGGTCAGCTCAGGGACCTTGGTCTGAAACTCATCGGGTGACGGCGAACGGACCTGCACGAAACTGGTCCAGGAACAACCTGCCCCGGATCGTAAAACAATGACGGGTGAACCATCATGGCAGAAACCCTGACATGTCTTGTGATCGATGATGATGACTGCATACTGAGACTGATGCACCGCATGCTTGAAAAGATCGGTTTCAGCGTGGACTGCTGCAACACATGGGAAAGCGGGATGGAGTGCTTCTACCGGGAATCCTATGAACTGGCCATACTCGACATTCATATGCCCGGCAGGGATGGTTTCCAGCTTGCCCAGGAGATGCGTCAAAAGAAGCCGGAACAGAAAATTCTGATTATCACGGGTCTGGGGGCGGGAGAGGTGTACAGGCATCTGACCGCGTCTGAAAATACCGATTTCAACGACATTTTGTACAAACCGTTCTCGTTCGATAAAATCAAATCCGTGATCGGCGCCGTATTGAATATCCGGTTGTAGGATATGTGTGCTGCATGAACGGCGGATAAACGGTCCGGATTCTGAAAACTTGTTTAGTATAACGATTCGTATTTTGATACTGCCATTTTTCTTCTTGACAATCAGCTAAATATTTGTTATACTTTTCTATAAGCGTAAAAATTCGTCAATTCAAGCAAAAGGAGGTGTAGGGAATGGCAAGAGGAGCAAGACTCATATCGATTGGGCTATTCTCTGTGATCGTGGTTTTTTCTCTTTTGCTGTCGGGTTGCTCGCGTTATGCCAATGAGGATCAACTACAGTCTCTGGATGAAAGCGAAGCTGCCGCAGTGGCCGCCGAAGAGGACGTAAGCAAACTGGAACAGGAGAATGCCGAACTGAAGGCCAAGCTGGCCGAGAAGCAGGAAGAACTGAAACAGGTTCAGGCTGAGAAGGAAAGAATTCAGGCTGCAGTGGCCGAGCCCGAAGAAGAGGCCGAATAGACCTGCGCCCAACCAAAGATTTTTGACAATGTTAAGGAGGAGATTAGGATGAAGGTGAAAGAGATTCTGACACTCTCTTTGGTGGCCGCTCTGCTTCTCGCTGCAACAGGACTTTATGCTCAGGACGAACGCAAAATCAAAATGGACGAGTATAAGGCCCAGTTGGCTGAGACACAAGCCAGAGAAGCTGCCGCCAGTGAGAAAGCTGCACAGTTGAAAGCGGAAAATACCGACCTGGAAAATCAGATCGCAGAAGTTCAGGGACAGATTGATGCGGAATGGGAAGAGGTTTACGCACTTCTCGGCACCGACAAAGCCAGTGTCGAGGCATATCGTGCTGAACTTGCCGGTATGGAGGAACAGCTGGACGGTCTTGCAGCCCTGTCTCCTGAAGAGATTTTCCAGAGAAAAGACGAAATCAAGGAAATCGAGGCAAAGATTGCTGAAATGAAAGAAAGCAACATTGCCATGCTGACCGAGATGCAGAACAAATTCGCTGAACTCGAAGCGAAAATCGCCGCTCTCCGGGATAAAATGCCCAAGAATATGTTTGACCAGTACACCGTGGTCAAAGGCGATTATCTGTGGAAAATTTCCAAGATGGAAGATATTTACGGCGATCCCTATCAGTGGATCCGGATTTACTGCTCCAACAAAGACCAGATCAAGAATCCTGATGTCATTAAACCTGAGCAGGTACTGAATATCGCACGCGGCGTAGGCGAAAACGAGTATCTGGTGGTCAAAGGCGACTGGTTGTCCAAAATCGCGGAAACCGTGCTGAATGATCCTGCCAAGTGGACCAAGATCTACGAGGCCAACAAGGACGGCGTTTTTTCAGAAGCCAATCTGATTTTTCCGCATCAGGTTCTGGTAATTCCGCAATAAGCCGTTGCGGGTGATTGGTTCGCAGTATTGCGAACATCGTTACCATGACAATTGATTGAAATTTTAAAAACTCTCGGTACGGACATCTTTGCTGTACCGGGAGTTTTTTTTCTGAATTCATATGGAAGAACAGCATATTTCTGTCAAAGGTGTCGATCAGCTTCAATTGCTGGGCTGGCACGACAGCCATCTTCGATATCTCGAAAAGCACTTCCCCGCCCGTATTGTCATCCGTGATGATGCCATTCATCTGACCGGCGAGCAGGCTGATGTGGATGCATTGAAGCATGCAGTTACCGAATTGCTTTTCCTGCTCAACCGGAACGGCAAGCTTGAACAGAAAGACGTTGAAACGGTCGTGGATATGGTCAAGTCGGGCGAACCTGCGATTTCCAAGGAGATGGAAAGCCAGCCGCCGATCGTGCTTTACACCAAAACCGGACTGATACGGCCCAAAACCAGGGGGCAGGAAAAATATGTGGCCGCCGTGACAAAAAACGATATCGTGTTTGCCATCGGACCGGCCGGAACCGGGAAAACCTATCTTGCCGTGGCCTTTGCCCTGGCCAGGCTTCGGGAAAAAGCGGTCAGCCGGATCATTCTGACCCGTCCCGCGATCGAAGCAGGGGAAAGTCTGGGATTTCTTCCCGGTGATCTGATGGAAAAAGTCGATCCCTACCTGCGACCGCTGACGGACGCGCTGTTCGACATGCTGTCCGCCGAGCAGCTGCAGAAATACGTGGACAGAAAAATCATCGAAATCGTTCCTCTGGGTTATATGCGGGGGCGGACGCTGAACGATGCGTTTGTCATTCTCGATGAGGCCCAGAATGCATCGGCCCTGCAGATGAAAATGTTTCTCACGCGTCTCGGCAACCGGTCGAAAGCGATCGTAACCGGTGATATCACGCAGATCGACCTGCCGGACCGTGTTCAATCCGGACTGGTTCAGATTCAGAATATTCTGAAAAATATCGAGGGAATCGCATTCGTGTATTTTGAAAAACAGGATGTGGTCCGGCACCGCCTGGTCAAGGAAATCATTCAGGCTTATGAAAATTTCGGCGATTCAGCGGAAGAGGAATAAATCATGAATCAACTCAGACGTCTGTTCCGGCTTATATCCATTGCACGCAAGAATGACAAACTCCAGTTTGCACTGGTCAAGCGGCATCCGATGGATCGTCTATGGATCAGAATCCTGATCCTTGCCCTGCTCACGGTTTCGCTCGTTTCCATGTTTCCTTCCCAGAGGGCCATGCAATTCGCGGATTTCAAAGAGGGGAGCATCAGCCCGAGACGGATCATCGCACCGTTCAGTTTTGAAATTCTGAAAACGCAGGAAGAGTATCAGCTTGACCGTGAACGGGCAAGAAAAGAGGTCAAACCGGTATTTAACCGGAACGAGGCTGCCGCGAATACCCAGATCCGGCAGCTGGCAAGGTTTTTTGAACAGATAAGGGATGCCCGGCACCGGACGGAAAGAGACGGCCGGCTGCTGCCGGTTCTTCAGGATTCCATCCGGAAGGAACATAATTTAACGGGTCTTGAAACACAGACCTGGGATTTGCTGATCCATCCCCAGAAGCGCATCTCGAACCAGGACCTGAATATCCTTTCACAGAATGTGGAACGGCTGATCCGGGATCTGATGTCCGTCGGTATATTGAATCAGGAAAAAAACAGGATCATGGTTCCGGACCGGCACATTATCATCAATGAAAAAAACAACGAGGTCATGGCCCTGGTAGATGATTTCCTCGACATGTCCGAAACGCGCAGTCAGGCCATGGAAAGGATGAACAGAAATTTTCCCAGGAATGCCGTGCTCGCCCAGACAGGATATCAGCTGGCCACATTTTTTATACGGCCGAATGTTATTCTTGACGAGGAAATTTATCATCAACGGGTCGAGGATGCACTCGCACGGGTACCCCTGAGTCAGGGTTTTGTGATTGAAGAGGAAAAAATTGTCGATAAAAACGAACGTATCACACCGGAAATCCGGAAGAAACTGGTTTCCCTTTCCACAAAGATGGCTGAAATGGGCATGCAGCAGGGCGGATTCGGGATGGTGCTTCCCTATTTCGGCAAGGGTTGCTTCGTTCTCGCCTTTTTAATCCTGCTGGGCATTTATATCCATTTCAAATCCCCGTCGATTCTCACCGATACGAAATCGATTTTTATGATGGCCCTCATCCTGATCCTGGTGTGCTTCAGCACCTATCTGATCTCGAATGTGATACAGCAGGAGGACCGGTCGGTCCCCTTCATCACAACGGCCATCGGCGCCATGCTTCTGGCCATGATCTTTGACGAGAAGATCGGATATGTCGGTGTGGCCGTCATGAGTGTTTTTGTCGGCGGCATTCTGGGCAATGATTTCAATGCCATGGTGGTTTCCTTTTTTACCGGCATCATCGGTATTGTGGTTATCAAACGGTTGAGAAACCGCAGCCAGCTTCTCCAGGCCACGCTGGCCATGATCGCGGCCTATATTTTTATTTTTTCCGCCACCGGACTCATGCGTTTTGTGTCCGCGGAAGAGCTGCGGTATCAGATCCAGGTAGCGGTCATGACCGGTATCGCCACGCCGTTTCTGGCCTATGTGGTGCTGTCCATGCTTGAGCGGCTGTTCGATATAACGACAGATTACCGGCTGCTCGAGCTCTCGAATCTGAGTCATGAGCTGATGAAGCGGCTCTCGGTGGAAGCCACGGGCACCTATCATCACTCCATACAGGTGGGAAACCTGGCCGAAGCCGCGGCCCAGGCCGTACGTGCCAATTCCCTGCTTGCCAGGGTGGGATCCTACTATCACGATATCGGCAAGCTGGAAAAAGCCGAATACTTTGTCGAAAACCAGCGCGTGGGCGAGAACCCCCATCTCAAACTGACGCCGCGCATGAGTGCCCTGATTCTGGCCAATCATGTGAAAAAAAGTCTGGAGCTGGCCGATCAATACGGGTTGCCCTCGACCATCAAGGATATCATGGTTCAGCATCACGGCACCACGGTGATGGCCTATTTTTACCGGAAAGCCATGGCCAAAAACAATACCGACGATGTGAATGAAAATGATTACAAATATCCGGGACCGAAACCGCAGAGCAAAGAGGCTGCCATCGTTATGCTGGCGGATTCCATCGAAGCGGCCACGCGTGCGCTGAAAAATCCGACGCACAGCCGTCTGAAAGGCGTTGTCGAGGATATCGTGGATGAACGCTTCAAGGAAGGGGAGCTGGATGAATCCCCGCTGACACTGAGGGATCTTGAACGGATCAAAGAAGCCTTTTTGAATATACTGGCCGGTATTTTCCATACACGAATCGAATATCCTGACCGTGAGGACAGCAAAGAAGAGAATGGCACGGAAGACGCCCCGAAAGATGAAGATTGAGATCACGAATCAGACAGAAACCGGACTCGATGAGCCATGGATCCAAAAAATAGCGGCCATGGTGCTCGAAAACGAGGGCTGCGACCGGACCGGATCCGTTTCAATTGTGCTGATGCATGATGCGGATATTTCGGAAATCAACGGAAAATTTTTGAATATCAGCGGTCCCACGGATGTGATCTCTTTTGTTTTTGACAATGGACTTCCGACTGAGGATGAATCGCCCTGGGGAGAAGTTTTTATCGGTCTGGACCGTGCAAGAGATCAGGCTCTGGAGTACGGGGTCGCTTTCGAGGAGGAGGCCGCGCGTCTGATCATTCATGGAATGCTTCATCTGCTTGGATTTACGGATACAACCGCTGAGGGAAAGCGGCGGATGACCGAAATGGAAGACCGGTATCTCGAGGAATTGG
The DNA here is from genome assembly GCA_016930535.1 of bacterium. GTDB lineage: Bacteria > Zhuqueibacterota > QNDG01 > QNDG01 > JAFGCO01 > JAFGGN01. Next base: position 46,809 of record JAFGGN010000065.1, read on the forward strand.
CTTGATTTTTGTATCACATTATTGGATGTCAAATTAACATAGGAGGACCTGCAGGTTTTGGAATCCGAATCCTGGTTATCGATCGTTCTTTTTATTCTGCTCTTGATTTTTTCAGCCCTGTTTTCAGGCTCTGAGACGGCGCTGTTCTCTCTGAAGGCTGCAGACCGGCGCAAACTGAAGGAGACACTGCGGTCGGCCCGGTCCTCACAGCGCGTGCTGGCGCTGCTGAAGGAGCCGCGCAGGCTTCTTGTCTCCATTCTCATCGGGAACACCATCGTCAATGTGGCCGCGGCAACCGTGGCCGCTCTCTTCACGCACAGGGTTTTCGGTCAGACAGCGCTCGGCGGATGGGCCTACGTCATCGAAGTGATCGCCGTCACGCTGGCGCTGCTTCTGTTCAGTGAAATCCTTCCCAAAGTGATGGCCGTGAAAAAACCGCTGATATTCGCCCGGCGGATTTCCCTGCCGCTGATGGTGCTGATTTTTCCGCTGCGGCCCGTTTCACTGCTGTTCGAACGGCTGACGCATTTTATGACCGGGATGCTGAAGATTCAGAAGGAAGTCCCTTTCGTGAATGAAGAAGAGCTGAAAACGCTTATTCAGATCGGTGAGGAAAAAGGGACACTGGACAAGACGGAACGCGAAATGATACACAGCATTTTCGAGTTCCGGGAAACCATGACCAAAGAGGTGATGGTGCCCCGCATGGATATGGTGGCCGTGGAAAGGAATACACCGCTGGGAGATGTGCTGAACCTGGTTCAGAAGCAGGGGCATTCGCGGATTCCGGTGTATCAGGAGAAAATCGACAATATTATCGGCATACTGTATGTCAAGGATCTCCTGTCCTATGCAAGCGGCAGAAAAACGGATGTTCAGCTGGCTTCACTCCTCCATGTGCCCTATTTCGTGCCGGAAAGCAAGCTGATCGATGAGCTGCTTCGGGAATTTCAGAAGGAACGGATTCATATGGCCGTCGTCGTGGATGAATACGGCGGGACAGCGGGCCTGGTGACCATGGAGGATGTCATCGAGGAAATTGTGGGTGAGATACGGGATGAATATGACCGTGAAAAACCCCTGATCCGACAGGTCAAGGCGGATGAATGGCTCGTCGACGGCAAAATCAACATCGAAGAGCTGAATGACGAGCTCGGACTGAATATTCCCTCCGAAGAGGATTTCGAGAGCCTGGGCGGTTTCATACTCAGCCAGCTCGGTGCAATTCCGGCTGAAAAGGAATCGCTTGAGTTCGAACAGTACCGGTTCGTCGTGGAAAAAGTAGTGGGGAGAAGGATCAAAAGCGTGCGTATTGTGAAAGAGAAGAGCAGGGACAATGTGGAATCCGTGATGGAGGCATCGTAAGGTCCAACAGAATCTGCGATATGCACGAGAAAAAAACTTTGATTATTTATGAATTTATCGTATCTTTACGCGTTCCTGCGAGAGTGGCGAAATTGGCAGACGCGCTAGACTTAGGATCTAGTGTCCTCAGGACGTGGGGGTTCAAGTCCCTTCTCTCGCACTTATCCCGGGCTTCAGAATTGGCAGAAGGCAGAGAGGCCGCCTGCTGCCGGTGATGAAGCTTTTCATTATACAAACGGTCCCGGGGGCCGGAAAATCAAATAAGGAGTGGTTGCTTGAAAATCGAAGTAAAAAATGTGGAAGCCTATAAGAAGAAACTGACAGTCGAAGTGCCTGCTGCAGAAGTGCAGCCGTATCTTGAGAAAGCCTATATCAAAGCGCAGGGGAAGATCCGGATTGACGGTTTTCGCAAAGGCAAGGCGCCGATGTCCCTGATCAGAAAACGGTTCGGCAAGGCGATCGAGGCGGATGCGGCCGATGATCTGGTCCAGGAATTTTATGCACAGGCATTGAATCAGGAGGCCATATCTCCGGTGGCACCGGGCCGCATACTCGATGTGCAGTTTGAAGAAGGACAGCCGCTGGCATTTACGGCGGAGGTTGAAGTGGAGCCCGAGATCACGGTGAAGGATTATACGGGCATCAAGGTGGAAAAGGAAACCGTCCCGGTTACGGATGAAGACGTGGGCGTCATGCTGAATTATCTGCAGGAACAGCATGCAAAAAAGGAAGTGGTTGAAGGCGGAGCGGTTAAGGGCTCTCTGATCGAAGGGGATATACAGGCTCTGGATGCGACCGGTTTTCCGATCATCGGACAGAAATGGGAAAAACGGATTATCGAATTGGGACATCCCCCGTTTGATGCCGGTGTCGAGGATCAGCTGATGGGAGTGAAACCGGGTGAGGAACGACGCATACGCATGCCTGTACCGCCCTCGGAGCAACGGGAAAATCAGCCGGCGGAGCAGGGCTATTCCATACATGTTCATCAGGTCTACGAGAAAATCATTCCGGGACTGGACGATGCATTTGCCAAAACCGTGGGGGAGTTTGAAACCCTGGAACAGCTGAAACAGCAGCTATCCGAAAATCTGAAAGCCCAGAGGGAGCAGGATGCGGAAAAGGCCGTTCGGCACAAGCTGTCCCAGGAAATCGTGAAAAGGAACGATTATACACTGCCGCCCGCCCAGGTCGAGCATACGCTCGAAAACCTGTTCGAGGATGAACAGAAAAGGGCCAAAACGCCTCTCAACAAGGATCAATTTTTGCAGCAGCAACGTCCATTGGTGATATGGGGCATCAAATGGGACAGAATCTGGCATAAAATCACGGAGAACGAATCCATCACAATCACGGATGAAGAGGTGGATGCGGACATCGAGCGTATAGCAGAGGCCAATCCGGAACAGGAGAAGCGGATACGTGCACAGTTCAAGAGCGAGCATGCAAGAAACCGTATCCGTGAGAATTTACTGGAGGAAAAACTGTTCGATTACTTGAAATCGAATGCCAAAATCAAGGAAGTGACCGTAAAACCGGATAAAAAGAAAAAATCTTCGATTATCACCTAGTTATAAGAAGGGAGTGACCATGAGTCTCGTACCTATCGTGGTCGAGCAGACAGGCCGGGGAGAAAGGGCCTATGACATTTTCTCACGTCTTTTAAAGGAAAGGATCATCTTCATCGGATCGGCGATCGAGGATTCCGTAGCCAGTCTCGTGATTGCACAGCTGCTTTTTCTTGAAGCCGAAGATCCTGAAAAGGATATTTTTCTGTATCTCAATACGCCCGGCGGATATGTTTCCTCGGGGCTGGCCATTTACGATACGATGCAGTATGTCCGGCCCGATGTGGCCACAATCTGTATGGGCCAGGCATCGAGCATGGGAGCGCTGCTCCTGGCAGCCGGGGCACACGGGAAAAGAACCGCATTGCCGCATGCACGGATCATGATTCATCAGCCGCTTGGCGGAGCACAGGGGCAGGCCACGGATATTGAAATACAGACCCGGGAAATACTGACTCTCCGCGAACGGCTCAATGAGATTTTATCCAATCATACGGGTCAGCCTCTGGCAAAAATCGCAGAAGATTCGGACCGTAATTTCTACATGTCCGCGGAAGATGCCAAAAAATACGGCATCATCGATGAGATTCTGGTACGGAAGGACAAGCCAAAGGACAAGAAAGGGGCTTAGCTTGGATCGTCAGTACATCTGTTCTTTCTGCGGTCGTTCCTCGGAGGAAGTGGAAGCCATCGTCACCGGTCCCGGCGTGAATATCTGCAATGAATGTGTCAAATATGCAGAGGAAATCATTCGTTCCGATATGTCGCGCCGGTCCCTGAAACTGGCCCAGCCCGTTCCCACGCCGATTGACATCAAAAACGAACTGGACAAGTATGTGATCGGTCAGGAAATGGCCAAAAAAACCATTTCCGTCGCTGTCTACAATCATTACAAGCGTGTCGGACAGGACCTCTCAGAGGGTGTGGAGCTTTCAAAAAGCAACATTCTGCTCATCGGCCCTACAGGCACGGGCAAAACCCTTCTGGCCCAGTCTCTCGCGCGTTTTCTGCAGGTTCCTTTTGCGATCGCCGATGCCACAACCCTGACCGAAGCGGGATATGTTGGCGAGGACGTCGAAAACGTGCTTGTCCGGCTCCTGCAGGCATCCGATTACCGCCTGGAGCGTGCTGAAAAAGGAATTGTATACGTGGACGAAATCGATAAAATCGCGCGTAAGCAGGAAAGCAGCAGTATCACGCGCGATGTATCGGGCGAAGGCGTTCAGCAGGGGCTGCTCAAACTGCTGGAAGGATCGGTCGTCTCCGTACCTCCGAAAGGGGGCCGGAAGCACCCTGAACAGAGTCTGATCAACGTCAATACCAGGGATATTCTGTTTGTCTGCGGCGGTTCGTTCGAGGGTCTTGAAAAAATCATCGCACGCAGAATCGGTAAAAAAGTGATGGGTTTCGGCGCGAAGGTGAATGAAAACCGGAATTTCAGCCTGGCTCAGCTTCTCCGGCTCGTCGAACCCGATGACCTGCTTCAGTTCGGGCTCATACCCGAACTGATCGGACGGCTTCCGATCATTTCATCACTCGATGAACTGGACGAGGAAACCCTGATGCGCATCCTGGTCGAACCCAAGAATGCATTGATCAAGCAGTATCAGCATCTGTTCGGTCTGGATGATGTGGAACTGGAATTCGATCCGAAATCCCTGCGTGCCGTGGTCAGGGAGGCCCAGAAAAAGAAAACGGGCGCCCGGGCCCTGCGTTCGATTATGGAATCGGCCATGCTGGACATCATGTACAAACTGCCGTCCATGGAGAACGTGAAGGCCTGTTATATCACGGAATCGGTGATTACAAAAGGCGCGGAACCCAAATTTTCGAATAAAAAGAAGGCCCAGGCCAGCCGGGCCTGAATCTGGAAAAATGCACGAATTCGTGCCGGCACCGTTCCGGTGTGCTGCCGGCCACTTTTTCGGTGCCTCTCAATCAGATGACCGGGCAATGGAATATTTTGGAATAAAATGCAGCTATTTGAATATATCAGGTATCCGTTTTTCTTTAAATTTTTAATATTTTGAAAAACCACTAAATCTTGAAAAACTAATCTTTTTCATGGTGCGATCCATCCCCCTGTTTTCACCTCAAAAAGCACTTGACAAATTGCTCCAAAATGTTTATCATTTCAATTGTTGATCATTTGGGCAGCCATTTTGTTGCAGTTAAATCCTTTGGCTCCTTTAATGGGGCAGACTCTCACTGTGGATTCCGGTTATATCATCTGAAGCTTCGAGGAGGCTCGGGGGCATGCAATTTCTGAGAGAGAGTAGAGGGAGGGCAAGGGTATAAACCATCAATAGGCGCCGTTGAGGCCGGCGGACTGTTGGTGGTTTTTGCGTTTAAAGGATGAAATCCATATTCAAATTGAGGCAAATTGAATATATAACCGTATTAAATCATCGATAGGAAGGAGGTGAATTTTTAGAGGCAACGGGGCGGCGGATGAGGAGGGGCGGGGAATTGACTGTCAGTTTTTCTGACAGAGGTAACGATTTATTTAAATGAAGGAGGCATCTTTATGGATCGATCAAGATGGTTAACGTCCCTTGTGATTCTTGTGGCGGTTTCACTGCTGGTTCCCGCACTGGTGCTGGGTCAGGCAGGCAAGATCAGGGGGATCATCACCGATGCCGAAGGGGGCCAGCTTTTGGCCGGTGCCAACGTGATGGTCGAAGGCACCCTGCTCGGAACGGCAACGGATGAAAACGGTGAATATCTGATTCTGAACGTACCGGTCGGCAAATTCAATGTTGTTGCGACCTTTATGGGGTATCAGAAAGTCACCGTCGAAGATGTAATCGTCACCAACGGTCTTACGACCTACCGCGATGTAGAAATGCCCAAAGTCGTTCTTGAAGGCCAGGAAGTCGTCATCGTGGCGGAACGCCCCCTGGTTGACAAGAATGCAACCAACGATATCAAAATCATCCGAACGGAAAATATCGAGAACCTGCCGATTCGCGGATACGCGAATATCGTAGCCGCACAGGCGGGTGCCGTGCAGTCGGGGAATAATATCCACGTCCGCGGCGGCCGCGAGGAAGAAGTCGGTTTTTATGTGGACGGCGTTCTGATGAACAGCCCGTACGACAACCGCATGACCGGCTCCGTCAGCGACAATGCGCTCGAGGAAATCTCGTATCAGCCCGGCGGCATGACCTCCGAATTCGGCGGTTACAATGCCGGTGTCGTATCCACCACAACACGCACGGGCGGATCCGATCTGGCCGTGTCCGCTGAAGTGATCAGCGATCAGTTCCTCGGATACAACGAAGAAAAATTCGGTCTGGGAACCTACAGCTACGGATACAACCTGTACAACCTGTCCGCCAGCGGTCCCATTCCGTTCACGGACAGCAAACTGCGCTTTTACGGCAACGTTGAATACCGTTTCAGGAAAGACAGAAGCCCGACATGGGCACCCAGCGTGCAGCCCTCCGTGTTTAACAAGGATCTGGACAAACTGATTGCGCTGAGTCCGGAACCCGTCGAGCTGCCCGGAGCAAAACCCGGCAATTTCGACATTCAGTGGAACGGCGTGGGCAATATTTATTATCAGCTCAAGAATTTCAAGATCAAGGCCGGCGGTCTGTATTACAGCAATGTGTACCGCAACTATATACACAGCAGGGCCGCATTCAATACCGATTATATGCCCAAGGGCGAGGAAACCACGTATACCGGTTACCTGAAAACCACGTACGTGATCAGTCCCACGGCATTTGTCGAACTCAATGCCAACCTGTATCATACGTTCTGGGAATACGGCGATGTCAAGATCTGGGACGATTTCAAGAACTGGACCAATCCCGCCGTGATTCCGAATATCACACAATGGGGCACAACGCCACCTTCGAAGGCACAGTTTGCCCAGTTTATGACCTACGGTACGCCGCAGACATGGTTCTGGCGGGAGAACAACACCCGTATGACCCTGAAGGGCGACGGAACCTGGCAGTTCAACAAAATCCATGAACTCAAGGGCGGTTTCGAGGCCCAGCTCTACACCGTGCGTTTCTACGATGTGGGTTCGCGTGTGGCCAATGCCCTGCACCAGAAAGAAGTGGAACTCGGACGTCCGCTGAATGCCGATGAAATCGCACTGGCCTACCGTACCGGTTATGCCAACAACGCCGGTTATAATATTACGGGCACGGAGTTGGAGAACAGCGGCGAAAGCGCACCGAGAAAACCGAAAATCTACTCCTTCTACGTGAACGACAAGATGGAGTTCAAGGACATGGTCGTGAACCTGGGCCTGCGTCTCGATTATATCGATATTGCATCGAAGACACTCAAGGATCCCGAAAACGTGACCATTACCAGCGGTCTGATCGATCCTTCGAATTACGGCGAATCCGCCACCTACCTGGAAATCAATCCGCGTCTCGGTTTCGCGTTTCCCGTGACCGACCGGACGGTTTTCCATCTGGAATACGGCAAATTCACGCAGGCGGCCAATTTCGACAACACGTATATCACGTGGCACCGTCTGGCTGCGGACCTGAGCCAGGGCAATTACACCACCTCGGCCAATCCCAACCTGAAGCCCAAGAAAACCACCTCGTATGAAGTGGGATTCGAACAGCAGATCGGTGAAAATGCCTCTCTGGACATCACCGCATTCTATAAAGAGATCCGCGATGAAGTGTATCTGAAAACGCTGACAGAAGCGCAGCCGACGGCCTATGCTTCCTATATCAACGGCGATTTCGGAAACGTCAAGGGCTTTTCCTTTGATTTTCAGCTGCGCCGGACGCATCGCGTCATGGCCAACATGATTTATACGCTGCAGTGGGCCAACGGCACCGGATCCGATCCGGATACGCAGTACAATATCGCCTGGCAGAATCCGTCCGAGCGTCCGACCTACGTGGCTCCGCTGGATTACGATCAGCGGCATACGGCCACGCTGAATGTGGACTTCCGGACCCTGCCCGACGACGGTCCCGAACTTCTCGGCGGACATCCGATCGGCGATCTGGGCCTGAATATCTGGTATACATACGGCAGCGGTTTCGCCTATACACCGGAACGCGTGCTCAGCTCGATATTCTCGACGGCCGGTTCTCATTATCCGGTCGCTGCAGTGAATTCCGCGCACTGGGCCCCGAGCTCTTCTTTCAATTTCAAGATCGACAAGAAGATCGATGTCGGCCCCGTGGCTCTGACACCCTATGTCTGGGTCATCAATGTATTTAATACTGAAAATGTGGAAGCGATATACAACTCCACAGGTTTGCCCGGAGACGACGGTTACTTCTCCATTCAGGAAGGCAAAGTCTGGGCCCAGGCCAATCCCGATGCGGTCGCCTGGTACAAAGCGCGTGTGGCCGATCCTGAAAACTGGGGAGAACCGCGGCAGATTCGGGTCGGATTGCGGATTGATTACCGATAAGTGGTACAGACCCGAACACTCTATGATTTAGGAGGAACAGTAATGAAACATAAATGGACGTCAGCTGTGGTCATGCTGCTCGCGCTGGTGTTTATTCTGGGTGTCAGTATGTCGGCGCTCGCCGCAAACAAGCCCGGACCGCGAAAGCTGGCTAAGGTTGCAACCGATAACAATGAAGGTGTGTTTGACGGCAATCGAATTTTTTCGAATCTGAAAAACAACGGTCAGCTCGTTTTCGCCAAGGGCGGCGACTCGGGCATGTATTGGCCGGGCCGTGCCAGTCTGAAAACCATCAACTATGCATCCGGCATGTGGGTGGCCGGCAAGGTGAACGGCGTGGCTGTGACGGCCGCTGCCGAATACGAAAGCGAATGGGCGGCCGGCAAGGTGCTGGGCAACGGCGAACCAGCCGACATGTACGATCCCCATTACAAACTGTACAAAGTCAACAAATCGGACATGCTGGATCCCCAGGGCAATCCGGACTGGATGAACTGGCCGGTTGAAGACGGTGCCCCGTGGGTCGATGTGGACGGCAATGGCGCGTACGAACCGCTCTCGGGCGATATGCCCGACCTGCTGGGCGGCGACCAGATGATCTGGTACGTGATGAACGATCTGGATGTGGCCAAACATGACAACGTGTTCAGCTCGCAGCCCATCGGACTCGAATGCCGGGTCACGATCTGGGGCTACAACCGTCCCGATGAATTCGGCGACATGATGTTCGCGAAATTCCAGCTGTTCAACAAAAAGAGCACGACCGTGGATTCCTGCTACCTGGGAATCTGGGCCGATATCGATCTGGGCGATGCAGGCGATGACTTTGTCGGCTGCGACACCACCCTGAGCCTGGGATTCTCGTACAACGACGGTGCGGATGCCATGTACGGCGATGCCGCACCGGCCATCGGGTACGACTTTTTCCAGGGCGCCATCGTCGCTTCGCCCGGCGACACGGCCAAGGGCTGGGGCACGTATTTCCCGGATGCCAAAAATCTGGGCATGAATACGTTCGCCAAATACATCAATGGCGATGATGATTATCCGGATCCGGAAACCGCGCTGGAATGCTGGAACTACATGGCCGGTCTGCGTTACGACGGATCAGCGTTCATTCATCCCATTACCGGCGAACCCATGGTTCCGGTGCTGTACGCACCAGACGATCCTGTAGCAGGCACGGGCTGGCTGGATGCGCTGGATCACCCGGCCAGTGACCGCCGCCAGCTGCAGTCCTGCGGACCGTTCACCCTGGCTCCCGGCGATTCACAGGAAATCGTGACCGCCTGTATCATCGCGCAGGGAACGGACCATCTGACCAGTATTACGCGTCTGAAACTGGCCGATCTCAAGGCCCAGATCGCGTATGACATCGATTTTGCCTTACCACCGGCTCCGCCCGTTCCCAATGTCGAGGCCCGGGGTCTGGACGGCAAGATCGTGCTGACCTGGGACAGAAGTGCTGAAAGTTATTTTGCAGTAGATGTGGTCGATATCGACGAATACGGCGATCCCACCTACTATGAGTTCCAGGGATACAACGTGTATCAGCTGGAAACCGATTTCGGGTCCGGGGTCGAGACACTGATCGGCACCTACGACATCGACGATCTGGTCCAGGGCATCAAGGACTGGGAATTCGTCAGTTCGCTGGGTGAAATTGTGGAACGGACCGTTCAGTACGGTTCGGACAGCAAGATTCAGCGTTACATCGTGGTCGACAAGGATGTGATGCGCGCCAATCAGCCGCTCATCAACAACCGGCCGTATTATTTTGCCGTCACAGCCTATGGCTACAATCCCATGGGTGTTCCGAAGGCACTGGAAAGCCCGAAAAGCGTGATCACGGTATACCCGCAGCAGCCGTTCGGCAAGCGCGTTCAGGCCGTGGACGGCGACACCCTCGAAGTCACCCATCTGGGCGACAGCAAGGGCGAGGTCCGGGCCATTGTCGTGGATCCGGGTGCTGTGACGGGTCATGATTATCAGGTGAAATTCAAGGTCGACGGCGGTGTCACTTTCTGGGACATCATCGATGCGACAACGGGTCATGTCGTACTGGCCGATGAAAGCAATCAGACCGACGACGGCGGCTACGATGTGGTCGACGGCGTCGTGGTTCAGGTGAAGGGCGCCGAAGCCGGCATCGACTGGGGATACCAGGGCGTGTGTCCGGAAGGGTACGAGCCCTACTGTCTGGGCTGGGGATTCGACGGTACCCGCTGGATTTCGGGCAACGATCTGAGTGCTTACTATGAGCATACCGGCCTGTTCGGCGGTCTTCTGATGGGTACGGATTTCTGGGGCGTCGGCGCCAGCCGTTACGTTTCCGTGAAACTCGAATTCATTACGGATCCGGGTCCGAACAATGAAAACTGGCAGAAAGTCTACGTATGCCGCAGGGATCTGGGCTATGAATGCGTGGGCGAAGGCTGGTTCCCGGGCAAATGCTGGAACGTGGACGTGGATCCCCCGGAACAGCTGAACCTGGCCATTGTCGAAGACGACCGTCTGGCTCCGGCCAATAATCTCTGGGACATGGGATGGATGGCCGATTCACTGAAATACGCGAACGACGGCGCGGGCGGCAACCGGGAATATATCTGGATGCTGGACAGCCCGTACGACGAGGCCGCCAATCCGGACCTGCTCGCTGCTGACTGGTATGACGGCAGCACAGTGGGTCTGATGTACGCGATCTGGCCCGTCCCAAGGGGTACGCAACCCTATGGAGCAGGCGATTTCAATATGTATATTTATGCCTCCAAGATCAACAGCCCGGCCGATGTGTTCAGTTACTCGACCGCGGGTCTGGGTGTACAGGCCAATAACGGATTCCAGAAAGACGATGTGAAGAAAATCAACGTGTTCCCGAACCCGTACTTCGGCGCGAATGTCGAAGAAGTGGAACCGCTGGAACATTTCGTCCGCTTCACGCATCTTCCGGATGAAGGGGCCACCATTCGTATTTACAACCTGGCCGGTGAGCTGGTCCGTACGATGGAGCATGACAACGGCACCCAGTTTGAAGAATGGAACCTGTTGAACGAATACGATATTCCGGTTGCCAGCGGCATGTACATCGTGCATGTGGACTGCGGCGACCTGGGTGAAAAAATACTCAAGCTGGCGCTTGTCATGGCTGAAGAGCGTCTGCGTCAGTTCTAATCATCTGAGTCAAGAAATGGGTAGTCAAACAGACACAGATAAGTGAATAAGGAGAATCAAGATGAGATATAAATCATGCAAGCTCCTCATTATCGTGGTGTCCGTTCTCGTCCTCTTCTCGGCACTGGCGCTCTTCGCCGGAACGAGCAAGCGACGGGGAACCGCGGGTGCCATGGAGCTCCTGATCCCGGTGGGATCCCAAGGGACGGCACTGGGTGGTAATTATACTGCGGGCATCACCGGCATCGAGGCCATGTACTGGAACCCGGCCGGTATGGCGGAGACCGACAGGACGGCCGAAGTGGTTGCCAGCCGTCTGCAGTATATCGCGGACATCAATATCAACTATGCGGCTGTTCAGGGCAAGTTCGCCGGCATCGGCGTATTCGGACTGAGCCTGAAAAGCATGGATTTCGGCGATATTCCCGTTACAACCGAAGAAGCTCCGGACGGAACCGGTGAGATTTTCTCTCCCTCGTTCGTGACCGTGGGCCTGAGCTACAGCCGGGCCATGACGGACCGGATCTATTTCGGTATTACGGGCAAGCTGGTTTCCGAAAGCATCATCAACACGTCGGCCACGGGCGTGGCTTTCGATTTCGGTGTGCAGTACAAATCCGATATCGGTCTGCGCCTGGGTGTGGCCCTGAGAAATCTGGGAACCAGCATGACGTTCAACGGATCCGATCTGGAAAGGCGCGTGTATTTCCCGGGTTATGTCAGCCAGCCTGTAGGCCGAGCGGAAGATCTGCGCATCACGGCCGCTTCGTTCGAGCTGCCCACAACCATGGATATCGGCCTCGCCTATGCCTATGAACCGGTCGAGGGTCATGAAATCGTGGCCATGGGCAATTTCAGAAACAACCATTTCGGCATGGACGGATACGGTGCCGGCCTGGAGTACAATTTCATCATGGAAGGATTCAAGGTATCCGTACGCGGTGCCGCGTCCATTTCCAATGATGTGGAAGAAGAAACGTTCCGTTTTATGGACGACGACGCCATTTTCGGTCCCAGCATGGGTGGCGGTCTGTATTTCAAACTTGCAGAGAACCTGCATTTGAATGTGGACTATGCCTATCAGATGACCGAACGGTTCAGCAGCAATCAGTGGCTGACGTTCATGCTCGGATTCTAAACCGGTTTTTTGGAACGACAGGGGGGGGTGGTTTATTCAGCCATCCCCCCATTTTTTTTAGGGGAAGACCATGATCAAACGATGGCTTGCTGTTTGGATGATATTTTCGGGACTGGGTTTTGCTTCGGACCTGTCCCTTGTTGCGGATCTGGCCGCTTTTTATTATGACGGCCGTGCTGCGTATACGGAAATTTATTATCAGATTCAGCAGAAATGGGAAAACAAGGCGCCTGCCGGTCCCTGGGAGGTCCGTATGAATCTCCGTATTCTGCGGAATGATTCGCTGTACAATGAAACCACCTGGAACGAAAAGGCGCAGCCCGGTGCGCGTCCGGATATTGCCCTGGACGGGCGGGTTTATTTTCTGGCCGTGGAAGGCGATTACCATATTCAGCTCACGGCCCTGAACATCAACGATGCGGCACATTCCGATGATCTGAGGATGGAACGGTCCATCAAGCCCTTTTTGCCGGATCCGCTGTGCATCAGTGATATCGAGCTGGCTACGGAGATCACGTATGCCACGGAAAAGGACAAGGAAAATCCGTTTTATAAAAATTCGCTTCTGGTGAAGCCGAATGCACCCCGTGTCTTTGATGTGACGAATCCCATTCTTTACTATTACTTCGAAATTTATACGGCTTCCGGGAGCACATTCGAACAGCCTGTCGATATCCGGATGTCGATTGCCGATAAAGAAAAGGAGACGGTATCCGGGATCGCCCCGGTTCAAAAGTCAAGAACCATCGAAAATTCGGCGGTTGTGGAAATGGGACAAATCGGACTTTTCAAACTCGCCTCCGGGGAATACAGTCTTCATGTCCGGATTCAGGATGCGGCCGGGAACAGTCTCGCGGAACAGGCAAAACCGTTTTACATGTTCAACCCTGCGTCCGAACCCGAAGAGGTGATGGTCGACAAGGATGCGTTGTACAGGCTGAGCCCGTTCGTGGAAATGGAATCCGCAGAAGTGGATATGGAGCTCAAGTACGCCGGGTACTTCATGACAGGATCCGACAAAAAACTGCTCAAAAAGATCAAGAAGCTGGACGGCAGGCGCCAGTTCCTGTTCGATTTCTGGCTCAAACGGGATCCCAATCCGAAAACCGTGGTCAACGAGGCCTATGAATCCACGAAAAAACGCATTCAGGAGGCGGATGACCGTTTTTCAACCATGCGAAGGGAAGGATGGAAAACGGACCGGGGACGCGTGTACATCGCGTATGGTCCTCCGACAGATGTGGACCAGTATCCCAGTTCCTCCGGCAGGGTGCCGTACGAGATCTGGCTGTACGATCAGATCGAAGGCGGCGTGCAGTTCATATTCGCGGATCTCAGCGGATACAAGGAATATCAGCTGATTCATTCGACCAAGCGGGGCGAAGTGTACAATTCGGAGTGGGAGGGAATGCTGCGGCAGGGATTTTAAAGGGTATATGGGTGGATGGGTGGATGAGTATATGTGTATATGGGGCCCTGCCGCCCGGCCCCTGTAAGTGACCCCGGACGGCGGACCGCTGACCGTCAATGCGTCGGGGATACGGAGCCGCGGAGATGTTAAAAACAGACCGCGGACCACTGACATCAGGACCGCGGACCGCAAAAGACAGTGAACCGGAGAAACGGAGACGCGGTGAAACGGAGATTTTAACAACAGCACCATGCTTTGCTCCGTTTCTCATTATCTCCGGTTCATCGTTTCACGATCCGGCACAACGTATCGATGATATTTTCATTCAACATGCAACATTCAAAATTCAGCATTGCGTTTCTCTTCGTCTCTCTTGCTCACCGCAGCCCCGTCTCATGCATGCAATTATCGATCCGACGACTCTACGGACCCAATGACCCAATAGACCCAACAGACCCGGTTCTTTCATTTTTCACCTTGATTCTTATTTCAAATCTTGTAAATTACAGTTCCGATGAAAAATTCAACCCTGCATATCGGTGTGGACCTGGGTTCGGTCAGCATCAAGATGGCCGTGCTGAACCATGAGGGGACCGAACTGTCCGCGCTTGGATTTGTGCATTTCGAATCGCCTGCCGGAAAGTTCTGGCTGTCGCCCTATATCCGGCATCAGGGCTCCGCATTTCAGCATTTTCAGGAACTCTATGAAAATGTGCGCCGGGCCCTGCCGGACCGCCTGAACCTTTCACTGTGGACCACGGGCAGAACCGGGAAAGTGCTGTCCGGGCAGCTGAACATACCCCATATCCAGGAATTCCAGGCCGCCGCAGAAGGGGTGGCGCGGCTTTTTCCCGATGTCGGCACCATATTCGAGATGGGCGGAGAATCCGCCAAGTTTCTGGAAATTCATCGCGGGAACGGCCGGGTGCAGATCACGGATTATGAGATGAACGGCGACTGTGCGGCCGGAACGGGCCTGTTTTTTGACCAGCAGGCCGGGCGGCTCAAGTTTCCGGTGGAGAAAGTGGGTGATGTGGTGGGCGATGCATGCCGGTCGGCCTGTATTGCCGGGCGATGCTCCGTGTTCGCCAAGAGCGACATGATTCATGCGCAGCAGCGGGGATACAAGCCCGAGGAAATTCTGAAAGGGTTGTGTGATGCCGTGATCCGGAACTTCAGGGGCAGTGTGACCAAGGGAAAACGCATCCGGGAGAAAGCGGCCTTTATCGGAGGCATGGCCGCCAATGCGGGCGTGGTGAATGCGGTACGGCCCGTATTCGGATTCACGGACGGCGAGCTGGTGGTACCCGAATATCCGGCCTGGGTCGCGGCCATGGGAGCCGCGCTGGCAGGAATCGGTTCAGGCAGCGCGTCCATCGCAGTGCCGGATTTTCAACGGTCCGGCATTCGGGAAATTTCCTATCCCACCACCGCACCCCTTAGTATGGACAATGTGATTCTTTTAAGAAATGAAACGGATGCATTCCGCATGCCCGAAACCGGGATCGTGGATGCGTATCTGGGCATCGATATCGGATCCGTAAGCACCAATCTCGCACTCATAACTCCGGACGGTGATCTGATCCACGGTATTTACCGGATGACCGAAGGCAGGCCCATCGAGGTGGTGAGGGCGGCTCTCGAAGAAATGCATGAAAAGGCCGGTGACCGTATCCGCATCCTGGGTGCGGGAACCACCGGATCGGGCCGTGAGCTGATCGGGCTCCTGACAGGCGCGGATGTGATCAAGGATGAAATCACGGCTCATAAAACCGGAGCCATTCATGTGAGCCGGAGGTACCTGGGCCGGACCGTGGATACCATATTCGAAATCGGGGGGCAGGACAGTAAATTTATCTCGCTGAATGACGGCATCGTCGTCGATTTTGCGTTAAATGAGGCCTGCGCTGCGGGAACCGGCTCGTTCCTGGAGGAACAGGCCAGCCAGATCGGCATTCAGATTAAAGAAGAATTCGCCAGGCTTGCGCTTGAATCGCAGACGCCCCTTCAACTGGGCGAGCGGTGCACAGTGTTCATGGAAAAAGAATTGATTCCCTGGCTTCGCCGGAACGTGCCCAAGAAAGACATCGTGGCGGGTCTGGCCCTGTCCGTGGTGCAGAATTACCTGAACCGTGTGGTGAAAAAGCGGCCCGTGGGCGACCTCGTTTTCTTTCAGGGCGGCACGGCCTACAACGATGCCGTGGCTGCGGCCTTCAGCACGGTGCTCGGCCGGGAAATCGTGGTGCCGCCGCACAACGGCATCATGGGCGCCATCGGGGCGGCGCTGCTCGCACGGAACGCCGCGGACGGTCCGTCCCGGTTCAGGGGATGGGACCTGTCGAAGGTGCACTGGGATCTCCGGGAGTTCACCTGCAGAGCCTGCACCAATCAATGCACGATTCAGGAATTCAGCATCGAGGGAGAAAAGAGCTATTGGGGCGACAAATGTTCGGACCGGTACCGTAAACGGTCTAAATCCAGACATACGGCCGTGATTCCCGATCTGTTCGCCTGGAGGGATAAGCTGACGTTTTCAGCGGAATCCAATGCCGTAAAATCCGGTTCGGGTATGGTCGCCATGCCGCGGGTGCTGTATCTTTTCGACCGGTTCCCCTTCTGGCGCACCTATTTCGAGGCCCTGGGCTTTCATGTGACGCTGTCGGAATCCACGCATCAGGATACGGTGAACCGGGGGCTCGAGGCCACGGTGGCCGAGCCCTGTTTCCCGGTTCAGGTGACGCACGGGCATATCGCGCGGCTTCTGGAATCCCCCGCGGATTTTATTTTTCTGCCCAATATGGTGAATGAATCCGCACCTCCGGATACGCCGGCTTCCTTTTACTGCCCCTGGGCGCAGACCGCGGGCCTGATGGCCGCGCACAGTCCGGTTCTGGAGTCGATGAAGGAGAGGCTGTTATTCCCCAATGTGCAGTTTCGCATGGATCCGGCCCTTGTGGAAAAATCCCTTTTTGAGCAGATAGGAAAACGTTTCCAGGTCCGGCGCTCCGCACACAGAAGCGCTTATCAAAGGGCCGGGGGGGCGTATGAAGCATTCAGGCGGACAATCCGGCAAAAGGGACTCGTTATTCTTGAACACATGCAGGGCACTTCCCTGCCCGGTATCGTTCTGGTTGGCCGGCCGTACAATCTGTACGATGCGGGTCTGAATCTGAATCTGCCCGGCAAACTCCGCAGCATGTACGGTATCAACGTCATACCCATGGATTTTCTGCCGGCGGAAGACGTGAATATCGCGGACATTCACGACCACATGTTCTGGAATTACGGCAGGCGCATTCTGCAGGCCGTGCGGTGGACACGGGAGTTTCCGAACCTGCAGGTGATCTACCTGAGCAATTTCAAGTGCGGACCGGATTCGTACATCCGCCATTACGTGGAAGATGCCCTGGGCCGTCCGTTCCTGTTCCTGCAGCTCGACAGCCACTCCAACGATGCAGGCGTGATGACCCGGGTGGAGGCTTTTCTGGAGAGCAGGGGGATGATTTAAAGCAAGAATAAAGATCAAAGAACAAAGACCAAAGAATAATGGCGAAAGTGAAGCGGAGAAGTGGTGAATCGGAGAAACGGAGATTAAAAACGAACACTCCTTTTTGCTCCGTTTCTCCGGTTCTCCCCTCTCCGTCTCAGATTACGGCCAGCCCTCGGTTTTCAGTTCAAGAACAAGTATGAATCTGTGAATGCAATATATAAGGATTCAATGAAAAAGCAGAACAATCATCCCCTCGAGGGAAGAAAACTCTATATCCCGCGTATGAGCACGGGTGCGGCGCGGGCCATGGCCGCGGCGTTTCAGGCGCTGGGCGTGGATGCGCAGGTGTCTCCGGAGTCGGATGCGGAAACCCTGGCCCTGGCCGCCGGGGTTACGACCGGCGAGGAATGCCTGCCCCAGCGCGTGGTGCTCGGCAATTTCATGAAGGTGATGCAGGCCCCGGATTTCGATCCGTCGAAAACGGCGTTCTTTCTGCCAACCTCAGCTGGTCCGTGCCGGTTCGGCCAGTACGCGCCCTTTTTGAGAAAATATCTCCGCGACCGGGGATTGGAAGAGGTTGTGGTGTTCTCCCCCACGAGCAGCGACCAGTACGGTGGCATGGCCGAACATGTGGGCCGGCTCATGCGCACCGGGTTCCGGGCGATCGTGGCCTCCGATATTCTGCGCAAATGCCTTTACATGTTCAGACCGTATGAAAAAATCCCGGGTTCCGCGGACAGAATTCATGACGAGGGTCTGGACAGGATATGCGGGATTTTGTCCGACGGATCGCAGCCTTTAAAGGAACAACTGATCGGACTGGTTCAGGAACTGGTGATGTTCCGGGACCGGATCGCGGACCTCCCGCTCCGGGAACCGCGGGGCAGCCGGCCGCTGATCGGCGTGGTGGGCGAAATTTTTCTACGTTTCAACAGTTACAGCAATCAGCAGATTGTCCGGCGCATCGAGAATGCCGGTGGCGAAGTGTGGATTGCGGATTTCGCGGAATGGGTCTGGTATACGCGGCACGAGGTGGAGCGGAAGCTCCGGGAGTCCGGAAAACGGTTCAGCCCCGGTATGGCGGCCGCGAAATACAGGCGCCGGGTGCAGCATGCGGATGAGAAAACGCTCCTGGCACCGTTCCGGGACCTGTTCAGGGACAGGCAGGAGTGCCCGGTCGACCGGGTTCTGAAATACAGCGAACCGTACCTGCCCGCGCAAAAGGCCCTGGGTGAAATGACCCTGAACGCCGGCAAGACCGTCGCATACTATCATGCCGGTTGCGACGGCGTGGCCGACATCAGCCCCTTCACCTGTATGAACGGCATCGTGACCGAAGCGATTTACCCGGTCATCAGCCGGGATCATGACGACTTTCCGGCGCGCATTTTCTATTTCGACGGCGTGCCCGCCGACCTGGATACGGACCTGGAGATATTCATGGAGCTGGTGAGAGGGTACAGGCAGAAATGCAAGATTAAAGAACAAAGAATAAAGAACGAAGAATAAAGAGGGTCTGTCTGGTCGTTGAGTCCTTGGGTCTTTGGGTCAAAACAAGATCAAAGATCAAAGAATACAGATCAAGTTAGGATCAAAGAATATAGATTCATCGAACACCTCCGGGAGGTCTCTTGAGACCTCCCGGAGGTGTCTGTCAACGTAACAGAATCAGCTTCCGGTGCTCCCTGTAACTTCCGGCCCGCATCACGCAGATGTACATGCCCGAACCTGCGGGCATGCCCCTGTCATCCTTACCCTGCCATTGAACCTGATACGATCCCGCATCCTGGCGTCCGCAAATCAGTGTTTTTACCTTTTGACCGAGGCAGTTATACACGGTCAGGTCGATCTCTGAAGATTCGGGCAGGTCGTACCGGATGGTGGTGGAGGGATTGAAGGGATTGGGCGCCGGATCATGCAGACTGAAACGAACGGGCAGCCGCCCGACGTTTTGCCGGTCTGCGGAAACGATCAGGCCGTCATTGTATACCGCAACACCAGTTCCGGGAACCAGGAGCCAGACATTGCCCCACCGGTCGAAATCGACGGCCGTGATTGCCTGACCGGGAAACAGATTCCGGACATAAATGCTGTCATCGTCATCATTGATCAGGCTGCCGTTTTCTGTGCCCGCCCAGAGCTTTCCATCCGGAGCGATTTCAAAGGCCGTCAATTTCCCGTTATTTTTCAGTACAACCGTCCAAGTTCGGAGCGTCACCAGTGAATTGTTCTCGAGGCGGGCCACGGCTTCACCGGCTGCGAATACCTGCCCGTTCCGGCAGCGAACGAATTCGGGCTGCCATGTATCCTCTTGGGATATCCAGGGCCAGTACGACAGCGTGTCTCTCAGGGCAAATACCAGCCTGAAATCCGTGCTGTCATGAATGCCCAGGGCAAAACCGGATTTCTCGAAATCGTCATTCGAGTAATCTATTCCATATCCCAGAATATATACGTGATCTGCATCTGCGCAAAAATCAGTCAAAAAAATCATATACATGTAATCCCGTACTGGCCTGATTATTTTCCATTCGTCCAATGTGTATAATGCCATGTAATCGCTTTCCATCTGATGCGGCCACCACTCATTCATCAGGAGCCAGACGGCGCCGGGCACGCAGGCTATTCTGACCGGATCGGCGGTCGGCGGACTGTAAGCGGACATGAGTTCCCAGGATCCGGAATAGACTGCCAGATAGTTCCGGTTGTCGGACGGATTCTGGAGAACAGCCACGGGCTCACCCGTGTCCCGGATGCACAGGTCGTACATCCGCATGCTGTCCGGGAAATCGTTCTCTATCTGCCATTTTTTATGGTCGTACCGAATCATATGAGCTTGACGTTTCTCGTCCGTCGAATACACCCAGACCCTATTGGCTGAATCAACTGCCAGATATTGCAATCCTGTTTCATAGACAGGGGAGTTGTTCCGGTCGAAAACAGTCCATTCCCGACAGATGCCCTGAAGTGTGATGAACATGAAAAAGATGAAAACCTGTTTCATAGGCGGACCCAAATTGTTCGGCAGATAATATGACGATAGACCTGAATCATGCAGACCAATTCATGAGGACTCCAGTATTCATATAATATACGAATATCAAGTGAATAATTCCGGTGATTTATTCAGATCCGCCTTGCGAAGATCCCGGGGCCTTAGCAGGGTTTCAGGAGTCATGAACGGCCCGGCAGGGCGTTCTGTAATGTTCAAAATAGGGTGCAAGGATTTTAAAAAACCGCAATCCCGGCTTGACAAAAAATGGAAAATTTTGTATGTTGCATCCACATTGTTTTTAGAGGGAGCGTCGGGATGTCGAGGCATGTCAGGCATTTCTCAACCGGAATTATATTTTAAAGGCGTCCGTTGTAGGGTACACGGGGGCCTTTTTTATTGGGTGGTAGACGAGGAATATTCCTGATAAGCAGACTGCAGACCGCGAGTTTTGACTGTACGCCTTAAACAGTGAGAGTGATACGGAGACGCGGTGAAACGGAGATAAAGGAATGCAATTGCATTATCCTCCGTTTCTCAATCTCTCCGATGCTCCGTTTCGCGGCAGAGCTCAACGACGCAATAAATACGAAACCCCATCAACACCCGAAGACTTTCAATAAAGGAGTTCCCCATGTCCTCACATCAGAGCCAGGAAATCAAAGGGCTTCCTTCCAACGCGTATACGCCGCTGAAAAAGGGGGAGACCTACGTTCCCTACGTGCCGGCGGACAAATCCATGCATGAAATCACGGCCCGGTCCGTGATTATCGGCGTTGTCATGGCCATCGTGTTCTCATTCGCGGCCTGTTACCTGGGGCTCGTGGCCGGACAGGTGTTCGAGGCGGCCATACCCATTGCGATTCTGGCCGTGGGACTGGCCTCGCGCTTTACCCGAAGGAGCACCATACTCGAAAACGTAATCATTCAGTCCATCGGATCCGCATCGGGCGTGGTCGTGGCAGGCGCGATATTCACGCTGCCGGCCCTGTACATCCTGGGTCTCAAGGCCAACCTGCTGCATACGTTCATCGCGTGTACGCTGGGCGGCACCCTGGGTGTTCTGTTTCTCATTCCCCTGCGCCGGTATTTCTGCGTGGAAGAGCACGGCAACCTGCCCTTCCCGGAGGCCACGGCCACCACGGAAATCCTCACGACCGGTGAGACCGGCGGAAAATCCGCGGTGGTGCTGGTCGTGTCCATGATTGTGGGGGGCGTGTATGACTTTTTAGTGGAGGCCATGCATGTATGGCCCAAGGCTCTGCGCACAGACGTGCTCCTGGGCAGGGCCGGATCCGCCCTGGCGGACAAGGCACGCTGGGTGTTCAAGCTGGACGCCACGGCAGCCCTGTTCGGTCTGGGATATATCGTGGGTGTGAAGTACGCATCCATCATCGCAGCCGGTTCCATTCTGTCGTTCCTGGTTTTTCTGCCCCTGATCTTTCATTTCGGCCAGCATATTCCGGCCGTGGTTCCGCCGGGCAGCATTCCCATCGCGGACATGAGCGAACTGCAGATTTTTTCCAATTATGTGCAGAAAATCGGCATCGGGGCCATTGCCATGGCCGGATTTCTGGGTATTGCCAAGATGGGCAAGATCATCGTTTCCTCGTTCAAAGTGGGACTGCAGGAAATCGGGCACGGCATGCAGGGAAGCACCACACAGGTGCGGACCGATACGGACATGCGCATCAAATGGGTCATCGTCCTGATCGCAGGGACCATCCTGGCCGCGCTGGCTGCATTCTGGATATTCGCCTCGCCGGCCGGAAGCACGGGATTCGCGTTCAAGGCCGCGGGTATCGGTATTCTGATCGTGGTGCTGCTCTCCTTTCTGTTTACTCCGGTGGCAGCACGCGCCACGGCCATCGTGGGCGTGAATCCGGTTTCCGGTATGACCCTGATCACACTCATCATTTCGTCCCTTGTGCTTGTTTCCATCGGTCTGACCGGGAACGTGGGCATGACCGTGGCCCTGATCATGGGCTGCGTGGTGTGCACGGCCCTGTCCACGTCGGGCGCATTCGTAACGGACCTGAAAATCGGATACTGGCTGGGCGCCACGCCGCGGAACCAGCAGCGCTGGAAATTTCTGGGCGTGGTCGTATCGGCCCTGTCCGTGTCCCTGGCCATTCTTCTCATACACAAGGCATACGGATTCACCGTGGGCGGCGGCATTCTTGAGGGCGGCGTTCCCAATCCGGCGATTCCGGCACCCCAGGGCAATCTGATGGCCGTGATCATCAAGTCGCTCATGATCGAATCCCAGATCCCGTACCTGCTGTACGGCATGGGTGCGCTCATCGCCATCCTGCTCGAAATGATCGGCATTTCCCCGCTGGCCTTTGCCCTGGGCATGTACCTGCCCATTCAGATCAACATGCCGCTTCTCGTGGGCGGCATCGTATCCCATATGGTGAATAAAAAATCGGAGAAGATGCAGGAATCCCCTGAATCGAGCCCGAAAGAACGGGGAACCCTGATCGCTTCCGGTTTCATCGCGGGCGGTGCCCTGATGGGTGTGCTGGGCGCTATTCTGAATCTTCAGATCGACTGGGCGAATATCGGCAAACCCATCCGTTTCATCTCCGTGGGCGTGAAATTCGCCATGCAGACCATGGCCGAGACCGGCAAAACGGTATGGGACATCGGCGAGCATCTGCACTATTACGACACGATCGCAGGCCAGCTCATCAGTTTTGCCGCTTTCCTGGCGCTGTGCGTGTTCTGTTACAAATATGCTATAGGGAAAAGCAGGATTAAAGAACAAAGACCAAAGACCAAAGAATAAAGATATACACGGCCGGAACGTGGGACGGAGCTTCGGAGAAGATGAGAAACGGAGAAAAGGATAAAGAAAACCGCAGAGACGCTGAGGCGCAGAGAAGTACATTATGTAGGACGGCCGGGTCGGCCGTCCATGTCAAGCGGTCCGCCGTCTGCCGTCCGCGGTCTGTCTTTAACCTCTCCGTTTCCCCGCATCTCCGGTTCTCCGAAGCAGAATGCGGCCAGCACGCTGCCGTCCGTGGTTCTTACCAGGGGAAGGGCATTTGGGCCCCATATACTCATACACCCATAAACCCTTTTACGGGTGTTTGCGGTCCGCTGTCTGCCGTCCGCGGTCCATCATCTCAATCGGAGCGGTAAAATGATATTGAAGGTTCACAATGACACACGATGAACTGAAAGAACAATACCGTCAGGGCCGGATTACGATCGATGTCAGCCGGGCCATGGCGCGCAAGTTTTATACGCGGATTCCCATGTCCCTGATCGCGCAGGAGACAGGGGAATCCGTGATTTTTCATAAAATGATTATCTGGCTGTTCTATTTATCGGGTCCGGTGCTTCTGGTTTACAGCCTGTTTCTGGGATTCAGGGCTTTCGGAGCCTGGGGATTCATCACACTCTTCTGCTGTCCGCTCATCTACTTCCTGTTTTCTGTCGCATCTCTCAAATCGAATACGAATCCGGTCTGGATTTCCATGCTCCTCGTCATTGCCGCGTTTGCCGCCTTTTTCGGGCGGACGCATTCGCCGGTTCTCATCCGGTTTTCATTGGCATATCTGTTTTCACTGTGGAGCCTTCGCTTCGTGTACTGGGAATCGGCGCGTCTGCTCAGGATCTTTGTCCTGCGCAATGAGAAAGCCTATGCGTATCTTGCGAAGTACCTGACCATTCATCAGAGAGGACAACAAGCCTAAAACAGGCGATCAGATCCGGCAGTGCCGGCAGGCATGCACCGGGCAGGTATCTGTCCCATCGATTTATTGTAGCTGAACCGGATTGAAACCGATTGTGGCTGTCATCCCAAACGGGAGAGTCCCCATGGTTGTCAATAAAAAGTGTGTATCCCGCCTGTCCCGCTACCGCAAGGCGCTGCTCCGCTTCAAGAATCTGGGATTCGTCAAGGTTTTTTCCGATACGCTTGGCGACGCCACAGGCGTGACCCCGGCCCAGGTCAGAAAGGATTTTTCCCTCTTCGGCATGGTTGGTAAGAAGCGGGGCGGATATGAAATCGATGCGCTTCTCGAAAAGATGCAGGTGATTTTAGGCAAGGATCAGATCCACAAGGTGATCGTGGTCGGCGTCGGGAACATCGGCCGCGCCCTGATTCAGTATAAACCGTTCGAGAAGGACGGTATTTCCATTGCGGCCGGATTCGATATCGATCCCGTGAAAATCAATCCGAAGGCCCAGGTGCCCATATATCCCATGCAGGACCTGAAATCCTATATCCGGAAGAAGAAGATCGAAATCGCCATTCTGGCCGTTTCCGAGATCGCGGCGCAGGAGGCCTGTGATCTGCTTGTGGATGCCGGTATCACGGGCATCTTGAATTTTGCACCGATACGGCTGCAGCCTCTGGGTGATGTGGAAATCAATACGGTCAATCTTCAGATGGAGCTGGAAAATCTGATTTATTTTACCAAAATTCTGAAGCACAGGAAATAAACCGTCATGGCTCCGGATTTAAGGCAGACACTGGTTCCGATATTTGAACAGGGCGGAGGAAGGGACGGCCTGATGATTGTCGGCATGGGAAATCCCGACAGGGGCGATGACGGTGTTGGCGTCTATATTGCGGACCGGATTAACATGTCCGGCTCCGGCCGAGTCTGTTCCGAATCCGAAAAACCTGCTGAAAGTACCGTACTGCAATGCCTGGAAGATCCGGGAATCCGGACCGTGGTTTTTCTGGATGCGGCCGATTTCCGGGGCGAACCGGGTGAAATCCGTGTGTTCGGCCATGATGCCGTACCGGATTTTTCACCGGCAGTTTCCACACATCAGGTTCCGCTATCCCTCCTCATGCAGTCATTGACGGAACACGGGAAGCGCACGTTCCTGATCGGCATACAGCCGGTGCAGATGCAGTTCAATACGTCCATGAGTGCCGCGGTTCTGTCCGCCGCCGCCGGTCTGATCCGGATTCTGTCTTTTCCGGATTCCGAATAAAAATCAAAAATGTTCTTGACAAAGTTACTGATTAATATCACATTGAATTAAATCCAAACTAAACATTGAGGCGTTTTATTCGAAGGGAATTCGACCAAAATTTGTCTTGCGACAGATTCTGTTCCTGAATTCGTTCATACCCCCGATTTATCGGCTCTCGACTTCTTCAACTGCCAGGATGATGACTTTCCGGCGCGATTTTTATGACTGCTGAATTTGATTCGGTTATCATGCACTTCATTCGGAATTGACCGATAACGTATCCTCATCAGAGACTGCTTCATAATCGTAATATGGTTACACGTCATGCGGTTTCCCGTGTGACGGATCTGTAATGCATTGCCGTTTCGCTTCTCCACAACGGGAAAGGAGGTTGCATATGGTCTGGCTTCCGGTATTGATAGGGATCCCGTTTCTGACGGGATGTCTCGGATTTATCCTGCCGCAGCGTATACGCCGGATTCATGAGGCGCTGGCACTGGCAGGATCCCTTTTTTATTTCGGAGTGACCGTCTATTTGTTCGCTCATCACGACCTGACCGTGATATGGCGCTCGGATGTTCTTCTCAAACTCGATATGCTGAGCCGTTTCGTTCTCCTGGCTTCCGGGCTCTTCGGCGTTCTGATCGTTCTTTTCTCTTACCGGTTTATCGAACACAACAGCCACAGAAAATTGTATTACGCCTCGATACAGTGGACGCTGGGCGGTACGGCGGGTGTTCTGCTCTCCAACCATCTGCTTCTTTTTCTGTTTTTCTGGGGGATTCTCGGCATTACGCTCTACTGGCTGGTGCTGACCGGGGGGGATCGAGCCTCCAGGGCCGCACAGAAAACCCTGATCATGATCGGTGGAAGCGATGCTTTGATTCTTCTGGGCATCATGGTCCTGTACGGCATGACCAAGACTTTTTTCATGGACCGGATTTCGGTGCCGGTGGACAGTGTGAGGTCCATGACGGTATTTATCTGTCTGGCCGTGGGGGCATTCGCCAAGGCCGGCGCAATGCCGGTTCATACCTGGATCCCGGATGTGGCGGAATCGGCCCCTGTACCGGTGACGGCCTTCCTTCCTGCCGCGCTCGACAAGCTGCTGGGCATATATCTGCTTGCGAGGATCTGTCTTTCACTGCTGGTGATGACCTGGCCTGCACAGTTCATCCTGATGGTCGTGGGGGCTGTGACGATCATCGCTGCGGTAATGATGGCGCTTGTTCAGCATGATTTCCGCAAACTGCTGGCCTATCATGCGGTTTCCCAGGTCGGATACATGGTTCTGGGCATCGGTACGGGACACCCGCTGGGCATTGCCGGCGGTCTGTTTCATATGCTCAATCATTCCATTTACAAGGCGTGCCTGTTTCTGAGCGGCGGTGCAGTTCAGTACCGGACCGGGGAGACCGATCTTCGCAATCTGGGAGGGCTGGCCAAATGGATGCCCGTGACGTTTTCCTGTTTCCTGATTGCGGCGCTGTCCATTTCAGGCATTCCACCCTTTAACGGATTCGCTTCAAAATGGATGATCTATCAGGGCATCCTGGTGTCGGGGCACGGCCACGGGTCGTTGTGGCTCATCTGGCTCATCGCGGCCATGTTCGGAAGCGGGCTTACACTGGCGAGCTTTATGAAACTGTCCCATTCCATTTTTCTGGGCGTGCCGCCGGAAGCGATACGGACCAGGGGTATACGGGAAGTGGGTGTCACCATGACCCTGCCGCTTGTCACACTGGCCGCCCTGTGCGTTTTCTTCGGTATCGCTGCATTTGCGGGACCGGTCCGCTGGTTCATCGCCCCGGTGCTGCCGTCCTTTTCCTTTGCCGGCAACTGGGTTCCGGATACGGCCACGCTGCTGCTGTTCGTCGGTTTCCTGATCGGAATCGTGATCTATTTGTTCGGCAAAATTCAGCATATCCGTGAAGCGGATCCATTCACCGGAGGTGAAAAAACGCGGACTGAAAACCGGATCACGGGCACGGGTTTCTATGATACCATCCGTCAGCTGCCCGTGATGCGGCACATGTACCACTGGGCCGAAGAAAAACGGTTCGATGTGTATGAACAGATGGATCTTTGGGCCCATCGGGTTGCGGGTTTGCTGCGTCAGGCGCATACGGGGCTTCTGACCATGTACATCTTCTGGGTTCTGGCAGGTCTGATCGCACTGCTGTTGATCTTTATGCTTAAAATGTAATGAATTTCACAATAATAATCTGATAATTTTAAAGCCGGAACGGTGTGTCCAGGTATTATTCGGGTCCGGATAAAGTGATTTATTGTAAAAAATTTCACAAAAAACGATCCGGAAATCATTTTTTACTTGACAAATAGGATATTATTTTTTATTCTGATTTTAACAAAATAATGGAACCGATAACGAGATACGCGACCTCCACCTGAACTAGAGACGGTTTGACGGGCAAGTTCCGAATTCTCGATCGCACTTCTTACTGATCCTGTTTCCGATTTCACATTCTGAGCCAGCCGGCCGGCTGATCTTCTGTAAAAGTTCAAGAGTAAAATTCCGTGTGATTTATCATCCTTGAAAGTGATGCCTTCCTATGGTTGCAGAAAAGTATTACATCGATAAATCCCAATGGGAATCCATTGCCAGAGATTGGCTTAAACAGCATGAAATCATCGCCCCGCAGCAGGAGACGGGCGGTCTGTTTTTTCAGCCCGTTCACAGGGGAAACCTGCACTCCGTTGTGTATCATCTCGCCCGTTCTGTACAGCCCCTGAAAACTTTTTTGCTGCCTCCGCTCGAAGAAGTGGTGGGACATCCGGTTGAGATGAAGAAACCGTGGCTGTTTCTGGGCGTCAAGGCCTGTGATCTTCAGGCACTGCCCATTCTGGCTCAGGCTTTCGGCGGAGATTTTGCGGATGCGGCTTTTCAGAAACGGCTTCAGGATTCGGTGATTATAAGCTGTGACTGCACGGAACCGTGGGATACCTGTTTTTGTACGATGGTCGGCGGCAAACCCTATCCCGAGAAGGGATATGACCTGAATCTGATCCGGGTGAGCGACGGATTCGTCGTCGAAGTCGGTTCGCTCAGGGGCAAGGGGCTGCTCGAAGGCCATGAAAGCATGCTCAAAGATGTACTCAAAGAAGACAAGATGAACATCGAGCAGAGCCGCTCGGAAATCGAAAAGCGGGTTATTGCGCAGAACGCCAAATATCCGGTGAAAGGAATCCTGCGTGAACTCGTGGGCTCCCGGTGGGAATCCCCGGCCTGGAGTGAGCATGCGAAAACATGCGTGGAATGCGGTGCCTGTAATCATGCATGCCCCACCTGTCACTGTTATTTTCTGGACGATGTGACACGGAAAGCCTTTGTCAAACTGAGGGGCTGGGACAGCTGTATGTATTCCGGGTATGCGGTGACTGCCGGCGGCGGCACACCGCGTCCTGCACTGGTCGAACGTTTCCGGAACCGGTATTTCTGTAAATTTAAATATCTGCCCGAAAATTACGGGCAATTGGGCTGTACGGGCTGCGGCCGATGCATTGAAGGCTGTCAGGGCCAGATCGATATGCGGTCTACACTGAAAGACCTGTCCGGCAGCTGATCGAAGAAAGGGCCCTCAATTTCATTTAAATTCAAGATAAATTATGAATCCTTACGCCTCTGTCAAAGCAAAAATTGAAAAGATTATTCCGGAGACCTCGGGAATAAAAACCTTTGTGGTGCGCCCGGAAAAACCTTTTTCATTCAAATGCGGCCAGTTTGCGGAACTTCTTGTGCCCGGCGTCGGAGAGGGACCGTTCGCACCGTCCTCACCCTACTATCAGCCGGAATTACTCGAGTTCACGATTCAGAATGCCGGGTATATGACTTCCAGGCTGCATGCCATGAAAGAGGGGGATGCGGTGGGTGTCCGGGGTCCGTACGGCAACGGTTTTTCGCTGGAACAGTTTCACGGCCATGACGTGCTTCTCGTTATTGGCGGCGTGGGATTTCCTCCGGCACGAGCCCTTCTGCACGGCCTGCTTCATGACCGTAACAAATTCGGACGTGTGATCATGTGCTACGGCGCACGGTCACCCGAAGATATCGTTTACAAATATCAGATCGACGATTTAAAGAAAAAGATCGAGTTCTCTGTGACCGTGGACAAAGCCAATGGGTCATGGAATGGCAATGTGGGCGTGGTGACCACACTGATCGACAAAATCAAACTCGACCTGGCGAAAACCATGGCCGTTGTCATCGGTCCGCCCATTATGATGAAATTCGGCACGCTGAAACTCATGGAAACCGGCTTCAAACCTGACAAGATCATCCTTTCCATGGAAAGAAAAATGTATTGCGGAATCGGGCAGTGCCGTCACTGCATGATCGATCATTATTTCATCTGCAAAGACGGTCCCGTGTTTTCTTACGCACAACTGCAGGATTTGCAGGACATTTGGGAATAACTATGGCAAAACGCTTATATATCGATCTCGTGAAATGCCGGCAATGCACAGATTGTCAGGCCAAATGCAGTTATTACTATCACCCCTTCAATGACGGCATCTGTTCCTTGCGCGAAATCGCCGAATTCGGCGCCACATGCCGGCAGTGTGAAAAGGCGCCCTGCGTCACGGGCTGTCCCACAGAAGCGCTTGAGAAGCAGGAAAACGGCGTTGTCAAACGCTACAACATGCGCTGCGTGGCGTGCCGGACCTGCGCTTATGCATGCCCCTTCGGTACCATTCTGCCTGAAGTCATTCCCTACGCGGTATCCCGGTGTGATTACTGTATCGGCCGGCTGAAGGACGGGGAACTGCCCGTTTGTGTGGGCGGATGCACCGAAGGCGCCATTGAATACGGGGATTTTGAACCGGATGAAAAAGCACACCGGTTTCTGATCGGTGAGCATCTCGTCGTGCATACAGTACCGTGGAAAAAGGAGGCGTTTCAGTCCTGATCATGTGATGTCAGGAGGACAAACGGGACGGAATGTCTCATTATTTAGGACATGAACCCCATTAAAAACGAACAGACAAGTCGCCTATGGAAAGTTTGACCCTTAAATATTTTGGTTATTTTATCGGCATCGGATGCATTCTCACGCCGCTTGCCGGTATGCTGGCCAGCTGGGTGGACCGTAAAGTAACGGCACGGGTTCAATGGCGGGTCGGACCGCCCCTGCTGCAGCCGTTCTGGGATTTTGTAAAACTCCTGGGCAAGGAGACCGTCGTGCCCAGGGGAAGCGCCCGTACCGTGTTTCTGATGGCGCCCCTGCTCGGTTTCTCCGCCGTGGCCCTGGTATCGACGATTCTTTGGAGCACCATTGTCCATCCGGAAACCGGATTTGTGGGCGATCTGATAGTCGTGCTCTATTTGCTCATGATTCCTTCCATGGCCGTGATTCTGGGCGGATTCGCGTCGAAGAATCCGATCGCGTCACTGGGCGCGAGCCGTGAAATGAAGCTGATTCTCGGGTACG
Source organism: bacterium (assembly GCA_016930535.1). Classification (GTDB taxonomy): domain Bacteria; phylum Zhuqueibacterota; class QNDG01; order QNDG01; family JAFGCO01; genus JAFGGN01. Next base: position 77,742 of record JAFGGN010000065.1, read on the forward strand.
AACTGCCCTTTATTCTGGCCTGCCTCGTGGCCGTGATTCACACGGAGGGCTCGATCAGGCTGGGGGAAATCATCATCTATCAGAATCCGGAAACCTACGGACCGGTTGGTGCGAAGCTTTCAGGTATTCTGGCAATCATCGTCTGCGTGATGGTGGTTCAGGCCAAGCTGACATGTGTGCCGTTCGATATTCCCGAAGCCGAAACCGAGATCATGAGCGGGCCGTTTGTCGAGTATTCGGGTCCGCCGCTCGCCGTGTACAAACTGACACGCATGATGATGCTGATTACACTGCCGGTATTTCTGGTGATATTGTTTTTGGGAGGGATGCATTTTCAGGGATGGGCCATACTCTGGTCCATCCTGAAGGTGCTTCTCTTTCTCGTACTTGTTACGCTGATCCGCAACACCAATCCGCGCGTGCGTATCGATCAGGCGGTCCGGTTTTTCTGGGGACCGATGACCGTGATTGCCGTGGCTGCAGTCATTCTTGCTTTAACAGGGAATTGACATATGAATTTGAAAATGAAAGCCCTGACCAAATCACCCTGGGTGTATCATCTGTCCACAGGCAGTTGCAACAACTGCGACATCGAAATTCTGGACTGTCTGACCCCGCGTTTTGACCTGGAGCGGTTCGGTATTCAGCTTGTGGGAAGCCCAAGGCACGCGGATGCGTTGCTGGTCACGGGCAATATGACTTTGAAAAGCATGCCCCGCGCACTGGAAGTCTACAACCAGATGCCCAAACCGGGTGTGGTGATCGCCATCGGCACCTGCTCGCTCGGGCATGGTATTTTTGACGGCAGCTACATCTGCCCCAAGACCGTGGATGAAGTGCTGCCCGTGGATATCTATATTCCCGGATGTCCGCCGAAACCGGAGGCCATTATTGCGGGAGTGGCCAAGCTGCTGAACAAGCTGGCGGGAAAATAAAGACAAGATTAAAGAAATAAGATTAAAGATTAAAGAAATAAGGCAGAACAGAATGAAATGGCCGGATATTGAGAAAAAAATCAAAGAAAAGTTCGGAAAACAGATACTGAAATGGGCCGAGCATAATGAGCGGAGAATCTATGCGGATATTCCTTTGCCGCTTTTAAAGGAATTTGTACAGTTTCTTCTGGGCCCTCTGAAAGGACGATTCATCATCGCATCCGGCGTGGATACGCCCCGCGGCGTGATCGAAATCCTCTATCATTTTGATTTTTATCAGCTGCCGCAGGTATTTTCACTTCGTGTCATGGTCGACAAGAAAAATCCGAAAGTGGAATCCCTCGCCGGTGTGAGCAAAGCCATTGAATGGATTGAACGCGAAATCCATGAACTTTTAGGGATCGAATTTACCGGACATCCGGATATGCGGCATCTGATTCTGCCGGATGACTGGCCCGAGGGAAATTACCCCCTGAGGAGGGATCAATGAGCGAAATCATTCCCATCGGGCCCTATCATCCGCTGCAGGAGGAACCCGAATTTTTCAAGCTGCATGTCGAAGGCGAGCGTGTCACCAAGCTGGACATCGAAATCGGATACAATCACCGCGGCATCGAAAAACTGGCCGAGAGCAAATCCTGGGACCAGGTGGTTTTTCTGGTCGAGCGCATCTGCGGCATCTGCAGCACCAGCCATCCGGCGGCGTCGGTCAATGCCATGGAAGACGCAGCAGGCATCAACGCACCAGAGCGCGCCCAGTTTATCCGAATGATCGTGTGTGAACTGGAACGCATCCATTCGCATCTGCTCTGGCTGGGGCTGGCCGGTCATTTCATCGGCTACAACACGGTCTGGATGTGGAGCTGGAAATACCGTGAAATCGTCTGTGACGTGCTCGAAAAAATATCGGGCAACCGCCAGAGCTATGCCATGTTCAAAGCCGGAGGCGTACGCCGGGATATTCTCGACGAGGACATCCCCTGGATCCGGTCGAGTGTCGACAAACTGATACCCGCACTGGACCTGTTCAAAGGCGCGGTCATGGATGATCCGGTCATTCATGCGCGAACCAAGGGCATTGGTATTCTGACTGAAGAAATGGCGAAAGCCTATTGCGTGGTCGGACCGACGGCCCGGGCGTCCAACGTGGCCATCGACGTCCGGAGGGACGATCCCTATTTCTTATACGATCAGGTGGATTTCGATGTCATCGTTCTGGGGGGCGGCGATGTGTTCGATAAAGCGGCTGTGCGGATTCTCGAGATGTACGAATCCGTTAAAATTATCAAGCAGTCACTCGATCTGATGAAACCCGGTATCGTGGATCTGCATATCAAGGAAATCCCGCCGGGGGAAGGTATCGGCCGGGCGGAAGCGCCGCGGGGCGAGGTGTACCATTATTGCCTGAGCGACGGTTCCAATTTCCCCGCCCGTTACAAGGTGCGTGCACCCAGTTACGTGAATATATTTTCCAATGAGGTGGCCTGCATCGGCCAGCAGGTGGCGGATGCTGCCCTGGTGCTGGCTGCTGTCGATCCCTGCTACTGCTGCACGGAACGTCTGATCGTTGTGGATAATGATACGAATAAAACGCGTGAAATCAAGGGTAATGCCCTGATTCAGCTCTCTCATCAGCGCACCGAAGAAATTAAAAAATCGTTGGGAATCTCATGAATCCGATCCTTTTCTCCATCGGTCTGCCTGTTGTCCTGGGATGTTTATGCTGGATGGTTTCCGGCCGAAACCGCTGGCTTCGTGAATCGCTGACTATTGCCGGCAGCCTGGCGCTTTTTGTGATCGGCATCCGGTTTTTTATCAGCATACCGGCTCCGGTTCTCTGGGGACAGGTGACGCTGTTCTCCCTGGATGCGCTGGGAAGCATGATGCTTCTGGCATGCGGTTTTTTCGGTTTTCTTATTGCGTTGTATTCCATTCCGGTCATGCGTGATGCGGAGATGCGGTCCGCGTATTACAGTGCTTTTCTGTGGACCCTCGGCGCAGCTTTCGGCGTGATACTTTCCAATCATCTTCTGCTGCTCCTTTTTTTCTGGGGCATGCTCGCAGTTACGCTCTACATGCTGATTCTGTGCGGCAAGTCACAAACTGCTTCGGAATCCGCCCGCAAGGCCCTGATCATTGTCGGCGGCAGTGACGGCATTCTGCTTCTCGGTATTTTCTGTATCTATGCCCTGACATCAACCTTCGAAATGCACCTGATCCGGCTCCCGCTCGACGGCGGACTCGCGATTCTGGGTTTCGTGTGTCTGGGCATTGCCGCGTTTGCCAAGGCGGGTGCCATTCCATTCCATACGTGGATCCCGGACATGGCTTCGTCGGCTCCCGTACCGGGTACGGCCCTGATGCCTGCTTCCTTAGACAAACTTCTGGGTATTTATCTGCTGATGCGCATGGCTACACGCCTCTTTATCCTGACACCGGTGTTCAATACCGCGCTTTTGATCCTGGGAACCGTGACCATTCTGGCGGCCGTGATGCGCGCCCTTGTGCAGCATGATTTGAAACGGCTGCTGGCCTATCATGCGGTATCACAGGTTGGATACATGATCGTGGGCATCGGCACGGGCAATCCGATCGGATTCGCCGGGGCCCTGTTTCATATGCTGAACAATACGATTTACAAAACGGGCCTGTTTCTCGCGGGCGGCGCCGTCGAGTCCCAGGCCGGTACCAGCGATCTGGACAAGCTGGGCGGCATCGGAAGGCTCATGCCATGGACATTTGTCACATTTCTGGTGTCCGCATTTGCGATTTCGGGTGTTCCTCCGATGAACGGTTTTGTTTCAAAATGGATCATTTACCAGGGTTTGTTCGAGATGAACCGGTCCGGAAATTCACTTTGGATCATCTGGCTCGCAGCGGCCATGTTCGGCAGCGGATTGACGCTGGCCAGTTTCATGAAGCTCACCCATGCCATTTTTCTGGGAACGCCCGGACGCGACATTCAGCCCGGCCGCGTGAAGGAAATTGGCCTTCTTGCACGTATTCCCATGATTGTTCTTGCGGTGCTGAGTATCGGATTCGGGATTTTCGCTTACGGCGGTCCGATGCGGCATCTGATCCTGCCCTCAATCGGGGAAGTGGATTATCCGGGAATCTGGTCGCCGGGTTATGCGACGCTGATGGTGCTTCTCGGACTCGTGGCCGGCCTGCTGATTTACGGCATCGGGCGGTCGAATCAGAATCTGAGAGAGCAGGATTCCTTTATCGGCGGGGAAAAACTGCCTGTTGAAAACCGCGTAACAGGCACCGGATTTTACGAAACCATACAGTCTTTGCCTGGTTTACGGTTTTTTTACAGAAAAGCCGAGACCAGGAGTTTTGATATCTATGTTCAGGGATCCCGACTGGTAGCCGCAATTACGCGTGTTCTGAGAAAATCCCATACAGGCGTACTGACCTTTTATCTTGTCTGGGCGATTGCGGGTCTCGTTTTACTGCTTGTCTGGTTAATGGGGAGATGAACCCATGATGATCGTTTTAATCGCCTTGATTGTTCTGATGATTCTCGGTGCCATTGTGGCGCTGGAAAGCCGTGATCTGCTGTCTGCCATCATTTCTCTGGGCATCATCGGGTTCGCTCTGACGATCATTTTTCTCGTGCTATCAGCGCCCGATCTGGCGATTGTTCAGATTATTATAGAAACGCTGACGCTGATCATACTCATTGCAGCTGTTCTGAAAACCACACGCGCGGATACCAGTGAGACTGTCAATGCCAGGGTCGTGATGCTGTGGATTTCAGGGATCATATTTATGGGGCTTTTTCTTTTGAGTGCGGTCAGGGCATTTCAGTCATTACCCGAATTCGGTGCACTCGGACTGAGAATGGCTCAGGCATATCTGGACGGATTCAGGCAAACCGGCGCCAGCAATCTGGTGACGGCTGTGATTCTGGATTTTCGTGGTTACGACACACTGGGTGAAGCCACTGTACTGTTTACATCTGTCGCAGGCGTGGTTACGGTTCTGCGCAAAGCTGGAAGGAAAGATTGATGGGAATGACCGCTATAGTAAAAAGGATTGCCATGCTGATGACACCGGCCACGTGCCTGCTGGGCGTGTACATCATTCTCCATGGCCATGTTACGCCGGGAGGCGGATTTGCCGGAGGGATTCTTGTGGCCGGAAGTCTGATTCTGCTCGTTCTGGCATTCGGAATCTCTTCGGTGAAGCAGGAAATCAATCAGAACAATGCGAAAATTGCATTGAGTCTGGGACTTATTTTGTTCTGGAGTGTGGCGTTTATGGGCCTGTTTCACGGCTCGTTTTTTCAGAATTATCTCAAGTCGCATTCCGCCAGTCACTTTTTAAGCGGTGGCAACATCGCATTCTACGACATTGCAATTGGAATCGGAGTCTCTGCGGCCCTGTTTACGATTTTTATCTCGTTTTTGATAGCGAAAAAGGAATCTTCAACCGGATCCTGATCTGATAACGGCTGTTCTTTTAAAAAGCGACTGACGGTTATGACTGTTCCCTCGAAAAGGAGGCTTGAACATGAAAGGCATGACTGTCATCGTGAAGAAAATTTCCCAGTTGATGGTGCCATCCATTTTTTTACTGGGTTTGTACGTTGTTGTTCACGGACATTTGACACCTGGCGGCGGATTTGCCGGAGGCGTGCTTCTGGTAGGATGTTTCGTACTCCAGATACTCGCATACGGTTCGGATGAAGTCAGGAACGATTTGAAAAAGTGGCGTGCCTCCCTTTCGGAGAGTATCGGAATCGTCCTGTTCCTGTTCATCGCACTGCTGGGATTATTTCAGGGAGGGGTTTTCTTTTACAATACGATCGCAAGAGCCCATCCCGGATCCGCCCTGGATTTGTTCAGTGCCGGACTGATACCGCTCAGTAATCTGGCCATAGGTATCGAAGTTGCCGCAGCCCTGTTTGCAATATTTTTGACGCTGGCTGTATTTAGGATGGAGAAACACACATGACCGTTTTTATTTTATCGGTGATACTGTTCCTGATCGGACTGTATGGTGTTTTGGTGAAACGGAATCTGATCAAGATTGCTCTGGGCTTCATGATCATGGAGTATGCCATCAACCTGCTGTTTGTTCTGATCGGATACCGCGCGGGGGGTACGGCTCCCATTTTTACTCAGGATGTGTCCGGTCAGATTTTTGTGGATCCCCTGCCTCAGGCACTTGTGCTGACGGCCATCGTAATCGGACTCGGTACAACTGCGCTGCTCGTTTCATTTGCGGTGCGTATTTATCAGAAATATGAGTCATTTGATATTCGAAAAATCAGGGAACTGCGAGGATGAACTGGATACCTGCTTTTGTAGCGATCCCTCTGGGAGCCGCATTTCTTATTCCCCTTATTGAACATTGGATCAAAGGATCTTCGGATTTTCTGACCAATGCGGTTACCGCGTTCCTGATGGGGCTGACCCTGTCATTTATCCATCAGGCCGCACAGACGCAGGTCTATTTTGTCGGCGGGTGGGAACCTGCAGAGGGAATTCCGTTCGGTATCGCCCTGGTCGTGGACGGTCTTTCCGTGCTGATGCTCCTTGTCGTGAACAGTATCGCCTTTTTTGCGACCCTGTATTCCGTCAAATATATGGCACGTTACACGGATAAGGGAAAATTCTTTACGCTGTTCATGCTCATGCTGGCCGGTATGAACGGTGTGGTCATTGCCGGTGATTTGTTCAACATGTTCGTATTTCTGGAAATTACAGCCATCGCTTCCTATGCGCTGGTGGCGTTCGGCATCGGATCAGAAGAGCTGGAAGCGTCCTTTAAATACCAGGTTCTGGGAGGCACAGCCTCCGCCCTGGTGCTTTTCGGCATCGCCATTTTTTATATGATGACCAAAACACTGAATTTTGCCGATGCGTCGCGCGTGATCGCAGCAACGGGCGTGACGCCGGCCCTGCTGTTCGTGAGCGTCCTGTTCCTGGTCGGATTCGGCCTCAAATCGGCCCTGATGCCGTTCCATGCCTGGCTGCCCGATGCACATCCTTCGGCACCCGCGCCCATTTCGGCCATGCTCTCGGGCGTGGTCATCAAGGTGCTGGGCGTGTATACGCTTGTCCGGATATTTTTCAATGTCATCGGCATCGGCACCATCCCTGCGTTGAAGACCGTGCTGCTGAGCCTGGGAGTGATTTCAATGGTCGCCGGCGCATTTCTGGCCCTGGGACAGCAGGATATGAAACGGCTCCTGGCCTATTCGTCGATCAGCCAGGTCGGGTACATCATCTTCGCGTTCGGTCTGGGTACGGAGCTGGGTATTCTCGGCGGATTGTTTCATCTGATGAACCATTCGGTTTTAAAATCCCTCCTCTTTCTCAATTCCGGGGCCGTGGTTTACGAAACGGAATCCCGCGACATGGAGAAACTGGGAGGATTGATGCATAAAATGCCCGTGACCGGGACGACATCCATGATCGCCAGTCTTTCGATGAGCGGCCTGCCGCCGCTGGGCGGATTTTTCAGCAAGCTCATTATCATCTGGGCATCCATCGATGCCGGATATCCGCTCCTGGGCGCTGTCGCGGTCATCGCGAGCATCGTCACGCTGGCCTACTACTTCAAACTGCAGAAGGAAGTATTTTTAGGAAAACTGGCGGATGCCTTTCAAAAGGCGAAAGAGGCGCCGGTCCTGATGTGTATCCCCATGATTTGTCTCGCGATTATCAGTGTGGGCCTGGGACTGCTTCTCTTGGATCCGGTGCGTGAAATGGTGCTCACACCGGCTGTTCATGTGATTCAGGGCGGAGTGGATTACGCCCGCATGGTTCTTGGAGGATAATTCTGTGAAGCGAATCATAACGATCATTTTCGCCTTTGCGGTCTGGATGATGCTGACGTGGAACACGCATCCGGAAAATCTGATTATCGGGGGCATCGTGGCCCTGATCATCGGTCTTCTGTTCGGGAACAATTTCATCCATCATCCGATGAAATTGCTAAGTCCCAGACGATGGATATTTATGCTCATTTACATTCCGCTGTTTCTCTGGGAAATGGCCAAGGCGAATTTCGATGTGGCCTACCGTGTGATCGTCAGTATTTTCCGCCCGAAGAACATGCCGATCAATCCGGGCATCGTGCGGATCAAAACGGCCATTCAGTCGGAAATGGGACGCACGTTTCTGGCCAATTCGATCACGCTGACCCCGGGGACATTTACCATCGATATCAAGGATGATATCCTTTATATACATTGTATCAACGTACCGGCGACCGATCTGGAAACGGCCAGCCGGCAAATCGCCCGGCGATTTGAAAATGTACTAATCAAAATATTCGATTGAGACGCCTATGTTAGAAAACCTTTTTGCTGTTCTCGTGGCCTGCTGCTTTTTGTGCCTGATACGCGCCTGGCGCGGAAAATCCATTCCGGACCGGATGGTCGCAATCGACATCATGGGCACGCTCGCAGTGGGTCTGACCGCCCTGTATGCCCTGATTTCGAAGCGCGATTTCATGATCGATATCGCGCTGGCCTGGATTTTCCTGAGTTTTATCGGCACGCTGGCACTGGCCAAATATCTGTCAAACAAAGCATTGGATGATTAAACCATGAACGGAAATTGGAACGAGTTGATCGGAACAGGATTTATCATCATGGGTGTCGCCTTTGATCTGCTGGGCTGCCTGGGCCTCATCCGTTTTCCGGATGTGTACAACCGGCTTCAGGCCGGAACCAAGTGCGTCACGTTCGGAACCTGCGGCATTCTGTTCGGTGTATTTCTCATGCGGGGATTCGACGGTCTTGGCATCAAGGCCCTGCTTGGAATTCCGTTCGTGCTGCTGACTTCCCCGGTCGGTGCCCATGCTCTGGCCCGCGGCGCGCATCTGTTCGGTGTGAAGTTGTGGGAGAAGAGCACGGTCGATCATTATCAGGAGGACCGTTCCTGATTTGAATTGATGACCGGATACCGGTTGCGGACAAGTATTCATCTATCTTAAAAAAAGGTTATTCATGAGCATTCCATTACCCAAACTCAGAGAATTGAGAGAGGCATTCAGGTCGCTGTTCTCAGCGCCCTATACCACCAGGTTTCCCTATGCACCCGTGGAACCGGTGGACGGATTCAGAGGGAAACCGGAATTTTCAGAGGAACACTGCGTGGGATGCGGCGCTTGTGCACAGGTCTGTATCGGTAATGCCATTAAAATGATCGATCCCGAAGAGCCGGTGAAAAAGCCCGAAAATGCGGTCAGAAAGATGGAAGTCCGGTTCGATATGTGTAATTTCTGCGGAAACTGTCAGGCGCACTGCATCACGGAAAAGGGCATTCAGCTGACGAAGATATTCGATCTGTCCTGTTTCGACCGGAAACTGGCGGTTGAATCCATAGAAAAGGAACTGATTGTCTGTGAACTCTGCAATTCGATCATTACCACCAGGGACCATCTCAAATGGCTCATCCGCCGGCTGGGCACCCTGGCCTATGGAAATCCCACGCTGCTTCTGGTCAATCAGCGCGAACTGATTCCAGTGGAATCCGGCAAACCGGCCGAGGACCTGAGACGTCCGGATATTTTGAAGGTGCTCTGTCCCCGATGCAGACAGACGGTGATGGTGAAGGATATCTGGGGATAGACGCAGTCTGTCATTTTTTTCTGAATCCGGCCTCCGGCGGTTTTTTGAACCTCCCGGAGGTTTTTTATTTGCTTTAATCCGGGGTCCATCGTATTTTAAAAATAAAATCAGATACAAATTGTGGGAGACGCTGAGATGATACGGTTTCAGAATAATATCGTGACCGGCATTTTATTTTTCTGTATTACAGCAGGCATCATGTGGATTCCCGGATGTGATGAAAATCCGCTCGATGAGGAACCCGCCTATCCGGACGTCACACGGGAAGATAAAATTCCTGCGGATGCAGTAAAGATGACTCCGGATACGGATCTGTACCCGCCCGTGCTCCATGCCGCGGGGTGGGAACAGCCCGTTCCGCTGCCGGGTCCCGTCAATACGGCCGGAGCGGAAGATTCCCCGTTTATCCCGGCAGGCGGGGATGAGCTGTACTTTTTCTTCACACCGGATGTGGACGTGCCGGCCGAGAAGCAGATCCTGGATCAGGTCACCGGTATTTACCGGTCAAAATATGCCAGCGGATCCTGGCAGGCGCCCGAACGGATATGGCTTCAGGATCCCGGCAAACTGGCCCTGGACGGTGCCGAATTCGTGCAGGGAAATGAAATGTGGTTTGCCTCCGCCAGGGAGGGCTATGAGGGGCTGCACTGGTTCCGTGCGGATGATGACAACGGGACATGGACCAACTGGAGAAATGCGGATTTCGATCCCGGATTCGAAGTGGGAGAACTGCATATATACGGGGGTGAACTGTACTATCACTCTCCAAAGGCAGGCGGGAAGGGGCAGTACGATATCTGGAAATTAACGAATGTGAACGGAACCTGGCAGAATCCCGTGAATGTCGAAGCGGTCAATTCCACTGAAGTCGACGGCTGGCCCTATGTCACAACGGACGGCCGCGAACTGTGGTTCACGAGAACCTATCTCGGCAGCCCGGCCATTTTCCGGTCCGTGCGCGACGGTCAGGACTGGCAGGCGCCTGAGCTCATCCTGTCGCAGTTTGCCGGCGAAGGCACCATGGACGCATCCGGAAATATCTATTTCATCCATCACTATTTTATCGACGGGATCATGATCGAGGCGGATATCTATGTGTGTTACAAAACCGGCGTGTGAATCGGCCAGGATCCGGCTCAGCCAAAACGATCATTTTTATTGAACAAAGGATGTCATGAACAACAGTGCAATTAAGGAAATCGCGTTTCAATTAGGGGCCGATGTATGCGGTATCGCAGGCATCGACCGGTTCGCTAAGACGCCGGAGGGATTCCATCCGGCCGACGTTTTCCCGCAGACAGAATCGGTCATCATATTCGGCAAACCGTTCGTCAGGAGCGTTTTCAAGGCGAAATCGAATGCTCCCTACACGCTGGTCAGAAATATGCTGATTCAGAAAATCGATGAAATTTCGTTACGCATGGCGGAAAGAATCGAGGAAGAGGGATTCGATGCTGTACCAATCCCTTCGTCCGAGCCGTACGAGTTCTGGGATGCCCTAAAACGGCACGGCCGTGGCATTCTGTCCATGAAACATGCGGCCGAACTGGCCGGCCTGGGGCACATCGGCAGGAACACGCTGCTCATCAACCGGGAGTACGGCAACCGGCTCTGGCTGGGCGCCGTGTTGACGGGCATCGCGCTGGAATCCGATCAACCTGCGGATACGGCCTGTCCTCCCGATTGCCGGATCTGTCTCGATGCCTGTCCCATGGATGCGCTGGACGGCACGACCATCGATCAGAAAAGATGCAGGCAGATCTGCCAGACATCCACCGAAGGCGGGGGATGGCTCCTGTCGTGCAATCTGTGCAGGGAAAAATGTCCGTTTTCGAGGGTGTAATGGTCGATTGTCCATAAAAAAAAGAAGATGAAAAAAGAACTGCTTTCACGATGCGGTTACCGCTGTGATTTATGCCTCGCCTATGCGGAAAGGGTCAGGCAGCACGATCAGAGAAACGAGTTGAGCGACGGCTGGCACAGAATTTTTGGTTTCAGGATTTCTCCGGAAAAAATCGTGTGCAACGGATGCCTGCAGACGGACGATTCCGGTACAACGGTCCTGATCGACAAAACCTGTCCAGTGCGGCCGTGTACAGCCGGGAAAGGTCTGGAGAACTGTGCCCAGTGCGGCGATTATTGCTGTGAGAAACTGAAAGAGAGAATCGTCGTTTACGGGGATCTCGAGGGAAGGATCACGCCGAAAATTTCCAGAACCGAATATCTCCGCTTTATCAAACCCTATGAAAATAAAAAACGCCTGGATGCATTCAGGCAGATCCATACACCGTATTTCCGTATGCTGAATCCTGCAATCATTCCTGATGATGCCGGGATGCGTCTTTTTTTAGGCCGGGATGAGGTACTAACTGTCTGGGACGGGTTGTTGGAATTTATGGACTGCCATTACAGACTGGAAAGAACCATCTGTTTCGGTGGAAAGAAATACGGATGGGCCGTCAAATACAGGCATCGTACGAAAACCATTGTCACATTTTTTCCTGAAAGGCACAGCTTAACCGTCCTCATGGTGTTCGGTCGAAAGGAGCTGGAAAGCGTGTCCGGCATGAGCGAATCACTGCATCCAGACATACTGCACATGATAGGGCAGACGAAACTGTATCATGACGGCAAATGGGTATGGATCCGTCTGAAAGATGACCGATATGAGAAGCATATTCGCAGCCTGATCGGGATAAAAAGAAAACCCTTATAAATATCCGGATCCGGCTGTCAGTCGTCCGGGCCAACCGTGATTGATCTTCAAGCCACTGGAAAAGCTATTGGTTCCCGATCATTCTGTAGCGGCACTTACGTGCCGCCTTTGGCGATGGGTCATTTACAGATGCGCCGGCTCCGGCTCTTCGTTGGCTGCAATTATTTATTGATTTTGTCCATTGCTTTACATAATATTCCATTATTAGGACATGAACCAAATCCGGCGATTTCAGATCGCTTTCGCACAGAATGTACGCATAACAGGTTGGGGCTGCTGTATGAAGAGCCAGCATACTTCCGAATTCATATCCGATGATCCCGGTTTCATGATCGAGCAGATTTTTCTGCCTTTTCGTGACACGGCCCTCCGGCAGCTGGATTCCTGGTACGAACGGGCCGCCGGACAATGTGCGGCACTGTTCGATGTCATTGACAACGCCTCAAAAGTTCTTCGGGAACGTGAACATGCAGACAGGGTCAGTCCGGCCGTTGTCGCAGAGCGGTTTTCAGCGTTTCAATCATTCCATGCAGCATGGCAGACCCCGGATCAGGATATCACTCAAAAGGGAGGATTCAGGGAAGCCTGGCAGAATGCCCTGGCTGTTCTGGACGGATTGCCGGGATTCGTTCAAATTGTTCTTCGGCCGGAGGATTTTGACCGCCGTTCAGGAGACAATCCGGAAAAACGGTTTGCCAGGTTCCGTACGCGCAGAATTATTCAATCCGGCAGATGGTTTCATCAAATCCGGTCCGCAGTTTCGAAAACCATAAAAAAGAAGGCGTACGAACCATTCGTACCGGTACGGAACGCCCGGATCGATCATTTCATCAGAACCTTCTTTCTGATTCCCGCCAATACCAGCCTGCTGAATGCCTGGATCGAATATAACGGCTTCCTGGGCGGCCTGTTCAAGGATCTTGAATCGTATTGCGACCGGGCAGTCAGCCCCGACATGCATCATGAGGACCAGGATCATTCTGAGGAAGAAAAACCGCTCATTACCGGATCTGATCAGCTTCGTAAGGAAATTCTCCGGGCAGGAGAAGAGGCGGCGATTTCAATGGTGCAGCAGCTCGAGGCCATACTCGAAGATGCAAAAATCCGGCTCCGCGTTGCATGTACCCCCCTGCTTCCGGCATCCCGTTTTTCGAATCGAGTGGTCAGAAAGAAGAGAAACCGGTTCGGAAAACAACTGAATCGGGCCGGATCGGCCTGGACCATGTACTGGGACGGGACGCGAAGGGAATGGAAAAAGGACATCGATCTTTCTGCTGCCGGATGGTCCGTTGTCGCCCTGTGCGACGAACAGGCGAAAGAAACGTCCGGCCGCCTGATGACGGACATTGCCGGCAGGCTTGACCGGATCGCAAAGGCCATTCAAAAAGAGTCGCTCATTCTTAAACGTTCGGGTAAAAACCTTAATAAAGTTCAGAAAACGGCGCTTCGGCAGAAAACGGGCCGCGAGCTGTGCGAAAGGGCCATACCGGCTGTGATCGATGGCATGATCGACCTGGGTCTTGATACACTTTCAGTGGATATTGAAAAGGAATTTGATGAAAAACTGAAACTGCTGGATGAAGAATATACGGTATTCATTAACAAGGAATCCGGCGGTGTTCTGCCGAAAATCCGGTTCGAAGCGATTCCCATGCGGCAGATCATCGGAGACTATTCTGCGGCTGTTTTTAAAAAGCGTCTGGACGGGATTCAGGATGAAGTGCATTCGATGGCGCTGAATCTGTCCAATGAATTGTCCGCACTGGCTGAAGTGCTCTATTATGCGTTCGATACGGCAGATGAATCTGGATCGCACCGTAAAACCGGATCCCGGGAGTTCACATGGGCAGAAGCGGTTCTGGACGGATTTCAGAGAACCGTCACACGGATTGATTCACTCAAAGGAGAACTTCATGATTTCGGACAGTTCATCGAATCACAAATCCTGCTTGCTGCCGTCGATTTTGCCGAAAGCGTCAATGAATACAGACAGAATGAGCGGCTTTTCAAGTTAAAGCTTTCTGTAACCCGGTCCAGGATCCGGGGACGATTTAAAAATTTATGGCGCATGTTGTATCGAAAACTCGCATTCTGGACCCGGATTGCATTGAGACGGCTCAGAAGATTGTTACGTCGTACGAATAAAAGTGTCATTACACTGTTTTCGAAATGGCTGGCGGCCACACGATTGGGTAAAATACGCCGGGCCGGGCAGCAGGGCATCATTTCATATCTTCACGAAACCGAACGGTATATCAATACCCTTCCGGCCATTTATCAGCGATTGTTCTGCTTCACACCGGTCAATACCAAAAAACTGTTTATCGGCAGAGAGGAAGAACTGGCCGGATTTTCGGATGAAGTCAGCCATTGGAAAAACAGCCGGCGCGGTATGATTGCCATTACAGGTGAGCGTGGATGCGGTAAGACCAGTTTTATACAGCTTGCCGGGTCGCGGGCCTTCGACAATTTGCAGGTAGAGACCGTGCAGTGCAGCAGTACATTAAGAAACGAAGACGATTTGATGAACATGCTGAAAGTGCCGCTTGCCTGTACAGGGTGCCATACCCTGAAACAGATGGAAGACCGGATTTTAACCTTCGATGCACCAATGGTCTGTGTTTTGGAGGATCTTCATTTTCTGTTTTTGAAAACGATTGAGAGTATTCAGGTTTTAAGACAGCTTTTGCTGTTTTTCAAAGCCACAGAGTCAAGAATTTTATGGATCGTCACCTGCAGCAGTTATGCGTGGCAGTTTCTGGACAGGGCCGTCAGAATAGCCGGTTTCTTCCAGGCGGTAATGCAGCTTTCGGATTTTTCCAGCGAGGATATCAAGGCACTCGTACTGAACCGTCACCGGCTCAGCGGAATCACGCTCAGGTTTGTACCGGATGTTTCTGTAAAACAGATAAAAGCGTACAGAAAGCTGAATAATGCACACAAGCGGCAGGAATGGCTCATGGACCATTATTTTGAAAATCTTCAGAAAGTTTCTGCAGGCAATCTTTCGGCTGCTATGCTGTTCTGGCTGCGGTCCATTCAGCAGAAAGAAAAACAGTTTGAGGTTCCGGCCACGCTGTCGATAGACACCGATTTTTTGTATGATCTTTCATCCGATGATCAGTTCGTCCTGACAGCAATCGTGCAGCATGGACAGCTTTCGATTGCCGAATTCAGGGAGATCTTTATGGAATCTCCTGACAGAGCCAGGGAACTGCTTGTCGGGCTCAAGAACCGCGGACTTTTATTCGAGAAGAACGGGTATTATGAAATCCATTTTTTCCTTTATAAACCACTTGTGAGATTGCTGTATGAACGCCGGTTTCTGCACTAAGAAAATCATTCTGTTCTCAGGCATTATACTGGCCTGTCATTTCCATGCGATACACGGGGAGTCTCTCACCGGTCTCGTGCCTTCAGATCCGGTCCCGGCAGGATTGTCAGGACAAACCGGCCGGAATGCGGACACCTCGTCTGCCGGTATTTTGAAGACCCATTCCGCGGACACGGTTCACAATGATATGCTGAAGGGCAGCGGAATTCAGGAAACCACGGTCAAACCGGCCGTGCGGATCATCACAACATCCAAACTGCTTTCCTCGATATTCGTGTTGATTCTCGGATGGCTTGCCCTGAAATATATCACCCTGCTTTTGAATATGGCCTCGGAGCGCTGGGCCCAGTACAGGCTGACCATCAAGGGTTTTGTCCCCGTGTTCCGTATTGCCGGCTGGACGGCCCTTATCTACTTCGTAATTATTGGCATTATCAGGCCGCCGGTTCAGTCGGTCCTTGCGCTTACGGCATCCGCCGGGATCGCCATCGGTTTTGCCAGCCAGGATATACTTAAAAATATTTTCGGCGGCATTGTGATCCTTCTGGACAAACCGTTCAAAGTGGGGGACAAGATACTGATCGATACGCATTATGGAGAGGTTATTCATATCGGTCTCAGGACCGTGCGGCTTGTCACACCGGATGACTCCCAGGTTGCCGTACCGAACAGTGAAATCATGAACCGTTCGGTATCCAATGCGAACTCGGGGGAGCCGGATTGTCATGTGGCCGTCGATTTTTATTTTGACAGGGAACTGGATCTTGACAGGGCTCATGCCCTGGCCGTACAGTGTGCCTACCTGTCGCGCTATACATTTCTTAAAAAACCGGTGTCCGTTGTTTTCAGGAATGAAATTCATCAGGGCAGAAGCCTGATTCATATGAAACTGAAGGTCTATGTGTTCGATCACCGATTCGAATTTGCCTGCATCAGCGATCTGACCAAGATCGTGCTCAGAGAATTCCGGAAAACCGGATTGGCATGACAAAATGAGCGATTTGGAAATAATCGGCGACATTGCCGGGATTCTGAACATGCATCTGCAGAACCTGGATGAAATCCCGGTGAGGGATCAGGGATATGCTGCGGACGTACAGGGTAACATCGTCGAATTTGTCCTCTATGAATGTACGGACAGCACATTGATTTCTCTGGTTCCCGGCCTGAGCAAATTCCGGAAGCTGGTCCGTCTCGAATTCAGTTTCAGTGAACTCACGGACATTACCCCGCTTCAGAACCTGACCGGACTGACCCATCTGAACCTTATGAACAACCGGATCACGGATGTCGGACCGCTCGGCCATCTTACGGGCCTCACATCATTGAATATCTCATGCAACCGGATCCGGGATCTGTCCCCGCTGGCCGGATTGAACAATCTCGTGGAGCTGCTCGGATTCGGCAATCAGATCGAGTCCCTCGGGCCCGTTCAGAATCTGATTCAGTTAAAGGAGCTGAATCTGTCGAGCAACCGCATTTCGGACCTGTCTCCGGTCACTTTCCTGGGCCAATTGGCAAAGCTCTACCTGTCGGACAATCTGATTCGGGATATTTCCCCGCTGCGGCAGCTCGACGGTCTGCAGGTGCTGAAGCTGTCGAACAATCAAATCACGGATGCGTCACCGCTCGAGGAGCTGAAGGATCTGAAGGAAAAGGATTTAAAATCCAATCCGGTTCGGTAAGCAACGTGGTTTTCCGGCGGTTTCGGAATAATCCGGAAGCCGCCGGACCATAAGGATTCCTCGTTCTTGTATCTGTCCCACCCTGTTCGTCCGGGAATCATTACTGCAAGCGTTGAGGATGATTTATCTCGAATAAACATGATTCGCCGGGTGACGGGCCTGGGCCGCTTCCTGATATTCGGCGATCAATGTATTCATCAGGGTCCTCACCGGCACGATTTCTTTGATGCGCCAGACATTCGCACCCGCAAAGGCGAATCCGTTCTGAAGATGGCCGTCTTTGGCCTGAGTCAGGGCCACGGCAATGCAGTAAGGCGCTTCCTGAAAATCGCAGGTACGCAGGCATTTCCACGGGCACTGGAACGGGGTCTTGATCCCGGCGGACACATCGTCAAGAAATTGGTTCCGGATGGCGCGCCCCGGCAGACCGACCGGGCTCTGGATAATCGTCACATCCTTTTTTTCAGACTGTATATAGGCCTGCTTGAAACGGATATCCGCGTCGCATTCATCCGTGGCCACGAAACGGGTTCCCATCTGAACTCCCCGGGCACCCAGCTGCATGATGTTGAAAATGTCCTGACCCGTATAGAGTCCGCCGCCGGCGAAAACAGGCAGCTGTTTTCCGAATGCCTGTTCATAGGGCTGGAGCTCGGTCACCACTTCGGGGACGAGCTTTTCAAGGGCATGGGCCGGATCATCGATCTGTTCGGGTTTAAATCCCAGATGACCTCCGGCCAGCGGACCCTCGACGACCACACCGTCCGGAATATGCTGAAACCGTTTCTCCCAGAAGTTAAAAATGACTTTCGCAGCCTTGGCGGATGAGACGATCGGGATGACTTTTGTGGACATGCTTCTCAGTCGTTCCGGTGGAAACGCTTCTGAAAATTTAAGCGGCAGTCCCGCGCCCAAAAACAAAAAATCCGCATTTTCCTCCACAGCCCCCTCGATTAAATTATCATAATCGGACAGGGCCACCATGATGTTTACCCCGATCAGCCCGCTGGTTTTCTCGCGGGCTTTCCGGATCTCCTTTTGCAGCGCACGCTTGTTGGCCTCTTTAAAATGGGTTTTAAAATCAGGTTCGTTCAGTCCGAGGCCGACGGCCGATATCACGCCGATACCGCCCTCATTGGCCACGGCGGAAGCCAGTCCTGCTCCGGAAATCCCAACGCCCATGCCTCCCTGAATAATGGGAACAGGTATCGTGATGTCTCCGATATTCAAACCGGGAATGGTTGGTTTTATCATCAATGACTCCTTGTTCAACAGTTTTCAGGTTCCGATCTGTTCCGCGACTTTACGGAAATGAAATCCGTAAATGGAAAGCGTGATGACCATTGGAAACTTGGCCGGACACTTGAACAGACTGTAAAGAAATAATTTCCAGTAGTACAGTTTCCCCTTTTCCAGAACGCCCAGTATCCACATGGATTTGAACAGGGCCTTGATATCCACCCAGGTGATGAGCGGTTTGATACCGGGGAAAGGGTGAAAATCCTGAATCATGGTTTTTACCCTTTGATAGTATTCTTTTGGTGAATAGATGGTTTTCAGGATACGCCGGTATCCTTCTGTCAGTTTGTCGGAATGCATGACCGGAACGAAATTGGTGGATCCGTCCATATTGTCCCCGCTCATGACGCCCAGCAGCCGTTTTTCAGATTTCATGCGATGAAACAGTTTGCTGCCCGACGGCGCATTCAGAATGCCGACCATGGCGGTCACGATACCGCTGGAGCGTATGAATTGAATCTGCCTGTCGAAGATGGATGGCGGATCGTGATCGAATCCCACGATAAATCCGCCGGAAACCCGGAGACCCCGCTTCTGAAGCTCGCGCACGGTAATTGTCATATCCCGGTTCAGGTTTTGCGATTTGCCGCATTCCGCCAGGCTTTCATTATTTGGCGTTTCGATGCCGATAAAGACATGTTCGAAACCTGCCTCGAGCATCATGCGGATCAGGGCGTCATCATCCGCGATATTCATGGAAACTTCGGTTGTAAAACGAAAAGGGAACTTCCTGTCCCTGGACCATCGGATCAGGGCGGGCAGCAGGTCGTTTTTCAGCTGCCGGATATGTCCGATGAAATTATCATCCACGATAAAAACGGGGCCACGCCATCCGGAATCATAAAGTGATTCGAGTTCGGCCAGAAACTGTCCGGATGTTTTGGTGCGCGGTTTCCGGCCGTTGAGCAGGGTGATACTGCAGAATTCACAATCGAACGGGCATCCCCTCGAGTACTGAACGCTCATGTTGGCGTATTTTTTTCTTTCAAGAAGGTCCCATCGGGGGACCGGTGTCTGATGGAGCTGCGGAAAATGTTCCGATGTGTACACGGGTTTGGGACATCCGGCTTCAAGGTCCTCCAGAAACCGGGGGAGGGTTTCCTCGGCTTCATTCAGGATCATATGGTTGATGCCGCTGAAAGTCTCATGCTCGGTCGTCATCATGGGACCGCCGGCGACCACCTTGACACCGGCATCCCTGCATCGTTCGATCACATGATGAAACGAAGCACGCTGCACATTCATGCCGGTGATAAACACATAATCCGCCCAGTGCAGATCCCTGTTTTTCAATGTCCGGACATTCATGTCCACCAGCCTGATTCGCCAGTGTTCCGGAAGCATGGCGGCCACGGTCAGAAGACCCAATGGCGGTTCAGAGGATTTTTTTGAAATGAACCGCAGCGCGTTCCTGAAACTCCAGAATGTGGAAGGCGTTTCGGGATTGATCATCAAAATGTTCATTTTGGCCTCCCGTGACCAGTGCTGTTTAAAACCTGTCCGGCATATAAAAAAACGCTTTTTTATTGCGGGCAAATTTTATATCATAAATATACAGTTTTATTCGTGACCTGTTTGTAAAAGTACTGTAAAACCGGGTGAAACCATCATGAAACACCGCCGCAGTTCATTGGTTCATATTCTGATCTTTATCCTGGCTCAAACAGCCTGGCTGTCACTGCTCGGTATCTGGATATACTGGTACGTGACCAATTATATCATCTTCAGCAGTGTGGATGATCATCTTTCCGCACAAATCGTTTCGGAAGGGCGCAATGTGTTCGTGCTTGTCAGCGGGCTGATTCTCCTCATCATCGTTTCCGTGCTCATGTCACTGCAATTTCACCGGTTGAATATTCAGTTCAATCTGGCCGGGCTGTATGACAATTTCATTTCGAATGTGACCCATGAATTAAAATCGCCGCTGGCCTCCATTCAGCTGGCACTCGAAACCATGCATCGGTACAACCTCCCCGAATCCAGGCAAAAAGAATTTATCCGGATGATGTTGAAAGATACGGAACGGCTGAACAAACTGATCAATGCCATTCTCGAAATTCCGGCGCTGGAGCAGAAGAGGATCGCGCACAATTTTCAGGTTTATCCCATTGGCAGGCTGATGCATGAAATTATCGGGGAATCCAGGGAACAGTTCAACGTACCCGACAGTGCGATTCATGTAGAGGGAGACGCATCATGCGAATGTGTGGCTGACCGGAATGCACTTAAGATCGTCATCGACAATCTGATGGACAATTCGATCAAATACAGTTCAGAAGCAGTTCAAATAACCGTGACCATGCATTGTGCGCACAAGTGTTTTGTTCTCGATTTCCAGGATAAGGGGATCGGCATTTCGGCACAGCACCAGAAAAAGATTTTCGACAAGTTTTACCGTATCCATGATCGCAGCAGTCCCAGCGTCAAGGGCACCGGTCTGGGACTTTATTGGTCGCGTGAAATCATAAAGTATCACGGCGGCAGAATCAGCATTCACAACAGGGGCCGGCATCACGGCACCTTGTTCCGGATCGAACTTCCGATTTACAGAGCGGTGAAAAACCGTTATATTCAGAATCTGCTGAAGGTAGCCCAGAAAAGGCGTCTCAAGGAGACTGCAGATGACCGATTATAAGAAAAACCGTATCCTTCTGGTGGAGGATGAAGAAAGCCTGGCCGTAGGACTGGAATTCAATCTGGTCCAGGAAGGCTATGATATCACCCGTGCAAATGACGGAAAAACTGCCCTTGAATGGTTTCAAAAGCAGGTATTCGACCTGATGATTCTGGATGTCATGCTTCCTTTTTATAATGGATTCGAGCTGATCCAGATCATCCGTGAGAAATATCCGCAGATCCCCGTCCTGATGCTGACTGCCAGAACCGGTATTAAGGACCGTATCAAGGGGCTCGAACTCGGGGCGGATGATTATATGACCAAACCCTTTCATCTGGAGGAACTGCTTCTCAGGGTCCGGGGCATGTTGAAAAGAAAACAATGGTACCAGGATTTGCCGGATGTCCCTCTTCGGTTCCGCTTCGGTGAAAACGAGGTCGATTTTGAGACACTGAATTGTATAGCCGGAAAACAAAAATTCCGGTTGACGCCCCACGAGGCCATGGTGTTGAAATATCTCGTCCGGCACAAGGGTAAAATTGTCTCCCGCGATGAACTTCTGGAAAAGGTCTGGAACGTGAGTCCGGAAGTAGAGACGCGTACAGTAGACATTTTCATCGCACGGCTTCGGAAATATTTTGAGCACAATCCCGGCAAACCCGTTTATTTTATCAGTATCCGGGGTGCGGGCTACCGGTTCATGGGCGGGTGACCGGACATTGCAGGGACCGGTCACCCTCAATTTTCAGTAATACGGGATAAGGTTATGAGAAGATTTCTTCTTTGCGGGATTTCCATGATCTGGCTTTCATGCAGTGCCTCGTTTCAGCTTCATGCGCCGGATAAAACACCGGTACCCAACGATGAAGCGGTCGAAGCCCTGATCCGGGAGGGTATCCGGCTGCATGATGAACACCGGTTCGACGAGGCAGTTGATTGCTATGCCAGGGCACTGACCCTGAATCCGGAGAATCCGGCGGCCCTGTATGAGATGTCCTATGCATATTTTGCCAAAGGCGACTATAAAAAGAGCATGCTTTATGCCGCAAAGGCAGCGGAATATGAGTCGGATCTGATTGGTCCGGTTTACACACAGATCGGCACACTGCTGGACATCGAGGGGAAGCCACGGGATGCTGTGGCCGTGTATGAAAAAGCACTGGAACGGGATCCCGTCAATTATCTTCTTCAGTACAACCTGGGGATTACCTGCATTGGACTCAAACAGAACAGGAAGGCCATGGCCTGTTTTAAAAAGGCCATGCTGGCGAATCCAGCCCATGCAGGGAGCCACCTGGCCCTCGGAGAAATGTATCTGAATGACGGATACCGGATTCCGTGCATTATGGCGTACAGCCGCTTTCTGATGCTGGAACCCAATACGCAGCGCGCAGCCAATACACTCATGAAGTTCCAGAATGTGCTGACCTGGGGTGTGACACAGAAATCGGAAAACAATATCGATATCGATGTGCCGATGCGCGGTCCTGATTACGACGGTGATTTTTCATCCCTGAACCTGACCCTGTCCCTGATTAGTGCAGCCCGCTTCACTGAAGAAAACAGAAACAAGGCACCTGTCGAGCATATTGTGAGCAGCATGAAATCCCTGATCGAAATGATGGCAGGGACGGCAGCGGAAGGGGAATGCAAGGGATTTGTATGGGAATATTATGCACCGTACTTTGTTGAGATGAATGAGAAGGGACTGGTCGAGCCCTTCGTTTATTATATTTTCCAGATCGCGGATGACGAGGGAGTGCAGATGTGGATTCATGAGCATGGAGATGAGCTGGTCCGGTTTCAGAAATGGATCAGGGAAATGGAAGATTAAAGAACAAAGAATAAAGAATAAAGATAAAAGATAAAAGATAAAAGATAAAAGATAAACACAGAATAAGGGCCGGGGAGTGAAGACGGTTGCCGAAAGTAGCTGCGACCGCCCCGGCTTTTTTTATTTGGTTTTTTTGATTCGTTTTTGTAAAATCATATAATCTGTTTTAACAGGAATACCAGGATGCAGCCGATACAGATTATCGAAGCGGATCTGAACGACCGGTCCCATCAGCAGATGGTGGTGGATCTCGTCGATGCGTATTCCCAGGATCCCATGGGCAACGGCAGGCCGCTCGAACCGGATGTCCGCCGGAATCTGGTTCAGCGTCTTCAAAAACATCCCACCACAATGATATTTCTGGCCCTGGACGGCGATCAGGGTGTGGGCATCGCGGTCTGCTTTCTGGGATTTTCGACGTTCAGGGCACAGCCGCTTATCAATATTCATGATCTGGCCGTCATACCAGGTTACCGGGGGGCCGGTATCGGGTCGAAACTGATCGAAGCAGTGGCAGATAAAGCGAGAAGCCTGAACTGCTGTAAACTGACGCTCGAGGTGCAGGAGAACAATCTCAGGGCAAGAAAGGTCTATGAAAGCGCGGGTTTCAGACAGGCCGTATATGAAAACGAAGCCGGCGGCGCACTTTTTATGTCCAGACTTATCTAACGGAGGATCGGATGGCCGATCATCACATGATGGTCAAGGGAACAGGCCCCATGGCCCTGTCCGCTTTTATGAAGGACCGTTTCCCTGACCGGTTCAATGACTGGCTCAATACCATGCCGCAGTCTTCCCGCGACATTCATGCCAAACCGATACTGGCGTTCGAAAATTATACGGTATACGATTCCCTGGTCATACCCATTCAAACCCTGTGTGATCTGTGCTTCGGGGGCGACGAGGCCGGGGCCTGGGAAACGGGCAGGCACAGTGCAGGTTACGCCCTGAAGGGATTCTATAAGATATTTTTCAGATTCAGTTCTCCTCAGTTCATCATAGACAGGGCATCGCGCGTATTCAGCAATTATTATCCCGAGGGGGCGCTCTATGTCGCCGATTCTTCCCAGAACCGGTGCGTACTGCAGATTACCAAATTCCCGGAGCCGTATCGGCTGATCGAAGTCAATATTGCCGGGTGGGTCGACGGTGTACTCGAGCTCCTGGACAAGAAAGAACGGAACGTGGAAACCATTAAACGGATGTCGGATGGGGATCCGGTCACGGAGTATGTGATCACGTGGGGATAGGAACGAACATCAATCAGGAATCATCAGCCAAAAGGAACCATCCGTATGGGTAAAATCTCCGTAAAAATCGATGATATTATTGAGGGCATCGAGGCCCAGGGCGACATGAACAGCGTGTATCTGGACATGGATTCGGGCAAGGTCCATTATATTTCCGAAGACGCCTATTTTGAGTCCGAAGATGGTGATGACGATCTGGACGGTTTATCGGACTGGGAAATGGAGAATGTGGAAATGTCCAGAGAGATCATGGATACAGACCGCTTCAAGTACCTTCCGGACAGGTCCGACGTGGATGAGTACGGGTTGATGGAAAAATTTATCGGGGCCGTTGAAGACAGCTCTGTGCGGAACGAGCTGAAGGAGGCCATTCAGGGCAAGGGTGCCTTCCGGCGTTTCAAGGACCGCGTACACCATCATCATCTCGAGAATGAATGGTACGAATACCGGGATTCGGCTATCAGGGCCATTGCCATCGCCTGGTGCGAGGAAAACAGTATCGATTTTATCGAATAAAACGAATCAGGTGTGCGGCATCGGCCGATCCCGGTAATGATGCCGTCCGTCCGATGTAAACACAGTCTCTTTTCCAATCGTCTTTTATGTGTCCGATGAAAGCATAACCAATCCTTTTTCAATCCCTTCGAGGGGGTGTCACATGAAGAAAACTGCCATTCTGACCCTGTGTCTGTTTTTCACGGTACAGATACTGTCTGCCGGAAAGGGTACCATAACCGGATCGGTCAGCGATTCGGAGTCGGGGGAACCGCTTCAAGGAGCCAATGTGTTCCTGGATGGGATAAAAATGGGTGCGTCCACGATGCCGGACGGATCTTTTATCATTCCGAAAGTACCTGAGGGCAGTTACGTCCTGCGTGTTTTAATGTTGGGGTACACGGCGATTGCGGTGAACGATGTCGTGGTGACGGAGGGGGATACGGTCAAACTGAATATCCGACTGAATATATCCACGATTGTCGGCGAATGTGTCACCATTACGGCGGATAAACTCAGAGAAAAAGGGGATGTGTCCGCAAGTGAAGTAAAAAAGTCCGAATCCCTTGATGATCTGACGATTGCGGAAGAAAGGCACGAGGACTCCGCAAAAAGGAAAAGACCGGCCGACGATGTGTCCGGCGGCGTATCCGGAGCGGAATATTTTGACTTTGATGCCGGATCATCCGCAGGCGAACACAGGCCCGGGGAGCCGGAGCCTGCCTCTCCTCCCGTATCCGCACCTCCGGTGTCCGCACGCAAGATCACGACACCCTCCGAATCCGGACTCAAGGCCGGCTATGCGGATGACAATCAGCAGTTCAACTACTTTTTACGGTTTCTCGAGGAATACAAATATGCCCGGCACTTCCCTCTGCGTGTTACGGAACGGATCGTGTTTGGCGTGCGGGACGAAAACGGCAAAACTTGTCCGAATGCAACGGTTCAGGTGTCGGACGGACAGAAACCGCTTTGCGAGGGCACAACCTATGCAGACGGGTCCTTTATGTTTTTTCCCTCCGAGTATGATGAAAAAACAGAAAATTACCATGTCCGCATCAAATTTCAGGAGGCCGTGTCGGACATGGAAATCGGGCGGCAGGGGCAGCGGCACATCGAAACCGTGCTGCCTGCAAAAAAGACGCTGCCTGAACGCGTGCCCATGGATATTCTGTTTATCCTGGACACCACGGGCAGCATGGGAGAGGAAATCAACCGGCTGAAGGCCACGCTCGAAATCATTCATCTGAATCTGAATGCCATGCCGTCCCATCCCCTGCTGCGATTCGGTCTCGTGCTTTACCGGGACAGGTCGGACGATTATGTGACCCAGGTGGTTCCGCTAACGGAAGATCTGGACCTGTTTCGCTCCAGGCTGGACGCGGTGCAGGCAGGCGGCGGTGGAGACGGTCCCGAAGACCTGCAGTCCGCTCTGAGGGAATCCATGCAGTCCGTGGAATGGAACAGCAAAGGCATCCGGCTGGCCTTTATCATTACCGATGCGCCGCCGCATCTGGATTATGATCAGTCTTATACATACGTGCACGCGGCCAGTGAGGCAAAGGAGAGGGGCATCAAGCTGTTCAGTGTGGGAACGGGCGGCCTGCCCATCGACGGTGAATATGTACTCAGGCAGATTTCGCAGTATACGTCTGCCAAATACCTGTTTCTGACATACGGGGAGCGCAGTGAAAGCGACGGGGGACAGACCGGCAGTGTGAGTCATCACACGGGCGAGAATTTCACCACGGACAAACTCGAATCCATTATCATACACATTGCACGCGAGGAAATGGGGGCCTTTACGGACACGCCGGTCGTAAAAGGCGAGGATTACTTTGCGGCCAGCCGGTCGGAAGACGAAAAAAAGGAAGCAACCCTGAAGAAATTGTTCAGCATGGCCCTGGCGCAGCTCCGGGATTATTCGTCGGTACATCTGGCCGAATCCACACCCACCGTATTTCTCTCCTTCAGAACAGAAGAAAAGGAGGGCCTCCGTACGGCTGAGTATTTCTCAAGCCAGTTCCTGCTTTCTTTGGGCAGGGATCCGGTATTCCGCCTGGTCGAACGGAAGGACCTGCAGCAGATCCTGGACGAGCTCAAACTCGGACAGAGCGGACTGATAGGACAGAACGAGGCCGTGCAGGCCGGTGAAATGACCGGAGCGGATCTCATCATCATGGGAGATCTGTATAAAAAAGCGAAGTCGTTCGATATTTTCATGAAACTCATCCGTGTCAAAAGCGCGGAGATTCTGTCTGTGACCAAAATGCATATCGATAAGGATCTGGGATTGTAGACCATGGGAAGCGGAATAGATCAACCTGTCAGGGCCTGGTTCAGACAGCACCGGTGGCTCTTTCTCATCCTGTTCATCATGCTGACCGTCATGGGCATGATCGCGTCCATTCAGAGTTATTATATGGAGACGGTGAAGGACCCTGTTTTCAGGTGACGCTCTGGAGAATGGTGTTTATGTCGCGGTTTTGTGCACGGAGCAGCATGTGAAAAGGATGATGATGGTTCTGCTGAAATAAGGGGGGCAGTTTCAACACCTGCCAGGTCTTCAAGATCTGGCAGGTGCGATTTCCCTTGTCTTTCAATTTTCTCGTTATTACTTTTTATTGAACTTGCCAATCAGTTATTTCATTCACAGGGTTACTTTTTCAGGGAGAGGCAATACTTTTACCTGCCATATTTTTTGATCGTGATGGCCGGTCATGTGCCGGGTGGTTAATATGTGTAACGGGATTTACGGCTGTTAAGTCGGGTTTGTACAATAACGGCAAATTGCATGGATGGATCCGGCAATCTCATGAACCAGTCGGCTTAAACAATTTATAACTGAAAGGAAAAGCAGATGAAGCGATTCATTGCCAGCTTGATCATTGGCCTTTTGGGGGCGCTTATTGTATTGATAACAGGCCTGGTACAGAACAAGAAAAATAAATGGTCCGGGGAGGACGAGGCGGGAAAAGCGTGGAACAGGTTTACGATGATACTGTTCTTCATATTAACGGGAATTCTTCCATTGGCCGGAATGATTATTGGAATTGCCGGATCATTTTTTAAAACAAAAAAGTATCAGGCTGTTTTCCTTTTATTCTTTGCCATAGGTATGTTTGTTATGTATATACTTGAAAAATCAGATTTCGGTCTGTTGTTTGGTATTTTGATTTCGATCTTTTTTTCCATCTATATGAATAAGTATACACTCAAATCAATCGCCGTAGCCGGTCTTATTTTTATAGTTTTGGCACTGGGTTATAATCGTTTAATTTTAACCGATTATTGTCGAAATACTGTGCCGTCAGGGTGGAAATATCCTGTTTCAGGCACTAAATATTAGAAGACTTATAAAATTCCGGTTTTCCGCCATAAGAAATGAATGATGGAAAAGAGAGGTTGTTGAATCGTT
Organism: bacterium; assembly: GCA_016930535.1. Classification (GTDB taxonomy): domain Bacteria; phylum Zhuqueibacterota; class QNDG01; order QNDG01; family JAFGCO01; genus JAFGGN01. Next base: position 105,918 of record JAFGGN010000065.1, read on the forward strand.
TTAATCATATTCAGACCGCCCCGGATTTATCATCCGGGGCGGTCTGATGTTCTAATAATATATTTCTTCTCTTTGCGTTCTCTGCGCCTCTGCGGTTTTCCTTCAACAATCCGAAAAATTCCTATTTCAGCAGCAGCATCTTGATGGTCCGTATTTTGTCCGCCGCCTGCATGCGGCAGTAATAGATCCCTGAATCTGCTTCAAATCCCCTGCTGTTTCGGCCGTTCCAGATGACCGTGTATTCACCGGGCGGCTGTTCCTGATCGATCAGTGTTCTCACTTCCTGACCCAGGATGTTCAATATCCGGATGGTCAGATGCTGCTCACGGGTAATCGCATACCGGATCACGGTCGACTGATTGAATGGATTCGGATAATTGTTCTTTAGTACAAAATCCTCTTTTCCAATACGAACGTATTCTTTGCCCACACCTGTGACGGTTGCCTCGTTCGGATGCAGCATCACATCGTCGATGGTCCATTTTGGAAAACCATTGGCAGGGTCGTTGATCACTTTGAACCGGAACATCAATTCCCCGGTTTCAGGCCGCGTAAAATCTTCAAGCGGTATGACTGAAATTCCGAACTCATCCCGGATACCCGTGGTCGCGTCTCCTGCCTGTGTCCAGCTTTGTCCCGCGTTCGTGCTGATTTCCGCATAGCCCGTATCACCCGGGGAAAAATCATATTTGGCCGAATACGAGAGGCAGGCCGTCTTCAGTGATGAAAGATTGAAAGAAGAAAAGAAGGTGACCGTGCAGGTGTCCGCATCCTTATAGGTTTTGTTCTGTCTGCTGTAAAGCGAATAATCTCCGCTTGTCGCATTGACCGCCGACCGTCTCAATCCCCAGCCGTATTCGGAAATCCATTGCATGTCTCCTGATTCAAAATCGTCGATGCCGTTTGTCACCGTGATCCCACAGCGTAATGTGTCATTTTCCTTATTGTCATCTTCCGGAAACAGGGTGATGCAGGTCAGATCATAGCGGTCCCCGTAAAGTGTCCGGATCTTATCGAACACCAGTTCCCGCTTTTCCATACTTTCGAATTTGTCAGATATGCGGTTGTCCTCATAAACGACGATCCCGCTTGAATCGATGGTAAAAACGGCGGGTACAGCGGATGCATCGTTCAACCCCCCGTTCTGCATCAGGACATTCGGCCTTAAATTCATGTACTTCGGCAGGGTTTTCAGGCCGAAAACCAGGGACCGCGGAGTGATATCATCAGCGGGAAACGACAGTTCGGATAATCTGTACTGTCTGAAAAAGTTCCAGATTTCCGAACCGGCGTTGATGTCCCTGTTCGTATAACCGACCTGGGGTATATCGTAGGCCGCTCCCGGCCATGTATGACCTCCATTGATCACCTTGATCTGAACGATCTTGCAGCCGGTTCCCTGGTTTGAATAGGTCATTTTTTCAACCGTGGTACTGTCGCCCTGATTCACATCGGGGATTATTACGGTGTCCGCTTTTGAACAGATGTTCAGGTCCTGCCAGAATTCCGAAGTCATTTCCGCGGACCTGTAGGAATCCTCGGTCCCGTGAATGCTCATAAAGGGCATGGGCCTTTTTAATTCGGCATTCAGCATCACACCCCCGCCGATACCGCCGGATACACTTGTAATGGCCGCAAACCGGTCGGGCAATTCGATGGCGAGCTTGCAGCTGAAAGAACCGCCGGCCGACGAACCGCATGCGTAAATCTGATCATTGTTTATCCGGTACAGTTCATTGAGCGAATCCAGCAGCGCGTCGATAAATCCGATGCCGTTCACGGGATCCGCGACATCGGTAAACCAGCCGCCCAGGGATCCGTTTTCCAGGATCCCTGTCGGATACACAACAATAAAACCCGCGGTATCCGCGACCGCATTCATTTTCGAGTAACCCATCTGCCATGCCCCGTCGAAACCGGTGTTGCTGCCGTGAAAATTCATGATCAGGGGCAGGCTGTCCAGAACCGCATAATCTGAGGGCAGAAAAATCATATAGTCTCTCGTTCTTCCTTCAAATTGAATCGTCTCCCTCGCCGCCTGTGCGATGGATCCGGACGGAAGAAAAAACGGACCCGTGATCATCAGAATGGCGAGGATGCATTTTATGATGTGATTCACAGGCAATGGCAGATGGTATTTGGTACGCATTTACATCTCCTTCAAAGAATGTTGATATGGACCGGATTAAAAGGATACATCAATTTACTCCCCTGAAATCCGGAATCAACGGTTTCCCGACAACCAGCCGGATTTGTGGAATGAACAGCGGGAATATGCGTATAAAATACATGTCCGGCAGTCCGTGGTCCTGTTACAGATGTTGAAAGAAGGGGAAAACCGAAGGGGCAGGGCACAGAGAATAAAAGTGTAGAAGAGTAAAAGGGTAGAAGCGTAGAAGGGTGAAAGCGAAAAAAACACAAAACCGCAAAGGCACAGTGGACGCAGAGAGAGATTATTTTTTACTGGACAGCCATCCTGGCCGTCCATGTGCCAGACTCCCGTATTAAAAAAGTGAAAGAATAAAAAATTTTTTCTGGTTTAAATCGGTTTCCATGTATACATTCTTTTATATATGCAGCCGATCAATATCGTAAACAGAAAAACCAGACATGACAGGCTGGCGCCGTTCTGGGCGGCCGGTCTGATCATATTAGGGACTGTCGGCGTGTCGACGATCCGGATCGATTGGGGATATTTCTGGAAAGGATACGTTCTGGATATGACCGGTCCGGCATGGAACTATATTTTATTCCGCGGCCTGTTTACCGCTTATTCGGAAAATATCTGGACCCGTTTTTTTACACCCGTGAGAACCCTGATTATTTTCCTGATCGTCTGCTTCGGCATAGAAACCGCCCAGTATCTGCATCTGTACGATGCCACATTCGATCCGTGGGATTTCTTGGCCTATATTTCAATTCTGGCGCCGCTGTTTCTGCTGGACACCTGTGTTTCGATGGGAGATGACAGCCATAAGACCAAAGAACAAAGATCAAAGAACAAAGATCAAAGAAAAACAGTGAACACATTCTGAAAAGATCGTCAGGAAGGGAATCAATATGAATCGATTGAATCGGACTGTCTTGAGTATGCTTTTGATTTTATTGTCCGCCTGTACACAGAAAAAAACAATCATCCGTGTTTCGTCTCCGGATCAGGCTAATTGTGTGGAATTCGGATTGTCCGGCGATCGGGCGCCGTATTACCGTGTCAGGCACAACGGTCAGGTCGTGATCGACTCTTCCGGCATGGGATTCGACTTCAGGGGACAGCCTCAGCTGAAGAGCGGACTTCGCATCCTGCGCACCGAGCTGAATGAAATGGATGAAACCTGGGAAATGCCGTGGGGCGAACAAAGAACGGTACGCAATCACTATCATGAGCTTGTCGTACGGCTGGAAGAAGTCCAGGCTCCGAACCGGCGCCTCGAACTCATTTTCAGGGCCTACGATGACGGGATCGCGTTCCGGTACGCGTTTCCAGCGCAAAAGGGCGCAGACAGCCTGATCATTATGGATGAAAACACGGAGTTTCAGCTCACGGGCGACCATACTGTCTGGTGGATCCCCGGAGACTGGGACATTTATGAGCATCTGTACAACACCACGAAAGTGTCCGGAATCGATGCAACGGTACTGAGAGACGATCCTAATCTGGCGCAGACCTACATACCCGGCAATGCCGTGGACACCCCGGTGACCTTCCGCACTGCGGAAGGCCTGCATCTGAGCATTCATGAAGCCAACCTGACGGATTATGCGGGCATGACCCTGAAGGTGGACACCGCATCCTGCCTCCTGACAAGCGGTCTTGTCGGTTCCGACAGGCTGGGATACCGGGTCAAACGGGCCCTGCCGTTCAAAACCCCGTGGCGTACCCTGCAGATCGCGGACAGGGCTGCGGATCTGATCATGTCCAACCTGATCGTCAATTTGAACGAGCCGAATAAAATCGGCGATGTGAGCTGGTTCAAACCAAAAAAGTATGTGGGCATCTGGTGGGCCATGCATATCGGAACGGCCTCATGGGATTACGGGATGACACTGGATGAAGCAGGGAAGTGGGTCGATACCGGAAATGCGCACGGAAGGCACGGGGCCACGACGGAGAACGCCAAACGATATATCGACTTCGCCGCGGAAAACGGAATCGGGGGCGTGCTCATCGAGGGCTGGAACACGGGCTGGGAGCGCTGGTTCGGCATCGAGGACCGGGAAGGCGTATTCGATTTTGTGACGCCCTATCCGGATTACGATATCGAAGCGGTCGCGGCATACGCCAAAGAAAAAGGCGTGAATATTATCATGCATCATGAAACGTCCGCGGCCCCGCGAACATACGAGCAGCAGCTGGATACGGCGTATCAGATGATGAATCGATTGGGCATTCATGCCGTTAAAACGGGTTATGTCGGGAAAATCATACCCAAAGGAGAATATCATCACGGGCAGTGGATGGTCAACCATTACCGCAAGGTGCTGGAAACCGCGGCAAAGTACCAAATTGCCGTGGATGTGCATGAGCCCGTCAAAGACACGGGCATCCGGCGCACGTACCCCAACGCGATTTCACGGGAAGGTCTCCGGGGACAGGAGTACAATGCATGGGCCTCCGACGGGGGCAATCCTCCGGAGCATCTGCCCATCGTGGCATTCACGAGAATGCTGGCCGGTCCGATCGACTTTACGCCGGGCGTGTTCGATATCACTCTGCCCATGAAAGAGAAGAACCAGATCAACACCACGCTCGCCCAGCAGCTGGCCCTGTATGTCGTGATTTACAGCCCCATACAAATGGCCTGCGATCTGCCTGAAAATTATGAAAACCGGTCCGCTTTTCAGTTTATCAGGGACGTGGGCGTCGACTGGGAACGGACCCTGGTTTTGAACGGCGAAGTGGGCGATTTCGTGACCATCGCGCGGGAGGAAAGGAACACGGGCAGCTGGTTCGTGGGAAGCATCACGGATGAAAACGAAAGGGAAATCACCATCGACTTCGGTTTCCTGGAACCGGACATAGCCTATCCTGCCCGTATTTACCGGGACGGGGAGGAAGCGCATTACCGGAACCGGCCGCTCGATATACGCATCGAACAGACGGACATACACCGGGGAGACACCAGAACATTCAGGCTGGCACCGGGCGGCGGACTGGCGATCAGTCTGATGGTGCCGTAATAAAAACAGTTTGACTATTTCCATAATCGGACCTATATTAGAGTACAATTGTACAACTGAAGAGGCATGTATTGAAGGTTGTCGTTGACACGTCGGTTATCATGTCCATTCTTGTTAATGAAGAACATAAGTCAAATATTATCATGGCTACAAAAAATGCCGATATTGTTGCACCTGCTTCATTGCACTGGGAAATCGGCAATGCCTTTTCTGCCATGTTTAAAAGAAATCGAATCAGTATGAATCAAGCGACAAAGGCATTGTCTTTTTACTACAAAATTCCAATACGATTTGTTGATATCGATTTGGAATCTGCGATAAAATTGTCAAATCAATGCAGAATTTGTGCTTATGATGCCTATTTTATCATTTGTGCCCAAATCGAAAAAGCAGCGCTTATTACTTTGGATAAAGGATTAGAACAAGTTACAAGAGAACTGGGATTAAAAGTAATCGGGGTATAGGATGGTAAAGTATACGTATTCGCAGGCCCGTCAGAATTTTGCCACTGTATTGAATAAAGCACAATCTGAGGGTGAAGTTCTTGTCCAACGCAAGGATGGGTCATCATTCGTGATAAAACCATATAAATTGAACAAGTCACCATTGGATGTTCAAGGTGTCCATGTGAATCTGTCATCTTCTGAAATAGTCGATATCGTTCAGGAAACCCGAAGAAAATAGGCTTGCCTGTTTCCGGGATGATTACTGGCATTGTTCAGGAGAGATGAGATGTCAGATCCAAAAAACCCCTTCAGGAGTATAAATCATGAATAAAAAAATCAATTTTAGTGTCGCCATCGGTTTGATCGGAAGCATGATTATCGCCCAAACACAGGATCCCGCCTCCGCATGGACCGTGACCGGCAGGGCCAATCGTCCCCCGGGCCCGGAATGGGCGGAAAATGCGGTGTTTTACCAGATCTATCCGCAGACCTACTATGATTCCAACGGCGACGGCGTAGGGGACCTGGAGGGCATTATCCAGAAACTGGATTACGTGAAAGGCCTGGGTGCCGGCGCCATCTGGCTGAATCCGTTTTGCGAATCGCCCTTCCGGGACGCCGGATACGACGCCTCAGATTTTTACAAGGTCGCGCCCCGTTACGGAACGCTCGAGGACGCGAAACGGCTGTTCGAAGAAGCGCACAAGCGGGATCTGCGCATTATCCTCGATTACGTGCCCAGTTACACGAGCATCGACCACCCGTGGTTCATTGCCTCCTGCGATCCGGAACCCAACAAGTATTCCAACTGGTACGTGTGGACAGGCAGCACCTGGTTTCCCGGCATGGAAAAATACAGGGCCGGATTCATCCAGGGGTATTGTGAACGCGACGGCATGTTCATGAACAATTTTTTCTGGCATCAGCCCGCGCTGAACTACGGATACGCGCATTTGGACCCGGACCAGCCCTGGCAGCTGCCCGTGGATCATCCGGACGTGATGGCGCTCAAGGAGGAGATGAAAAACGTCATGCGGTTCTGGCTCGACATGGGCTGTGACGGATTCCGCTGCGACATGGCCGGATCGCTCGTGAAGAACGATGACGGAACGGAGACGGCCAGATACTGGATGACGGTGCGGGATTTTCTGGATGCCGAATACCCCGGCACGTTCACCGTGGCCGAATGGTCCTATCCCAAGGACGCCGTCAACAAGGGCGGATTCACTTCGGATTTTTTCCACTGGTTCGGTGCGTACGACGATCTGTTCCAGAAGGAGAAAATCCGCAATCCCAATCATGACGGGCACAGCTTTTTCGATTCGGAAGGCAAAGGCGACATCGCCCATTTTGTCGAAGCGTACATGGACCAGTACCTGGACAGCCGGGACCGCGGATACATTGCCGTGCCCTTCGGCAATCACGATATCGAACGGATCAGGAACAACGGCCGGACCGAGGATGACCTGGCCGTGATCTTCGCCTTCGCACTGACCCTTCCCGGCACGCCGTTCATTTACTACGGTGACGAAATCGGCATGAAACAGCTGCACGGTATGCCGCATACGGAGGGCAGTTACATGGGACGCGCCGGAGACCGGACGCCCATGCAGTGGAACAGCGGGACGAACAAGGGATTCTCGACGGCCGCAGCCGGGGACCTCTACAGGGCTGTGGATATGTCGGCCGATGCGCCGGATGTGGCCTCCCAGGAGAAAGATCCAAAGTCGCTCCTCAACAGGGTCAGGACCCTGATTGCGCTTCACAATGCGGAACCCGCACTCAGGGCCTATGCGGAATTCGTGCCCGTATACGCCAAAAAGGATACCTATCCGTTCGCCTATGTCCGGGCCAATGGAACCGACAGGCTGCTCGTGGTCCTGAATCCGGCGAACCGGGAGGTCAGGGCATCGTTCGTATTGAATTACGATTTCAGCAAACCCGCGCTCATCTCAGGGGACGGCACCATCCGTGCCGGCAGGCAGGATGTATCGGTTGTCATGGGACCCGTGAGCTACGCGGTTTTCAGGGTGGATTTAATGAACTAGTTTTCAGCAAAGGATACGATTCGCCGGAAAAGCCGCGTGCCGGACCGGCGTAACGGTCCCGTTTATTAAAACCGGGAGGCTGCCGTGGATTTTTGCTGGGTGACCATTCATGTCAAAGACATGCCGGAATCGCTGCATTTTTACCGGGATATCCTTGGATTAGAGGTTCACAGAAAAATGGATCCAGGTCCCGATATGCAGATTGTTTTTCTGGGATCCGGAAAAACGGAAATCGAGCTGATTTACCGGGCTGAAAGCACTGAATTGAATTATGGAAAAGATATTTCACTGGGATTTGTCGTCGATTCGGTGAATCAGGAAATCAAGCGACTGGAGAAAGAAGGTATTGCCGTCGAGTCGGGACCGTTTCAGCCCAATCCGCACATTCAATTTTTTTATATTCTGGATCCGAACGGAGTCCGGATTCAGTTTGTCGAGAATGTCGGGGAATAGGGATCATTTTCCGGCCGGCTGATTTACGCCTGCGTATCCTGCCCGATATCATGAAGGGACAACATGATCATTAAGCCCAATCTGAAAAGAATCCGGTATTTTGTCGGTTTTGTAACTATCCTGGGATGTTTTTTCATTTTAACGGGATTACTGGCAGGTCAAATCCTGATTATCATCGCGGGCATCCTGGCCGTGCTGTATTTTCCCGCGGTAAAATGGCGGATGCGGATCATGATTCAGGATGATTCCATGACCTATGTCGGATTGCTCCAACGGTTTACTTTAAAGTGGGAAGAGATACGGGAACTGGTTCCCATGCACCGATACGGATATCCGGCAAACCGGATTTACGGACCGCTCGTATACGAGCTGAGAACGGAAAAAGGCTGTAAAAAAATCGATTTCCTCTATTTTGCCGGTCCGGGATTCAGGGAAATCGAACGGAGAATCCACAATAAGCCATCCTGATCCTGATATATCCGTGATGATGTAACCTTCCCGCCTCCTGAAACGTCTGTAAATAAATCCCTTGGAATGAAAAACCGACATAGTGGAGCGTCAATCCATGCGTGATAGGGTATTTATATTTATTTTAATAATCTTGCTTGGCCGTGATCATTTGATTAATATGGTTTATTCAGCAAATTCAAATAAAAAAGAAAAGATTTATTGTCAGGAAAATGCTGCTTGTCCGCTGAAACCTGAACGGACACAGTCAAATCATGATTTGTTTGAGACGATGAGAGCGGAGATTCTGTGTTGGCCGTTGAGGCGATCGGCGCGTGTCCCCGACATGTGTGAATGACTACCAATATCATATGACCTGTGTCTTTAAACCATGCCATTTCCCTTGCATCTGTTGAAAAAAATCCGCATCTTTACCTGAGCATCATGACACCCGCGTGCAGCCTGGCTTTGTAACCGTGAAAAACAGGTTTCTGCGGGCTGAAGGCGGCAATCCCGGTGAAATATGTCGTAACCGGCAGAAAAAACCGGTCTTGCATATCGTGTCATACGGATTACCATTATAACTATTTCAGACACCATAGTATAGAATGGTATTCTCATGTTCCCTTTTAAGCGATTCTTCTTTCTGACATTATGGTCCTTCATTCTTAATTCCGGCCTGTTCGGGCTGACCCCGAATTCATATCTGCGGTTCAGTCATTTGACTGTCGAAAACGGATTGTCCCATAATAAGGTAAATACGATCTGTCAGGACCATCTTGGTTTTGTATGGTTCGGAACCAATGAAGGGATCAGCCGTTATGATGGTTTTGACTTTCGAACGTACAGGCATGATCCCGGGGATTCCACGACAATTACCAGCAATCTGGTGAAGCATCTCCTGGCGGACCGTGACGGCAATGTATGGGCAGGGATGGAGGGCCGGGGATTGTGTGTTTATGACTGGGACAAGGATGAGTTTCAGGAAATCAAGTACAACGGCAACATTCCGTTTTATTATACAATGGCCATGTGTGAAGACTCTAAGGGGATGATATGGGTAGGATGCAGGGATACGCTGTTTTGCCTGGACAGGAGAACGCATCATGTGGTCGATCGCCGGAGATACGGAAAAAGCCCCGATAATAACATGATCATGTCCCTGTATGAAGATTCCAGGTCGAATTTGTGGGTAGGCACCAACAGCAACGGGCTGTACCTGTTCAATCCGGAAACCCGTCAGTTTGTGCGTCATTTTCTTAAAACGGGCAATCCGCGCGCTCTGAACAGTAATGCCATCAATACCATTTATGAGGACCGGTCAGGGCGTCTCTGGATCGGCACAAATGATAATGGACTTTATTTGTTCGATTATCAGGATTCAACGTTTCATCAAATAAATCTGGATCCGGATCAGGAGCGGAGCAGTCGAATACGATCCATCGTGGAAGACAGGGAAGGAAAGTTGTGGGTAGGAACACGAAGCGGCCTTTATTTGAAGATTGGAACCGGCAATACATTTATCCGTTACGCTCACAGTGATCATATGTTTTCTCAACTGGGCAACAGCTCGGTAATCACGGTTTTTATCGACAGCAATGAGATCATGTGGGTCGGCACCTATGCAGGAGGTGTCAGCTATGCCGATCTCAGGCAGAAGCCGTTTATCCACTATCATACTAAAAATAGTGTTCCATATGCATTGAACGATCCGATCGTATTTTCTTTTATGGAGGACCATGCAGGTAATCTCTGGGTGGGTACGGAAGACGGCGGCATCAATGTGCTGAGTCAAAAGACGGGCACATTCAGATTTTTTAAAAATGATCCGTCTGACAGGAACTCCCTGCGAAGCAACAATATCAAGGCCATGGTACCTGACAACCGCGGGAATATCTGGATCGGCACATACGGCGGCGGTCTGAATTACTATATGCAAAACGCACGGAAATTCGTCCATTTTCAAATCCCTGTCGAGGGCACCCATGATACGCTGGATCCCAATATTTATACACTTCATATGGATTCGGAGCAAAATTTATATATTGGCACGGGTGACGGATTGTACCGGCTGCTCAGTGCGAGGCAGCGATTGATCTATATGAACAGAGAGCTGAACGATACGCAGCATCTGCTGAATTATGTGCGGGCGATTTATGAAGACCACCGGAATCGGATCTGGATAGGCACCTATGAAAACGGATTGCTCCTGATAGACAGGCAGTCCAATACACTGAAACAGGTTTATGATGATTCGCAAACCGGCGCCGTGTTTACCATATATGAAGATACAGGGGAGAATCTCTGGTTCGGCAGTGAAAATGGCTTGTTCTGCATCGCCGGGGAAGCGGGCGAACTCATCCACCATACGGATGGCAATGGTGTGACCTTCGGTTCTGTGCTGGGCATACTTGAAGATGGAAATCAAAACCTGTGGATCAGCACATCATCATCCGGGTTGATACAGGGCATCGGCGCTGTTTCGGATCCTGATCAATTCAGGCTGAAAAAATACGATATGAACGATGGCTTACAGGGCAATCAGTTCAATTACAATGCCTATTATAAAAGTAAATCGGGTCATATGTATTTTGGGGGGATCAATGGGTTTAATGTTTTTTCCCCGGAGCAAATAGAGGACAATCCATACCGACCTCATATCGTCATTACAAACCTGAAAATTTTCAATGAAACCGTGCCCATTGGCAAGGAATTCATGGGCAGAATCGTTCTTGAGAGATCGATTTCCCGATGTGACACCGTGGTATTGTCTTACAAAGACAATGTGTTCACATTTGATTTTACAGCCCCTCATTATACATGTCCGGAAAAGAACCAATTTGCCTATATTCTGGAAGGTTTTGAAAAGAAATGGAACACCGTCGGTACCCGGCGGTCTGCCACTTACACCAGCATCGATCCCGGAACCTATGTTTTTCATGTAAAAGGAGCCAACAGCGATGGCGTTTGGAACGAGGAAGGGACATCGATCACGGTGATTATTACACGGCCCTACTGGCAAACCTGGTGGTTTTATTTAATCATGTTTGTGTGCGGGTCATTATCGATAATTACGATCCATAAGGTGAGAACCCGGGCGATTCAAAGAAGAAATGAGGAACTCCAGAAAATAAACACCGAACTGAACAAACAGATGTCTGAAAGAAAACGTGCTGAAGATGCATACCGGGACCTGTATGAAACCGCGCCTGTCGGGTATCATGAAATCGATCGCCAGGGCATTATCGTCCGTATCAATCAGACTGAGGCCAATCTTCTGGGATATACAAAGGATGAAATGATCGGTCACCATGTATATGATTTTGTTGTCGATCAGGAAGCATCCAGGACAGCAATTGAATCTAAAATGACAGGCAAAACACCCCTGGCCGGATTTGAAAGAAAGTATAAGCGTAAAGATGGTTCTGTGATCGATGCCATCATCGAAGAAGTCCTGATTAAAGACAAGAATAATCAGATTGCAGGTATCCGATCGACAGTGCAGGATATCACCTTGCGGAAGAAAGCGGAACAGCAGTACCAGCAGCTCAATGAAAAGCTGGAACAACGTGTTCATGAACGTACAGCTGAACTGGAGGCTGTCAATAAGGAACTGGAAGCATTCTCGTATTCCGTCTCTCACGATCTTCGGGAACCGCTTCGGGGTATCAGCGGATTCAGCCAGATTTTGAATGAGGATTATTCTGATCAAATCGATGAGGCAGGGAGAGATTATCTTCAAAGGATTTGCGCAGCCGTCAAGCGGATGTCCAATTTAATCGATGATTTGCTCAAGCTGTCCCGATTGACGAGAAGTAAAATCCGTTTTGAGAAGGTCGATCTGGGGCTGTTGGCTGATGCGGCCATCGATGAACTCCTGCAATCCAGGCCAAAAAGAAAGATCCGGTTCGTGAAAGCCGGGGATCTTGTGGTCAGGGGCGACAAGCCGCTCCTGAATATCATGATAAAAAATCTGATGCAGAATGCATGGAAATTCACATTAAAGCAGGACCAGCCAATAATTGAGCTGGGCCGGATGAAAATAAAAAATCAGACCGTTTTTTATATCAGGGATAACGGCGTTGGTTTTGATATGACCTATTCGGACAAGTTATTTGAGGTTTTCCAGCGTCAGCACAACGAATTTGAGGGGACGGGTATCGGTCTGGCCACGGTTCAGCGAATTATTCGCCGACACGGGGGCCGGATCTGGGCCGAGGGAAAAGTGGGCGAGGGGGCCACATTCTTTTTCACTTTCAGGTCATCGAAAATGCTTTCGGCTACTATACGATGATTGTGCAGCATAGCGGTCAGCTGCCAGTGGAGCCAATGTGCTGCAATGGCCTTCGAATGGCGGCATCAATCAGCAATGGACCATTGCCTATGTGGACAGCGGCTGGTACAAAGTAACGGCCAGACACAGCGGCAAGTGCCTCGAGGTCGCAAACGGCAGCACAGCAGACGGTGCGAATGTCCGCCAATATACTGACAACGGTGACAATGCACAGCGGTGGCAGTTTGGTTTGGCCGGCGCTCCGGTTTCGGTTTCGGAAACAGAAGGCCGAAACCTGGTCGAGGCTTTCACGCTCGAACAAAATGTTCCCAATCCGTTCAATCCGGACACGGAGATTCGGTATCACCTGGCAACGGCGGCAACAATCCGGCTTGAAATTGTGGATATTCTTGGACGAAGGGTCAGAGTATTGAATGCCGGCCATGTGCCGGCCGGAACAACCAGTATCCGCTGGGATGCCAAAAGCACTGTCGGAATGCAGGTGCCGGCCGGCTTGTATTTCTGCCGGCTGCGTGTCGAAACACCCGGTCAGGTTTTTTAAAAACCTGGAAGATGCTGTTGTTGAAGGAGCGGGCCCGGCATTATCGAAATATTACAGAAACGGAGACAAAGCAAATGAAAAGAAAAGAATTCCTGAACTCGATATGCCTCTCAGGCGCATGTGCCTGTTCGGCATCCATGTTACTGGCCCAGGATACGGGCAGTGCCGCAGAAAATGAGAAACCGAAGGAAGACTGGCGAATTGGTTTTTCAAAAACACGCTACACAAAGCTGATGGAAATTCTTCAGTCCAAATTGACCGAAGAAGAATTTTCCGAAATCATTCAATTGCTGGGAAGGGCCTGTTCGGCCAGTATCGGATTTATTCAGACTTACGCAGGCGATCCCGACGGATATTTAAAAGAGTTAAAGCGACGCTGGAATGAAAATTCGGTTTATGACCGGGAGAATGGCGTGATTACGGTCTCTTCCGAGGAAAGGACGGAATGTGTCTGCCCGTTGATCGATACGGCGAAAGTTTCCCATAAAGTCTGTGATTGTTCGCTCGGCTGGCAAAAACAGACCTTTGAAACGGTACTCGGTAAAAAAGTGGATGTGGAAATCAAGGAATCGATTATTCGCGGCGGCAAAAAGTGCACATTTGAAATACGGATTCTGGCATAGGTCATATAGATGGTCGTGAAGCACGGATAACGGATCCGCAACCCGCTGATGCATCAGACCATTTGTCAGGGAGACTTCAGATGCAGATGAAACCCATCGGAATCATTCATACACCCTTTCAGAAGCCGGAAGGCATGCCCATTCAGCCCTCAGGCGCCGCGGGTGTAAAAGGCACGGTCGAAGTGTTCAGGGAATTCAGGGCCGGACTGAAGGATGTGGACGGTTTTTCCCACCTTGTCCTCATTTACCGGTTCCACCAGAGCAGCGGTTTCTGCCTCGAGGTGGTCCCGTTCATGGACTCCCGGACCCGCGGGCTTTTCGCCACGCGCGCACCGCGCAGACCGAATCCGATCGGGCTGTCCGTGGTTCTGCTGGACAGGATCGAAGACGGATGCCTTTACGTAGAGAACGTGGATATGCTGAACGGAACGCCGCTTCTGGACATCAAGCCTTATGTGCCCGAATTCGACAGTCCGGGGCCCGTCCGGACCGGATGGCTGGAGCAGGCCCGGAAAACCGTGGCGGACAGGAAGTCGGATCGAAGATTCATGTAGAACGGCGGTCTGCTGAAAATCCGGTCCGGAGAGCGTGTGAAACCGTTCCTGTGTTTTACGCGGACGCTTGCTTATAAACATATGATTAAAAGATGGAGAAAAAAACGAATGCGCCGTCGTGTACACCGGCGCATTTTGAATTTGGCCTTTTCCCGGAAGGTTTATCCGAACCGGTGCTTCAGACGAGCCGCATAACGGCGGCTGATAATGAGCGGAGCCTCGACACCTTTCAGATACACACGGAAGGAATAATTGAACCATTCCTCGAGCCGGTCGATAAATTCCATATTGATGATCGTGGACCGGTGAATGCGGCAGAACTGGGCTTCGGGAAGCCGGGTTTCCCATTCCCGCAGAGACTTCTGTGTGAGTCCCTTTTCTCCGTTGGTCATCAATACTTCGGAGTAGTCACCTGCCGAATTGATATATAGAATCGTATTGATTTTCAGGAACTTGAGATGATTACCAAGGGTCAGGAACAGCCGGTCATTGTAATTCAGCCTGCGTTTCTGCACGACCGCGGGTGAATCATCATCCAGACGTTCCAGGGTTCTTCCCAGCCTGTCCGGATTGATGGGTTTAAGCAGATAATCGAGCGCGTTGACCTCAAAGGCCCGGATGGCGAACTCGTCAAAAGCGGTGACAAAGATAATTTTGATATCACTGTCGATGTTTCCCAGCAGATCGAATCCGGATTCTCCGGGCATCTGGATGTCCAGGAAAATGACATCCGGCTTGCTTTTCTCCACGCTTTTCACGGCACTGGACACGGATTCCGCTTCGCCGATCACATGAATGTGCTCGAAATTCTGCAGGAGAGCGATCAGGTCTTTGCGGGCCAGGCGTTCGTCATCGACGATCAGCGCATTGTACTGTTTCTTCATGGACGGGCTTCACAATTTTATGAATTTCAATATGGACGGTCACCCAACCGTCTTTTTCACCGGTTGTCAGGCTGAAATTTTCGGGATAAAGTGAATCGAGATGTTTGCGGACCATGGACAGGCCGTGAGTCAGACCGTTCTCCCTGCCGTTTGCCGGCGTAATCCATCTGCCCGTATTGGCGATCTCTACATATAGCGTGCTTCCCCGCATTTCTGTCCGGAGCCTGATTCTGAGCGGCAGCGCACTGGTCTTTAATCCGTATTTGATGGCGTTTTCGGCAAGCGGATACAGCAGGAAGCTGATCACCGGACAGGATTCGGTCACAGGATCCACATCGTAATGTACCTTCAGTTTGTCTTCATACCGGCGCTTCTCGATGGAAAAATAATGCCGTATGGCTTCGAGTTCGTAATGGAGCGGTACAACGCTCTGATCCTTGCTGATCAGGCTGTATCTCAGAAATTCGGAAAGTTCGGTGATCATTTGTTTGGCGTTTTGCCTGTTTTCTCCGATCAATGCACGAATGGCATTCAGGGCGTTAAACAGAAAATGCGGATTCAGCTGATAATGAATCATCTGCAATTGCGCCTTCTGTGTCTGTTCCCTGGCCATCCTGGCCCGTTCTTTCTGATCGTTCCAGGCCCTCCAGAATTTAATGGTGAAATACAGGGCGCTCCAGGAAGTCAACAGCACCGTATTGAAGAACACGGTCACAATCATTTTCGTGACGGCGTGGTCCCGGAGCATTTTGTTCCAGTCCGGCCAGCCGTAGGCGATGGTGCCCCAGAGCATCTGAAATCCCCAGACCCAGATATTCGCTGCGACAAACGAGCAGCCCAGCGTCGTCAGGCTCAGAACAAGAATGGACTGGGATCGGGACGCCAATCTGCGGTACACCTGCCTCATGCCGCATGAGATCAGAAAACCCGTAATAATCACGAGAATGACACGGAAAACATCCATGGGTCTGATCTCGCGGAAGAGAATCATATGAACAAAATACAACAGGCCGTACAGTCCCCATCCGCAGATCTGAATGCGCCAGAACGTGGTGATTTTACTGTTCATGTCATGCATGATGTTCTCTTTTTTTAATTTTTGTAGATTTCCATCATGATATGAACTTCATTTTGTGTTTTACGGATTATCAGACGGTGGTGCTGCGGGAAGGCGTTTTCAAGACGCTGTCTGACGTTTTCAAGACCGGTACCGGTGCTGTAATCCATATAATTGCCGTCTTCCTGTTCTATCCATTTACCCGTGTTGCATACGGTCAGTTTCAGCTTGTGTTCCTGCACACGGGCCTGGATGCGGATTTTCAGGGGCAGGGAGCTGGTTCTCATGCCGTACTTGATGGCATTTTCAGCCAGGGGATGAATGAGAAAACTGATCACGGGATATTCTTCGGCCTCGGGATCAATATCGAAATTGACGTCCAGTTTATCCTCATACCGTTTCTTTTCAATCGAAAAGTAGTGGCGCAGTGCATCGATTTCATGCTTCAGAGGAATATCCGTGTGGTCATTGTTCATCAGTGAATATCTCAGGAATTCCGAGAGTTCCGTAATCATCATACGTGCCTGTGTCTCGTTCTCGTCGATCAGAGCCCGTACTGAATTCAGTGCATTGAACAGAAAATGCGGATTGAGCTGGTATCTGAGCATTTGAAGCTGTGAGCGTTTGGCAAGCAAATCGGCCCGTTCCGTACGGAACATCTGCTGCTGCCACGTCATCCAGAATTTGATCACAAAATAGCAAGTGCTCCACGCAAAAAGCAGCAGTTCCCAGTAAAATGTATTCAGCAGATAGTTCTTGAAGGTAATGGGCATGGTTTCCTGATTGCCGCTTTTCATAGCCAGATCCAGAAGCAGATCGAAGCCGTACCAGATATTGGCTGTCACGAGCGTGACGCCCAGGACGATGAATACGAGCTTCGACAGCGCGATGGACTGCAGCCTGACATTCCGGTATATACTGTGCATGAGCAGGCTGAGCAGAAAGCCCGTGAATGCGACCAGCATGCCCCAAAGCATGGCCTTGGGCATGAACACTTTGGCCGAGGCGTGTATGAGACAGATGAACAGCAGATAGAATCCCCATCCCATGCACTGCAGGATCCAGAACATGGTTCTTTTCTGCCTGGGTTTGTCGAAATTAACGGGAGACAAGGGCCAGCTCCTTTGTCCTTGTTATCGGAATATGTGAGTTCAAGGTTTCCTGTCGTGCGGTTTTTGTTTCCGAATCGGCCGCCGGCGGAAGGCTGATCCGGCGATGAAAAGGCCGGTGTAAGGTCCGAAACCGGCGGTTTTCCGTCGGTGTTTGTCTAAATATACGGAAAAACAATCGTTTCGTTACATTATTTTCCCTTTTATAATAATAAAATTTTTCAATTCTTACAATGGGATTCTCGCCAAGCGGTTATATATGACGCCGAACGGTTTATTATCCGGCTGAGCGGCACACGTGTTCCGGCAGGTTGATTGGTTGCAGTTCACTGTTATATAATGAGGAGGATTGAGCGTAAACCGGGACCGGATGGTACGCGATCCGGAACATGAAAAATGCCGGCCGGACATTTCACCCGTTATTTTTACCTTTTACCGAAAATATTTTCCGTTCGTCGAATACCGGTTCATATTCAGCCTGTAATTTGGTTTCTTAGGACCGTATCAATTCATTACATTTTCCCCCTGAACCTGTTGGAGGAGGTCCTATGAAACACAGATTGTGGATTTTATGGATGATCCTGCTTGCTCTGGGCATGACGGCCTGGGCACAGGAAGCGGTACAAGTGAAAGGGCTGGTGACAGATGAAGACGGAAAACCCATGGCTGCTGCCAATGTGGTTATACCGGAGCTGGGCACCGGCAGTGCAACCAAGGCGGACGGGACCTATTCATTTACCGTGCCTGCAGCCAGAATCACGATGGCCGAGGTGACCCTGCAGGTGAGCTTTATCGGCTACGAGACGCAGTCTGTCACCATCGACCTGTCCGGGAGGAACGAGATTGTTCAGAATTTCGATATGGCCGTGGATGTATTAAAGATGGGTGAAATCGTTGTCACGGGTTTCGGTCCCGGTATCGAAAAAGAGAAACTGGGGGTCACCATCGCCAAGGTCAGGGGGGATGCCATTGTGGGAAGTGACGAGGGCAATGTGGTCAGTGCCCTGCACGGCAAGATCGCGAATGTGGAAGTGACCTCATCCAGCGGAGAGCCGGGCTCTTCTTCGTATATCCGTATACGCGGCGCCAATTCGATCACGGGCGGAACGCAGCCGCTTTTTGTCGTGGATGGTTCTCCGGTGAGCAACGAGCAGTATTTCAGTGACAATACCCTGGGGCATGACGGTGTATCGGAAATGAACCGGGCATCGGATTTGAATCCTGAAGATATCGAATCCATAGAAATTTTAAAGGGCCCCGCTGCATCGGCCATTTACGGATCCCGTGCGGCCAACGGTGTGATTCTTGTATCCACTAAAAAGGGTCGTCCGGGCGATGTGAAAATGTCCTATAAAATGAGTTATTCATTCGACCAGGTCAACAAGACGGTCCCGCTGCAGCAACGCTGGGGACAGGGCGTGGACGGCGTTTACATCGAGGGAATGCCCTGGACCTGGGGTCCCAAACTCGATTCGAGCGTGCCCGTGTACGATCATGGAACCGAGATGTTTGAAACGGGCCATGTATTTGAAAACAACCTGGCCGTATCGGGCGGGAGCGAGAAAACCACGTTTTATCTTTCTCTGGGAAGATACACCCAGGACGGTTTTATTATCGGCAATTCCGATTATTCGAAATATTCCATACGCCTCAACGCTTCGCAGTTCATCAATGAAAAACTGCGTCTGAGCGGTAATTTCAACTACAACAACGTGATAGCGGACCGGATTCAGCGCGGTTCCAATGTGTCCGGTCTCCTGATCGGCGCATGGCGCACACCTCCGGATTTCAACAACAAGGTGTATCTGTCACCGGAAGGTTATCACCGGTCATACCGGCTGCCCAATCCCGATACCGAGGAAGGCAGCCGCGGGTACAACAATCCGTATTTCGTTGTATACGAGGACCTCAATCTCAGTGAGGTCAACCGGGCTTTCGGCAATCTTCAGATCGATTATGATCCGATACGGTGGGTTCATCTGAACTACACCCTGGGGCAGGATTATTCCAACGATACACGGCGCACCCTGTTTCCCAAGGGCGATTCGAGTTATCCTGACGGCCGTATTGCGCGTGAAATGTTCAATTATTCGGAAACAGACGGACATTTCACGGCCGAAGGCACACGGTTTCTCGATCCGGCTTCCATGCGTGTGAATCTGCTTCTGGGGCATCAGTGGAACCAGCGCAAGTTTACGCAGTTTTCCGTGTTCGGCGAAGGCATCGGCGCGACCGGATTCAATCAGCTGGACAATGTGAATACCTCCCTGCCGGATGAATATGAATACACGATCCGTGACGAATCCTTTTTCGGCGTGGTTTCCGTGGACCTGTTCAAGCAGCTGTATCTGTCCGGAAGTCTGCGTAACGACGGTTCCTCGACCTTCGGACGCAGCAAGAAACGTCACTGGTATCCCAAGGGCAGTGTGGCCTGGGATTTCACGGCCCTCAAACCCATGCAGGGCATTCAGAATATTCTCAGTTTCGGGAAGCTGAGACTGGCTTACGGCGAAGCCGGACAGCAGCCGGACGAATATTTGTGGAAAACGGCCTATTCAACCTATATTTACACGGAAAGCTACATTCAGCCCAATGGCGGCATTACGCCTTTCGCATGGGGCAATTCCGGTTTTCACAGCAGCTACATCAAGGGCAACGAGGACATTCTGCCCCAGCGGACCAAGGAAGTCGAAACGGGTGTGGATCTGGCGTTCCTGAACAACCGCATCGGCCTGGGTGTCACATATTATGACAGCCGCACCGAAGATGTGATTTATCAGTTCCCGGTGGCCCCGTCCACAGGGTACACCAATATGCTGAAAAACGGCGGTCTGATCACGAACAAGGGTATTGAAGTGAATCTCAATATGCAGCCGATCAATACCAATAATGTGAAGTGGGATGTGGATGTGGTCTGGGCGACCAACAAAAACAAGGTCGTCCGGCTGGACGGCGCTGAATATATTTTCCTCCAGGGCTTCGAGACATCGTGTTATGCCCAGGAAGGGTATGCCATGAGCGTGTTCCGCGGCACCGACTTTGTCCGTTTCGGCCGTGATCTGGTGGTTACGGATGCCGAAGGGAACCGTGTCAATATCGACGATACCTATTCAGGATGGAAAGCAGGGGATCTGTATATTGCCGAAGACGGATTCCCGATCGAAGAATCCGAGGACCGCGTGATCGGCGATCCGAACCCGGACTGGACCGGCGGTATCAGAAACACGATTACGCTCTGGGACAAGCTGTCGGTTTCCGCTCTGTTCGACATGAAAATCGGAGGGGATGTATACGACGGTACACGCGGCGCCCTGTACTATTTCGGTACCCATGAGGATACGGATATCGAAGAAGCGGATCTGGACGGCGTGGTCCGGCGCGGTAAGAAATACACGTTCAGCGGCAATGGCCCCGGTGCGGGAACCGAAGTGTTCCTGGATCAGGATACCTGGTATGCTTTCGGAATCGGCAATTCATTCGGCGGACCGGATCAGCAGTTTGTCGAAGACGGTTCTTATGTGAAACTGCGCGAGATCGCGGTTTCCTATAAAATCAGGCATCCCAAACTGACAGCTTATACGGGACTGAGCGATATCGACATCCGTTTGAGCGGCCGGAACCTCTATACCTGGACGGATTACAGGGGTATCGATCCGGAAACCAACATTTCACTTAACGAGAACTGGCGCGGACTGGATTACTTCAACCATCCGCAGACCCGGTCCTTCATTCTGACGCTGAGACTGAACTACTAATTTCCGGTTTGAAAACGACCAAAAAAGTGAGGGTATTATGATAAAAAAACAAATCATACTGATCGTGCTGCCGATGATACTCCTGGTCGCCTGTTCCAAGGATTTTCTGGAAGGTCCGGAAGTGATGAACGATCCGAACCGCGCAACCACGGTCTCGGCAGATCAATTGTTCAATGCCATTCAGGCCAAGGCCTTTTTCATGCTCGAAGGAAACCTGAGCCGGGTGACCAATATATGGATGCAGACACTGGCCGGCACGGATCGCCAGATGGGTGATCTCGGCGAATACAATTACACGGACAATGAAACCGGCGATGAAATGGACGACCTCTTTACGGACGGCGGGCTGATCGATATCCGTGAGCTGCAGAGTATGAACGAAGAAGCGGGCAACCGCGTTTATACAGGTATTGCCAAGTGTTACGAGGCCCTGCTGATCGGTACCGCTGCGAGTCTGTACGGGGATTTTCCGTATTCCGAAGCCATTTCGGAAGTGGAGCAACCCAGGCTGGATTCACAGGCCAGTGTGTATCAGGCGCTTCAGGCGCTTCTCGACGAAGCGATCGCGGACCTGGCCAGCGGTGAACGTGCGGGATCCATCAGTCCGCAGAACGATGTGAATTTCGGCGGCGATGCGGATCTCTGGATGGCTGTCTGCTATACCCTGAAAGCCAGGCTGTACATGCACTGGGCCGAAGTGGATGCCTCCAATTACGGTCTGGCCATGGCCGCGGCCCAACAGGGAATCGCGGATGCGAGCGGCAACTGGCGGACCATCCATACGGAGGAACTGAATGAAGAGTGGGGCTATTTTACATTCTATAATCAGCGGGACTCCTACATCCGCGGCGGTGCCCATCTCATCGATCTTCTGAAGGAACGGGAGGATCCGAGGCTTGAAATCTATTTCGATCCCGGTGTGAGCGGCGAATATGAAGGAGCCGAACCCGGTGAAAGAAATCCGGATGTCAGCAATCTGAGCGAAGCCGAGTTCCTGAATCCCGCCCATTCGCAGGACCTGGTCTCTTGGGAGGAAAATCAGCTCATCATGGCCGAGTGTGCGTATCACGCCGGTGATGAGGCCCAGGCGGCAGATCTGCTCAACGCCACGCGCCGCGGCATCGAGGCCCGCTGGGGTCTGGATGACATGTCTCTGGGCGATGCGGCCGGTCTTTCTGGAGCGGAGCTTCTCGCGAAAATCATCGACGAGAAATACATCGCCCTTTTCCTGAACACCGAGATTTACAATGACTGGAAACGCACGAATCTGCCGGTTCTGGTGCCGTTTAACGGCGGTGATCCGCTGATCAAAATACCGCGCCGTCTGTACTACAGCCCGGATGAACGGAATGCGAATGACAATATTCCGAGCACCTCGGCGCAGCCGATACGGAATGCGAATGATCCGTCCTGATGGATGGATCCGGCCTGTGCGCGGGTTCCTTTGAAGAGGATGAAAAATAAAGCGTGAGGCAGCCGGACTTTTCGTCCAGCTGCCTCAGGCCGGAAAAAACATGACAACTTTATGAATCATTTTTACGTCTATTACGTATGACAAAGTGACGCTGAACATTGTGCCTCAAGTGTTTGCATCTCACTTTGAAAAAGATGCCTCCTTTATTTAAATGGCCCCGAAGTTGCCTCCTTCGGGGCCGTTACCTTTTAAAGATCCAAGATTAAAGAACAAAGATTAAAGATCAAAAACAAGCGGGTTTATCGTGTCGTTTGATCGGAGCGTGAAACGGAGAAGCGGAGAGAATGAGAAACGGGGAATAGAAGAATGATCGGTTTGGTCCTGCGTGGTTTTTATCTCCGGTTCACCGTGTCTCCGGTACGGATCACGCTGTGGCGCATACGGTTCATTGCGTCAGAGGGTCGTTGGGAGGGAACGTGAAGCGGGGCTTCGGAGAAGATGAGAAACGGGGAATGAAAGAATGGACGGGTTGATGCTGAGCGGTTTCTGCTACGGTTCACCGCGTCTCCGGTTCTCCGGTACGGGTCACGCTGTGGTGCATACGGTCCATTTCGTCACAGGGTCGTTGGCAGGAACGTGAAACGGGGCTTCGGAGAAGATGAGAAACGGGGAATAAAAGAGTGACCGGATTGATCCTGCGTGGGTATTATCTCCGGTTCACCGTGTTTCCGGTTCTCCGTCACGTGTCATGACCGGGTGCATATGGTCTATATGTATCCGGTTCTCCGTCGCTGAATACGCTGTTTTTTATTCGTTCCCTGCATGCCGGGCGGCATGTAGGGAGGTTAATAATCAATTCACCCGCTGCGGCCGTACCGGAAAATCGACATTGTCTTTCACCCAGTTAAAAAAACGGTGCTGTTCATCGACCGGTGTGTCCGGTTTGAAAATGGCCGTATCCTTCCAGGCGATCATGACCTTGGCATCCTGCGTCCAGACGCGGACACGCTGCCGTTTGATCTGTGTCTGCCACTGATTGCCCACATTGGCCGTGGTGTAGAGCAGGCGAATGGTCACATTTCGTGCCAGGCGTTCCATGGGTTTCAGGATCAGGGTCGAGACATCGGTTTGTTCGCCGGATTCGATATCCGGAATGCCGTCCGAAATCATCACCACGGATACGGGACGCATCAGAAGATTCTGATTCTTCACCATTTGCGCGATCTGTTCAAAGAAGGCGTTGTAATCCGTAAACGGATTCACTTCTTCTTCGGGAAAAATTTCGCGCAGTTTTATGGCGATTTCTTCGACGGATTTGTTTTCGAAGGTGTGAATGGGATAAAATGTTTTGGGTTCATCCGCCGTGGCTCCTCCGATGGATCCGACAAAGAGCACATTGGGTTTTTCCAGCCCGCCCAGGCCCTGAAGATGCGCGTAGATATAATGGGCCAGAAAATCGATCCCGTCGTCGAAGTATTCGCCCTTGACAAAGGACCCGCTGATATCCACGCCGATAAACATGGACAGACGGGCCATCTCTCCCTGGGGCTGTATATCACATGCGATGCCTGTCAGTATGAAAACAAGCAGCAGTCCGAAACAGATGCATTTTTTAACCATGATCGATCTCCTGATTGTCAATGATAAACCTGTTCATTCATTTTAGACGCGGTCCGGTTCATGCGATCCGGACACTTTGCCCCGGACCAGGTTCACGAGCTCCTGGGCGGGTTTCATGTCCGAAACCGTATGGAACGGCAGCGTGAACATGTGTCTGGAATAAAGAAGCAGTACGAGAAAATTCAGGGTTGCGCCCAGAATCTGCATCGGAGGAACCAGGATGGCATCGATAATGTCTTTTCCCGTTTTATTCAGCCAGTCCGAATGAATTTTTAGGTCCGTAATGATGCTTTTACTGCTTTCGAACAGGGACAGTTTTTCCGGTGCCCGGGTTTCCTTGTCGGATGCAATTTGCTTGCCCTGAATGATCGACATGATGATCGGCGCACCGTGCGAGGCGAACAGGAACCACACCATGGCGCGGACGCCGACCCATGCCACGAACGCGATTCCGATGGTGCCCAGGGGACCGAGTACGAAGTTCTCATTGTACTGGGCAAACCAGGGCACCAGGGCATCCACGAATTCCCGGTACAGGAACATGACTTCCACGCCGATGACGATCAGCTCGATCACGAAAATCATGATCGTGGAACCGATTTGTTTCTTTTTGACCGTGGAGAACGTGACGGTCAGCACGGCGAAGCTGGCCAGAACCAAAGTAAAGATGATGATGAACAGAATCACCTGCAGCAGCAGGATTGAAATGGAAACGGGAACAATATCCAGAACCACGGGCGTGATAATGGGCGTGAAGATCAGTGATTCCAGGGTGGCCGCCACGAGTGTCATGACCACGGCGATCCAGGGAACCGAGGATCCCGAAACGTCCCGGCTCGCTTTCAGAATCGCCTTCAGCGGCAGGACGATGATGTCCTTGATCAGGGCCCAGATAATCAGGAGGATGATTTTCAGAAGTCCCAGTATGGCCAGAACCAGGGTCAGCAGGGCCTTGAAAATGCCGCCGAAGAAATAGGCCAGGGATTTCAGATAGTCCCAGCAGGTCAGGATCAGGGCCACCACGAATGACAGCCGTTTGTACCTGAATATAATCGTAATCAGCGAGGCCACAATGATCCAGCAAGCGGCGACGCAGGTAGCCGCAGGCAGAAGCAGAAACACACGTTTTAAAATCAGCACCGGAATCGAATCAAGCATGGATCCCCAGGAAAATTCGAGCAGCATCTGCTGAAAAAGCAAAGGGAATAACAGAATGGTCAGACCGATATTGACTGCGTTGTTTTCTGAGAACATATTCGCCCCCATCGGTTATTTAAAGTTTGAAACAGAATGAAAGATGATAAATAGAAAATAGGCATAAACAAGACAAAAAACAAGTTGTGAATGAAAAAACCCGTCCAAAGAACGGGTTTTTAAAGTTCAGAAAGATGCCGGTTTGTTCTTATGAGCTCATGGAGTCCATGAATTCCCGGTTGTTCTTTGTGCCGCGCATCTTGTCGAGGAGAAACTCCATGGCTTCCGTCATGGTCAGTTCGTTGAGCAGCTTTCGCAGCACCCAGACACGGTTGAGTATCTTTTCATCCAGCAGCAGTTCCTCCTTGCGTGTGCCGGATTTGTTGATGTCGATGGCCGGGAATATGCGCCGGTCCGAAAGGGCCCGGTTCAGCTGAAGTTCCATGTTGCCGGTTCCCTTGAATTCTTCAAAAATCACTTCGTCCATGCGGCTTCCCGTATCGATCAGGGCCGTGGCCATGATGGTCAGACTGCCGCCCTCTTCCACGTTTCTGGCAGCGCCGAAAAAGCGCTTGGGGCGGTGAAGTGCGTTGGAATCGACACCGCCTGAAAGTATCTTGCCGGAATGCGGTACGACCACATTGTGCGCGCGTGCCAGACGCGTGATGGAATCGAGCAGAATCACCACGTCATGGCCGTATTCCACGAGCCGTTTGGCCTTTTCGAGCACCATGTCCGCCACCTGAACGTGACGTTCGGCGGGTTCGTCGAAAGTCGAGCTGATCACTTCGGCCTTGACGGACCGTTCCATATCCGTGACCTCTTCGGGCCGTTCGTCGATCAGGAGCACGATCATGTGCACTTCCGGATGATTCTTGGTAATGGCGTTTGCGATCTTCTGCAGAATGATCGTTTTTCCCGTACGGGGCTGGGCCACGATCAGTCCGCGCTGTCCCTTGCCGATCGGAGTCAGGAGATCCATGACGCGCAGTGTATAATCCCTCGCATCGATTTCAAGATCGACTTTCTCATTCGGATAGAGCGGCGTCAGATTGTCGAACAGAATCTTGCTTTTGGCGATTTCCGGATTCTCGTAGTTGATGGCTTCGACCTTGATCAGCGCAAAAAACCGCTCGTTGTCCTTCGGGGGCCTGATCTGGCCGGAAACCACGTCTCCGGTCCGCAGACTGAACCGTTTGATCTGCGAGGGGGAGACATAAATATCGTCAGGCCCCGGCAGGTAATTGGTATCCGACGAGCGTAAAAATCCGTAACCGTCCGGAAGAATCTCGAGCACGCCTTCGGAAAAAATGTTGCCGTCCTGCTGGGTCTGTGTCTCCAGAATTTTAAAGATGAGTTCCTGTTTTCGTAATCCGGAATACGAGGGAACGTTCATTTCCTGAGCCAGATTCGTCAGCTCGGAAATCTTCAGTTTTTTTAATTCAGCAATATCCATGGATTCCTCTTAAAATAAAACGCAAAATCAATTTGATAAAATTCTATTGTATTTCATACGAAATGACAACGACTGGAAATAGTTCAATGCCAATGGATTTTAACGTGAGTGATGCGGGACTGGTTGTTACTCGCTTTTTTAAGCGATATTGTGAAACCCTTCCTTTTGAATTCAATACGACTTGCCGGGCACCGGGAGAAAGAACTCTAATTTTAAATGGCTGGATTGTTTAAAAATTAGATTGGTCGATATAACCCAGTTATCAATGCATTGAGTCATTATAAGCAATCAAAATTAACGAAATAATTCATGATTGTCAAGTTTTTTTATGTTGAGAAAGCAGACAAATTTTTGTAATTTGATTTAACCGATTTGATCACATTTCTTCATCACCGGCGGACATCAGGGATCTGAGAAGGCGGGATTTCAATCCGATGAGTCGAATCATACATAAAGTCATGCGTCTGTTTCCGCTGTGGGCCATCGGCGTTTCATTGGGTGCATTTTTCTTCCCAGGCGCGTTTCAATCCATGAAATCCGCCGTTGTTCCGCTGCTCAGTCTGGTTATGCTGGGAATGGGGCTGACGCTGACATGGGAGAATTTCAAAGCGGTGCTGAACCGGCCGCGTGTGATTCTTCTGGGTGTCGCCATGCAGTTCGTGCTGATGCCGCTGTACGCCTGGGCCGTTTCCCTTGGATTGGGATTGCCCATGTCCGCACTGATCGGGATGGTACTCGTGGGATGCAGTCCGGGGGGGACCGCCTCCAATGTCATCTGCTATCTTGCAGGGGCAGACGTGGCATTGTCCATCACCCTGACCATGACGTCCACAGTGCTGGCCGTGATTGCCACGCCGGCTTTAATCTGGCTGATTCTGCATCAAACCGTGCCGGTCCCCGCGGGAAGCATGTTTTTAAGCGTGCTGCAGATCGTACTGATCCCGGTGCTTCTCGGTACGACACTGAACAGCCTGTTTCGCCGGGCGTTCAAAACCATGGAAATGGTTTTTCCCCTGGTTTCCGTTCTGGCCATATTGCTGATCATCGGGATTATCGTGGCGCTCAACCGGGATTCGGTCCGGCAGGTCGGGCCGTTGCTGATGGCCGGGGTCATGATTCATAACGGTCTGGGACTGATATCCGGGTATATTGTGGCCAGGCTGTTCAGGATGGACCGCCGGACCGCACGAACACTGTCCATTGAAGTGGGCATGCAGAATTCGGGCCTGGGTGTGGCGCTTGCCATGAAATATTTTTCTGCGGCCGCAGCCGTACCCGGAGCCATTTTCAGTATATGGCACAATTTATCGGGTGCCCTGCTCGCCCGCTTCTGGAAAACTCGTTCGGAACCATTGAAATCAGCCAAAAATCAAACCGGATCTGAACCGGCCGTTTATTGAAAACCGTTCCGGGAAAGGAGAAAAATGCCCGCAACCATCGAATCACCCACGATCATACAGGCCGCAGGCGATCCGCCGAAGCGGATCGAAGAGTTTGTCGGCCGTGTGAACAGCAAGACGGATACTGTCAGCATTGCCCGCATGATCAGCCCCGAAGGCTGGAGCGAACCGGGTCAGACGCCTGAATTCGATGAATACTCGGTCGTTTTAAAAGGGACGCTCCGGGTCGAGTCCGCGGACGGCTGCCTGGACGTGCATGCCGGTCAGGCAGTGATGGTCACCAAAGGCGAATGGATTAAGTACAGCACGCCGCATCCGGGCGGTGCCGAATATCTGGCCGTCTGTATGCCGGCGTTTTCGCCCGAAACCGTGCACAGGGAAGCCTGAACCAATCAATACGGAATTGAACCATGTATTTATTTTTCGATACGGAAACGAGCGGACTGCCCCTGAACTGGAAAGCGCCGGTTGCAGCGGTGGACAACTGGCCGCGCATGGTGCAGCTGGCGTGGCAGCAGGTGGACGGTTCCGGCCAGCTTTTGCGTGAAGAGAGTTTCATCATCAAACCCGTCGGATTCGTCATTCCCGAAGAAGCGTCGAAAATCCACGGAATAACCACGGAAACCGCCTTGAAACAGGGATTCGATCTCGGCATGGTGCTCAGTGAATTCGCTTCGGTCATCGGCCGTTCGGACGTACTGGTTGCACATAATATCGACTTTGACGAAAAAATTGTGGGTGCGGAATTTGTGCGCATGGGAATCGATCATGCGATGAACGGGAAACGGCGTGTCTGCACAATGCGGCAGTCTACGGATTACTGCCGGATTCCAGGGGCCTACGGTTATAAATGGCCTACGCTGACCGAGCTGCATCAGACACTCTTTAAAACCGATTTTGAGGAGGCGCACAATGCGTCCACAGATGTGGCCGCCTGTGTCCGCTGCTTTTTCGAGCTGCAACGCCTGGGAATAATCGGGGAATAATAAAGAAACCCCGGGCTTATGAACCCGGGGTTTTATAGTGGTCAGATTGTCTTACAGTTTTTTGACGGCAGTGGCCTGCAGGCCTTTGGGACCTTCGCTGATTTCAAATTCCACCTGGTCGCCTTCATCCAGAGTTTTGAAACCGTCGCCTTCGATGGCTTTAAAATGCACAAAGACATCGTCGCCTTCTTCTCTTGCGATGAAACCATAACCTTTGGCTGCGTTGAACCACTTGACTGTTCCTGTTTCCATTACATCTTTCCTTCTTTAAAATGAATAACACGTACGTCGCTGTTTTTACGAGAAGTCTCCCCAAAAAAAAAGTGGAGAACCGTTGTACCATTCGCCACTTTGTGCTTTCGGTGTTGTCTTCTACAGCCTGACCGCACTTAATGCAGACAGACTTAAAAACAGGGTACAATATAACTTAGTGTTAAGATACGGCGCGGTTTTATAAAAAGCAAGCGAAATTTTTCGGTTGTCCGCTTTTTCATGGTTCTGCGCACAGGCACATATCTGTTGCATTTTACCCATCGGGGCTGTATAATTAAACTGACAGCAATCCAGTAGTATAAAGGAGAAAACCATGAAAGGTGCATTGTGGATTTGCAGCCTGTTCATGACAGCGCCCCTGTGCATGAGTCAGGTCGATTATTCGACCCAGGTGCAGCCCGTATTCAACGCCAGCTGCCTCGGGTGTCACGGGAACACGAGCGGCGTCAGCCTGAACAGCTATGCCAAGGTCATGGCCAGCGTGGGATCGCAGTTTGGCACAGCCGCGGTGCAGCCCGGCAGCAAGGAATCGAGCCCTCTTTGGATCAAGATCAATCCGAATCCGCCTATCGGCGTGCGCATGCCTCCGAACAATCCGCTCGATCAAACGAAAATCGACATAATCGGCCAATGGATCGACGAGGGCGCCTCTGAATCCGCAACGGCTGTGGAGGATCTTTCCGGACAGCCGTTCAGATTCGCACTGATTGACAATTATCCCAATCCGTTCAATCCCGCCACCACGATTCGTTTTTCACTGCCTGATGAAGCATTCGTCACATTTCAGGTCTGCGATATCAGGGGGGCAGTCGTGAACCTGTATTCCGGATATTTTCAATCCGGTGAGCAGGTTTTGACCATACGGCTCGGGGACCGGCCCTCGGGACTCTATACGGTTCGGATGCAGGCTCTGGCGGGGAATAAGACATTCCGTTCCCGGGCCATGAAAATACTTCTTCTGAAATAAATTCTAATGAAGATTCCCCGTGTCTTGCTGCGGGGAGTTTCAATACCTGCTGTAGGGATTGTTTACTGAACAGGCCGGTACAGCGTGATTGTCCGGTGATCCTGAACGCAGTCGAAATGCCGTTTAATCAGTGCGGCATAGGGACTTTTCGCCGCTTTTTCCTCATTGATCGTTTCGATCGTGATCCGGTTCAAGGGATTGAATGCGCGTTCCAGCATATGCTTCAGGGGCGCCAGAACCCGGATATCCGTGTCTTCCGGAGGTACGCGGATTTCCAGTGATTTTCCATGACGCAACGAAATCAGGATCAGGCGCGAACCCCGGTACACCAGATGCGTGCTGCCGGACCGCCGGGGATGGGAATGCCGTATCGGATCATAGGGCAGTCCGCAAACGGAAGCGGGATCGGACGCATTCAGCCAGAACAAGGTGTCGTCCCATTCGCTCCGGTGAAGCTCCAGGGCCTGGGGAGAAATGAACTGGGGACCGGGTATGTCCGAGAAAAATTGGCCTGCAATAACTTCGCCGGACAGTTCCATCAGCCTCAGCGACCTGAAGAGATGCGGCCATTGAAAAGGCGGCGTCTCGCGCAAAAGCAGCTCCCTGAACAGAATGCCGTACCGCATCAACAGAATTCGCACGCGGTCCCTGGCACTTTCCTCCTGTTCGACAGGCGTCTGCATACGGCTGCACGCAGGCAGAAGAAACCAGTTGCCGGACCATGGGAGGCGGCCCTTCCATTCACGATACCGGGCGCGCCTGACAACGGGTGCGCCGCGCCCCAATATAAGCGGATCCGGCCGTCCGGTCGGATCATCAACCCGGAAATTGTTCAGCAGGCCTTTACGTACGCATCCGAACGAGTCGTTGCTGATCGATCCTTTCCATACAGCTTTCCACAGCCTGTCGTTCAATGCGCTCCCGGTCAGGCCGCTTGCCTGCAGGAGTGCGGTAAAGTTGTACCTTGCATACGGATCCGCGAAAAGTGAAGTCCATGCGGATTGGTCATTTCCTGTTCCCGTGCAAAAAAGGTCCAGATCGGCCATATGAACAAATGTAAGTATTTTCGATCCGGTTCCGAGCCATAGAATTTCATTCTGCTGCAGCACCTGGTCCAGCCATTCTGTGCGGTACAATCCGCTTCGCGCGGGCAATAGTTCCGATTCCCATAATTGTGCCGGCAATGCGATCCCGAACAACAATTCCAGATGACGGGCGAGTGAATCCGCATCATCGGCAGGACGGATGATATTCTGATGCATGGCCAGAAAGGCAGGCAAGTCCGAAAGCGGCCGTGCGGCCGTGCCGGTCCGTCTGGCGCTGCGCAGCATGCGAAGCAGGATTTCGAAATTTTCAGCGTCGCACCAGGTTTCCGCGTCGTCCCCCTCAGTCATATATCCGCGAATCCATTTTCCGGATTCTGTCAGTTCACCGATGGATTCCGGCGGAAGATCCGGTATGCCGAGGGTCTGTGTAATCCATTCACCGGATCCGGGACCGTAAAACGAAAACCACTCCTGTAAAATCAGCGTGCTGCGGTCCGATGATGCACGGCCCGTTTTACGATCGAATGCCATATCGAAGAACTCCGCGACCGCTTTCTCATTTTCAAGAGCGATGATGAATTCCGGACCGTCATCTGACCGGAACCGGGTCAGTTTGGGACCGGTTTCAAGCAGTATGTCCGCTGCATTCTCATGGTCCCTGATCATGGCCTCCATCAGTGTGTTCCATTCAGCTTCCGGAACAATCCAGCGCTCCTTAATCAGATCCAGCAGGTCCTGTACGCCGGAAGGCGTATAACCTGGCCAGAGCCGCTGCCGTTTCTGTTCAAACACTGAGATAAGTTCCCTGGGCACCTGCGGGCGGAAATCCGCCTGGTATACAATATCGCGCAGCAAGTCCTCAGTAAGTCCGGACCGGATCTCGGCTCCCGGAACATCGTCCCTGTACATGTACTCGTTGATTTGCCGGAATGTCAGATGTGCAGCCATGGGACTGGGCATCGTGGTTCTGCATTCCGATACGGCGATGACGCCGTTTTTCAGAGATTCGAGATTCTCTTCGAGCGCTTTCAGATCGAAATGATCCCTGACGCATGTGCGCCATGCCTCGAGAAGTATGGGAAAATCTCCGCATGACATGACCGAATTAAGCAGTTTTTGTGACCGAAGCCGGCTCATCCAGAGCGGCATACGTTCGTTCAACCTTGTTCTCTGCAAAAGAAGGGCCCTGCCCGCAGCTTCTCTGAACCGTGCGCCGAAAAATCCCGAACCTTCGAGCCGTTTCCGCAGGAGGGTTTTGATATCCGAATCGAGAAGCATTTGAAGCAGCAGACCACTGGACACTTCTTCGGCCAGCATCAGGACAACACAATCGTTCCCCGCAAAAACCTCCAGTTTTTCCCCGAACCGTTCTTCCCATGCAGCATCCAGTATCATGGCGAACGGCCGGTTCACAACGCCGCCCCAGAATGTATGAATGATCAGCTGAAATCCGGGAACTCCGCCGGGTCCGGATGAGACATATTCGAAGACGACATGGTTTTTATGCGGCAGGGGGACGCCGGTATGATGCTTCTGCGTCCGGAGATATTGGGTGAGTCCGGCGGCTGCTGCATCGTCCAGGCAGTAATTTTCCGTTAACCATGAATGAAAATCCGCCCGGTCCAGGTTCCGGTCCGCCTGATTGAGGAAACCGGAGAGCAGGTCCGATAAATGAACGTCGCGATCCGGCCGTTCGCCTTTCCAGAACGGAGCGGTCCTGGCATTGGGATTCCCGGGACGGACGAGCACATCGCTGTGTGTGATTTTTTCGATGCGCCAATGTTGTGTGCCGAACGTCAGGTTCTGTCCCAGTCTGGCCTCCCAGACGAATTCTTCATCGAGTTCTCCGATGCGTGCACCAGTATCCGCATGGCGGAGATGATAATATCCCCGGTCCGGAATCGTTCCTCCTGACATGAAAAGGGCCATTTTGGCGCCCTTTGCGGCGGAGATACGGTTTTCTGTCCGGTCTATGGAGATCCTCGGTTTCAGTTCCCGGATACGCGATTCCTGATACCGTCCGGCCAGCATACCGAGTACCAGGTCGTACTCTTTCCGTGTCAGGCCGCGGTAGGGTGCACTGGTCCGCAGTTGGTCGAACAGCCGGTCCACATCCCAGTTTTCCGTGCCGGTCATGGATACGATAACCTGCGCCAGCACATCGAGAGGTTTGTCAACCGGGGCGACAGATTCAATGTTTCCGTCCAGAACGGCCCGGCAGAGCACTGCAGCCTCGAGCAGATCGTGTGCTTCGGTGGGAATAAAATCGGCATGGCTGATTTCACCCACACGATGTCCGGCCCTGCCGATACGCTGCACGGCCGTTGAGACGCTTTGAGGGGACTGTACAAGCACCACTTTGTCCAGGTCTCCGATGTCGATACCCATTTCCAGCGATCCGGTGGCCACGATGGCCTTCAGCGATCCGGTTTTCAGGCGCTGTTCGACCTCGAGCCTGATTTCGCGGGACAGGGAGCCGTGATGCGCATAGACGAGGGGATGATCCGATTCTGCATTGATCCGGAGCGTGACGGTTTCTGCCAGTTTTCTGCTGTTCACGAAGAAGAGGGTGGACCGGTTTTTCTGCACGATTTCACGGAACGCCCTGATGAATGGGTCCCAGAAGGATTTCCGGGATTCGGAAGTCCGGCCGGCTCCGGGAAAACAAACGGACAGACAATAATTTTTTCTGATTTCCGATTGAAGGATGCGGACGGACCTGGGTGCAAATGCCACATCGTTTCCGGGTGAGCCCGTTGTCCGGATTCTTTTTCCACGGGCGCTGTCTGCCGGCGGTCCCTCCGGCCGGAAACCGCCGATAAATTCAGCCACCCTGTCCGGCGGTTTGACGGTTGCAGAAAGCGCGATGCGCTGAAATTCCCCGCAAAGCGGCACCAGCCTGTCCACGGCGGTCATCAGATGCGCACCCCTTTTACTTGAGATGACGGCATGAATTTCATCCAGAATAACCGTTGTAAGAGTGGAGAGTACGCTGCGGCCGCTTTCTGAGGACAGCAGGATATTGAGGCTTTCCGGTGTGGTAATCAGGATTTCAGGCGGATGCCTGAGCATTCGGCGCCGGTCGGACTGCGGTGTGTCTCCGCTTCGGGTCATGATCCGGATTTCCGGAAACGGTTCGCCCGCCTGATGAAAAACCGTGTGAAGCTGCCTCAGGGGCAGTTCCAGGTTCCGGTAAATGTCGTTGTTCAGGGCCTTGAGCGGTGACACATAAAGCACGCGGATTCGGCCCGGATCCCAACGGCCCGTGATCAGACTGTCGAGGCTCCACAGGAACGCGGTCAGTGTTTTCCCGCTCCCGGTGGGTGCCGTGATCAGCACATGCTCTCCCCGGGCTATGGCGGGCCAGGCTGTCAGCTGAATGTCCGTGGGCGTTCCGACCTGCCGTGAAAACCAGTCTGCGATCAGGGGATGAAATATGCCGGAGAGACCGGGGGGCATATGACACAGCTCCGATTTATTGGATATTGGCGTTCTGGATAAGATAATGATTTCGGATGCAGGTTTCAAAAGGTTTTTCGTCCCTGCCCGCGGTCGTACCTCCCAGGGAGCGCCAAGCTCCCTGGGAGGTATAAACTTGACAGAATCGTACGCAATGATTATATTGATTATACGGCCGCGAAGCCGTCTCCCAGGGAGCTTGGCGCTCCCTGGGAGGTAGAACAATCATCCCAGTGCATATTGCGATGGCTATCAATGTGAACGGGGGTGATTCCATGCCATATCGATATCTTCAGTTTCTTTCTGGGTATTATTATCATGTTTTCAATCGCGGTGTCTTTCGTGAAAAGGTATTTATCCACGAAGAGCACTATTTGTATGCGCTGTCTTTGTTGCGAAAAAATCTGAAACGATTTAAACTGACACTGATCGCGTACTGTCTGATGCCGAACCATTACCACTTTTTAATTCGACCGGAACAGGATCATGTGCTGTCAAAATGTATCGGATATACGTTTAATGCATATTCACAGTCCGTAAACAAGGGTTTGAAGCGAAATGGTCCGTTGTTTCAAGGGCCATTTAAAGCGAAACTGATTGACCGTCAGGAAGTATTAATGCATCTGTGCCGGTACATTCATTTAAATCCAGTGGAAGCAGGGCTGACAAGCAAACCTGAGGAGTGGCCGTTCTCAAATTACCTCGAATGGATCGGGCTGAGAAAATGCTCGCTTTTTGATGAGGATTTCCGTTGTCGCTATTTTCGTGATGGTTCGGGTTATCGGAAATTTGTGATGGAAGATATGGCTTTACCGGTTTCCTTTAAGGGATACATGAAGGAGGATTAATCTCCCGGGGAGCCGAAACGTGCCTGCAGATCGAAGCTCCCCGGGAGATGGTTCAGCTACAACGTCATCCCGATATAGGGGGCACCAGGGCCGCCCATGCCGATACGGACGCATCGAAGCACTTCGCCGCCGTGAACAACGAACATGTCCGTACTGCCCCAGCCGATGAAATCATAGGGAGGTGTCAAAATGTCTTTGTACAGAATATCCTCCAGCCCGGTATCGATATTGAACATCTTGATCGGATTTTCATTGTCCGTGGTAATATAGAATGTGCCGTCCGTTCCGATCATGAAGTAAGTCGGAATGGATTCCGCGTATCCTCCAGTGGTCTGCGACCAGTCCAGCACCAGTTCCTGCGGGCCCAGATTGCCATCGGCATCCATAATTTCGTGTTTCCAGATTCCGGTGATTACGTCTCCTTCTTTCGCCCTGAGATTGTCAGCAAGCAAAAACACGGTTCCTTCATACACGCGCAGGCATTTGATATAATACCCTTTGTAGAGGCCGGTTGATCCGGAACCGCCGCTCTGCCTGATGATGTAGAGATCGCTTTTTTCTCCGCCGCCGTATATATTGCCGTTCCGATCGAGGTTCCGGTGATCACCACGTTGGCACCTGCCAGCGGATCTACGGTCTGCTGATCGGTCACGGTGCCTGCGATCTTGCCGGTTGTTCTTGCCCAGACCGGGCACAGAACAGTGAGCAGCCCCATAAACAAACACAGGGCCATGCCGTGTCTGACCTTCATGTTCTTTCCTCCTCCGTCAATTGTGTTGTTTTTGGCTGAATTTATAAAAAACACTGTAAAGTCATTGTTATTAAAAATATTAGCTTTATGCAGACGTTTTCGGAGATTGGCAAATAGTACTCTTCTCTCTTGTGATGCCGCAATTGACCGATAATGTAAAACTTTCTGGGTTAATTATATGTTTGAAGGTTGTTCATCAAGGATACATATTAAATATTTAATTGTCTAGAGAATTGTTACGAAAACGTATTCGTTGCCTGATATTGACCCAAAAATCGGAAGTATCAGGTCCATGCATCGATTCTGTTATATAAAAAAGAACTTGACAAAACGTCCAAAATAGATTAAATTTCTAATATGAATGATATCAATCCGGAAATAAAACCCGCCTTAAAAATTTGGGACAGCCTGATGCAGGGGATCGTAACGCTTTTTCATCCCTTTGTCGAAGGGGCGATTCATGATCTGGAATCCGGTGAAATCGTGGCATTGTACAATAATTTTTCGAAACGTTCGGTCGGTGACAAATCACCTCTTCATGAACTGAAAGTAAATACGGACCAGTTTCCCGATGTGTTCGAGCCCTACATCAAGATCAACTGGGACGGCAAAAAACTGAAATGCATTTCCGTGACGGTCCGGGACGGAGATGGAAAGCCCGCCGGCCTGATCTGCCTGAATTTCGACATTTCCATGTTTGGTGATTTCAGCCGGCAGCTGCTGGAATTTTTATCAGTACGCACCGGAGCGGAAAATCCGGTGGATCTGTTCGGGGATGCATGGGAGGATAAACTGCAGGCGTTTATCAGGGATTTTCTTACAGAGAACAATCTGTCGGAGTCCCGCATGACCTCGCAGGATAAACAACAGCTCGTGCGCGCACTCTATGAGAGCGGATATTTCAATTATAAGTATGCGGTGCAGGTGATTGCCCGTCAGCTGCGCATATCCCGGGCCACGGTATATAACTATTTAAAGTAAACCGGAAGGATCCGTATGTCATTTACGGACACAGTAAAAGAAGCGTTTGTTCGCATTCAGCCCTATATCCTGAGAACACCGCTTGTGCGGTCGGATTTATACAGCCGGATGACGGGTCATGATGTCTGGTTCAAATGTGAAAACATGCAGGTAACACATGCGTTCAAGATCAGGGGCGCGTTGACCAGGGTGCTTTCTGTCGACGGAGAGGCGCTTCGCGGGAAAATTCTGATCACTGCTTCGGGCGGAAATCACGGTCTGGCCGTGACCCATGCTGCACGGATTCTGAAGCTGAAAGCCATGATCTATCTTCCGGAAGGAACTCCGGAACTCAAAATCCGGGCCATCCGTGATCTGGGTGGCGATATACGAATCACCGGCCGCGACTGGGACGAGGCCAACGAACGGGCCATGCATGCGGGAAAGGACGCCCGGTATCTTTACATTCATCCGTTCGATGACGATCTGGTCATACAGGGGCAGGCCACTGTTGCGCTGGAGATACTGGAACAGACGGACCGGCCGGATATCATCATGGCCTCGATTGGAGGAGGGGGGCTCATTTCAGGAATCGCGCAGTATGCAAAGTCCGTTTTTCCGCAGATCAGGGTATACGGGGTGGAAACGGCTGGATGCGATTCCATGACAAGGAGCATACAGGCGGGGAAACTGACGGCCCTGAATGCGATCACCTCGAAGGCGGAATCACTGGGCGCCAGGATGGTCACGGAGCGGACGTTCCGTATCGTGCGGGAATATGTGGACGATTTGTTCGTGGTCAAAGATGCTGAAGCCGAATATGAACAGGTCCGTCTTCTGGAAGAAGAAAAACAGCATACCGAACTGGCTGCATCGTGCGTGGTTTCCGCTTGTTTAAAGCATGTTCCTCCCTCCGATCCCGGGAAAAAAATCGTGATCGTGCTGTGCGGGGGAAACGTTTCTTTAAAAATCAAGAACAAAGATTAAAGAGCAAAGAACAAAGATGAAGTAGAAGGGTATATGAGTATATGTGTATATGGGACCCCGCTTCCCGGCCCCGTTAATAATCCGCTGAATGCTGAAAATCCGCTTCTCTATGGAGGATGGACGATGTCCGGACGAAAGACAGCCTCTTTTACCCATACACTCATATACCCATATACTCATATACTGCAGGCAGCCAACTGCATTCCTCGAAGAAAACCAGAGAAAAATCACATGAAAGGGAGTAAACGATATGCCATTTGTGCAGCTTAAAATTGTCAGGGAACAGGTGAGTCCCGGGCAGAAAAGGAAACTGGTCGACGGATTGATGGACATCATTACCGGGATTATGCAGCGTGAAAGGGATCTGACTGTCATCACGGTGGATGAGCTCGATGCATCCAACTGGATCATCGGAGGAAAACCGCTTGCAGTAAACCCGGAACAGCATGGCGGGGCTGCATCCGTTCAGATAAAAATATCGAAGGGCACCAGCAATCCCGAAGAAATGGCAAAGGTCATGCAGGCGGGGAAATCGTTGATTGCACAAGTGCTTGGGCAGAATGAGATGACCAATTACTTTATAATCGAGGAACTGAATCCGGATGGATGGGGTTTTGACGGGATGACCATGACAGAAATCAATCAAAAGGAAAAGCAAGATTAAAGAGCAAAGACCAAAGAACAAAGACCAAAGACCAAAGGGTCGTTGTACCGGGACGTGAGACGGTGAGCCGGAGAGAATGAGAAACGGAGAAAAAAAGCAATGTTGAATTTTGGATGTTGAATGTTAAATTGAGAGAAAACCACAAGAACGCAGGGAACGCAAAGAATGTGTAAAAGGGTTGAAGCGTAGAACTGTAGAAGAGGCTGCCGTTTCTGCCTGCATTATGCTGTCAGTCGTCCCCGGTCAGCGGTCAAATTCTTATGTTTGGATTTTCGACTTTTGGATTTGTAATTTATTTTTTTTTGGGATTTGTCATTTGGGATTTTCGCGGTCCGCGGTCCACTGTCTGCGGTCGATGATTTAAATCTCCATATTGTATCGACTGGTGAAAATTTTATTATTATCCTGCTTTTTTCTCCGTTTCTCATTCTCTCCGTCTCTCCGATTCACTGACGGTCAGGTTGGCCGTCCGCTGTCATTGCCCGAAATGCCGGTTGATTTTTTTCATGTTTTCCATGATGGGGATTTTTTGCGGGCAAAGGGGTTCACAGATACCGCATGCCTGGCATTGCGATGCTTTGGCTGATTCCGTGAAATGCCAGAGATACAGGGCCCGGCCCATGTCGGGATTGACCCGGCTCAGATTAAACACTTCGAAGTTGTACGGGATGTCGAGTCCATGCGGACACGGCATGCAGTAGCCGCATTTAGTACAGGGGATTGTGTTCAGTCCGCTGTAAGCAGTCCGCACGCGTTCAATCAATTCATGTTCTTCCCCGGTCAGGGATGAATCCGCGGATTTCCGGGCGCTTTCGATATTCTCCAGGACCTGCTGCATGGCTGACATGCCGCTGAGAATCGTGCTCACACCGGGTTTGTCCCAGATCCACCTCAGCGCCACATCCGCCGGTTTTTTACCCGAATTCTCCCAGATTTCCTTTATACGGCCTTGCGGCCTGGTGATATTGCCGCCCAGGAGGGGCTCCATGACCACCACGGCCAGTCCCTTTTGTGCGGCGTAATTCAGTCCGGCCGTGCCGGCCTGTACGGTTTCATTGAGAAAATTATACTGGATCTGTGCCAGTGTCCAGTTGTCATAAGCGTCGATCACTTCCCTGAAAAGACCGGTCTGATCATGAAACGAGAATCCCAGATACCGGATGCGCTCGTCCGCCATGGCTTTTTCAGCGGATGCGATCATGTTCATGGAACGGATGTGTTCCCAGCGGTCCCTCCATATGGCGTGGAACAGGTAAAAGTCGATACAGTCCGTATCGAGACGCCTGAGCTGTTCATCCAGGAACCTGTCGAAATCATCCGGTTTTTCCACGAGCCAGCAGGGCAGCTTGGTGGCGATTTTTACTCTTTCGCGGTATCCGTTTTTCAGAGCGCGGCCGACGATTCCTTCGCTTTTTTCCCCGTGATACGGCCAGGCCGTGTCCACGTAGTTCACACCCAGATCCACGGCGCGCCGGATCATGCGGATCGATTCCTCTTCGTCCACCAGCGATTCGTTCCCCGGCCCGGTCAGGGGCAGACGCATGGCTCCGAATCCCAGAGCGGATACTTTCCAGTCCAGCCTGCCGAAGGGGCGAAGGGACATCGATGTCTTTTTGTTTTCATTTTCTCCGGATACGGCAGGTGTGCCGGCGGGATCGGACAGCATGGGTAATCTCCCTGTTTCTGATGAAGCATGAACCGGCCAGGGCGCAATAATACCGGACAATACCGGATCGCCGGTGCCGTCATACAACATTTAAGGTACATTATTTTGCATGCGGATTCAAATAAAAAAACAGCCGGTTTAAATCCACTGTTGTTATCATGAAAACGGCTCTGTATATTTAATTATACACCGTCATTCACAATGTCGTTTTTGTCATTATCCGGGAGGGTATGTCATCATGGAAACCTGGCTCGTCATCATCAGTCTCCTGCTTGTCATTTATATCGTAAAAACGAACCGGCTTTCCGGGCAGGTGCGCATCATGCGGCGCGATATGGACCGGTTCAGTCCGGACCGGACCCGGGCAGCCGGGCAGACGGAAGCCGGGGAAGCCGGAAGCGCTGAGGGTTCCGGGGATCGCGGGGATTCATATGACCGTGTCGAAACGCGTCCCGCAGACGCGGGGGGAAGATCCGTTCGGCGGAAAAAATCCAGGACACGAAGCGAATGGGAAACCCTGATCGGCACGAAACTGCTGAACCGGACCGGGGCCGTGGCCCTGATTTTAGGAGCCGGGTTTTTCATGAAAACCGCGTACGACAAGGATTGGTTTTCGCCCGCAGTGCGTGTGCTGGCGGTGGCCCTGTATGGTTTTGTGTTTCTCCTGATCGGATCGCGTCTCCATAAAAAGGGGCTCGCCATTTTCGCGCAGGGGATGATCGGCTCCGGCCTTGCCCTGCTTTACCTGTCCGTGTATTCATCATTCAATTACTACCATCTCATTACCCAATGGACCGCTTCTTTCCTGATGCTCATGGTCACGGCAATTGCATTTTTCTATGCACTCCGCTACCGGTCCCTGGCCATGGCGCTTCTGGGATGGTTCGGCGGTACGATGACACCCCTCATCCTTGGTTCGGGGATTGCCGATGCATGGCGCCTGTTTACCTATCTGATGATTATGACGGCCGGCATTACAGCCATTGTTATGATAAACAGGCAGTGGATCGTGCTGGAGCTGCTTTCGCTTGTATCCGCCTTTTCCTATTTCTTTGTTTGGCATCATGCCCATTATTCCCGGGAAAGGATGACAGCGGCCCTTGTATTCGTTTCCGTGATCTGGATTTTGTTTTTCCTGAGTCATCTGATTGCATGGATCCGGAGAGATGAAGGCCGGGCCAGGCTCAGGCAAATCGATACCAGTTTGAATCTGGCGCTGTACTTCAGCGCGCTTTATGTGGTGATCGATCCCGTTTATCACAGGTGGATGGGCCTGATCACACTGATGCTGGCTTCGGTTTATTTATTTACATCACTTGCGGTTCGAAAACGTGTTTCCGCGGATCAGAAGCGGATTCTGGTCCAGAATCACATATCGACAGCCGTTCTGATTGTTTTTGCAACGGCCATTCAGCTGGACGGGTATCATACGCTTGCGGGATGGGCCGCAGAGGCCCTTGTGCTGGGCTGGATCGCCCGGCGGAATTCCCTGCGCTATGTGTTTACCATGATCTGGATACTCTTTGCCGTTTCGTATTTCAAATTGCTTGTCGTCGAGTTTGCCTTTGATCAGAATCTGATTAAAAACTACAGGGATGCAGGCGTTCTTTTCGTTCTGAACTGGCGCGATGCGGCGAGCCTGCTGCTGATCGCATCCATGGCCGTGAGTTCGTTCTGGATGCAGCGCATGCAGGATGTCTGGAGCATGCGCATCAAATCGCATGTTGAAGCCGGCTGGTCCGTTCTGCTCCTGGTGTTTTGTACGGTGGATGCGGATATTGCCATCACGGCACTCGCGGCCGGTCATGTGTATTCCCCTGAAATTCTGGGGTCCTCCCGCTGGCTGGTTTATGCCGTGATCTGGATCAGCGTATCCATACCCGTGACGTTCCTGGGACTCCGGTACGGATACCGGTCCTATCTGTTCTGCGGATATGCGGCATTCATTTCCGCGGCCGTGCCGCTCATGATCCATGCCATGACCCCTTTTCATGAGATACTCCGTTTTTCGCCTGTCCTGAATATCCGGACGGTCTGTATCGGACTGTATATTCTGGGCAGTTTTATCCATTTGTCCCTGTCTTCACGGTTTGCGGATACTTACGGGAAACAGGCTGTTATGGACTGGACAATCCGCATTGCCATTCTGCTGATGCTGTTCATGCTGATCACGGGCGATGTCAGGGATATTTTTCTGAAGAAGATCCAGGTCATCACACAGAGCGGACAGGATAATGCGGCCGGTCTCATGGTTCAACGATATCAGAACATGAAACAGCTCGCTTTATCCGGCGGATGGCTGATCTATGCGGTCGCCGTGCTTTGCACGGGTGTGATCAGAAAGAAGCAGTATTTACGTATTGGAGCCATCGTGCTGATAGGCCTGACAATACTGAAAGTATTCATTTACGATTTGTCCTATCTCGATACGGCTTACCGGTTCGTTCTGTTTCTGCTCCTGGGCATCGTTTTACTCGGGGTCTCCTATTTTTATCAGAAATACAGGCACTTGTTTATGCCGGATTGGTGAGATTTCCCGGCTTAAAACGCATGCAGAAGAAGGATCGTATCCTTTTCGAGTGATGCTGTTCTTCTTTTTATGCTTATCAGGCTGCCGGATCTGCAGATCATTTTATAAAATGCCTCTTTCGGTGCGGCATGATTTTCGCTTGATTTCAATAAATTTTATTTGTTTCTTAAAAAATCATTCCTCAATTCAAATTTTGAAAGGAATCGCATGAAAACTGCCAAACTGTTCATCCGGATCGTTATCGGGCTGAGTATCAGCATGTCATACGCCCAGATGAGTGTCAAAGACAGTGACAGCAATATGCTGATGCAGGTCAATGATGAAGGAATAATCGGTTCGATTACACTGCCGGCCACGGATATTGCAATGGGAACGCAAACCAACAAACTCTACAATTTGAACGGCTTTCTGATCTGGAACGGCACTGTATTGGGCACATCGGGAAGCGCGGGCGGCTGGACAGACAGCGGCTCCGCCATCTATACGACGACCTTGACGGACAAGGTGGGCATCGGGGACAGTTCCCCGACTCACACGCTGG
This sequence comes from bacterium, assembly GCA_016930535.1. GTDB lineage: Bacteria > Zhuqueibacterota > QNDG01 > QNDG01 > JAFGCO01 > JAFGGN01. The sequence continues at coordinate 150,069 of JAFGGN010000065.1, forward strand.
ATGTCGCAGGGAAACTCGGTATCAATGATCATCAGATTATGTATCTCCCAGATCAAAGCGTCTACAGCGGTACCTTGATTATCGGTTCCGGAGGAAGTTCGCTTGCACACACGGCCGGAAACGAGGGCAGGGGGAATACCGCCGTGGCCGCATCCGCTCTGAACTCGATCACATCGGGCGCCTACAATACAGCGGTCGGCAATGAAGCGCTCAACGACAACAACACAGGCAACGACAATACGGCTGTGGGACATTACTCATTGCTCGTCAACACGGATGGAAGCGGCAATACGGCCGTGGGTAAGAGCGCGCAATATCTGAACGAGAGCGGTGCCGGTAATACGGCCGTGGGCAGTTATGCGCAGCTTACCAATGAATCGGGCAACAACAACACGATGATCGGTTCGTATGCGGGATACAATACGTCCGCAGCGATCACCGGAAGTGTCTTTCTGGGCCATAAGGCCGGATACAACGAGACGGAAAATGACCGGCTTTATATCGAGAATACGGACAGCAGCACACCGCTCATCGGCGGTGATTTCTCATCGGATGAGATTTATTTAAACGGCAAGGTGGGCATAGGCACGGACAGTCCCGAGTTCAGGCTGAGTGTTTTAAATGACGGCGGCATTCTGGCCAAGGGGACGTTCGGTGCCGGCAGCACGCTGACGACATCGGGCGGTGGCGCGCGTCTCATGTGGTATCCCAGAAAAGCCGCATTCCGGGCCGGTGATCCGCTTGGAAGCAATTGGGACAACGCGTCGATCGGGGATTATTCCTTGGCAACCGGGTATGCTTCAAAGGCAAGCGGACAGTATTCGACAGCGTTGGGTTTCTATACCGAGGCCAGCGGTCTTGGATCGACAGCCATGGGGAGCAATACAATCGCCAGCGGCGAATTTTCGACGGCTATAGGTGCAAACAGCAGTGCCACAGGGGATTATGCGATCGCTATCGGTACGGGGACAAGGGCAGGATCTTATGAAATGCTGGCCATCGGCCAATACAATATCGGCACAGGGTCCGCTGATACATGGGAGACGGGGGATCCGATTTTTGAAATCGGTGTCGGTTCGGGGCCCAGCGACCGCGTCAATGCGCTTGAAGTGCTTAAAAGCGGGAATGTGGGTATCGGTGTCAGGCCGCTGTCCGGGAAACTTGAAGTGGAGGGAAATGTGAGGATTTCGAATGGGAATTGTATCATCACGAACGGCAGTTATCTGGATGACGGACAGACGCTGAACGTACCGGATTATGTATTCGAACCGGGTTATGAGATTGAATCCATCGATGCGCATGCGCAATTTATGTGGCAGCACAAACATCTGCCCGCGGTCACTTCAGCGGATGAAATCAAATCCTCCAAAAGCGGTTATAACATGTCTGAAAGACGCGAGCAGATTCTGGAGGAGCTGGAAAAGGCCCATATTTATATCGAGCAACTGCACAGGCAGCTTGCCGTCCAGAAGGAAGATATCGAGTATCTGAGAAATCGGATCAACATGATCTCGAATGAATAACACCCTTGTATCCGGAAAAGAATGAAGTTTATGGTAAAATCAAGGATTGATTTGACACGGCTGTATTTAATCATGTCATTGGTTTATACCCTGTCTTTTTGCGGGATATCCGGAAATCCGGAACGTCAGGCAAATGTTCCGGAAAGAAACAAGGACGAAACCGTGCAAAATGGAAATCCGGTAAAAATTCACAGAAACACCGTGCATGTGAACGGCATCGACCTGTTTTACCTCGACACGCGCACAAACGGCATTCCTATCCTGTGCCTGCATGGCCGGTGGGGCAGGGCCGAGGTCTGGGCGGATTTCATGCAGCACTACGGCGGGGATTATCGGATTATCGCTCCGGACCAGCGCGGGCACGGCCTGAGCGGAAAGCCGGTGGCAAAATACACGGCCGAAGAAATGGCCGCCGATATGACGGCGCTTCTGGATGCCCTGCAGACCGGTCCGGTCATTCTGGTGGGGCATTCGATGGGGGGGTACGTGGCCGGAACCCTGGCCGCAAAAAATCCCGGACACGCAAGGGCGGTGGCGCTTCTCGACAAATCGGCCTCGGGCCCCGATAAACCAGGTACGCTCCCGGCAGACAGCATACCGGCCGTGGATCCGCTGACCAAGGATTGGCCCCTGCCCTTTTCCACGCTGACCGAAGCGCGCGATTATATACGGCAGGCCACGGATTCGGATCTGAGTTATCAGTACTTCATGAACAGCCTGATCGAGAAACCGGACGGGTATCACATGATGTTCAGCTCCCAGGCCATGGCGGCCAATATCGCCGCTTATGAAAACTGGACCCATCTGCTTCCCGAAATACAATGCCCGGTACTTCTCATCAGGTCTTCCAGCCATGAGGCCGTGCCGGATGCCGATTTCGAAATGATGCAGCGTTTGCTGAAAGACTGCACGGCCTTCGAGGTCTCGCATCCGGACCATAATGTGCAATTGGGCAACAAGGATGAATTTTATAAGTATTTCGACACATTTTTAGAGAAAACCGGTCTGACGAACTGAAGTGGATCGAACTTATTTGGAACAGGAGAAAAAATGAAAGCACTGGTCATATACGATTCGGTTTACGGCAACACGGAGAAGATCGCCGTGGCGGTTGGCCGGGCGCTTGGTCTCCGTGAGGGCGAGGGAATTGTCCGAGCAGACGATGTGGCTCCCGAACACCTGGAAAGCCTCGAATTGCTTGTGGTGGGTTCGCCTACCTGGCGGTTCCGGCCGACATCCGCGGTTGCCCGGTTTCTGAAAAGCATACCGAAGCACGGGCTCGAAAATGTTCGCGTGGCCGCGTTCGATACGCGGCTTTCGGCTGAAAAAATCGAAGCGATCCGCATTCTGGCGTTTTTCGTGCATATCTTCGGATTTGCCGCAAAGCCGATTCTGAAGAAGCTCATGAAAAAAGGGGGCGTGCCTGCGGCATCACCCGCGGGATTTGATGTGGCCGATACGGAAGGTCCGTTGATCGAAGGCGAACTGGAGCGGGCCGCAATGTGGGCGGAGCGGTTGAATATGGAGCGGACCCAATAGGTGTTCGCAGGGTATGATACCCCCGCTGAGGGACTGTGATACACATATCCGGAGGTGAAACGATGATTATTCTTTCGGTTATCCGGTCACTGTTCAATCTGATCGCGGGCCGGCTGACATTTCCCGGAGAGTACAGGGGACGAACCGTGAAAATGGAAGACGGATCCGAATTCAGGATATTCCGGCACATGCATCTCGAATCCGGACATGCCTCGCCCGGAGAATCGATACTCATTGTCCGCTTCAAATTCAGACGGTTCGATCATAGGACCAATATCCGCCTGTCACGTATCCCGGTTCTGCCAATCGCCGGATATCCGGGATTCAGGGATAAGTTATGGATGATCGACCAGGAATCGGGTTTCTGGCAGGGCATTTATCAATGGGAAAACCCGGATGCACTCGAGCGGTATAAAAAATCATTCATTTTGCATGTCATGAACAAACGGGCCGATGCGGCATCCATCTCGTACCGGACCGTTCAGAATAAAAATTTCGAGGAGTTTATCCGGGAGGTCATGTCCGGCGGGTGATACGGGCCACCGGCCTGCCAGGTCTCGAAGACATGGCAGGCCGGATTATTTCTACTCGCGTGCCATTCTCACCAGGGCATCCACGGCCCTGGGATCGCCGGTTTCACCAAGCCAGAAAATAGCGGTTTTACGGATTTCCGGATTCGGATGGGTTTCCGCGATACGGACGAGATCGTCCACGGTGGCGCTTCCATGCTGCTGGGACAGGGCGAACACCGCATGCTTCTGTATTTCCGTCTCCTCCGCATTGAAAACCACGTCTTTCAAAGCCCGGGCCGCGTTTTCAGATGCTTTCTGTCCGAGCCAGAATACAGCCTTTTTGCGCAGTTCGCGGGACCGTGCATGATACGCCAGATCGATCAGTGCGTCTTCCGCTTCGGGCAGGTGCATCTGGCTGATGCCGAACACGGCCTTTTCCTGAACGTCGGACGACGGATCCGCCCGGATACACTCACCGAGAATACGCAGGGCCCTTAAATCCTCCTGCTGTCCCAGCCAGAATACCGCATCCTCACGCAGCTCTTCCGGCTCGCCGCTTTGCACGCGTTCATTCAGAAACGGAATCACCCGGTCCTTCAACGTGTGCGTGGCCACGCATACGATCAGGTCCTTCCTGTAACGTTCCGATCGGGATTGTCTGTATTGCGAAGACAGAAAATCAAGACTTTCGGTTTGTGACACCGTTCCCAGCCAGAGCACAGGGAGATCCCGGAGACGGACAGGCCGGTCCATATCCGTGATCCTGATTTCTTCGGCCGATTCCAGTTTTTGCTGCCTTTCGGGCAGAGGCATCAGCCCTTCGGGCAGAGGCATCAGCCCTTCGGGCAGATGGATCAGAAAGGCCTGTTCCCGGTCGACCATGGAGCCGTCCTGACCCGTATGCCGTCCGAGCGCGTTTTGGGCCGCTTCCAGCAGGGTACCGGATTCACTGCGGCTGTCGTTCAGCGACCGGTTCAGGATTTCAGCGAGCGTTTCATACCCGCTGCCGTCCCCGCTGTTCCAGCTGATGTGCGTGTTTTTTTTCGAAGGTCTTATAATACTGTAACCCAGCCAGGCGCCCGAGGCCGCATGTGCGGTCCCGGCCTGTTCGAGTGCCCATTCGATCCGTTGACTCAGGGAATTCAGCTGATCCGGTGCAACCTGCACTGTCGATTTCGCGCTCAGGGAGGACCAAAGGAGCATGCCGCAGAGCATGACGGATTGATACGTTGTCTTCATATGAAAAACCTCCTTCGATCCGTTACGGAGCCTGATTCTGTGATGTAGTGATGATTTCCAGAAGTGCCTCCTTGGCGCGGGGATCGTCGCTTTCTCCCAGCCAGAAAATCGCTTTTTTCCGTATTGAATTGTTTTTATTTGTTTTGGCAATCTGTATCAGGGCAGGCAGTCCGATGCTTTCGTCCGCCTGCGCGATCGCAAAAACGGCCTGATCACGGATCTCGGGATCGGGATCCTGGGTCATGGACAAGAGGAAGTCGATATCCTCTTTTGACCGGGCATTGTCGCCGATCCAGAACACCGCTTTCTTCCGTACATCCGTGTTCCGGTGTGTTTGCGCGATGTCATACAGGATGGACAGTCCTTTGCCGTCCTGGGTTCTGGAAAGTGCAAATACGGCCTGTTCCGCGATTTCCGGATCCTGCTCGTTGAGCGCGATATCTTTCAGTGCGCGGAGGATTTGTTCCGAATCCGTATTTTCGCCCAGCCAGAATATGGCCTTTTTCCGTACTTCCCTGTCCTCATGCGATTTGGCAATATCCAGGAGAAGGGGCAGGCCTTTTTTATCCGGCGCCTCCGAGAGCGCGAAAACCGCATGCTGCGCGATCTCGGAAACCGGGTCCGTGAGTGCCGTTTGTTTCAGAAAATCGAGTATCGCCGGATCATGTGCATTTTCTCCCAGCCAGAAAACCGCTTTCTTGCGTATATCCACGTCCTGTTCAACCCTGGCAATGTCCATGAGATAGGGGATTCCCTTTTGTCCGGGCGCTTCGGAGAGCGCGAAAACCGCCTGTTCACGGATTTCCGGAGTTTTGTCGGTCTTTGCCAATGTGACGAGAAACTGCAGGATGTCTTCGGAGCGGGCGTTTTCGCCTACCCAGAACAGGGCATGTTTCCGGAGCTTGATATCCGGTTCGCTCATGACCACGGTCTTGAGTTTTTCAAGAGCACGCGGATCGTCGAATTCACTTAAGGAAAACAGCACCTTTTCACGCATTTGAGGATCCGGATTGCTGTCATAAATACGGATCAGTGCATCCAGGGATTTCTCGTCCCGCATGTTCGAGAGGGCATGAATCGCCGCAATGGCAATGTCGTTGTCCCCGGACGACTGCATGGCCCTGATCTGGTTTTTGTATTCGGTCTTGCCCTGGGCCGCCAGCGCGTTTGCCACCCGGATCATATGCTGCCGGGCATCGTCCGCCCAGTTGCTGTCCCCGAACCGCTGTGTGAAATCCTCATAACACGCATAGGCACTTTCGAGATCGTGGTTCAGCTGTTCCATGGCATAGCATCGCCAGAAATGTGCATCATCCGCGTAATTGCTTTTCGGATTGGTACGACCGAATGCCTCCAGCGTATCACACGCTTGCTGCCATGCTTCCTCCAATATAAACCGATAGGCGGTCTTGTACTGTTCCGCATCATTCGTTTTGTCTTCGGCAGGAAGGATCATGGCAGACAGAAGGGCAAAAATGAAGAGATTACGGATTTTCATGATGTGCTCCTTAAATATGTTGAGAAGCGGGGCCGGGGATGTCCCGGTTGCTCCGGTCCAGTGTATTCATTTGGATTTTGAACAATATGCTCCGTTTATCCAGGCCGTCGCGGATAATTTCAATATTGTCCATATCGACAGTTTCTTCGATATTCGCGATCTGAAGCAGGATCAGTTCCAGGTCGGAAAGCAGCATCTGCAGTTTCCGGTCCGCATCGCCGGGCAGATCCGCTTTCAGCAGTCCGGTTTCCCGGATGAGGCTCCGGGCCGTTTGTTTTTGAACCGGTAAATTGAGAACAGCCGGATCATCGGTCTGTGCGTCGAAATTGGAGAAGGCCAGGAGGATGCGCTGCGAGCGTTCCAGTACCTGTGCCGTACGCATTTCAACGGGCATGCCCTTGCCCTTTTTCCCCGTCTCGGACCGCACAGCTGTCTGTACTTCCACGGGACCTTGGCTCCGGCCGATCCAGATACCGGCAAACAGGCAGACGGCCGCGGTCAGTGGCAGAGCGAACCGGGGATTCAGCAGCAGCCTGAAACGGACGTGTTTCTTCGGGGATGGTTCAAGTTCCGGTGACAGCCGTGCCCAGAATTCGTTCATGAACCGGTCGTCCGGTTCCGCCTGTTTTCTTTGGCGCATGGTCCCGAGCATGGATCTGTACTCCTGATACGCCCGTGCGCATTCCCGGCATCCGGCCACATGGGTTTCCAGTTCGGACCGTTCCCTGTCCGTCAAACCGCCGGACAGGGCTTCCGCCATGCGTTTTTCCATGGAACGGCAGGATTTCATATCAGGCCTCCCATCCGAGTTCGCGTCTGAGCGGCGCCAGTTCTTTCCTCAGTTTACGCAGTGCATTGAAAAGCGTGCTCTTGACGGTTCCGAGGCTGATGTTCAGTGATTCCGCGATATCGCTCAAAGCCATATCGTGATCATGGCGCAGTAAAAAGATATCCCGCTCGCGTTGGGATAGTCCGTCCAGGGCATTCCGGATCCGGGCCTGAATCAATCCGTCGTCGGTCAGCTGTTCGGGTCCGGGATTGCCTGCCGGTATATTGTCGAGCATGTTTGTATCGTCGTTTTTCATGGATTTCTGCGCCTTTCTGAGCTGCCACCATTTTTTTCTTCTGTGATCGATGCAGGTGTTGACCGTGATCCTGTGCAGCCATGAGCTGAACTGTGCGTCCCCGCGGAAACGGGAGAGGGAGCGATAGGCTTTGATAAACACCTCCTGACTCATATCCTCCGCATCAGTGTGGTTGCCCATGAGATCCAGGGCGATGAAATAAACACGCTGCTTGTGTTTTTCCACGAGCCGGCGGAACGCGTTTCTCTGGCCGTTCTGAGCATCCTGAACAAGCGCTTGATCGTCGGTCAAAACCTGTCTCCCGTTATTCAGTCAGTTAGACGAGAATTGTTTGTGAAAGGTTGGGAAGCAATTCACAGGTATAATAATGAGTTTTACGGGGAATGTCAATTCAAGAACAAAGAACAAAGACCAAAGAACAAAGAGGGCGTTAGGTCTGTAGGGTCATGGAGTCATTGGGTCGGGATATCCGGAGAGTGATGCGGAGAAGCGGAGAGGGGGAGTGCAGGAGATAAAAAAACATGAGGCCGGTTCCTTTTCAATGATACGGATGGATCGATCTACTTTTTGAATTGCTTTTTACCGTAGGGTTGCCTATTATTTGTTTTATGACTTCGAATAAAACAACTTCTTTCGGACAGAAACTGAAAGCCGAATTGCTGGCTCAGGGTGCCGAGTTTGTCTATTTTGTCGACATTTCCGGCCTTTCTCATAAACAGAACAAGGGATTTGCCCGGGCCGTTTTGTTCGGCATCACCTTATCCCCGGGATACATTCAGCAAATCACCCGTATGCCCGAATATGTCCGGATCATGATCCGGGAGCGCCGGATTGAAGATGATGAATTTGAGCATAAGGAAACGCATACCAATGCAATGGCCGACTGGCTGGCCGGTTTTATCAGGGAAAAAGGGTATCCGGCATATTCTCAATCCGAAAATAACATCGCTTCGGCCGGATTTTATGACGAGGCGGCAAAAAGCACGCCCCTGCCCCATAAGACGATCGCCGGACTTGCGGGCATGGGATGGATCGGCAGGCACAATTTGCTCGTGACGCCTGAGTTCGGCAGTGCCGTAAGCATGTGCACGGTCCTGACCGATGCGCCTATCAATACGGTTTTACTGGAGCCCATGCAATCAAAATGCGGGGACTGCACCGTATGTCAGACGGTCTGTTCCGACGGGGCAATCATGGGGAATGACTGGTGTACAGGAATGTCGAGGGATGATCTTATCGATGTATACAAATGCACGACATGTCTTAAATGTCTGGTTTTCTGTCCCTGGACGCAGAAGTATATGCAAGAGAAATTGAATACGGCAGGTTCGTGAATACAGTGTGATTGATCGAAAATCAGGTAAGCGATGTCCCGCTCGAGATTAATCTATACAGGTTCATTACGGATTGAAACAGAAAAGTGCGGACAAAGAATCCCGGGTGGCTGCCCCAAAGTCGATTTAAAAGAAGTCTATTTCCTTCTCCCTACAATCAGATAGGCCGTGGTCAAAAACCACTCCTTCGGCAGATCGGGCAGATGTGTCATCAATTCATCCGTAAGCAGGGTCTCTTCCTCATAGGTGAAATCCGCATCGGTTCCCTGTTTTCGGTAACTGCGGTCAATGCCCCGGACAGAGACCAGGTCGAAGCAGAGAGCCATCGCGGATTTGATTTCATCCGGTGTCTTCCGGTTGAGGTACGGCGTTTCCACGGTGCCGAGCACGTGTCCCCAGGGATGGGCCCGGGTTACTGAAAGGGGCGTGTGGCCGCCTGAGAAGCTGTAGAAATTGTGCCACAGATGATACGTGATGCCGCCCGGACGCGTCACGCGACTCAGCTCCCTGAATCCGTTTTCCAGATCGTCCACATGTTCCAGCACCGAGTTGGATATGACCACGTCGAAGGCATTGTCCGGGTACGGCAGGCGTTTCCCATTGTAGGAAGTCAGCTTATAGTCCCTGTGACGGAATTTCCGGCCCGCTATTTTCTGCAGGTGCCCGAAATACCTGCGATAATAGTAATTCTTTTTCAGCCAGGCCTTGACCAGGGCAAAAAGCGGATTTCCCGGATCCGACTGGACGATGTCTGCCGCGGTTGTAACGAGCCTGTCACGGTAAAATGCATGGGCCGTGTCGATGCCCTCCGCCTGCATGGTTTCCCGGGCGAACAGCGCGACCTCGGGATAGTGATAGCCGCATCCGTAAACCAGCAGCCGGCATTCTCCCAGGGGTTTTTCAATGAGCGCAGACAGATCGTCCTTCACACGGATGAATTTGTATTCATAGTCATGCTGTGCATGATGGGCCGGATCATAACCGGCGATATGACGGATCAGGATGCCCGCTTTTTTGATTTTTCGAATCATGTCAATCCTGCAGTGCGATCACGTCCAGCGAGCCGTTCTTCATGGCCCGGATGGCCTGAACCATGGCCCAGGCCGCGGACAGCGTGGTCAGGCAGGGTACGCCGTTCGCAAGGGCGCTGCGGCCGATATTGTACTCGTCCTTGCGGGCGATTTTACCCAGGGGTGTGTTAATAATGAGCTGTATTTCCCCGTTGATGATGAGGTCCACGGCATTGGGACGTCCCTGGCCGACTTTGTTCAGCATCCTGGCAGGAACCCCCTCCTTGCGCAGGGCTTTATACGTGCCCTCCGTGGCCAGGATGGAGAATCCCAGGTCGTGCAGCTGACGCGCGATGGGCATGGCCCTGACCTTGTCGTTGTCGTTCACGCTGATAAAGGCAGCGCCTTTCACGGCAATCCTGTTGCCCGCTGCGATCTGGGCTTTGGCGAACGCGCCGCCGAAATCCTTGTCCAAACCCATGACCTCGCCCGTGGATTTCATTTCCGGACTCAGGAACGTGTGTACATTCGGGAACTTGATGAACGGGAAAACCGGGCTTTTGACGGCCACGCGGTTGTCGGGCCGTTTTTCCTTGACGTTCAGGTCCTTCAGTTTGGCACCTGCCATGACCTTGGCCGCGATCTTGGCCCAGGGAATGCCCGTGGCCTTGCTGACAAAGGGTACCGTGCGGCTGGCACGCGGGTTGACTTCGAGCACATAAATGATCCCGTCCTTCATGGCGAACTGGACGTTGATCAGTCCCTTGACTTTGAGCATCTCTGTCATCTGTATGGTCTGCTCTCGTATGGTCCGGTACTCGTCCTCCCCGATCATATAGGGGGGAAGCACGCATGAACTGTCTCCGGAATGCACACCTGCTTCTTCGATGTGCTGCATGAAACCGGAAATCAGGGTCTGTTCCCCGTCACAGATGGCATCCACGTCGAATTCGAAGGCATCTTCGAGAAATTTATCCACGAGAATCGGATGGTCCGGCGATGCGGATGCAGCCTCCAGTATGTATTTTTCCAGGGAGACATCGTCGTACACGATTTCCATGGCGCGGCCGCCGAGCACGTATGACGGTCTGACCAGCACGGGATACCCGATTTTCTGGGCGATTTTCCTGGCCTCCTTGTAGGTGAAAGCCGTGCCCCATTCCGGCTGACGGATGCCCGAATTCCGGATGAGCGCGCCGAAGCGTTCCCGGTCCTCGGCCAGGTCGATGTCCTCCGGAGATGTGCCCATAATCGGCACGCCGGCTTTTTCAAGCCCCTTGGCCAGTTTGAGCGGCGTCTGACCGCCGAACTGAACGATCACGCCCGTGGGTTTTTCGAATTCAAGGACGTGCAGCACGTCCTCGAGCGTCAACGGCTCGAAATAGAGTTTGTCGGCCGTGTCGTAGTCCGTGGAAACCGTTTCCGGGTTGTTGTTGATCATGATGGTTTCATAGCCCTCTTCGCGCAGGGCCATGACCGCATGCACGCAGCAGTAGTCGAATTCAATGCCCTGGCCGATGCGGTTGGGCCCGCTTCCCAGAATCACGGCTTTGGGCTTGTCTGTGTGACGGGCTTCGTTTTCGGTTTCGTACGTTCCGTAGAGGTACGATGTTTCTGATGCGAATTCCGCGGCGCAGGTATCCACAATTTTATAAACGGGCCGTATGGCCTCGTTCTGGCGCATTTTGACGATCCGGTCCGTTTTCTTCTGCGTAAGCAGGGCCAGCCTGTGGTCCGAAAATCCCATGCGTTTGGCTTTTCGAAGCAGGTCGGCATTCAGGGGACGGGATTCGAGTTCCTTTTCCATATCGATGATCTGTCGGATCTGAACCAGGAACCAGGGATCGATACCCGTGATTCCGTACAGATCATCGATGGTCCGGCCCCGCCTGAATGCCTCGCCGAGATAGTGTATCCGCTCCGGATTGGGTATTTTCAGTTTGTCGTCGATTTCATGATCCGTGGCGCCGGGCAGGTTTTCGAGACCCCAGCACTTGATTTCGAGAGAACGCAGGCCCTTTTGGAGCGCTTCCCTGAAGGTGCGCCCGATGGCCATGGTTTCTCCCACCGATTTCATCTGTGTGCCGAGCACCGGTTCGGTCTGGGGGAATTTTTCAAAATCCCATCTCGGTATTTTAACCACCACATAATCGATACTGGGCTCGAAGGAAGCAGGTGTTTTTCCCGTGATGTCGTTGGGTATTTCATCCAGAGTCAGTCCCACGGCCAGCTGGGCGGCGATTTTGGCAATCGGGAACCCGGTGGCTTTTGATGCCAGGGCCGAACTGCGTGAGACGCGCGGATTCATTTCGATCACGACCATGCGGCCCGTTTTCGGATCCGTGGCGAACTGGATGTTCGATCCGCCGGTTTCCACGCCGATTTCACGGATAATGGCCTTGGCCGCGTCGCGCATATACTGGTATTCCCGGTCCGTCAGGGTCTGTATGGGGGCGACCGTGATGGAGTCGCCCGTATGAACGCCCATGGGATCCAGATTCTCGATGGAGCAGATAATCACCACATTGTCCCTGAGATCCCGCATGACCTCGAGTTCGAATTCCTTCCACCCGATAATCGATTCTTCGATCAGAACCTCGCTGATGGGGCTGTTTTCCAGACCCCAGGCCACCAGTTCCTTGTACTCCTGCATGTTGTACGCGATGCTGCCGCCGGTTCCGCCGAGCGTGTAAGCGGGCCTGATGATGGCCGGGAAACCGACCACCTGGACCAGGTCGAGGGCTTCGTCCACTGTATGGGCAAATCCCCCCTTGGGCAGTTCGAGCCCGATTTTCAGCATGGCTTCCTTGAAAAGTTCGCGGTCTTCCGCTTTTTCAATCGCCTCCAGCTGGGCTCCGATCAGTTTGACATGATACTTGTCCAGGGCACCTGATTTGGCCAGCGCAACCGTGATGTTCAGCGCGGTTTGTCCGCCCATGGTGGGCAGAATGGCGTCCGGTTTTTCCTTTTCAATAATTTTAATGACGGTTTCCGGTGTCAGGGGTTCCACGTAGGTTCTGTCGGAAATTTCAGGATCCGTCATGATTGTGGCGGGATTGGAATTGATCAGCACGGTTTCGTATCCCAGCATCTTCAGGGCCTTGACTGCCTGGGTGCCGGAATAATCGAACTCGCAGGCCTGCCCGATCACGATGGGACCGGAGCCGATAATCAGTATTTTATGGATATCCGTACGTTTTGGCATAATTCTCCGTTTGGCTGTTTTGCGTTCTTCTCCGATGCACAATGTGCCTATGAATCAGGATGACTTGTTCATCATCTCCGCAAACCGGTGAAACAGGTACAACGAGTCATGCGGTCCGGGAGAGGCTTCCGGATGATACTGCACCGAATACACGGGTATTTCTGCATGTTCCATGCCTTCGACCGTGCCGTCGTTCAGGTTCAGATGCGTAATGTGAATGCCTTTGTCCCGGATGGAATCTGTATCGACGGCAAAATTATGGTTCTGCGCGGTGATTTCGATAACGGATGTTTTCAGATCCTTGACCGGGTGATTGCTGCCGTGATGGCCGAATTTCAGTTTGAACGTGCGGGCGCCGAGGGCCAGGCACAGAATCTGGTGCCCCAGACAGATGCCGAACATGGGTTTGAATCCAATCAGGGAACGGACGCTCTCTACCGCATACGCTACGGCAGCCGGATCCCCGGGACCGTTCGACAGGAAAATGCCGTCCGGATTCAGGGAGCGAACCTGTTCCGCGGTCGTGGACGCGGGAATCACCGTGACGCGAAAACCGAATGAGCGCAGCAGGCGGAGGATGTTGTGCTTGATTCCGTAGTCGTAGGCCACGACATGAAACTGCCTTTCTGCCAGGGTTTTCATGCCCTCGTAGTACCACTGTTTCGGAACCTCTGGTTCCCATTCCCGGATCCGGTCGGAGGTCACGTACCGGACCAGGTCCCTGCCTTCCATGGGCGGATGCTGTTTCAGCTTCTCGTTCATCTCGGCGATACTCAGCCCTTCGGTCGACAGGATGCCCAGCATGGCGCCTTTCTCGCGGATGTGCCGGGTCAGCTCACGTGTATCGATTTGATGAATGCCCGGAATGTCGTGTCTGAGCAGATACTCGTGCAGTGTCTCCGTGGATCTGAAATTACTCGGCAGTTCACACAGTTCCCGGACGATAAATCCCTCCACCTGGGGTTTTTCGGATTCCACATCCTCGGGATTGATTCCGTAATTTCCGATATGCGGATATGTCATGGTCACCATCTGTCCCTTGTATGAAGGATCCGTCAGTATTTCCTGATAGCCGGTCATGCCGGTATTGAATACAACTTCACCGATTGTCGTGCCCGGCGCACCGAATCCTTCTCCCGTAAATACGCGTCCGTCTTCAAGCAGTAAAATGGATTCCATCTTGTTCCTTGTTTTCTCGTGTCATTCAGATCTGCCGGGCTCAGCCGATGACCGTTCCCGACGGGATGATTCCGTTTTTCGGTACAATGACAATGCCTTCCCGGATCACATAATTGTCTTCCTTGACTTCCTGATCCCGGTTCCGGTTGAGGATCTGTACATTGTCGCCGATGCGTGCGTTTTTGTCGATGATGGCCTTTTCGATGATACAATCCCCGCCGATCAGCGTATCCGGCAGGTCCCTTTTCAGGTTTTCCTCCCGGTCTTCATCGTTTTCGTAGAAATCACGGCCCATGATGATCGAATTCCGGATCTGTGATCCTGACCTGATTCTGGACCGGATTCCGATCATGGAGCTTTCCACGCTGCACTCCTCCAGAATCGATCCGTCACTGATAATGGAGTTGCACACCCGGCAGCCGGCGACTTTGGCGCCCGGCAGATAGCGGGGCCGCGAATATATGGGGCGCCGCTGAAGATAAAAGTTGAATTTCGGCATTGGGGTGCAGAGATCCATCATGGCATTGTAATACGATCCGATGGTTCCGACATCCTCCCAGTATCCGTCAAACAGGTATCCATACACTTTCCTGGTACGTATGGCATGGGGGATGATGCCCTTTCCGAAATCCGCATGGTCCGAATCGGACAACACATCATAGAGTATATCCCGGTTGAAGAGATAAATCCCCATGGAACCGAGGAATTGGCGGTTGTCCGAAGCGTATCGGTATTTTTTCAGCATATCAGGGGATAACCGGTACGGCGCCATGGCCTCTTCGGTCTGGGGCTTTTCGATAAAATCCACAATCTGACCGTTATCGCCCAGTTTCAGAATGCCGAATCCCGGGACCTGCTCAGCAGACACGGGAAGCACACCGACGGTGACTTCGGCCTTGTTCTCTATATGAAAGGTCAGGAGGTCCTGATAATCCATGGAATACAGATGATCGCCGGCCAGAATCAGGTGATAATCGACTCCTTTGGTCTGAAAGTACCGCAAATTCTTTCGCACGGAGTCCGCGGTTCCCTGGTACCAGTCCGTGTATTCGAGTGTCTGCTGCGCCGCCAGTATCTGCACGAATCCCTGCGAAAACGGTGCGAAAAAATAGGTGCTGGAAATATGACGGTTCAGGGAAACGGAATTGAACTGGGTCAGCACGAATATTTTACGTATGGACGAATTGATACAGTTGCTGATTGGTATGTCGATAAGGCGAAACTTGCCCGCGATGGGAACGGCGGGTTTGGCGCGGTCCTTGGTCAGGGGCCAAAGACGGCTTCCGGCTCCGCCTGCCATGATGATGCCAAGCACATTTTCTGACATAATCACCCCCTTGATGGGAAGACAGTTATTCTGCTAACGATGGTGAATAATCGTATCGTTCTTTGACCGGTACCGGTCGTTCTTCCAGGGATCGGCTGTATTGCTGTATCCTTTCGATTCCCAGGTTCCTGTTTCAGGCCCGGACGTGAACCGCATCTCAGTAAGCCATTTGGCACTTTTATATCCGTATTTCGAAGGCACGATCACTCGAACGGGTCCGCCGTTTTCCGTTTCCAGATCATGTCCCTCCCACCGGAAGGCGAGCAGATCCCGGTCACCGGTGCATGCCTCGATGGGAAGAAATGTGGTATAGCCGTCTGCCGCTGCAAAGGTGATAAACCGTGCGGATTCCAGGGGAGAGGCCAGGCGGATCACATCCCGCAGCCGCACTCCGGTCCAGCGGTTGTCCAGGCGGCTCCAGCCTGTCACGCAATGAAAATCGGAAACCACCGTGACTGTATCCAGCCGGGAAAAAGCGCTCCAGTCCAGGACGACCGTGTCTTTAACCGCACCTGTCAGGGTCAATGTCCAGTTGTGCCGGTTCAGTTCCGGAATATGGCTGTAATATAAATTCGGGAAATCCGCGATGACGTTTTGTCCGGGAGGAATCCGTCCGTCCGGGGCAGGCTTGCGTGCCGCACCGGGGCATGCTGTCAGAAGCAGCAGCAGGTTCACGGATAAAATCCGCATCGTCAGGGGCGGATTGAATATATTTATTAAATATTGAATATTTTTATTATATTTTTTCATTTTAAGAATATTTATTCTATCTGTTTCATCGATTATAATATAGCAAAGCCGCAAGGGTTTTGCAAGAAAAACCCTGCAGGCAAAGAAAAACCCTTCTGTCGGGCCAATAATTGGAGAAGGGTTCTGCGGTCAGTCATATTGAATTTATCCGGTTTCATTGGTTTTCTTTCAGCTTTTCGTCCCGTTCGGCAATCTTCAATTGCTCGATAATTTCATCGGGTTCTCCGGAAAGAATTTCATGCAGCCGGTACAGGGTCAGGTTGATGCGATGATCCGTGACGCGGCTCTGGGGGAAATTGTATGTCCGGATTTTCGCACTGCGGTCCCCGGATCCGATCATGGACCGCCGGCTGGCCTTGACCTTTGCCTCTTCTTCCTTTATTTTGATGTCGTACAGACGGGCGCGCAGTACCTTGAACGCCTTCGCTTTGTTTTTATGCTGTGATTTTTCGTCCTGGCACGTGACGATCAGGCCCGTGGGCACATGTGTGATGCGTACGGCGGAATCCGTGGTATTGACGCTCTGTCCGCCTGGCCCGGATGACCGGTACACGTCGATGCGCAGATCCTTGGGATCGATTTCTATATCCACATCCTCGGCTTCCGGCAGGACGACGACCGAAGCGGCTGATGTGTGAATCCTTCCGCCCGTTTCAGTGGCCGGTACACGCTGTACGCGATGTACCCCGCTTTCATATTTCAGATTGCCATATACATGATTTCCTGAAATCGAAAATATAATTTCCTTGAATCCTCCCAGTCCAGTGGGATTGCTGTTCATGATTTCCTGCTGCCAGCCCTGATTCTCGATATACTTTACATACATGCGGTACAGGTCGCCTGCGAACAGGGCTGCTTCTTCGCCTCCGGTACCCGCACGGATTTCCATGATGGCGTTTTTCTCGTCCTGGGGATCCCTGGGAGTCAGGAGCACACGCAGTTCCTCTTCGAGCTGCTCCATGCGTGATTCCAGTTCCGTCAGTTCCTCTTTGGCAAGTTCCCTGAGTTCCGGATCGGATTCGGTCTGAAGCAGGGACGTATCATCCTCGATCTGGTGCAGAACCTGCTGATAGGACTTGGATTTGTTGATCAGGGGCTGAAGCGACTTGTATTCTTTATTGAGCGCGGCCAGTTTTTCGGGCTGTCTTCCGATATCAGGATCTTCCATTTTCTTCAATATGTCCTGATAACGGATTTCCGCCTGATTCAGTTTGTTCAGCAGTCCTTTTTGTTCCGCCGATGCCATTACACTTTCCCGGGATTTTCAGGTTGTACCCATTCGACATCGCTTCCGACCTCTTCGTTCAGGGCCGCTTTCAATGCGACCAGGGCCACTTCAAGCTGGCTGTTATCCGGCTCTTTGGTCGTGATGCGCTGCAGCCATAACCCGGGCGCCACCAGCACCTGGGCAATTTGTTTGCCGTACTTCGAAGAGGAGAGCCGTATGATTTCATAACTGAGTCCGCCGATCACCGGGATGAACAGGAGACGGATCAGGCGTTCACTGATGTTGTCCGGACGTCCCAGGGGGATGAAAACGAGAATCGAAACGATCATGACCACGAGAAGAAAACTGGTTCCGCAACGGGGATGATGCGTGGTGAAGGATTTGACACTTTCCGGTGTCAGCGGCTGACCGTTTTCGAATGCGAATATGGATTTGTGTTCCGCACCATGATATTCGAATACGCGCCGGATATCCTTCCAGAGACTGATCAGAAAAAGATAAGCCAGAAAGAGCAGCAGGCGAAAAAGCCCGTCCACAAGATTGAACGAAACCCGGCCCGTGGCGCCCACGAGGTCAGTCAGGATGAGCGGCAGGTAGAAGAAAATACCGATTCCCATTCCGAGGGCCACGATCATGGTAAGCACGATGGTCAGATCGCTGCCGCCGGATTTGCCGGTATTTTTACCCTGATCCGGTTTTTTCTTTTTATCCGCCGTTTCTTCCTCCATGGCTACGGAACTGGAAAAATTCAATGCCCGTATGCCCATGACCATGGATTCGATAAGCACCACACCGCCGCGAATGAAGGGCCAGCCGAGCATCCTGAAGCGCCGGGTCCATGACTGAAATGCTTCTTTTTTAAGCAGAATCCCGCCGTCCGGTTTTCTTACGGCTACGGTTACATACTCCGGTGAACGCATCATCACACCCTCGAGTACGGCCTGGCCTCCCACCATGATCTGATCTTGTTTTTTCATCATGTCAGTCCATAAAAAAGCGGAATACAAGTTTAATTAAACCTGTATTCCGCATGTTCTCTTTTCGACATTGTCTATGACGCGTCGCTTTTCTGTTCCAGTTTATACTTGCGCATAAACTTCTCAACACGGCCCGCCGTATCGATCAGTTTCTGTTTTCCCGTATAAAACGGATGACATTCGGAGCAAATTTCCGTATGTATATCGCCGGCCACAGAGCGGGTCTTGAACGTGTTCCCGCAGGCGCACGTTACGGTTGACTCTTTATAATCCGGATGAATTTCTGCTTTCACTGTGACAACCTCCAACTCTTGAATTTTCAAACTTACAAAGATACTAAATTACGGGCATGATTGCAAGTGAAAATTGCATATGAGTGTATGGGTAAATTGGTATATGGGTATATGAGTATATGAGTCCCTGCGTCCCGTTCCCCTAAAAATGACCGCGGACGGCGAAAAGCAGTAGAAGCGTAAACGGGTATATGAGTATATGGGTCCACCCGGCCCGCCCCTCGGAAACATCGGACCGCGGGAAAATCACAAATCTCAAAAAACAAATAAATTCCAAAAAGCAAACAACAAATTCAAAAAAGAGGGCCTTGTTCTTATCTTTTTGGATGGCGGGGCTTGCGTTTGTGCGAAAAGGCCGGCCCAGGTTATCTCGACAGCGCTTCTCAAATCTTCAGGCATACTGCATCGAATACGGGTTGCCATGAGCATACAATAAGCAAATGCTTCTTTTGGTACTTTTCTTACGCTAAGAAAAGTACAAAATCCCTGGTGGACGGAATCAGGTGTTGCACTTAACAACAGCAGTTGGCGGACTGAGGACCGCGGGTAAATCCCAAATGACAAATAAATTCAAAACAACAAATTCAAAAATTCAAACAAATCACGTACGGCGTACTGCTGACCTTAAATTCTTCGGAGAGATGGAGAAGATGAGAAACGGAGATGCTAAA
>JAFGGN010000066.1 GCA_016930535.1 bacterium
GGAATTTATTTGGATTTTGGGATTTGAAATTTGTGATTTTCCGCGGTCTGCCGTCTTGCCGTCCGCGGTCTTTTACAGGGGCAAGGCAGCGGGGCCGCTTTTAAGTCTCCGTTTCACCGCGTCTCCGGTTCTCCGAAGCATTTGCTGTCCGCGGTCCTGCCGTCAGTGGTCCCTTTTCCGTTTGGAATTTGTGGATTGGAATTTATTTGGATTTTGGGATTTGAAATTTGTGATTTTCCGCGGTCTGCCGTCTTGCCGTCCGCGGTCTTTTACAGGGGCCGGACGGCGGGACCCCATATACCCATATACTCATACACCCATATCCCCTTTTACCACGGTTTACCTCAGCGCCATCCCCATACTCACATACCAGTCCTGCCTGTGATAGGTGCTGATTTCATCCGGCTTGTCCGTTCCCAGAGCGATGAACAGGGGCACGTGCCGCAGTATCATGAACTGCCATTTTGCCTCCACGGCATGCAAATAAAACGTGATATCCCAGTATTTTCTGGGTGTCTGCTTTGCCTCTGAAGCTGCAATACCATATTCATGTCCAATGGTGATGCGGAACAATTTGTACCGGTTGATATGCCCCTTATATTCTCTTTGACTGAATACACTGTCCTCCGGCGTCATCATCAGCGGGCGGCATTCTATAAAGGCATAAAAATTGTGATTGTCGCTGAAATCATACCGTAAATGCGTTTCGATACCGAGATAATGCGTGGACATGGACACATAATCATCCGCATTGTCCCGTATGTACCTGTCCTCGCTATTGAGCAGAGCCAGGTACTGTTCCGTGGTTTCCACGGATTGTCCATTGGATTCGTGGGTCAGCTGAATATCGAAATAGCGCAAAACCAGATTTTTGACACCCAGAAAATCCCTGCACCATCCGATTTTCGAAGGTTTCAGGTTCCAGCGGTAATGCACGCCGACGTTCTGCATGCGTGAAACGACGGGACTGGACGTCCGTGTAAATACATCAAAATCATAAAGTCCGGAATAGGACCCGTACATCTCATGCGTTCTTCTGTCGCCATGGGGACCGCGTATTCTCGGATAACGCAGGGAAAGCAGAAATTCGACATGCGGTTCCTCTTCCTCCATGGACACGCAGAAGTAATTGGGCCTGTACGAATCAAAATATGAAATCTGGCCCCATAGGGGACAGACTGCGGACAGAACATGCAGGGCCGCAAATGTGACCTGGAATTTCAAATGATTGTTCATGAATTCCCTCCTTTACACGCAGAATATCCCTGCCCCTTGTTTATCATGCAGCGCCGGAGGATGAACTGTATTTAATTCAGAAGCGGGAATGAAACGTGGTAATTTATATGATTGTACGGTAATATAAACAGAAATGCAAATAAAAAAAGCCATTCCTTTTGATCAGGAATGACTTTTTTCAGTTTTCAATAAAATTAAAATCCGATCTCGCCCTCGGCTTTTCGGATAATATCGAAGGCTTCCTGGGACGAACCGGCCGCTTTCAACGCATCCA
Source organism: bacterium (assembly GCA_016930535.1). GTDB lineage: Bacteria > Zhuqueibacterota > QNDG01 > QNDG01 > JAFGCO01 > JAFGGN01. Next base: position 1,511 of record JAFGGN010000066.1, read on the forward strand.
CGATGGATGTGTCACTCGTTAACCGGGCAATCTGTCCCAGCACCTTGATATTCTGAACCGCAGCCGACTCCGGGGCCAGAAGAAAGAAAATCAGCTGGGAAGGTTTGCCGTCCGCCGAATCGAATTCCACGCCCTCCCTGCAAATACCCAGGGCCATGCAAATTTCATTGGCAGCGGATGATTTCGCATGTGGTATGGCGATTCCTTTTTCGAGGCCGGTGCTCATCAGCGCTTCCCGGTCGAGAATGGCCTTCAATGCCTCTGAACGGTGACCGATTTTACCGGACTGTACAGCCAGATCCAGGAGTTCTTCTATGATCCCCGTTTTATCTCTATGTTGTAAAGAGAGAGTTATCAATGATTCATTGAGCAATTCCGATATACGCATTGTTAATGCCTCCTAAAAAACGTGAGTTATGAATCCAGATTCGAAAAAACCTGTTCAACCAAATCCGGATTTTTGACAACCAGAACCGAACATTTGACCTTCCTGAAAATCAATTCCCCTTCATCATGATACGAATCGCTGCGTGAAAGTACAGGATCCAATTCCCCCATGACAAGCAGATCCGCTTTATAATTATCGGCTTTTTCGGAAACGACCTTGTTCACGACGCCCTTGGCCAGCTCCGTTGTAATTTCCAGACCTTTTGATTTGGCCATCTCTGAAATATATCGCAGGTACCTTTTTCCATCCTGTTCCAGATCCTGTTCATAGTCCATTTCCTCGATCTTTACAAATATCCGGGCCTTGGTCAATTCCTGAAGCAGACTGATATTCACAACATAAAGTGCGATCAACTCAGCATTCATGCTTTTCGATAGCGCAATTCCGTACTGTGCCGCAGTGATGCACGCTTCGGATCCATCCACGTAAAGCAGAATGCGTTTGATGGGTTCTTGCCCAGTCATGAATGTCACCCCTTCCTTTGCTTTAACCGCTCCTTGATGATTTTTAAAGTCGCGAATGTTTCTCTTTCATTTTCTTCGAGCGTATCTTCTATATATTTAATGGATTCCCTGTGATCCGGAATGGCGATTTTGTCCAGTGCGTTGACACGCCGCATGGTTTTCTTGACTTCCTGTGCCAGCCGCATCAGTGAAATCCGCAGTTCGGCCAGCGTGGCGAGATCCTGTAATATATCCCGGAAACGCGTGACCGTTTCATCCACCCAGAATGACGTTTCTCCAAGACTGTAGTACGGGGATTTGTCCTTAATCTCGACGCTGACCTTCGGAATATTGACCCCCATAATGCGCCGCATATTCAGGGTCAGTTTGGCCTCTATCGTGACCGCAGGCGCTACCTGGGCCACACGCTGTCTTCCCATGGCAAGAATGGCATTCTGAAGTGCCCGGTAGGCTTCTTCCAGTGCTTTCTCCGCTTTTTCCTGTGCATCCACAGCCCGGTCGATGAGGCCCATGAGTTCCACCACCAGAATCTGCCTTTTCTGTTCCAGCAGTTCATAACCCTCCTGAGCGAACGACAGATTCCGTTTGAGCTTCATCAGGTTTGTTTTTGTAGGAATGACCTTGTATCTTGCCATGGTTTTAAAACCGCTCCGATTTTGGCATGTTTATACTGATGACGTTCAGCCGCCCGCCAGCATGATTCTCATGATAATGGTCAGGAGAAAAAATCCTGTCAGGACGAATTTCAGGAACAATTCGAACCAGAAACATCCGCCGGTGGCCCTGCGGTCGCGTCCCAGGATGCCGTAAACCTTTAAAAACCTGCGGATCAGTCCGTTTTCGCCTTCCAGCGGCACACCTGAAATTTTGGGGGGCAATGTTTCCGTAATCAACATGGCCTGCTGAACAAGTGTTTCACTCTGCAACCGCCCGATAGCCCCGATATGTGAATAAATGGATTGCAGAAAAACCTGAACATCATCATCCAGATTCTGTTCCCGGGCTTCTTTAATCAGGGATCCGACCGTCCATTTGAGACGGCGCATGAGTTTATAATACATCGACCGCCGAACGGTCCATATAAATATACCGATATTGACAATCAGAAAAACCAGGGCATATATTTCCAGGTATCCCCATATCGCCATCTGGTTCCAGAATCCATGCAGGATCATCGAAATCAGAAAACCCGGCACAAGAAGCCATAGTTTATTCCGTTTTTTGGCCAGGCCCAGGAAAACGCCCGACACGACATTGACGAAGATATGGCCGGAAAACCATCTGATCAGCACAATATTACGCAATGCCAGATGATAGGACTGCATGTCTCCGGTCTTCAGACCGCGGAGATACGGATGAAGGACAAATCTGAACGAATAACCGGCATTTTCAAGCACCGTAAAACCGGCCGCCACGATCAGATAATAGATGATACCGTCGGATTCTTCATTGAACGATTTAAGCGGCCATACAAACACCAGTACGATGAGTAATTTCCAGAATTCCTCACAGAATCCGGCAAGAAAAAAGTTCGTGAACCACGTACCGAAAGGTCCCTCGAATGGCTTCATGCCGAGCGCGAACACTTTGCCATAAAAATAGGTCAGTACAATGGACAGTGCATAAATACGTACCAGTGTCCAGGGCGGTTCTTTTTCATTCAGATCCAGAAAGTAGATCAGCAGGATCAGAAACCCGCTGGCAATCACATTGGCAATGATAATGTCACCGACCATATGCTTCTCCTATTTCGCGCCCAGGAACAGAACCTTCTGAACCTTACGGTAAATCCTGTATTCCAGTACGATAAAATAGACGCCTGCAGCAGCCATACTGCCGCGCGATGTGCGGCCGTTCCACATGACATGCGGGAACGGATTGCCCGAATCGACGACGACACGGCCGTTTATAAGGGTGGCGATTGTCCTGCCGAGAATATCATGTACGGAAATTTTAACCGATTCCGTCTCGGGGATTTTATAGTATATCTGTGTCTCTGTAACGAACGGATTCGGCCGGCCTGGAAACAGGATAAAGGATGTATCCGGCGGCCGGTCCGGAACCGGAACCATGCCGTTTGAAATCAGGTTCTGCCACTTGTCGCGCGCGGCCCTTGCAATCGATCTCAGATCTTCATATCCCTCACACCCGAGAAGCGCGAAACCGATATAGACCGTGTCCTGACCGGATACGGCAAAAGGACCGGTACCAAGCACATGCGAATAATCATCCGGAAGCGGATCCGTCAGCCGTTGCAAACCATGGGAAAGACAGTTCCACTTTTCATTGTCTGAAAAGCCGTCATAGATATCGTCCGGATTATTCAGCTCGCGATACTGCACGGGCCAGACGCCCGGAAACACCTGAAGACCTCCATATAGTTGCGTCTGCGGATCATAAATATAGGCCAGATTCAAATCCGAATCGAATCCGGGCAGATTGGATCCCGAATTCAGCCCGTTATTCCCGACATCCCAGTCCATGAACAAACCGGCATAGCAGGCGGAATGCGGTGATTCTGCGGTCAGGATGAACGCCGTCAGAATATATGCATTATCCGGAGCATTTTGAAAGGCATAGGATTTATGTAAAATGTCCACATGCAGACTGTTGCCCGCATCCATGTCATCGAATCGCGCCGTGGCCTCAGCATCAGCGGCCAATCCCGGTTCCATAATGGCAAGTTCTCCGCTTCCAGCCGTTTTAAAATCCGTATTGGAAAAATCACCCGTTGCATCACGTGCCACATCGGAAACGGAATCCGGTCCGACTGCTACCATCAGAGCGCCCTCGAACAGCAGGTTTTCAGGACCGAACAGAAAACCGGATCCCTTTTCATTATCCGGATAATCCACGTAGCCGAGTCTGCCTGTCGATGAGAGCGTGAGCTGCACCTGCCCGGTACTGAAATCCGCGTAATCCGGTGCGATTTCAAAGGAAAAATGGTCCCTGTCCGTATAGGATCCGGCCTGGATAAGTACCTGCACATCCACGTTCAAACCACGGTCAACCTGTGAATCCAGATGAATCTGCAGGGGAGCCGATGCATTGGAATATTGCTCCATGGTGCCCAGAGCGGGAACATCGAATTGCGGGGTCTGAATCGCGACTCCCGATTCAGAAGCAGAAAAGACAACGTGCACCGGGTCCGTAGGCGCGAGATAATTCTGAAGCGTAAAAATGACATCGACGGTTTCACCGGGCTCCATGATGCCGTTCATATTTGCACCGGCGCTTTCCGTAATCACCGTGCGGACGAGCCGTATGGCAGGCGAGGATACGGTGAGTGACCGGTATGCATCGAGCCGTCCCCATCCCAGATCGCCCTGATACGCGGGATTCAGCGCATCGATGGGCAATGCGGATATACGGACCTGCTGCCGGACCTGCTCGGGTTCCCAGTCAGGATGATACCCCATCACCAGGGCCGTGACACCGGCCGTAACAGGGGCTGAAAAACTGGTTCCAGAAATCGTTGTATACCCGTGGTTTCCACTGGTGGTATAGATGGATTCACCCGGGCCCGAAATATCCACATCCGGTCCGTAATTGGAAAATGACGATTTCAGATCCGTCCTGCCAATGGATGCGACGGACAGAACGCTGGGATAGGCCGCAGGGTAAACCGAACCGTAACGGCCCTCGTTGCCCGCGGATCCGATCACGATCACGCCCCTGCTTACCGCATACTCGATCACGGTGCGTTCGGCATTGGATGCACCTTCTCCGCCGAAACTGCAATTGATAATATCTGCGCCGTTTTCGGCGGCATATTCAATGCCGAGATATCCGTAATTCGGCTGCTGCTCGGGGTCGTCATCCTCTGTGGTTTTCACGGCCATGATCCTGGCATTGAAGGCCGGCGCCGCAATCCCCGTTCCGTTGTCGGTGACACCGCTGGCGGCTCCCGCGACGCTCGTTCCGTGATACGGCCATGGCGGGGACACAATTCGGCTCGGATTGGGATCGTTGTCCTGTTCACCGAAATCCCAGCCATATACATCGTCGATATATTCATTGTGATCGTCATCCACACCATTGCCCGGTATCTCACCGGGGTTGATCCAGATATTGGCCATCAGGTCCGGATGATCCAGTTCCACCCCGGAATCGATGATGCCGATCACGATACTGGTATCTCCCTTAAACAGGTCCCAGGCCAGAGCACACTGTATTTTTTCCAGCTGCCACTGGGATCCGATAGCCGGATCATCGGGATCGTAGCAGAGTTTCCGCACATACACGGGTTCGGCCCATTCCACATCCGGATTCTGCATCAGCCTGACAGCCGTTTCACAGGGTTCGGATTCAGGCGGCAGGTCAATCCGGTAGATTGCGGAGAGCGGAGTCGCCCTGTGTGCATGATGGGGAAACAGGCGTTCTGCGGACCTGGCATGAATCTCCGACAGGGAGCGTTCCCACGCATCCGCACCCTGCTTGGACAAATGCGCATTCCATTTGACGATAACCTTGCCGGGGACCACAGCTGCATTTGTGTTTACGGAGTAGATGCCGGAAACGGGTTTTCTCCCTTTTCCGGTCCCCGGTCCCGGTCCCGGTCCGGCCAGGACTGTTTTATCTGTTGCTGTCATCAGAAACAGACCTGCATAGAGAATTGTTAAGAACGACTGAGACTTCAAATTTATTTTCCGTAATATTTAACCAGTTCTTCTTCGGAGATCCGGTGCAGTTCATCCTTTGGCAGAAGCGAGATGACTTTCCAGCCGATATCCAGTGTATCTGCAATGGACCGGTTTTCATCTTCACGCTGTGAGAGGAACTCACTCTCAAATGCTTCACCGAATTTGAGATAGGTATTGTCCAGGGGTGTCAGCTCTTCTTCACCGATAACCGAGGCCAGCGCCCGAACGTCTTTCACTTTTGCGTAGGCAGCGAAAAGCTGACTCGCAATGTGCGCATGATCATCCCGCGTCATCCCCGGTCCGATACCGTCTTTCATCAGCCGTGAAAGGGACGGAAGACCGGCAATGGGAGGATAAATGCCTTTTTGCGACAGCTCCCGTTCCAGCACGATCTGGCCCTCTGTAATATAACCGGTCAGATCCGGAATCGGATGGGATATATCGTCGTTTGGCATGGTCAGAATGGGCACCTGCGTGATGGATCCTGTGGAATTCTCAATCATTCCGGCACGCTCGTATAACGATGCCAGGTCCGAGTAAAGATATCCCGGATAACTCTTTCTCGACGGGATCTCGCCCCGCAGCGTGGAAATCTCACGAAGGGCTTCACAGTAATTGGTCATGTCGGTCAGGATGACAAGCACGTGCATGTTTTCCCGGAAGGCAAGATACTCGGCCATGGTCAGTGCAGTTCTCGGTGTCATCAGCCTTTCAACGGATGGTGCATCCGCAAGGGAAAGAAACATCACCACATTTTCAAGCACACCCGTTTCCTCGAAACTGTCGATGAAATACCGTGCCACATCGTGTTTGACTCCCATGGCCGCGAAAACCACGGCAAAATTCACATCTTCACCCACGATTCTGGCCTGCCTCACGATCTGGGCCGTCACCTGATTATGCGGAAGCCCGGCCCCGGAAAAAACGGGAAGTTTCTGACCGCGCACCAGCGTGTTCATGCCGTCAATCGCGGAGATGCCCGTTTGAATGAATTTTGTGGGATAGGTTCTGGATGTCGGGTTGATCGGTGAACCATTGACATCCCAGCGTTCCTCTGCAACGGGTCCGGGACCTCCGTCAATGGGACGGCCGAGACCATCGAAAACGCGCCCCAGCATCTCCGTATCCACAGGCAGCTGCAATGCCTTTCCCCGGAAACGAACCCGTGTCGCATTCAGGGACAGGCCGGTCGTGCCTTCAAAAACCTGAACGACGGCTGCACCCTCACTGGCTTCCAGTATGACGCCCAGCCGTTCATGTCCGTTCTCATCGCGAAGCTCGACCAGCTCGTTATACCCCACATTATGAATGCCTTCGATGAATACCAGGGGACCGATAATCTGTTGTATTCCCTGATATTCCCGAGCATGATAGAGTTGTTTATCCAAATCCGGCATAGATTTCTCCCAATCGTCGCATCTCGCGTTCCAGCCGCTGCTGAAGTGCATCCAGTTTATCCATCTCATCATTGGCAATGCTGAATTTCATTTTGGTGATTTCGCTCAACGACTTGATGCGGCGTAATTTCATCAGGGTCGCACCCTGCTGTATGGCTTCGGCGCCAAGGCGATAGTAGGTTACAATAATTTTAAGCATTCTGAACTGGCGCTGAACCGTAGAATAGGTATCGATTTTATCGAATGCGGACTGCTGCAAAAACGCATTTTTAAACAATTCGCATACGTCGAGCACCAGCCGCTGTGCGTCGGGCAGCACATCCGCTCCCACCAGTTTGACGACCTGCTGAAGACGGGCCTCACGCTGAAGCAGATCGAGTATTTCCATCCTGAGTTCCGGCCAGTCTTCTCCGGCCTGTTCCTTCCACCAGGGCGTGATATCCTGAACGTACTCCGAATAGGAATCGAGCCATGAAATTGCCGGATAGTGACGGGCGTTGGCCAGATCGCGGTCGAGCGCCCAGAAAGCACGGACGAAGCGTTTCGTGTGCTGCGTCACCGGCTCGGAAAAATCACCTCCCGGAGGAGATACTGCACCGACGATGGTAACGGAACCTGTCTGGCCGGAAAGTGTCTTTGCAATGCCCGCCCTCTCGTAAAATTCAGCCAGCCGCGTCGGCAGATAGGCGGGAAATCCCTCTTCCGCCGGCATCTCTTCCATACGGCCGGAAAGCTCCCGCAGGGCCTCCGCCCATCGTGACGAAGAATCCGCCATAATGGCCACATGATACCCCTGATCACGGTAGTATTCGGCCATGGTAATGCCCGTATAGATGGATGCTTCGCGGGCCGCCACGGGCATATTGCTCGTATTGGCGATCAGAATGGTCCGGTCCATCAGCGGCCGGCCCGTTCTCGGATCGGTCAGTTTCGGAAATTCCTGCAGCACATCCGTGATTTCATTGCCGCGTTCGCCGCATCCGATATAGACAACGACATCCGCATCGGACCATTTGGCGACCTGATGCTCTACCATCGTCTTACCGGTTCCGAATCCGCCCGGAACAGCCACGGCACCGCCCTTGGGCACCGGAAACAGCGTATCGATGACCCGCTGCCCTGTAATGAGCGGCATGGATGAAGGGAGGCGTTTATCAATCGGCCGCGGTTTTCGCACCGGCCATTTCTGAATCAGGGTCATCTCGTGGTCGCCCGATGCGGTCTCGATGACCGCGATTACCTTCTCGATCCGGGTCATGCCTTCGGCTGCAATTGTCCTGATTTTACCGGAAATATCCGGCGGTACCATGATCCGGTGAACAATGCTTTGGGTTTCCTGAACGGATCCGATGACCTGTCCGGCCCGGACATCATCGCCTGCTTTGGACAGCGGCTTAAACATCCATTCTTTTTCCCTGTCAAGCGGAGGCACTTTCACGCCCCGGCGAATATAAAAATCCGACTGGGCCTTGATCATTTCAAGCGGCCGCTGAACACCGTCGTAAATCGCGCTCAGAAGCCCGGGGCCCAGTTCCACGGAGAGCGGCATGCCTGAACCGTAGACATTGGCGCCAGGGGTCAGGCCCGTTGTATCCTCGTACACCTGAACGGCTATGGTGTCACCTTCCAGCTTTACAATTTCCCCGATAAGCCGGTCTTCTCCCACTTCGACCAGTTCAAGCATTTTCGCCCTGGTCACATTTTTTGCATGAACCACAGGTCCCAGAATCCGGCTCACCTGTCCGATGACATCAGCCAATGGACCCCCCTCGCAGTAAATTGCAATCTTATGTGTTTCATGATGCTATTGAAATACCTCTTTGTAAATGGTCAGACGTGTTTCGTCTTCGTTCCTGGATAGCTGTGCTGAAAAGGAATTGTCGTACCGTGTGCGTCCGTCACCGGAAATGACCAGCACACCCCCTTCATTCAACGTTTCGGAAGCCAGGATCATTTCGACGTTCAACCCATGTGCGGACTTCAGTTTCTGCATGGTTTCCTCAAGGAGATTTTTGTCCAGCAGCTTCTTTTCAGGCACTCCGGCAACCACTTTCACCGAATCACTGTTCAGCGCAAGAACCGCTTCTATCAGACTGTCCCTTAAAAATGCCGGATAATCGCGATGGTTCCGGAATTCATCCAGCTTTTTATGAATTTCCGTCATCATGCGTTTGAGCACATTCTCACGGTGCTTCATCTGTTCCTTTTTCACTTCAAGATGCACGCTCGAAAGAATTTTTCGTTTGAGACTGTCTGCATCGTTTCCCGCATTTTTCAAGGCTTTGTCACGAATCATCCCGGATTCTTTTTCCGCCTCTGCGAGAATGCGTGTTTCCTCTTTTCTGGCACTTTCAAGAATTCCTTCAGCTTCGTTCAGGGATTGCTGCCTGATTTCTTCTCTGATGACATCCGATGAAGCCTGCTGGTTTTCCATAGAAGGTCCTTACCTGTTCATAGAATCGTTTAAAACCGGACACCTACGGCCGATCTGATCAGATCCCGGACCGAACCACGTTCTTCAAGACTGCCTTTGCGGTCGGGAATTTCAATGATCAGCGGAAAGGATGTGGTAAAAGTATACCGGTCGATTTCATGACGCACTTTCTGTGCAGCCCTTTCCGTAATAATAATGATGCCGAGATCCTCTTTCTGGAATGCCGATTTCAGGGCCGCATCAATCTCTTCGGCCGACTCCGCGACAACGCCTTCTACGCCGGCCAGATTGAATCCGAGCACTGTATCCGCATCACCGATTGCGTAAAATTTCACAACATGCTCCTGCTGACTGCGGATCGTTCTGCCATGGATACGCATCGCTGCGGCAGAGTGATCCCGTATGACAGATTCATCATACCTTGTTCAATATCATCAGTGCGATGATCAGACCGTAAATGGCGATACCTTCGGCAAGCGCAACAAACATCAGTGCACGAAAAGCCAGTTCGGGCTTCTCACCAATGGCACCCATGGCTGCAGCACCGACATAGGCCACAGCCGCGCCGCCGCCCAGAGCACCAACGCCCACGGCAATGGCTGCCGCAAGAAATGCATACTGAACCACCTGAGGATCGGTATGCTTTCCGGCATCGGCCGCCTGTTCGACCGGTGAATCGGATGCAAACGGATCCGCCTGTGCAAACGCTTTAACCGTGCCGAATCCGAAAACCATAAAAACGAGAAAAATCGAAAGCATCACAAAGCCGACGAGTTTTCGACGAAATCTTCGCTGAGCAGCAGTCATGACACGCATTCCTCCTTCATTTTTTGTGAATATGGACAGCGGCTTCGGGACGATGAATCCCCTACCGGGTTGCACCCATTATCAGCAAAAGGCCGCTCCGCTGTCATTATTTTAATTCTGTATTGACAGGCCTGTATCCCAATTTCCCTTCCTGGAAAAACCGGCCGAAAAACTCATAAAATTCAAGACGCAGGGTCTGGATGGAGACCACCAGTGTTTCAAGCAGAATAATAAAAATATTGCCGAATATGATGACGAAAACGGAACCGACACCCCCGCCGACTGCATCGGAGAGGGCGAATACGGCCATGGCCAGACCCGCATGAACCAGTCCGAATGCCGCGATACGGACAAAGGACACGGTATTTGCCAGAAAACCCAGAACAATTTCGAACACTTCAATCAAACCACTGATCAGGCCGGACACCACACCCTCCGGAAAAGCCCTTTTCTTGCCCTCGAGCAAATGCACGATGGGTTCGTTGAAAAAAAGCAGGACCAGGCTGGATACGAGAACCACGGTGGCAATCCCTGCCAGGTCTTCATTGTGTCCTGCCCCGGATTTGGAGATGACGCGGCTGACCAGGACAATGCCGCTCCAGTAAAACCATACAGCCACAAGCCCGGCCTTGTTAAATATGACATGCCAGAATTTTTTCAGACGGATCGCATTGACCATGTTGAGCAGCATGGATGCCATAATCATTCCGATACCGAAGTAGAGGCAGACCTTGATCAGCGTGTTCATGGATTCCATGGGGCGAAACCATAACGGCGGCAGCCACGATAAATCTTCGAATCCGAACAGACTGCCGAAAAGGAATCCGAATATCATACTGGAACTGCCGACATAGCACAGGAGCAGACCGATATGCTTCCGGATCTCGGAACCTCCCTTGAGAAGAAAAAACAGTCCGGCCAGCGCCAGCACCAGCCCGTGTCCGACATCCCCGAACATCATGCCGAACATCACCAAAAAGCTGAGACCGAGAACCGGCGTCGGATCCACTGTACGGTAGGCAGGAAGGCCATAGGCACCGGTGATCAGTTCGAACGGCTTGATCAGCCTGGGATTGTTCATTTTCACGGGTACGGAAATCCTGCCGTCCCGAACGGCCTGCACTTCATCGGCCGTCAGTGATTCAACGATGCATCGGTTTCGTGTGGCATGCCGAATCTCGGCAATCAGGCTCTCCCTCTCCTTTGCAGGAATCCACCCCGAAATCAGATACGTATGCTCTGTTTTTCGAAAGTACTTCAGAATACGTTGCTTCAGAGCCTCCCGTTTGATATGGTAGTAGGCATCACTCAGAAAACGAACCTGCTTATCCGTGAATTCCCGTATTTTTTCTGTATGCTGATCGAACTTCTTCTGAATATCGCTGATCTGGCTTTCCATATGCCGAATAGCCTCAGGCGTCAGAATATCTGATTCCTTTTGATTTTCGACCGGCTGCGCACCGGCTTCCCTGAGGGCCTTTTTCAATTTTTCCTGATCCCGGCGCAGAGAGACCAGGACCACGGTGGTCATTCCCCCAAATTCACCGATTCTGGAAAAAACATGAAGCACCGATTGAAGTGAATTTTCGAGAATACCAAGATTTTCATTGGCCACACGCCCGGTCTCAACCGCCAGATATGTCGTTGATTCCCCGCTCCCGACGGGGAGAGAGGTCCGGGGAGCCGCCTGCAGCCTGTCATGAAGCTCACGGAGCCTGTTCAGTTCCCGCCCTGTCTCTTCCTGCATGGAGAGCAATCCATTCAGCTCGGATCGTAATTTATTGATTCGTGCATCGATTTCGGACCACGGCTCCTCCGGTAACCTGGCGCGGCCGAGGTCCGGTTTTACGCCAAGCTGGTGGAACATGCTTTCCAGCAATTCCTGCTTTTCCCGGAGTTGGACCGATGTTTCGCCGGTTCCGGCCGGTTTGAGATTTTCTGCCCAGGTTTCCATTTCAGCCGAATCGATCAGCTGAAGTGATCCCTGCTTCACCAGCGCATCTGCAACAGAGACGACATCCCTCTCATAGAAAACGACATGCAACTGTTCCATACTCTCCGGAGTAAACATGGTCTCCTCTGTGCTTACAATTTATTAATACACCACCATGGGTTCGATGGTTTTTTCAGGCAGTTCGTACTGCTTCGCCTGTATCAGCGACCGGATGTTTTTCATCTCCTGACGCATGAGATAAATATATCCCAGAACCGCGCCTATGGTGAACGGGAATCCGGCAAATGCCCTCCGGGATTCCTGCATCAGCACTTCCTTCAGAAAATAATCGAGTGCTTCCAGCGCCAGCTCTCCTTCCATCTCCGAAGGAAGATCAACCTTCATCCCATGCATCAGTTGAAGCATCATATCAGACAGGGAATCGCCTCCCAGAACCCGCCGTATCTGTTCGGCCCCCAGTTTATACCCGTGCGGCAGCAGGTAGTCACCGATTTGTGCCGCACTCAGTGAATAATACTTTTTGAACCGTCCGATCCATTCAAGATTTTTCAGGTCGATTTCCACACCAATGAGCCGTTCCACAATACTGCGGTCACGCCGGTTCAGTTTGCTTTTTATTTCAAGCAGCCTCTGATATACATAACGGTCGATGGCCAGTTCCAACGGGAACAGGCTCCTGGTTTCATTGAAATCACGGGCAGCGGATTTCAGTATTTTATAAAAAGACGTCCCGTCAAGCAGTAAAATAAATTCCTCGATATTTCTGGCTTCCAGCAGGGATTGTACGGGAAAAGCATAGAGAATCCGTTCCGGAAAAATATTTTCGGATCCTTTCCCCTGCCTGTACCAGCATCTCAGAATGACTTTCAATTTCTCACCATCATAGCGTTCCATAAAACGCTGAACCACATCGGCCGTCTGTTTTTTACAATACTTCTTCATCCGGATCAGTTCCTGGATTTCCGCATAGAGCAGTGAATGCTCGATCTGGGCAGGTTCCTGATAATTGACGGTCTTAACGAGCGGGGCATATCGTGTATTACTGAGCAGAGGCCAAAATTCCCTGAGAGAAGCGGATTCGATAAGCTGCCGGTATTGACTTTGACTTAAAAACTGTGACCGCATGGCCCTGACCTTGGCATTGATCACACTGTATGTACCGATGCTGCTCATGGTCGTGTTTTAAATCTCCCAGCCACCTGATTAAAGAGATGATCAACAGTGCGTGTGATCGGGCCGGACTTGTCATCCCACAGAGAGGATCCTTCCTGATGGGCGTTTTTCAAAGCCGAGGATTTTTCCTCTTCAGCATCGGCCCTCGCCTTTTCAAACACCTTTTTCACTTCGATCTGGACATCTTCACGGGTTTTCTGAATCATGTTCCGGGCTTTTACTTCGGCTTTTTCCCGGATCTTTTTGGCTTCATCCCGGGCCGATTCCACACGCTCACGGGCTTCCTTTTCCTCTTGAAGAATGGATTCGATGACTTCTTTCACAAGAACAGCTCCCGATCAAAACAAGTTATGATTTGAAATCGTTATTTTCCAGATCTTCGGATTCCGCATCCAGCAACGCCTCTTCCGGTACATGCCCTTCGTTCAGAAGCATGGTTTTTAATTTGGTATCCTGTTTGAACTCGCGAAGCAGGAGAAACGCTCCCGCGACCGAGGGCAGATACGTGAGCACCATTCGCCAGATCAGGACCGAGATACCAATCAGATGCTGAGGCATATACAGGGAGAAAAAGCCCAGATAGGTCAGTTCATAGACACCCACGCCCCCGGGTGTCAGTGCAAAAAAGATGATGGGCCTGATCAGGTTCTGGAAAGCGATCGCTTTCCAGAAGGAGGGAATATGGATCCCGAAACCCCATAAAATACACATCGCCAGAATATAATCGATAAAGAACGAGAATGCAAGCCACGCGGTTGCGCCCAGCAGCATCAGTTTCCGTCCCCGCAGATAGGTCCAGAAAATCCGGCTGAACTGATTGATCTCGCGAAACAGTCTTTTCTGAACCGCGAACAGCTTGTTCCTGGGAATAATTTTAATATGACTGCACCAATGCACGATGATCATGGCGAAATGTTTGATCCGTTCGGGATAGAACAGCGTAATCACCATGGCAATGACAATGGCGACGATCGGAAGGGAAATGGCTTTGACCAGTGCGTTAAAGAACTTGCCTCCGGTCGGATCCCCTTTCATAAACATCAATATGGGAATATTCAGAATGAAAATGAAAACCGGCAGAATGGCTCTCAGTACCGTAATGGCCATGCTCTCGTGAATCCTGAGTTTTTCCTTGTGAAGCAGATAGGCATGCATGGTAAAATTGCCGACAAGTACGGGAACCATATTGCCTACCAGACTGCCTTCGAGTCTGATCGAAGCAGCGCGCCATGGCTTTACGGAAGAACGTGATCCGTGTTTTGCCATGGTTACGAAGGCCATGCCGTCGGTGAACCAGCGGACAACACCCAGCAGGAGAATCAGGGGAATAAACGGCCATCGGAAATGCGTAAGATGATCCCAGGTCTGCTGTTCAGTCGTCCAGAGCAGAATCCCGACCATGACAGCAATGGAAAGCAGTACGGTTACCCAGAGGCCCTTGTTGATTGTTGATGCTTTGATCCTCAGTCCCATACACTGCCTTTCAGTAAAACTTAGTAAACATAGTAAAAATAATCGAATATATCAAGTCAAATATCCAGATTCCCTGAGATCACTTCGGCGAGTCTTTGTATACCTGTAACTATTTGTGATTCTGATGGATAGGAGAAATTTAAACGCATGGCATGCTTGCCCCCGCCATCCGTATAAAACCCGGTCCCGGATACATAGGCCACATTGGCTTCAAGGGCCTGATAAAAAAGCCGGTCCACATCGATGTTTTCCGGGATGGTCACCCACAGAAACAATCCGCCCTCGGGTTTCGTCCAGCTTATTTCCGGATGCCCGGGCATATATTTTTCCAGGGCCTCCAGCATCACCGATCGCTTTTTTCTGTACAGGGCAATGTTTTCCTGTATATGTGTTTCAAGCCATCCGCGTTTAAAATATTCATAGGCAATGGCCTGCGAGAGTGCGGAGGTGCACAGATCCATGGATTGCTTGGCGATGATAAATTTTTCCATTATCGGTGTACTGGCCATGACCCAGCCGAGTCTCATGCCGGGAAACAGAATCTTTGAAAAAGTATGAATGGAAATGACGATCCCCTCTCCTTCATCCAGTTCATAAAGCGTAGGCAGATGACGGCCCACATAACGAAGCTGCCTGTATGGTGTATCTTCTACGATGAGAATCTGATACTCCCTGGCAAGCGCCAGCAGCTCCTGCCGCCGTTTCAGCGACAGCGTGACCCCTGCCGGATTCTGAAAATCCGGAACGGTATAGATGAATTTCGGAAGATTGCCCTCGAGTCGCATCTGTTTGAGAAGCATGCGGAGTTCATCGGTGCGGATTCCCTCGTCATCGAGATCCACCCCGATGAAATTGGCCGCATAACTTCGAAACGCACCGATGGCTCCCACATAGGACGGACGGCCGATGATGACCGGATTATGACGGTTGACAAACACCTTCCCGACAAGATCGAGTCCCTGCTGCGCCGCACTGACAATCAGCAGGTTTTCGGGTTTGACCCGAATGTTTTCTGTGGCCATGAAACCCGCAATCGCTTCCTTGAGTCTTGGATCGCCTTCGGTAGGTCCGTACTGCAGCGCCCATGTTCCGTCTTCCCGGATGACCTCGCGTGCAAGATCGGCCACCTGGTCGATAGGGAATGTTTCCGGTGAAGGCAGGCCGCCGGCAAAGGAAATAATATCCGGTTTCTGCGTGAGCTTAAGCAGTTCCCGGATGACAGATTTCTTCATTCCGGTTACATTGATGGAGAACAGCAGTTCAAGCCTGCTAAGCATGGAATCCTCCCATCATGCATAAATCGGGCATCGTATTGCAGGAATATTTCAAAATAAAAAGGGGATTTTGAAAATACAAGTGAAGAATTGTTAAAAAAAAAGAATAGAGCAGTATAAGGGTAAATGGGTATATGAGTATATGGGGCCCCGCCGCCCGGCCCCCTTCAAGACTATGGACAGCTGACCGCTGACCGCGGTAAATCGCAAATCCCAAATGACAAATAAATCCAAAACAACAAATTCAAAAATTCAAACAAAAAAAATGGACTGCAGACGGCAGGACCGCGGAACGCCTGACATGAACGGCCAGGATAATCCAATGACTATGTTTGTTGTATTTCTTTGTTCTTTAATCTTATTTCTTTAATCTTGTTTTTTGGAGTGTCGGGGCTTGCGTTTGTGCGTAAAGGCCGGCCCAGGTAATCTCGGGAGGGTAGCCCGGAACTTCCGGCATACTGCTAAGAATACAGGTTGCTATGCGCATATAAAAAGCAAATGATTCTTTTGGTACTTTTCTTACGCTAAAAAAAGTACAAAATTTCTGGTGGACGGTGACAGGTTGCTGCACTTAAAAACCGCGGACGGCAACAGCTTCGGAGAACCGGAGACGGGGTGAAACGGAGAAAAGAAAATATCGAATTCCGAACAGGGAATGTCGAATGACGAAGTTCTGTCTCTTTTGCTTACTTCGACATTCAGTATTCATTATTCGATATTCATCATTTTGTTTTATTCTCCGTTTCTCCCATGCCCCGTTTCACGTTCCGACAGAACGACACGGCCGGATATTTCTTTGGTCTTTGTTCTTTAGTCTTCGTTCTTAACTCTGTTTTCTGAGTTTGACCAAACCCGTGATGTTCAGCACGGCGGATGCGAAGATCAGACCGTAAGAAAGTCCGATGAGAAAACCCCATCCTGCCGTATCCGGATGATCCGGAAAAATCCGTTGTAATAAAATGGCCCCGAATACACCGAATATCAGAAAAATCTGGCCGACGCCGATGATCAGACGCGGATTTTTGTTTCGTAAAATCATGATACTATCCTCCCTGATTAATTCGTTTTACGATAATACAGCATGGCGCCCAGTTTGACAAGGGCCATGACCAGAAGTACTGAAAACAGGTCCCATCTGAAAATGTTCTTTGCATGAAACTGGTACAGAACCAGTATCCCGGCCACAACGGCTCCGATAACACCGGCCAGGCTGGTTGAACGCAAACGATGCATCAGATATCTTTCATCCATGTTTTTTCTCCTTTAATTGAAACAGTTCATCCGTTCCGCATTGAAATATCGAGGCCAGCTTTAAAGCGAGTTCCAGACTGGGTACATACTTGCCGCGTTCGATGGAAATGATACTTTGTCTGGATACGCCGGCCCGTTTGCCGAGATCTTCCTGCGTATACCCTTTCTGAATCCTGTATTCCTTTACTGAATTGACGATCTTTGCCATTTTGGCTCCATATTGTAAAGTTCGCTTTACATATTATACAAAATAAAAACTCATTTGTCAAGCAGACTTTACATTTTCTTAAAAAAAATATCCTGTACATGATTTCTCTGAGAATCAAATACAGGATATTGAAGATTTCAACCTATACCGATCGAAGCAGCCTGCGGATGTTAGAAAAGTTCAATCAAACCAAAAGAAGTGCCTGTCAATTTCCTCGACCTGTGGCTTATTCGCTTCCTGGCCCTCAAGCTTTCGGACCACCTGTTTCTCCTGTTCTTTTTTCAACAGCTGATACACTGTCTGCTTGATCAGGTCGGGTGAGTCCATTCCCTTGAGGCTGTAATGATCGGCTCCGTACTGATAAATTTCCTTGACCTTGTCGGGTTCCTTGATGGATGTAAGTACCATGACCGGAATATTTTTGCTGTATTCGTAGGATCGTATCCGTTTCAGGAGTTCAATACCCGGAATCTCGGGCATCATCATATCCAGCACGATAACATCGGGTTTCTGATCGCAGATAATGGTCCATCCATCCTTGGCATTGTCAGCCTCGAGCACCTCGAAGCCCGCTTTTTCAAATAATTTCTTGTAGAAAAAACGGACCGTAGGCGAATCTTCGATCAAAGCAATGCGAATTTTACGAACCGCCATGATTATCGCTCCAATTGGCCTTTTTTATAAAATAAAACAAATTTCAGGCCAAAATATGCATTTTTTACAGACGCCTATTTTTATTACAATTACATAAATTCCTGCAAACCCTGTATTCCGGATCTGTTTTTCAAAATGAAACAGGGCCGGCAAAAGTGAAACGGTTACCGGACACGTTTATTCTGCCCGTCAGCCGGCTATTTCATCAATATCGCTTTTTGATACGCATGATCTACTTGATCCGTATCGCTTTCTGATACGCATGATCTATTTGATCAGTATCGCTTTTTGATACGCATGATCGGTATCCGTATGCATCACGATCATATATACGCCCGATGCGACCCTGCAGCCCTCTTCGTTCGTCCCGTCCCATACAAGCCGGAACTGTCCGGCGGGCTGAGCGGAATCCTTCAGTGTCCGGATTTGCTGGCCGCGCAGGTCGTAAACGACGATGCGCACATGCCCCTGTTCGGGAAGATCGTACGTGATCTGTGTCACCGGATTGAACGGATTGGGGACATTGGGATACAGCTGAAAAGATGCCGGTATACCGTCCGCGTCAGTTATTCCCGACAAAGGATTGACGTGAATCATCTGAGGAATATGCAGTGTATCGCTGCCTGATGCACCCGAAACGATCAACTGGACGTTATACTGTCCCTCGGCGGAATACGTATGCGCCGGATGTTGTTCCGAACTGGTTTCACCATCCCCGAAATCCCAGGCATACGATGACACATCTCCGTAAGACTGGTCCGTAAACTGGACGGCAAGCGGTACCGGACCTGAGGTAATATCCGCCGTAAAAATGGCGATCGGGCGTGTGGCCGTGACCCTGATCATCTGAGTAACGGTCAGCGTATCCGCACCGCCGGACCCGGTGACAATCAGACGGACGGTATACTCCCCTTCCGTCTGATAAATATGCTCCGGATGTTCATCCGAGCCGGTTTCACCGTCCCCGAAAGTCCAGGCATAACTGCTGATATCCCCGGTGGAATGACTGGTAAACTGCACGGTAAGCGGCAGGGTGCCGAATGCCGGTTCCGCGGAAAACGCCGCAACGGGGCCTGAAACCATGGCTTGTATCATATCCTCCACCAGGACGGAATCCATGCCGCCAGGGCCTGTCACTTTCAATTTAACGGAAAATTGACCCGCAGTTTCATAGGTATGCTGGGGATGACGCAGTGTGCTGCCGGATCCGTCCCCGAAATCCCATAAATATGTCAGTACGGCGCCTTTGGACGTGTCCGTAAACTGCACGGTCAGCGGCAGCCCGCCGTTCAGGGGATCCGCCGTAAATCCGGCTTCTGGCGGCGGCTGCAGCACGTGTATCATGTCCGTCACAGTGAGCGTATCCGCACCGCCGGGACCGCCGACAATGAGCCGTACCGTAAAGGTCCCGGCGTTGTCATACACATGAACGGGATCGGCTGCATCACTGCTTTCAAGATCCCCGAAAGTCCAGGCATGTGAAACGATTTCACCCGTGGACTGATCGGTAAATCTGACCGTAAGGGGAAGCACACCCTCGAGGATATCCGCGGTGAACTGGGCGACCGGCGGAGGAATGGTATTGTCGATTACCTGAACCGTGAATACCTGTTCATCAAACTCGCCCGGCCCATCCGTTACCCGTACGGTCACCTGATGAGATCCTTCGTCCGCAGGAACGGGTGTCCATGTAATCTGACCGGATGTTCCGATGGACATTCCGGACGGGGCCTGAAGCAGTGAAAAGGTCAGGGCACTCCCTTCCGGATCCTGAGCCGTAACCGCATATGAATAGGTTTCTCCCAGATTCACAGAGGTAACCGGGCTGGAAGTAATTTCCGGAGGCTGGTTCGCATTGATCACCTGGATCCAGAAATACACGGTTTCTGATTTCTGATATTCGTTGGTCAGGACGATGCCGAAAAGATATTTGCCCGATCCTTCTCCCCAGGGATTGGCCGTCAACTGGGCCTGTGTGGGAGTCCAGGTGAACGTATTGGTCGAAGTATTGAAATTCATGCCATCCAGCAGCGGCGTGACAGAAGATCGCGCGCCCGTGATCTGGTGTCCGCCTGCATCCACGGATCCGATTTCGAACACGTAATCATGTCCAACCTCAGCAGTCAGCGTATCGACATCGAATGTCACCATGGGACCCGGATCCGAGAAATTATAGGGATCGGCATCGGGATTCTGAATTCCGGTCACGGATACTTCAGCTGCGGCACTGCTGTTCGAAGTGACCATGACCCACACCGTATGTCCGTCCGTGGTCACATTCGGATATCCCTCCGTCCACGGGGCGGAACGCACCTTGCTCCAGATATCACCATTGTACAGTGCAAACCGGCTGTCCAGGCGCCTGCCGTTGAGATACAGTATCTGTCCGTCTGAATAGGAACTGATGCGGGGATGCGGATCCCCGGTATTTTCATAATAAATGGGACCGTAAATACCGGGTGACGGATGCCAGTTCAGTCCGGGTTCCGTACCGACCGTACAGAACAGCTGTGACTTGTAATCGGTAAATTCTTCGCCTGTATCGTTGTTCCAGGCAATATAGATATAATTGTCCCATACGGCCATGCCGGGGCTGGCACCTGCCGCATCCTCAGGTACGACCACGGATGTCTGCATCTGCCAGTCCGTAAATGTGGGTATGCGCCATGCGAAATGCATGTCCCTGTGAAATTCCAGACTGCGGTAGCACAGGTATAGCCGCCCTTCCTTGCCTCTGGAAAGCACCGGATTCTCACCCGCCCCTAACAGAGCCGGCTGCTGCCAGGCTCCGTTTCTCGCCTGAACCGAGTATACGTTCAGATCCGGGGAATTTTCATAGACCACGGTGACCGTATTCTGCCATGCAGCCAGGTCCGGATAAACCACAAATCCGCTGTGTTCCGCGATCCGGACCGGCGCAGTCCAGCTGCCGGGAGTGCCTTTGACATAATACAGATCGCCGGTGCTGGTTCCGAAGGCGATATGGCTCGACCCATTATAATCGATATCGAGCGACACACAGGGTCTTGGCCAACCGAACAATTCACCCTGGACAATCTGGCCGCCTGTCGGCACATCCTGAACTGTGCCCCAGGCGCCGTTGGACCCGCGCATACTGTATTTCAGCCCGCCGCCCTGGACCCAGACTGCATGCACCGTGCCCTCGACGGGATGCACGGCCACATCACCGCTGTATCCTCCGCCGTCCAGCACTTTTTTGGCAACGATGGTCAGTACATCCACCGCATCCGGCGCCGGCGGATTCAGTACTTCCGCATAGGGATCGGTGATGCCGAAAACAGAAATCTGCCCGATCGCCGAATTGGCAAGCGAGCTGACTGCCCAGGCGGTCCGGCCGTCATTCACGACCTGAAGGATCAGCTTGCTCGAATAGTTATTGCCGTCCTGAATCGGCAGATCCCGGAACGCACTCCAGTTGCCCCCGTCGAAGATCCGGAACCGCTCGTTCCGGCTGCCGTTCATGTGTATCACCGTATTGTCCGAGTATACACTGACACGGTTGTGCGGATCGCCGGTATTTTCATAATACGGTGTATCATAGGGTGTGGGATTCATTTCGCCGATGCGCGGCGTCCAGGTATTGCCCGGTTCGTTGGCAAATGATACGAAGCACTGATTCTTTTTTTCGGGATCCGGATCATCCAGTCCCAGCGACCACGCCATGTAAATTTTATTGCCGAAAACCGCCAGGTTGGGGCCCTGCCCGATACCGCGTTCGCGCACATCACCGACATGCGGATCGGTCATTCCGCTTTTAAACTGCCAGGCGGTCTGCCCGTTGTCCACCACGGCGAATTTGATGCGGTGATAATCGTTGGCCTCGTACAATCCGCCCCGGTTAAGAAAGTAGATACGGTCGTTGCTGCCCTTGGTCAGGGAACAATACTCTCCTGTGGCAATCAGGACCGGACCGATCCAGCTGCCGCCGATTCTGTATACGCCGTAGACCTTGTCCTTGTCCGCATCCTCATAGACCACATACAGGTTATTCTTGACCGCAAGTATATCCAGATGAATGCTGTACGGATCCTTGTTTACGATTTTAACCGGTGTGCTCCACTGTCCCGGGACACCGTACAGATAATAGATATCGCCACCGGAATCCGCAAAGACCATATGCGTGATTCCCCGGTAATCGATGGAGATCCCCAGACATTTTCTCTCATTCAGTCCCTCCTCCAGCCCGTAGACGTTCACACCGCCGTCCGGAACCGTCATGGGCGTACTCCATCCGCCGCTGAAATTACGGACTGAATACTTTATATCTCCGAAACGGTCCACCCAGGCTACATGCAGCGAACCGTCCGTGGGATGCAGGTCCAGTTCTGCACTGAACCCGTCGTTCGCAAGAACGACCTTGTCCACGATTTGCATTTGATGCACTTGAACGGAAAAAAGCGTGGTATTCATCAGAAAAAACAGAAACGACAGGAAACAATAAAACGATTTTCTCTCCCGGTTTCCCCCAAGGCCTGAAGACATAACATCCTCCCCTGAAATGGACACGAAAATAATCAGTTCATTGCACGCAAAACCCATACCAAATTATTTTCATAATTTAAAGTACGGTGAATTCAGGCAGAATATTATATATTATATTGTTTTTTATTACTTTACAACGTTCCCTTCTGGAAAATGAGAATTTGCACGGCATTGTAAATGCCGTGCAATGAACGCTTTTCACACAGTATTGCAGGATAACCGGTCACGTACCGCTATTTCAATGTTTTCATATCGATCCAGTCCATATCGTCGAAAGCCTGGTTTTCGCCGCCCATGCCCCAGATAAAACTGTATCGCTTTGTCCCCGCACCCGAATGCAGGGACCAGCTCGGGCTCAGCACGGCCTGCCGGTTCCTGACCACGATATGCCGCGTTTCTTCAGGGGGTCCCATCAGATGAAAAACCACATGATCCGCCTCGATAGCGAAATACAGGTACACTTCCATACGCCTGGCATGCGTATGGGCCGGCATGGTGTTCCATATATTGCCGTCGGCCAGTTCCGTAAATCCGAGAACCAGCTGGCAGCTTTGAATGCCATCGGGATGAATATATTTGTAAATGGTTCTCTTGTTGCAGTCTTCATCCGAACCGAGATGCACGGCGGCTGCATCGGCCTTTTTCGCCTGCTTTGTGGGATAGGCTTTATGAGCCGGGTAGCTGAGAAGATAAAAGACGGCGGGATCGCCGGATTTCTCACTGTGAAAACTCACGGATTTGCTGCCGCAGCCGATATAAAGTCCATCCAGGGGATCCATGTCGTATACGGTACCGTCAACCTCAACAGCACCCTTCGCACCGATATTCATCACGCCGAGCTCTCTGCGCTGGCAGAAATAATCCGCCCTCAGTTCATCGGCGGATGTCAGTCCAATATCCTTCCCGGCAGGAACCGCGCCGCCTGCAATGGCCCTGTCAATTTCAGAATAGACCAGCTGTATCGTTCCGGGCTGAAACAGATTCGCCAGTAAAAATGCCTCCCTGAGCTCATTCGTGGTCATCCGTGCATACCGGACCGGATCTGCGGAGTATCGGGTTTCCATTTTATCTCCTTTTATCTAATGAATACAACCTATAAATCTTGCCTTCTGGGCAATAAATATTACGTCCCTACGGGACTTCGGTTATGAATACGTCGTTTATATTGCTATAAATATTTCGCCCCTATAGGTCTTTTGTCTTTTGTCTTTGTTCTTTAACCTGAATTATTCATAAAAATAGCTGTTTCTTTTCATAAGATATTGTTTTATATTGTATTAGCACAACACAAAAAAAACAA
>JAFGGN010000067.1 GCA_016930535.1 bacterium
GGGCGGACCTTATCACGCCGCGATCAACGTGCCTGTCAATTTCACGGGCTTCGGCTCGGACGTCAGCCCCGTGGACGCCCAGAGCCTGACCTATTCATGGGACCTGGACAACAACAGCATCTATGAAACCCAGGGACAGACCGCGTCGAAAACATACACACAGGAAGGCATCTACATTATCGGCCTGAAAGTGATGGACAACAAGGATTTTCAAACCGATACGGCCAGGGTGATCATTTCGAACGATCCCCCCGTTCTGTCGCAGATCGCGGGTCAGAATGTGATGGAAGGCAACACATTCAGTCCGGTCGTACTGGACAATTTCGTGAACGATCCCGATCAGGATGATGCGGACCTCATGTGGTCCGTATCCGGTCAGAATCAGCTTCTTGTCAGCATTGCGGACCGTATCCTGACCGTAACCATTCCGGACATCAACTGGTACGGAACGGAGACGCTCACGCTCAGGGTTCAGGATGCGGGAGGGCTCACGGACAGCACACATGTGACCTACGCGGTCACGAGCGTCAATGATCCGCCAGTGTGGATTTCGCCGGTTCCCGATTTCATCATCGACGAGGACAGCACGGTTTACATATCCATGGATGAACTGTGGGCGCGTGCAGCGGATGTGGACCATACGGACGATCAGCTGATTTTTACCATGCACACGGAATCCCCTGTCACCTGGATGATAGAACCCGCACAGCACCGGTTCTGGTTCAAGGGAGAAAAGGACTGGAACGGAACCGCCACATTCGTGTACACGGTCACCGATCCGGCCGGCATGGCGGACAGGGACACGGCCAGCCTGACCATACGGCCCGTTCCGGACAATCCCGCGCCGTTCAGGATCATTGAACCGATTTTACTGGACAGCACGAATGCCTCATGGCCCGATTCGATCATGTTCCGCTGGCATCCGAGTTATGATCCGGACAATCCCGCAGGCCTGATTTATTATATTCTGTCCCTGAAACACATACGGGCGCTGGATTCGCGCAATCTAACCGTCTTCGATACGACACTCACGTTCATGACGGACAAAACCATGCCGGACGGTCAGTATCTGTGGTATGTCACGGCCTACGTACCGAGCGGCATGTCCGTACAGAGCAACACGGGCTTTATCATCGTCGGCGAGATCGAATACCAGGATGTGGAGGCCGGCCGGCCGGTTCCGGAAGCCTATGCCCTGAATCAGAACTATCCGAATCCATTCAATCCTGAAACGCGGATCACGTATCATATTCCGGACCGCACACGGGTGGACCTCAGCGTATTCAATGCCCTGGGGCAGCGGATAATCACGCTCGTATCGGATGATCAATCCCCAGGCATTTACGAAATTGCCTGGAACGGCACGGATCAGTTCGGCCTCAAGGTTCCGACAGGCATTTATATTTGCAGGATGACGGCCGGCAGCACGGTCCTCTACAAAAAAATGATGCTGATACAATAAAACGTTTCATTGAACAATATCTGTTAAAAACCCGGTCCTGTGAACCGGGTTTTTTGTTGCCAGTAACCAATCGGGAGCACCTTCATGAGCGCTGCCCTCATCAGCAGTTCTGCGAGGCAGTGAAAATCATCCGCGCGGGGTCTTCTTTTTTCTCTTTTCATACGCGGTCGGAGCCGCATTGCCGAACGTCTTCTTCTCCTCCCTGCGGATTGCCCTCCGTATGTACCGCTTCATCTGCCAGCCGAACATGGGCTTTGCCGGGGCCATGGATCCGAAAACATAAAACCCGGGCACGGCATTCGCGTCTTTTTTCCGGGCCTCCTCCAGGGTCATCTCTTCGACCGGCGCGTACCGTTTGAACGATGCGGCGGCTTTCTTCTGTGTGTTCCATACATGGAGCATGAAGGGACAGAATCCGCCCTGAATCAGCGTAAAAGGCCTGATATAATCCCATTCAAGCTGGGGTTCAAAAAAGTCGACAACGATCTGTTCCTGCCGGATCGGCAGATATCCGATTCGCCATGCATCATGCGCACCTACCTGCCTGAATCCGTATTTTCTGAAGCGATCCAGGGGCATGTACATCCGGTTGTTCGTGGACATCAGCACGAGACCCGGTGCATCCTTAAAGGCTTCTGCGGCCTTCTGAATCAGCGCACGGCCCACTCCCTTCCGTTTGAAAGCACGTTGAACAGCAGTGCACAGGATCACCGGTGCATCGGGCTGTACCCGCATGGGCAGGCCAAGCGCCCGGGCCGTGCCGAGGAGCACATGCCCGACCGGCTTGTCCGATTCAACGGCCACAAACCCGGAAATGTCCTTGCCGGCATGTTCCCCGAGATCCGGGATCAGGGCATCCCTGTAGGGCTTCGGATTCGGAACGAAAAGATTTCCTTTCATCATGCATCCGAATCCGTATTTGCCGGCATTGTCCCGCGTCAGTTGAATGAGTTCCATTGAAACGTTCTCTCCTTCGGTTATTGCAGCAATATGACTTTTTGTGTCCGCTGCTTCAGTTCATCCGGCAGGCACACAATGTAAACACCGCTTGGCACCTCTCTGCCTTCATTGTCTTCGCCGTTCCAGAGCAGCCGGACTTCCCCGGTTCTGTCCGACAGATGCCACGACTTAACGAGCCGGCCGCGTATATCCACGATATGCAGCCGGGTTCGGTTAACCGCGGCGGGTATACGTACCGAAATCGCGGTCGTGCCGTTGAAAGGATTGGGGCTGCATGGCAGAAGCGCGGCGCAGCCGGGCATCGCCGATGTTCCGGTTATTTCCACGCATGCAGGCACAGTGCCGACCACGGGCAGCATCAGCGCGGACGCCATGCCCGCATCATGAAATACGGTCTGATTCGCGATACGGCTGGAAGTCTCCTTCCGGAACGGTTCGCCCGTATTGGGATTCACCGCGAAACGCGGGCTGTTGGAAGAGGATATGTCCACGCGGATACAATGGCCCGGAGCGAATGCCAGGGCCGTGGACCAGAGATCGATGGTGAATTCCGCGATCTCCCCGGGATTCAGAAAATTTTCTTCCGACAGCGAATTCCGGTGCCGTGCCCTCACCGCGCCGTCCGCAACGAGCATGGACCGGCCGTCCGGATACACGTCGCAGAGTTTGGCCGTGAAATCCGTGTCCGTCGCATCCGAACAGGCGAACAGGGTGACATAAACCGGGCCCGTGATCACGAGCGAATCCATGAGCGGCTCCGTCGTATAAACGAGCACATCCTCCCGCTCCTCCACGGACCGCTGGTCCCTCGAACCGGCAGGTATGTTCAGGTTCCGTCCGCCGGCCGTGGGCACCGGATCCTCCGGATCGAATACAAACGCATCGGGACTATCCTGCTCCGGGGGAATGGCCAGGCTCAGGAGCCCCTCCGAATGAAAATAAAACGGAACGGATGTATAGGGCGGCCACGTATCCGATTGAATCCACCGGTTTCCGGGACCTCCGGGAGAATCTGCGTCACCCATCAGATAATACCGGACCGCCGGCATATCGGGCTGCGGCTCATCCGTATCCTTCAGGTAGAAATCGAACCAGTCCAGCATCACGCCGAGCCACGACAGGGAGCTCGAATTTGGAAAACGGAGCTCGCCGCATGTATCCTTGGCGATATCGTGTTCCCAGGGACCGATCACGATTTTCTGGCGGCCGCGCGCACCTGCACCGCCCTGCTCCTGAAGTCCCTGAAACGCATTGATCTGTCCCTGGATAAATATATCATGCCAGCCGCCCACGTGCAGAACCGGCACCTGCACCGCGTTCAGACGCGTCATCAGATTGAGACGGTCGTACATGGGTTCATACATGGGGTGCTCGGAGAAAAAATCGATCAGATGCCCGGCCTGATTGCCCCCGAGCCAGCCGTCCACCATGGATTCCCGGTAAACACCGTCATAGAACAGGGCATCCTCGTACAGATTGCTTGCCGCCACCATGACCACGCAGCAGTCCAGCCCCGGCGGGGCGGATCCGGCCAGCAGATACTGGGTGATGCCGAGAGCCGAGGCACCCCAGGTCCCGATGCGTCCGTTGCACCAGGACTGGGTTTCGAGCCAGGACACCGTATCGAAACCGTCCTGAATCACACCCCAACCGTCGCTGAAATACAGGGAATCGATGCCTTCGGACTGATACCTTCCCCGTGTATTCTGCACCACGATGGCATAATGCATGAAATTGCAGACGAGCAATGCCACCGTCGGATCCATGGCCGAAGATTTGTTGTAGGGTGTACGAAGCAGGATCACGGGCCAGGGCGGTTTGCTCGTCACCGGCTGATAAATATCCGTCGCCAGCCTGATGTTGTCACGCATCGGAACCATTTCAGAACGTACCGTATAGGCCATGACCGGTGAAAAAAGGGCAAAAAACAAAAGGAGGAAAAGAAGCGGTTGCGGCTTTGGATTCGCCATTTTTGTCTCCTGTCCGCTGTCATGCGGACCGGTTTCAGAGCTGCCCGGCTATGCAGCCATCATTTCCGCCGCAAGACACATACCACTTCGATGTGCTTGGTATGGGGAAACATATCCACAGGCTGAACCGCCTCGACCCGGTAAAGCGTCTGCAGCTCTGTCAGATCCTTGGCGAGCATGGGAGGATTACAGCTGACATAGATGATACAGGGAGGTTTCCAGGAAAGGAGATCCCGGATGGTGCCGGGATGTGTGCCTCCTCTGGGCGGATCGAGAATCACAACATCCGCTGCACCGAATTTTCCGGTCAGCGCATGGGTATCGTGAATCGCATCCATCATATCCCCGGTCATCAGGTGTACATTGCCCAGATTGTTGAGTTCGACGTTTCTGTTCCCGTCCTCGACGGCGGCCGGGATGGCCTCGATGCCGACAACCTGTTTGACATGCCGGGCAATATAAATACCGATCGCGCCCGTACCGCAGTACAAATCATAAACGATCTCATTGCCCGAAAAACCTGCCAGCTCGATGATGGTGTCGAAAAGAACTTTTGTCTGACCGGTGTTGGTCTGAAAGAACGCGTCCGAGGATATCTCGTACATGCAGGAACCGACCTGTTCGCGCAGCCGGCCGTCTCCCAGAACCAGCGTCTCGGATTCGGAAAATGCCACCTGGGCTTTTTTGTCTGAAATGCCGTGAATCACACCGGTCAGTTCAAGATGGTTCCAGAAGAGCTTGTGCATGAGCCATTCGAATGCGGGTTTGCCCCTCTGCGGCGCCTGGCTCGATGTGATCACCTTCATAAACAGATCGGAGGTCTGTTTGCCTTCCCGGATCACGAGAAAGCGCCAGAATCCGGCATGATCCTGAACCCGGTACGGCGGGAGTTCCGTTTTCAACACCAGATCCCTGACATCTCGGAGCAGCTGATTGGCCGTTTCAGACTGCAGAAGACAGGCATCGATATCCAGAACCTTGTCGAACCGGCCGGGCACATGCAGTCCCAGTGCAAAATCCTCCGGCTTGTCCTCATCCCGGTCCTGAATCACCCATGGCCGGTCGGAAAACGTGAATTCCATTTTGTTCCGGTACCCGTATATCTGTTCGGCAGGCCGTGTTTCCTGTACCGGATCGCCTGATAACTGACCGATTCGTGTCAGGATATCCCGGACCTGACGTGTTTTGGCCGCGACCTGGGCCTCGTATTTCAAATGCTGAAGCTGGCATCCGCCGCAAATACCGAAATAAGGGCAAGGCGCCTCGATCTGGTCGGGACCGGGCTCTATCACCTCCCTGACGCGGGCCTCTCCGTAACTTTTTCGCCTGCGCCGTACCACGGCCTGAACTGTCTGGCCGGGGAGTCCTCCATCCACAAACCAGACAAATTCATCCTTCCTGGCCACACCGCGCCCGCCGTATACCAGGTCGTCGATCAGCAATTCGATGCAATCACCTTTTTTCATAAGTGACTCAATCTATGAATGAATGGGCCTAAAATCAAGAGCTAATTTGTGGCTTGACAAAACCCTTCAAATTCCGTATACTAAAAACCGCCTCAACCCACTTAATTTGCGGAGGGAACATGAATACATCGCCCCAACAGATCAATCTGGAGCTGGGTGAAAAAGAAGCCGAAGGCATTTATGCCAATTTTGCGGTGATCAGCCACTCGCCGGCTGAATTTGTTATGGATTTCACGCGCATACTTCCCGGAGTTCCAAAAACCAAGGTCTACGCCCGGCTTATCATGGCACCGCAGCATGTGAAATCCTTTGCCAGGGCGCTTCTTGATAATATTGAAAAATATGAAAAACAGTATGGGGAAATTAAGAAAATCGGTCAGGATCAGAACAAACCGTTCGGCTTTCAGCAGGGCGAACCGTCCCCCGATTCAAAATGATGAAACGTTTTAAAAACAGATGGCTGATATGGACGATCCCCGTCACGCTCATGTGCATGCAATACGGGGTTCCCGCATCACCCATTTCCGAAAAATGGACAATCGGCCTGGAACTGGGCAGCTGGCAGCCGCACAGCCTGAATGATGAACCGAGGTTCGACACTTTCGGTGCTGCGGGCGCGACGCCCTATACGGGACTGGCCCTGTCCATACCCGCTTTCGGGGATCTGGCCATGAAAATCGGACTGGGTTACTGGGCGCTGCGGGACCTGAACGAAGTGGAGAACATCCACAAACTCGTTATTCACCCGCTGACGCTCGATTTCAAATACTGGCTCGTACCCGACGACAGGCTTTCGGCCTATGTGCTGTACGGAGGCGGCATTTTCTGGGGTGTGGAAAACGAAACACTGCCATTCGGAGAACGTCTGAGAACCGCACGGTCCGGCTGGGGGATCAATCTGGGAGCCGGATTCGATTTTGCATTCTCACGGCGGGTCGGTGTGGGAATGACGTTTCAGTATCATTACGTGATTTTTAAAAATCCCCTGGGAGGCGTCGATGATTTCAGCGGCCCCAGGATCACGGGTGGTTTTTTAATCTTTTTGGGGGATTGAACACCGGTTTCAATAAAAATCACAAGGCACCCGAAGCCGATGCACAGATTCTTCGCATGCCTTGCGATCAGTCTCTTACGGACATCGTCCCTTTTCAGTTGTTCTTGCGTACGGATGTGTCATCCGCTTTATTCGCGAGCTTTCCGGCAACCCAGTAAAAAAGAAGCAGACCGGCACCTGCCAGAAAAAACATGCTCCCGATCACGACTTCTTCCTCGACACCCGACGGCACCATCTGCCCGATGAGCAGAGCGAGGCCCAGACCGATGAGCACAAAACCCCATTTCAGGGCGCTGAGCGACTGATAAACCGTGCCGTTGCCCGGCTGCTTGCCGCCATTTCCCATCTGCCCTTTTTCCATCATCTTGTGCCGGATCCGGTTGTCGCTGAGTATTTTGACCACACTGACGATCGAGAAAAAAACGATCGCGACGATAATCACATCATGCATGGGTCCCATAATAACCTCCTGTTGTTGGATTGTCCCGTTTCTACTTCAACAGACAACTGTCGCTGAAAAATGTTGCAGGATTTTTTAAAAAGCGGCAGATGGGTTTATGAGTATATGAGTATATGAGGCCCCGCTGCCCCTCACCTCCAGGGTGACCGCGGACGGCGGACCGACAATGCGTCGGAGAAACAAAGAAACGGTGAAACGGAGAAAATGCGGTCCTGGGGTCTGTCGGGTCATTGGGTCGTAGGGTCGTTGAGTCGAATAATGAAGACCGCGGACGGCGGACCGCCTGACCGCAAAGGACAGTGAATCCGTGAAATGGTGATACAGCGGGATGTGCATCAGAGAAATTGTGAAACGGTGAAACGGAGCAAAAAACAACAC
>JAFGGN010000068.1 GCA_016930535.1 bacterium
CTCTCCGTTTCAATTTCCAGTACAACGACAGTATAAACCCAAACGAATCACTGACCGCTGAACGGGAATGCTTCGGAGAACCGGAGAAGTGGTGAAACGGAGAGAAAAAAAACTGCTTCTCCTTACCTCCGTCTCTCCGTTTCAACAATTCACCGTTTCATGATCCGACACAACGACTCAATGACCCGATGATCAGATTGTCCCTATGGATGCAACGACACGCTTCTACACTTTGACCCATAAACTCATACACTCATACACCCATCTACCCTTTAATCTTCTCAAGCTGCGGATAGAGTTTGACAAGCGTTTCCGGCAGGTCGTGGACGGCCTGTCCCAGATCCGCGCGGATCTGGGCTGCATTGGCGATGGCCTGGCCCCGCGGATGGTTGTTCTGAATCACATAGGTTTCTCCGGCTCCTTCGGATACGGTGCGCACGGTCTGGGTGATGATCCGGATTTCCTCCTCTGAATACATGTAATCGTAACGCGCGAATGCAGGTTGTTTGCTGTCCTTTTTGGCGAACCAGGCCCCGTAGTTCCGGCCGTGCATGCGCACATACCCGACAGGTCCGGACCGGACCGGTTTGAACGGAATCGAATCCCCGATCACGGGCTGATCGATGGCCGCGACACCGACGTTCTGTGTGCCCAGCATGGCGTAGACAGCCGGAACATCCCAGCTCGAATGGCGCATTTCCGCGACCAGCGGATAGGATTTGAATGATTCGATCAGGCCGGACAACCACATCCGGTTCTCCTCGTTGTTTCTGAAGCTCCAGGGAAACTGAATGAGAAGCGCTCCCAGCAGATCCGCCTCCATGAGCGGATCCATGCCTTCACGCACGCGGTCGGCTTCGGTCCGTGAAAAGGGCTGCCTGTCATGCGTGAACCGCTGCCATAATTTGGCCGTGAATTTGAAATCGGGATTGTGCCTGACCTTCTCTACCCAGGCCCTGCCCATATGAACATTGGCGGGCCTGTAGAACGTGGAATTGATTTCAACGGTGTCGAACAGCCCGGCAATAAAATCCAGTTCCTTGAAATCCCTGTCTCTCAGTGCAGGGTATACGATGCCGTTCCAGTCCTTGTAGCTCCAGCCCGCGGGCCCGACACGGATGTTGTGCAGTTGACCGGTCATTGATAAAAATCCGTATTAAAGAATGATAAGTGCATGTATTTTGTAGAAGGGTAGAAGAGTAGAAGGGTAAACGTGTTATAAAGAAAACCGCAGAGACGCAGAGGCGCAGAGTTTTTTTTGCAGGACAGGCAGCCATGTCCGTCCATAACGAACCGTCCATCGAAAACAGCCTGCGGTCAGCATTAGGGGTTGTGCGGCTGGGCCGTATTTACACTTCTACTTTTCTACCCATATACCCTTCTACGCTTCTACCCTTTTACCGTTTTTCGCGGTCTGCGGTCCATAAAAGGGGCCCGGGTGCGGGGTCCCATATACCCATATACTCTTCTACGCTTCTACCCGTTTTCACGGCCCCGCATCCACCCTGTCCCATCCCGCATCGCGTATGCGGTCGACCGAGAACAGGTTCGGATGATAGTATTTCTTCGTATACAGCGGAATCTGATCCATGTAATGCGCATCCACAATCTGGCCCGACTGCCCGGCTGCAAGAATGGACACGCTGTTGTCCAACTGATTCATGTCCACGATCAGACGCGCCGCGTGCGCATACGCAAAGCAGGAACGTTCGGGCGTAAAATTGCCCAGCATGGTCGCAGGCCCCCCGTCCATTGCATATGGACCCAGCTGAAAAGGCTGTGTGAAGCCGAATGAACGGCTCATCTCAAAAGAAGGATGGCTGTAAAGGATGTGATGATACGTCATCGCGTGAACGCTGCCCCAGGACCATTTGCCGGGATCTTCACCCTGTTCCCCCGCGATCTCCTGCAGGGCATCCTTCAGGCATAAACGGATCAGTTTTGTGACGGATTTGACGGACCGGCTGTGCATGGGATGGATAAAACCATCCTTTTCGAAACATTTGAACAGCATTTCCTGCCACAGTACCGGAGAAGCCATGAGCGCGTCCAGCAGATCAGGATCCAGGTCCGAGAACAGGGTCCGGACAATATGCCGTATCCATGCGGCATAGACCACGGTTTCCGCATCACCGGACCGCATGACACGGTCCCAGGAATACAGCTTCTGCTTCCATTCAGATAAGGACCGGCCGGATTCCGGATGTGTGCCTGAAGCCGCTTCTTTGGCGGAATCGGGCAGCCATTTCAGCAAACCCGGAAGAATGGCCCCTGCCATGAATGAATAATTGTCCGTCTGAATGTCCTGGCACTCCATCACCGTCATCCGGACGTTTTCCATGCGCCCGGCCAGCGTATCCCCGATCATGCGCAGAAGCATCGGTCTCGATGATGCAGCCCCGGCTGCCGCGTCTTTACCTGCAGCCGGCAGGGCCGGATCATGAAGGCTGCTTAAATCACGAACCGAATCCACGCAGATCCACTCCATGGCAGGCAGTGTCAGCGTCTGCAGCACTTTTACGGCCGATTCCGCATCGGACGACGTCATAACCCGGAAAAACACGGATCCGGGCTCCGCTGATTCCGGCCATTTATAATAAAGCGATAATTTGGAAATGCGGTCCGTGCAGAGCAGGGCGGATCCGGAATCTTCCGGTTTTGAGATACTGCCCGTGATCATGAAATCCGGCCGCCAGATGCGTTTCTGCCCGCCCCAGGCCGTCCGCGCATTGTTGCCGTACAGGATAAAGGGATATCCGGGAAGCGAGATGCCGGCCGCATGAATATGCGGACCTTTCAGATGGATCTCATAATAAATTCCCGGAAGCAGGGGCTGTGCGGACAGGGCCGTTGCCAGAATCGGACGGGCCGACAGCGCCGACCGCGCGGGCACCGCGAAACAATGCCCCCCGGACAAATCGCCCGGCAGGAATCCCTGCCGCCGCACGGAATCCAGAAGGCAGACAAAGCCCTGAAAAACACGGCTGTATTTTGCACCGGCCCGCGCATGCGGCGAGCCCGGTAACAGGCGCGACATCTGCGGACCGACGATACGGCCGGAAAGAGCCGGTATGAGAAAGGCCCGCCCGTCCCCCCAATCCATGAACGCGGCATAGGCCAGATAGACCAGGAGACAATCTTCGGTTTTCCAGGGTCCGGGACGCACATGCAGAATGCTGTATTCGATGGGCATGCGTTTCCTGTGCCGGTCGAGCCACGCGTTCACACCTTCCGTATAGGCATCGTAACACGCCCGGATCTCCGGACGCATGCCCTGCACCAGTCGTCCGGCCAGCGCATCCAGCCCGAGATTGACCATCAGACTGTCCGTTGATCCGGCTTCCGGACCCAGGAGGCCGGACAGCCGGCCGTCTGCCAGCGATCTCCAGAAATCCATCTGAAAAAACCGGTCCTGGGCCGTCACATAGCCCTGCATGAACCAGACATCCCTGTCCGCATCGGCCAGAATATGGGGAATCGAAAATCCGTCCCTGTAAACGCGTACGGAATCGGTCAGTGCATGGAGCTGTATCTTCCCCTTTGTGACGGGCAAGGGGCGTGAAAACCACTGAAACAACAGGGTTCTCAGAATAAGCATGCCGAGAATGAAAAACGTCACACCGAAAAAGAGAATTTTTGAAAGTCTCGACATGAACGGGCTTCTCCCAACCTGTTGATTTATAAACTGTTTCATTGTAATCAAACCAGCACTTAAAATCAAGTGCATTTTCCATTGCCTTCATGGCAATTGTTTTATATATTGAAACTGTCAGCCCGAAAGCTTTCCATCACCAACGTTTTACCCACCAGGCAGGATTTCACGACCAGGGAAGCATCAATGCCGGAAGGAGCTTTCATGAAGAAAATTTCTGATTATCGAACCATTGTCGGCGATGCCGTGATCGGTGAATTGTATCAAAAAGCCAAGGCGCTTTACGGAAAAAAAGTGCTTCATATCAATTCCACGTTCATCGGCGGCGGTGTGGCCGAAATTCTCAACAGCCTCGTGCCGCTGATGAACAATATCGGTCTCGAGGCGGACTGGCGGGTCCTGCATGCGACCGTGGACCTTTACAATCTGACAAAGAGCATCCACAATGCGCTTCAGGGCGAGGACTGGATGCTGGCCGAACATCAGAAACAGATCTACGTACAGGCCAGCGAACTCTTTTCCGCATATGCGATGATCTATCACGACCTGGTCATCATTCATGATCCCCAGCCCCTGCCCCTGATCGATTTTTACAAAAAAAAGCAGCCCTGGGTCTGGCGCTGTCATATCGACCTATCGGCCCCCAATCCCGATTTATGGGATTTCATGAAGGGATTCATTCTCCGTTACGATCTGGCCATCATGTCCAAAAAGGAATATACGAAAAAGGACCTGCCCGTCAGGCAGCGCGTGATCCAGCCGGTCATCGATCCTCTGACGCGCAAAAACATACCCCTTTCGGATCAGCTGATTCAGGACAAGCTGAAAGAGTTTCAGATCCCGACAGACAAGCCCATTATCACGCAGATTTCGCGGTTCGACAAATGGAAGGATCCGCTGGGCGTGATCGAAATCATGAAAAAGGTGAAGCAGAAGGTGGATTGCAGGCTGATCCTGTGCGGAAGCATGGCCATGGACGATCCCGAAGGCGTGGAAATTTATGAAACGGTGCACAAGGTCGGAAAGGACCTGATCGACCGGGGCGACCTGATTCTGATCACGTTCGAAAACAGCCTGCTCGTCAACGTGCTTCAGCGGGTCAGCAGCGTGGTGATACAGAAATCATTGCGTGAGGGATTCGGCCTGACCGTGACGGAGGCCATGTGGAAGGGCAAACCTGTGCTGGCTTCAAACGTGGGCGGCATTCCGCTTCAGATTACGGATAACGTGGACGGCCTGCTCGTCGATCCGCAGGATATCGACGGTGCGGCGGACCGGGTGCTTGAGCTGCTTAAAAAACCCGAATGGGGAAAAAAGCTGGGGAAGAAGGCCGTTGAAAAGGTCCGGGAAAATTTTCTCATTACCCGGCTCCTGAGGGATTATCTGGATATGATTTATTATGAATTGATTATCAAATAAATGGGGTTTTCACATGATACCCGCATCCATACTTGTGGTCGAGGACGATGTGATCATTTGCGAGGACATTCGCAACACATTGCTCAGACTGGGATATTCCCTGGTGGACACGGTTTCTTCCGGCGAGGAAGCGATCGAAAAAGTACGAACCCATAAGCCCGACCTGGTGATGATGGACATCGTCCTCAGCGGACAGATGAACGGCATCGAGGCGGGAACCGTCATCTCGCGTGAGTACAAGACGCCGGTCGTTTTCTTGACCGCATACACGGATTCCATCACCATGAACCGCGCGCAGGCGGCGGAACCGTACGGATATCTGTCCAAACCCTTTCACAAGGATGAGCTCAAAGCCGTGATCGAAGCTGCGATCCGGAAAAGGGAAGAAGAAAAAAGGATTTAAGATGTATATACGGGGAGTGAAACGGTGAAAAAAGAAACGGAGAGACGGAGTAAAAACAGGATCGCGGATGCGTTTTAAATCTCCGTTTCACCGCGTCTCCGGTTCTCCGAAGCATTCCCGTTCAGCGGTCAGTTATTCGTTTGGGTTTATACTGTCGTTGTACTGGAAATTGAAACGGAGAGATGA
>JAFGGN010000069.1 GCA_016930535.1 bacterium
ATCCGTTGTTTCTGAATTGACCGGAAACGACCCGTTTTTCAACCTGAAATCATTGTAATTATTTCATTCGATTACCGTACGCAGGGAGTCAGGGACTCAACAGCTCAAATCCGGTAGCCGGATCCTTTATACGGCAGGAACCGCTGTTAATCATCTCGAACAGAATAATCTCCATGACATGCCACACTCTGACACCACGTCGAATACAGCCTGTACGGGTTGCCTGTTCACGTCCGCATGAAAGATGCATGTGAAGAACAGGAACGCCTTCGGTGTCCGGAAAAATCGTACCGGTTCCGGAGACCTCATGAACGCCGTTTAAAATGATTTCATGGGGCCTGATCGTTTCTGACCGGCCATTTACCGGACCGGTAATGAGACGGCTGCCCGTATCTGCGCCCCCGAGACAGACGAGGGCTGCAGCAGTGATATTCTGTTCTTTTGCAAAGGCCTCGATGCATTCATGAACGACGTCTCCGTCTTCAAGGCGGATAATAAAAACACGTCCCTGTTCCGCTTCTTTGAATCGCATCTTCAAACCAGCCTGTTCGATTTATTTGCCGATAATGGCGATCACTTCGCCATAGTAGATCCGGTGATAGTCTTTGTTCGGATAAAAGTTCTCGAGGGAATTGTCTAAAAAATTCTCCGGTTTCAGATCATCCCAGTAAATTTTCTGACATTCAAGGATCAGTTCAGCTTCGGCATAGGCAGGGGCCGCGACCACACTCGACACGATCGGGGTCAATCCGGCAGCCGTGATTTTCTCCTGGGAACGGGAAGAATCCGAACCGATGATCTGAAGCGATCGTCTGTACTCAGGCGGGAAAGCGCATAATGTGAATGTCTCGTATTTTTCCAGATATTCATAAGTAAACCGGTTAGGACGGACGACCACCTGTGCAAACGGGCGGTTCCACATATTGCCGAGACTGCCCCAGGCAATGGTCATGCAGTTGTAACTGCCGTCCAGAAAATCGCCGCTTGTCAACAACATGCCCTGATTCGCCCATAAATCGTGCGATCGCACAAGCAACTGATCGAATGAAATGGACCGATGTGGCATGACTTCTCCTTCCCCCTGATCCAGACCTTATTCCCTGAACTCCATTTTTATTTTTTCCAGATCCAGGAAGGCCTGGATCATTTTTTCATAGACATGGATCCGTACGGCCTGTCTTGCATCACATTGAATATTTTTGCGCTCGATTTTATCCGTTATCACTTCGACCATGGTCCCGTTTGCCTGATAGACGCATGCAGCCGCGAATTGAAACGGGACCAGTTCGGAAAATCCGGCGCTGTGACTCGGATCGATGACGATTGGCAGAATAGTCCGGTTCCGGACCGCATGAATCACATCGAAGTCGATGTGACTTCGATTGTAATCTCCATGGGTCGTCGACTTCACTCCCCGCTCGCACAGGATTATATTTTTGTTCCCCTGCAGCGCGATATACTCGGCGGCCGAAAGCCATTCCTCAAGAGGCGCCGCCATGCCGCGCTTGTATAGAATCGGCTTTCCGGTCTGCCCGGCGGCTTCCAGAAGATTAAAATTCTGAAAATTTCGGGTTCCGATCTGAAGCATGTCCGCGCGCTGTGAAAGGCCGCACACCTGATCGACTGCCATGACCTCGGTCACATAGGGCAGTCCGGTTGTATCACGAACCTTGTCCAGTATATCCAGCCCTTCTTCACCAAGCCCCCTGAAATCCCAGGGCCGCGTACGCGGCTTGTACACACCGCCCCTCAGCATCATCCGGTGACGGATGCCGTATTTTTCAGCAAGTCCGCTCAGGGCATCGGCCACGGATGCCGTCTGATCATAACTTTCCACGGCACAGGGACCGGCGATAAAAATCGGATTGCCGTCCCGAAAAACCCGGTCCTTGCCATCCGGACCGGGTATTCTGACGGTCATTCTCTTGCGTTCGACTTTCTGATGCTTATCCCCGATTACCTTTCGGGAAATGGTTTTATATGGAGAAGAGATACGCCAGACCCGCACCACGCCTGGATAATTTTCGATATATTCCTTGTCGAGCCGTGTGGCGTCCCCTTCAACGGCAATTACCGTGAACAGGTCGCCGTAAAGAACATCCGGACGGCAGTCGTTCTGAATAATCCACTCACGGATCTGCCGGACGGTTTTTTCGTATTCCTTGTCGATCTCGATAATCATACCGTGATCTTCACCCTGCGAAGTTCCGGATCCGGATGCGGTCTGTAAATAATGGCCACGTATCCTATAATACCGATAAGCGATCCATCTGTTTGTTCGGCCAGTTTGACGGCCAGGTCCCTGACCTCATCCTTGTGATCCGTGAACTTCACTTTGATCAGCTCATGGCTCATCAGACCTTCTTCGGTTTTTTGCACCTGTGCTTCCCCGAGACCCTGATGACCGATATAAACGACGGGTTTAAGATGATGTGCCCGCCGTTTCAGCTGTTCCTTCTGTCGTTTGGAAAGATCCATCGTGATCCGTTACTCTCCGGTCAGCCGCACGGAATTGATGATTACCGGCTTCACCGGAACGTCCCGCATTCCGTTGGGTTTTACACCGGTCTGCACGATGGCGATTTTGTCGACCACATCCATGCCGCGGACAACCTTTCCGAAAACCGCATAGCCGTATCCGTCCTGTGTTTTGCCATGATCGAGCCCGAAATTATCCCGGTGGTTGATGAAAAACTGGGACGTTGCACTGTTGGGATCGGATGTACGTGCATAGGCGATGGTGCCGCGCAGGTTGCTGAGCCCGTTGCCGCCCTCATAGGCGATGGGAGGAAATGTGTCCATTCTTCCGAGAGACTCCGTAAATCCGCCGCCCTGTATCATGAAACCGTTGATGACCCGGTGAAATATGGTTCCATCGTAAAATTTTGTATTCACGTACTGCAGAAAATTTTTCACGCCCAAAGGCGCGTCATCCGGAAACAGTTCGATTTCGATTTCACCCATACTTGTCGATATGAGCACATGGGGTCTGTCATTGTTCATTTTCTTCATGTCCTCTGGTTTGTTGGATGTCGCTTTCTGTGAATGGCAGGCAATGAATATGCCTGCAATAAAAAGTAGTGCAATCATTACGCGCTGCATAATCCGTTTCTCCTTTTTTGTTGACACCTCAGGATTTCAGGGCATCCCTGATTTTATCCCAGGTTCTTTCAAGCCCCTCCGAGACAACTTTGGTATGTCCCAGAATCGGCATAAAGTTGGTATCCCCATCCCATCGCGGCACGATATGAAAATGCAGATGATCCGCAATACCGGCACCCGCGACACGGCCCAGGTTCATACCGATATTGAATCCGTGGGGCTGCATCACGCGTGTTAAAACGGTCCGGCAGACTTCGAGCTGTTCGAACATTTCCGACCGTTCCCCGTCAGTCAGCGATCCCATATCAGAGGTATGCCGGAAGGGAACCACCATCAAATGACCGTTGTTGTAGGGGAACCGGTTCATGATCACGTACACGGTGCCTCCCCTGAGCAGAATCAGATTGGACCGGTCATCATTCTGTTTTGGTTTATCGCAAAAAATGCAGCCCTTTTCCGGTGTACCGCAATGTTCGATATACTCCATGCGCCAGGGCGCCCAGAGTATTTTGGCAGGATCCTGGTCCTGCCGTGATGAGGATCCCATTATTTTTCCTCTTCCCTGTGCTGCCTGGATTCCTCGATAATCTTGATTTCCTGATCCTTCGGAACCTGTTCATAATGAGAGAATGTGCGGCGGTAAAGGCCGCGTCCGGACGTAATCGAACGCAGTGTTGTTGCATAACGGTCCAGATCCGCCAGCGGTACCTTGGCCTTGATCACCTGGAAAGTGCCCTTGGCCTCTGTACCCATAATTTTTCCTCTCCGGCCGGACAGATCTCCCATCACATCCCCCATATGGTCCTCCGGTACCTTGACCTCCACATCATAAATCGGTTCAAGCAGAATTGGACGCGCTTTCAGAAAAGCGGCTTTGAACACTTCCCTGCCCGCGGTCTGAAAGGCGATATCCTTTGAATCCACCGGGTGTTCCTTTCCGTCATAAACGATGGCCTTGACATCGACGACATGATAGCCTGCAACCGGGCCTTTCTCAAGAACCTGCTTGACGCCCTTTTCAATAGACGGAATAAATACGGATGAAATATTGCCGCCCTTGACCTCGTTACCGAAGTCGAATCCTTCGCCCCGTGCCTGGGGCTCGATGCGCATCCAGACCTCCGCAAACTGTCCGGCACCACCTGTCTGTTTTTTATGACGGTACTTGTCGTCCGCTTTTGCCGTAATGGTTTCGCGGTATGGAATTTTGGGACGCTCTTCTTCGACTTCCACACCGTATTTATCTTTCAGCCGGTTGATGATCACTTTCAGATGCAGATCCCCCTGGCCGGATACTATGGTCTGATGAAGTTCGGGATCCTGAACAACCTTGAAGCTGGGATCCTCATCCTGCAGAACATGAAGTCCCGTGGATATTTTTTCCTCATCACCGCGGCTTTTTGGATTGACGGCCACGCTGATCACGGGTTCCGGAAAACGGACCGGATCGATCACGATCGGAGACCGTTTGTCACACAGCGTATCGTTCGTTTTTGTACTGCGCAGTTTCACCAGCGCACCGATATCCCCGGCGACCAATTGACCGATTTCATTACGGTTTTTGCCGTTCATCAGGTAAATCTGACCAATTTTCTCCTGATTGTCCTTGGAACTGTTCATCACTTCCGCCCCTGAACTCAGGGAACCGGAATAAACCCGAACGAGAGACAATTCGCCGACATGCGCCTCGGACACGGTTTGAAAAACAAAAGCGCAGGTCGGTTCGGTTTGAAGCGGTTTGCGCTCAACAGCCTGGTCCTTCAGTTTGCCCTTGATGCCGGCGAATTCAGCGGGCGAAGGACAGTAAGCCGTGATGAAATCCAGAAATTCTGTGGTTCCGACATTAATATCCGCAGCCCCGCAGAGCACGGGCATCAAGGTTCCGTTCAGTATACCCTTGCGCAATCCCTGAACGATCTGCTCCTCGGTCAGTTCTCCGGATTCAAAATAGGCTTCCATCAATGCGTCATCACTCTCGGCAGCCGCCTCTATGATCTGCCCGTAATACGTATCCAGCCGGCCCTTCAGATCGTCAGGAATTTCTTCGACCTTGGGTTTGGCCTTGCTTCCCTGCTCGTAAACGAGCAGTTTTTTCTTCAGCACGTCCACGATTTTGTTGAATCCTTCACCGGAATTGGCCGGGAACTCGATGGCGACCACGCCCGTGCCGAAACGGTCTTTTATATTGGCCAGAACACTGTCAAATTTGGCATGTTCATTATTCATCCGGTTGACATAAAAAACACGGGGTTTTTTATATTCATCCGCAAATTCCAGCACCTGTTCCGTGCCCACTTCCACACCATCCACGGCGCTGACAATCGCGACAGCGATGTCGGCCACTCTGAGCGCCCCTTTTGCACCGCCCATAAAGTCGGAATATCCGGGCATATCCAGAATATTGATTTTGCAGTCTTTCCATTCACCATGCAGCATCGATGTGTTGATGGAAATTTTTCTTTCAACCTCATCCTGATGATAATCGGAAAGCGTGTTGCCATCGTCAATGGACCCCATCCGGTTGGTGACGCCCATTGTGAATATTAGTGCCTCGGCGAATGTTGTTTTACCGACACCTCCGTGACCGACCAGACCCAGATTCCGTATTTTGTCTGCCGCATATACTTTCACGTGAACCCTCCTTTGATTCTCATTTTATGTTAATTCAGCTTTTCCTGTAATATTTGTTTTACCTGGTCTCTCAGGACCCGCTGGCCGGGTCCCTTGGGCAGGGAAAGAACAAAAAAGACCGTCCTGGGACATTTATAGGCGGCCATGTGCTCCTTGGCATACTCGATAATTTCCGCTGGGGAAGCACTTGATTCTCTTTTCAGTACGACGCAGGCATGTATCTCCTCACCGGTCAGATTGTCCGGCAACCCGACAACCACGGCCTCCTTGACTTTCGGATGTCCGATCAGACATTTCTCTACTTCGGTCGGGTATACACTGAATCCGCTCTTCATAATGACATTTTTCTTTCTCGCAACGATGCTCGCGTACCCCGATTCATCGATCCGGGCAAGATCGCCGGTATAGAGCCAGCCGTCACGAACGGCCTCTTTGGTTGCTTCAGGGCGGTTCAGATATCCTTTCATCACATTGGGGCCCTGCACGATAATTTCACCGACCTGGCCGCTCATGATTTCCTGGCCCTGCACATCCACAACCTTGATTTCAACACCCGGCAGGGGCAGACCGATCGAACCGGGCCGCCGTTCGCCGGCCGGATTATTGAACGACACCATGGGAGACGCCTCGGTCAGACCGTACCCTTCAAGAACGGGAACATGATACCTGGATTCAAATATTTCCAGAATCTCCGGTTTCAATGCGTCCCCGCTGGTCAGCCAGAAGCTTAGTGATGCCAGATCCGGCTCCTGTCCTTCGGTATCCATGAGCAGGGACTGCAGAACGGACGGGTAACTGACAAAATATGTCGGCCGGAATTTTTGAATGACCGAGACGATGGTTTCCGAATCGGACTGCGTCAGGAGCACCATCGCCCCCCCTGCAGCCATGAAACTTCCGGCTGCCAATGTTTGTCCGATCGGAAAAAACAGCGGAACCGTGCTGGCCACGCGGTCATCCGGTTTCAATTTCAGAAAATCCACGCATGCTTCGATATTGGATAAAATATTCTTATGGGTCAGTTCGGCTCCTTTGGGCCGTCCGGTGATGCCCGCTGTGTACACAACCACGGCCGTATCGTCCTCGGACACATCCTCGGTAACCTGAAGCGGCTCATTGATTTCCATCAGATGCGGCAGCCGTAATTCACCTGCCGCAGCATGCTGACCAAGCACCATCAGTTTGTTGCAATGCGCAAGCCCCTGAACCGCTGTCTGGACAGTCATTCTGTATTTGTCCCCGTAAATAATTCCCTTGGCCTCACTGTCCTCAAGCTGATGATGGATCTCGTTGGCCTTGTCATAGACGGAAATGGGAACGATGGTGACACCGAGTTTCAGTAACGCGAAATAACTGATAATAAAATGCGGAACATTGGGCAGCATCAGGGCGATACGATCGCCCTTTCCTATGCCCAGTTTCTGTAATCCTCCGGCCAGACGGTCACATGCTTCTTTCAGTTGTTTATACGTAATTTCATGATCATGAAACAATACCGCCGGCCGATTCTCATACTTCCTGACGCAGTTTTCAATTAAACCGTATAAAGAATTCACACTGATACTCCTCTGACCTTCCTGATCAACGCATCGGCTTCAAATGAACTTCGGACAAATGGACCTGCTTTGACGGCCGGGAATCCCATCGCT
This sequence comes from bacterium, assembly GCA_016930535.1. Taxonomy (GTDB): domain Bacteria; phylum Zhuqueibacterota; class QNDG01; order QNDG01; family JAFGCO01; genus JAFGGN01. The sequence goes on from JAFGGN010000069.1 coordinate 7,383, forward strand.
TCAGCCATATCCTGATAATGAGCAAAAATGGAGGGATGTAAAAATTCGCGGACAGGGTATTTATCAAGCCCCGGAGCAAGATACTGACCCAGGGTCAGCACATCACAATCTGAATTGCGCAGTGCCCGGAAAACATCGGTCACTTCATCTTCGCTTTCACCGAGTCCAAGCATCAATCCGGATTTCGTAATCAGTTCGGGGCGGGATTTCTTGGCCTGGATCAATACCTGGAGCGATCTTTGAAAACACGCTTCGGGTCTGACAGCCGGATAGAGCTGCGGGACCGTTTCCACATTGTGATTGAGAACCTGAATATCCGTTTCGAGCACCCTGTTCAGTGCACGTAAATCGCCCTTGAAATCGGGAATCAGAAGCTCGATTGTCAATCCGGAACCGGTTTCTCTGATGGCTGATACGGTGTCTGCAAAGTGAGCTGCACCCCCATCCGGGAGATCGTCGCGCGTGACGGAAGTAATGACCACATGCCGCAATCCAAGTTCGATTACAGCTTCGGCTATACGGGCCGGTTCTCCCGGATCCACTGGCTGAGGCATGCCCTGCCTGACACCACAGAAACGGCAATGCCGCGAACACACATTGCCCAGAATCATAAAAGTGGCTGTCGACCTTTCAAAGCATGAGGAGATATTGGGACATGAAGCGGACTGACAGACCGTATTCAGGCCTTTTCTATGTAAAAGCGATTTCACATAATGGACCTGTTCCGTATGTGAAAGCCGTCTGCGAAGCCAGTCCGGCAGCCTTTTCCGGCCCGGCTCACTATCCATTATTTGCAGGTTTTCCATATCCTAATATTATAAAAAACAAAAGCATTATAATCAAGATATTTTTCCCGGCTTTGGGATGTTGAACAGGCGCTTGCCGTTTTCCGGTGCGTTTTTGACTTGACATTCAGGTTTATTTTATTAAATTGATGTGCACTGCCGGGGTGGTGAAATTGGTAGACGCAGGGGACTCAAAATCCCCCGGGCTTAGGTCCATGAGAGTTCGAGTCTCTCCCCCGGCACAAAAAACCTCATTCTGATCATTCAAAATGAGGTTTTTTCATTGGACTGCCTGAACGTAATATCTGCGCCGATTTATTCCGGAACCCCCTCATACGGCATGTGATCCGGGCGGAAAAGCCGTGTGCAAACGACAAAATCATCAAAAAATATGGCTTCATCCTTGACCGGTTTATAGGCCTCGTCGCGTCCTCCGAAAAATGTTGAAAAATACATGGCATTGATCAGCAAATCCTCAGGGCCGCATGTGGAATCCCGGAACGCAAATCCCCGGACATCGGCCACCAGCCGGCCGTCATACCAGGCCTGGGCCAAACCGTTTCTGTGATGCACGGCATTGACCTTGACCCGGATCTGTATATGATGCCATACGCCCGGTTTTACATGAATTTCCCGTTCCCTGAACCTGCGCAGCGTCGAACGGTCCGTAATATCCTGGAGCGGCGGATCCTCTGTAAAATAAAACTCATCGCCCCATTCCCGGTTCTGATCTTTATGATAGACATACAATTTGATCATATCATCGAATCCCCAGTGCACACGGCAGCTCCAACCGTCATGGCCGCTGGGTTTGTTGCCTCCCGTGTTGCCCTTGCCGCCCACAATGCCGTGTAATTTGCCTCCGTGACGGAACACAAAGGAATCCGGAAAAAACACCCAGTAACTCAAAAACAGCTCCTGCCTCGGATAAAAGGACTTCAGTTTCCAGGAAGCGCCCGACGCAAGGGACCGAACCTTGCGTTCCGGATATTTGATCCGGAGAACGTGCCGATGCACCGGATCGAGTGAATCCACGGATGCGCGTTGCAACGGCCAGACTGTGCCCAGGGACTGCAGTGTGCCGAAATCGCGTTTGACGTCAAACAGGCCGTACCGTTCACCCGGACGCCTGTTTTCGAATGTCACACGGGCCAGTATACTGTCCCGTTTCACGGCCATCGCCGTCTGCGGCCGGGCCGATCCGGTCTCAAAATAGATACCCATGCACACGGAACACAGGACAATGGTTCGCCCTGACCGTAAAAAACCGGAAAAAATTGCAGCTTTCAGCATACAATCCTCCGCATTTCAACATGCTCTTAAATGATTTATATTATTTTCTGGTAAGGTTGATATAATTCCTGGGAAACGTATCCGGATTAACATAGCGGCTGTGCTTCAGGTCTGGAAGCAGGGATCTGCCCCTGTCCTGTTCACAATCCGTCAGAAGATACATAGGATGGTTCCATGCAGGTTTGAATGTCTGCATTAAAAACAATGTCTGTCCCCCCTGTGTGACAATGGCGTGATACATCTCCATGGGAAAGGGTTCGCTTTTCAAAATGTGATTCAGTTCTTCGGGAATACACTTCTGGGACCTGTAGCATTGCATGGCATAGTTGTGCTTTTTTATAAATATCAGGTGATCCTTGTTTTGTTTTTCATCTTCCTTCCGGTCGTTCAATGTTGATAATATACTAATTTTATTTGATTTACGTTTTTGATAATATACATCGAAATCATCAACGATCCTGATCGAATCCTCGGTGGTTAAAATATGAAGGCCCGGATCGACGAGAAAAGCCAGATACATTCCGCCTTTTGTATATCCGATAAATTCGCCATCGCACGTGATCTGAATTTTTTGATCACCCAGTATCTGCTCGGGTCTGACGATATAGATAAGAGCCTGATCCCGCGGCGGTTTGAGATTTTTCAGCTGTACATCGATTTCGACGGGCATCACCCCTACCACTGCAGGCGGTGTGCATGATACAACCAGCCCGATCAGGATCATAATGGACAATCCTGTTACAATACGCATGGATCTCTCCCGAACCCTTTTTGAACTGATATTCAAAAATAACTCCGAACATGGTCAATATAATATTTATGCAAATACTATACCGTAACCGTCTTCATTTTACAGGTCGTTTTTCCAGAGATCCGATGATGTCCGCAATCCGGCTGATGTTGTGTGTGATACAGTAGGATTCGAGCCCCTGAATGAGTTGAACCGGGCCGGCCGGTTCAATAAAATTCAGGGTGCCTGTTTGAACGGCTGTCGCACCGGCGATCAGGAACTCCACGGCATCCGCCCATCCCATGATTCCGCCAAGGCCTATCACGGGAATACGGACCGCCTGCGCGGCCTGATATACTTTCGCCAATGCGATGGGTTTTATGGCAGGTCCGGACAGGCCGCCGATGATACGTGCAAGAAGGGGCTGACGGGTGTGAATATTCACCCCCATACCCTGTACCGTGTTGATGCATGACACGGCATCTGCGCCCGAATCTTCCGCTGCACGGGCGATCACCCCGATATCCGTGACATTGGGTGTCAGTTTGACGATGACCGGCTTACCTGTCTGGTTTCGAACGCCTTTTACAACAGCGGCTGTCACAGAGGCATCGGTACCGAATGCCAGGCCGCCTTTTTCCACGTTCGGACAGGATACATTGATTTCGATCGCATCGATTCTCGGATGATGCTGAAGACGTGAAACGATTTCTGCATATTCATCGATGGTATTGCCCGCGACATTGGCAATCACATTTGTATCCACATCCGCAAGAAGGGGCAGTTTTTCATTCAGGTATTTTTCAACCCCGACATTGGACAATCCGATGGAATTCAGCATGCCGGCGGGGGTTTCCGCGATCCGCGGCATGGGATTGCCCTGACGCGGTTCCAGCGTGACTGTTTTTGTTACAATCCCGCCGAGCTGTGATATATCCAGATAGGGATCGTATTCCCGCCCATATCCGAAAGTCCCGGAAGCCGTCAGCACGGGATTTTTTAAGGTCAGGGATCCGATTTTTACAGAAAGATCAACCATTAAAAGCAATCTCCCTGATATCGAAAACCGGACCGTCCTTGCAGACCATTTGAATTTCGCCGGTTTTCAGTTTCACCGCACATCCAAGGCAAACACCGACGCCGCAGGCCATTTGCTCCTCAAGTGACGCCTGCCATAAGAAATCTGTGGAGCGGACGATGTCCTGAACGGCCCGGATCATGGGTTCCGGTCCGCAAACATATCCTCCGAGTCCGGCCGAACCGGCATGCTGTGCAAGAAAAGTCTTTAAAAGATCGGTAACGAGCCCGTTATGCCCCTTGCTCGCGTCTTCGGTGGCGATTTTCAACGCGACCCCGCGTGCCTCGAAATCCGCTTCATCGAAGATTTCCCGGCCGTCACGGGTACCCCAGAGCAGTGTCACACGTTTGTTCCTTTTCAGCAGTGCATCGATTAGGTAAAATACCGGGGCGCCGCCCATGCCTCCGGCCACGACCACCGCATGGTCGACCGGTTTTTCGAGATCAAAACCGTTTCCGAGCGGGCCCATCAGGTTGACGACATCGCCCGGCTTCAGGTCACGCAGCGTGGCCGTACCCGATCCCACAACCCGATACAGCAATTCGATTTCACCGGCGGATTCATGCGCGCGATGAATACTGAAAGGCCGCCTTAACAAAGGATCCAGGCCTGTCGATACACGCATATGAACAAACTGACCGGGGCTGCACAGCTTTGAAATCCCGGGGGCAGACAAACGTATCCTGAACACCGATTCGGTAATGGCATCCTGTGCTGTAATTTTACAATCGGAAGTCTGCACGGTTTCCTGTTAATATTTTCGAAAAATAACGTATTATCTCGGTGCGGTCTGTCCCTGTATCAGACGAAGTTCACGGCGCCGCCTTGCCATGAGGTCCAGGGGCACGGACAGCAGAGCCGACTCGTCTCCCCTGCGGAGGCTTGACCGGGTTCGCTGTACGGGATTTTCAGGATCTTCGTCCTCATCACTTCCGTCTGCAAAAGCAAATGATTGATCCACGGTACTGTCCGTTTCTGCAAGCCCGGGCATCACACCTTTGCCTCCCATCGAATCCTGAACCGTGGCAGTTTCCCGGGCTTTCGCCCTTTGTATCTCCTCCCCTTTTACCGCCTCAATTTTGGGCTGCACACGTTGCGAATAGGGAGATTCCGGGTACCATTTAATCAGGCTGTCATAGGTCGCATAGGCGAGATCCGGCAAATCCATGTAGTGTTCGTATACATAGCCCTGGGCGTAAAGGGCCTTGGGAGCAAAATCAGTATCACTGTATGCATTCCGGATATGTTCATAAAAATCGAGTGCCTTGGCCGGTTCGTTCTCAGTGAACAAGGCGTCCTCCGCACTGGCGAACAGGTTGGCGATGGTGTCATTTTTACTGGGAACCGGATTTTCACCCAGTTTTTGACGCGCGGCGTTGGCATAGGGTGTGGATTTATACTCATCCATCAATGACCGGTAAATCAGTTCGACCTGCTCCGGATTTTTATAGTGTGTCTCATATAAATGGGCCATATTGTAAAGTGATTTCGCCGCATAGGGGCTTTCGGGGAATTCACGGACCAGATAATCATAATAATTGAAAGCCGAGTCTGGTTTCTGGAAACGGAATAGATAGAGCTCGGCAAGGAGGAACAGGTTGCGGTCAAGCTCCTCCACCCGAAACGTGCTCAGTTCGGGATTGTCGGCCATTTTGGGACGTTCGAGCAATTTCTTGCGCGCCTGGAGCCTGGGAAATTCCGCTTCCATGTCGGAATAACTGGGCACGGTATGTTCTTCCACCCACTCGCGCCAATCCACCAGAACCTCTTTTTCCAACCCCATGTTCAATTCAATGTCACGTTCCCGCTGATCCAATGACTTGTTTTTTTCGACAAATACGGAGTCGGCAAATTGCTTGCCTCCGATTTCGGTCAGCAGGTGATAGCAGGCCGTATCGCCCGTTGTCGTATCCATCATATCATACGCCAGATCGAGTGTCAGCGTATCTTCATCCAGTTCATTCTCCATGACCAGCAGCGCCTCGCCTGTTTCACCCCGTTTACCGAGGTCGACAACCTGATGCAGGGCCTGAAGACGCTGAATATCACGTGAATAGAGTTCGGCTGTGTCCGCATACACAGACCGCATCCCGGACTTCTTCGCCTGAACATAGTTGTCGAGTGCCTTCTCATAATCCGAATAATGGGTTTCAAAAATCCGGCCGATCTGGTAAAATGCCTGAGTGGATTCCTTCGTCTTTTCATGAACCTGCGTGATCTCATCATATGCATCGACTGCGGCATCCGCATCCCCGCCGCGGAAATAGGTATCCGCAATTTGCAGCTTGATTTCCGGAACCCGCTTGGCATTTTCCTCATCCGCCATAAGCATCTGAAAATCGGACAGCGCATCGCGGACATTTCCCAGTTTTTTGTTCATCTGGGCGTACCGGAAACGGGCCTCGAACCTGAGCTCCTTCAGATACGTTGCCTTCTGAACCTTGCCGAACGCATCCCTCGCTTCCTCGTAACGCCCCAATGTGTCAAGCGAATTACCGAGTGAAAAATAGGTGTTGGCCTGCTGATCTTCCAGACCGTAGTTCAGGGCGCTCCTGTATGCCTCGGTCGCCTGATCAAAATGGCGCTTGCGCTCATGAAATTTGCCAAGATAGTAATAGGCCTGACCCTTGATTCTCTTTTCCACATCATCCGATACCAGCGTATTGACGAGCGTCTCCGCTTCATCGAACTCATCGAGCGCAAAATTTGTCCTGGCCATCCATAATTTGGCTTCATTGACAAACGGGCTCTCCGGATAATTCGTGATCAGTTCAAGAAACTTGCGCTTGGCCATGAAATACTCTTCACGATAGTAATAAGCCTTGCCCGCAAGAAGCAGTGCATCATCCACATATTTGCTCTTGGGATAATCCACGATCAGGGTCAGGGCACGGGTAATGGCTTCTTCATAGTGTTTCTTCTCGGTGGCACCGGGTTTTCCTGTCAGATTTTTTTTGGTTTCGGCATATCCTTTTTTGTAATATTGTTTGGCATTGTAAAATGTGTTGAAGTAGGCACAACCGGTACCAAGCATTAAACCCATTAAAATATAAAGGGAGGTTTTTTTCATAATTCACCTGTTAAAGAGACCTGCAGTGCGCACAGCGAACGATCAGTTATTAAAATCGGGAACATATACAAATCATAAACCGTATTTTTATTGATTTGGTTCCATGAATACGGTAAAATACAGGAAAAGACGATAAAATGCAAATCATTCAAATAAAAAGTTCAGGCGGCGATAATTTTTCTTACCTGATCGGACCTGATTTTGTTCGATCAGACCTGATCGGACCTGATTTTGTTCGATCAGACCTGATCGGACCTGATTTTGTTCGATCAGACCTGCTTGGATCGGAACACACAAAAAATGCCCTGGTCATCGATCCATCATGGAACACGGAAGCGATTCTGAATGCCAGCTCAAAAAGGGACTGGTGCATCCAGCTGATCGTGAATACGCATGGTCATGGGGACCATACAGCAGGGAATGCGGAGCTGAAACGAAAAACGGGTGCGCCGGTCGTCGTGCATGAAGCCGATGTGGACCTCGTTCCCGATGCGGACCGGCTCCTCAGCGAGGAAACCGTTCTCCGAACGGGTGATCTGTCATTCCAGGTCATTTATACACCGGGCCATACACCGGGGGGCATCTGTCTTCTCATCGGGGGGAATCTGTTTACCGGGGATACGCTGTTTGTGGGAGACAGTGGTCGGACGGACCTGCCGGGTGGTCACAGGCCCACGCTCGGCGCATCCATCCGCAGGCTCATGACTCTCGATGAAAATACCGTGGTCTGGCCGGGCCACGATTACGGACCTGTGCCCAGTTCGACACTGGGCTGGGAAAAGCGGCATAATGTCAATGCCGCGGAATACGGTTTCTTTGGATGATTACGCGATCAAACCGGCCTGTCTTCCCGGATTGGAGGCCATTTCTTACAGATTCGGATCCGGCCGTACTATTCGATCTTTCAATACAAAGATACTGAGAAAGCCTGATTTGACCTTGGAAACCACATACAGAAAAGCACTCGTTCTGGAATATTTCACGGTGTTTTATAATTTCCTCGAGGCAGCCGCCGCCATTATATTCGGGCGGCTGGCCGGCAGTACCGCCCTGATCGGTTTCGGTCTTGACAGCGTGGTGGAAAATCTGTCCGCCTTCGTGCTGATCTGGCGTTTGAAAAAACACGGGAGCCTTTCCAAAAACGACGAAGAACGGATTGAAAAAACGGCTTCCCGTATCGTGGGGATCACTTTCTTCCTTCTGGGAACATTCATCGCTTTTGAATCAACCGTGAAAATCGTGAATCAGGAAAAAACCGAAACCTCGGTACCCGGGATGATCATAGCGGTTTTATCCCTGATCATCATGCCGGTTCTGGCGCGTGCCAAGTACAATCTGGGCAAATCCCTGTCCCTCGAATCGCTTGTGGCGGATTCAAAGGAAACCCTGGTTTGTGCCGTATTATCAGCGGCCCTGCTGCTCGGACTTTCAGCCAATGCACTGTTCTCATTCTGGCTGGCGGATCCGATAGCCGGTCTTGTCATTGCCGTATTCGTGTTCAGGGAAGGATTCGAACTCGTTTCCGGAGAGAATGATTGAGATGCAGTATAAGTTGATTTACGGCGATCCGATCCATTTACGGTCATCGTTTACATGTCATCTCAATAGGATATCATGGACTCCATCAGACATCCGGGGAATACGAAAGCGGATTCTTCGTATATCGTGGTATCGCTCCGAAAAGTCTCCCAATCCTCCATCAGCCGGATCAATTGGCTCCTGCAGCTATCGATTTTATCCGGATTGAAAACGCAGAAGGGGCAGTAGGACAATCCCGTCTCACTGCAGCTGATCATGATCTCAAAGCTGCCGAGACCATAGAAGAGAGGCCTGGGATTTCCGATGGGATCTCCCGGAGCCACGATATCACCCGGCTCCACTAGTATATTCACGAGATGGTCGTATCCGACCTCAAAATCGGGATCGTTCAGGGAACGGATTCCGATTTCGTAATCATTGGATCCATCCTGAAAAAAATACCGCGTCACCTCCCCTTCGGCGATGGCCATGACCGGCGTGCTGTCACGGACAATGAAGTCCATGTTGGGCAGGTATTTGTAACTGCCGTCGTATGAAACGACGCGCAGGCCGAATTCGCCCACGATTCTCGTGACATTGCTGATGTCCGTGAACAAGAAATCACCGGCAGTATTGGTGCTTCTGTCCCAGGGACCGAATCGTACCCCCAGGTTTTCAATCATGAACGGGATTTTTCCGGTTTCAACCACATGATCGGAATCTGTTTTATCGCAGGCAAGAATAATAAGCAGCATCATGCAGAAACCCGGCATGATGCTGCCGGCAATCTGTTGCATGCGCACCATGAAACGGTGACGATAACCCGAAAATTTCATCACAGGATCCTCCCCTCGTTTCAGGAATCATGCCATCGGTCATTTTACTGAACCGGCATATTTTGTACGAATGGAAGCGCCGATGAATTTTTAATAAACGATCCAGTCGCTTCCGCTGGCCTGAAGGATGATATTGATGATTATCAGAATCACGATCCAGATCAGCCAGCCCACACAACCGTTGCCTTTTTTGGCAGCTTCTTCCGTTCTTCCGGAAATTTCATGTCTGTCTGTTTTTGTTTCCAGGTTCTTGACTTCATCCAGTGCAAAATCCTTGCATGAATCCTGAAAATCCGGTTTGTTCTTCGTCAGCCCGCAGATAATGCCCTTTTTCAGGTCGAAGTCATAATTCGCGCAGCGTTTGCACCATTTCTTGTAGTCCATCAGTTTCCTTTCTTTCTTCTGGGTTGTCACTGAATTGGATGCAGAAAACAAAAACAGTATACAAACATTTTGGGAACACGGATGATTCAGGCCGGAATAATCCGGTCTGAGGGCCTGATCCGGCTATTTGACCAGCACCCTGATCAGGTTTTGCTTCGGAGCGCCTCCGCCCTTTTCACGAAGACCGAAATCACCCTGATAATCCCAGGTGGCCCAGGCGATGCCGTTCTTTTCAAAAATGGCCCGCATGTCCGCATACCAGGCGAGGCGCTGGCGTTCATCCGTGGTGGGAAGGCTTCCCCACTCGCCGCAGTAAAGGGGCAGATCCAGTTCACGGGCCTTGGTCAGCGGTTTGTGCAGCATCGTCTCAAGCACTTCCGGATTATAGACGCCGTTGAACCGGTCGATCACGGTCCGGACATGTTCAGGATAACCGGACAGGTCCTTTTCATCGATCGCCTGTCCCGGATATTTGACAGGTCCGGCATATTCACCGCCTCCCCGCCACCAGGTTGCCCGGTAATGCGTGAACGGCATGGGTATATAAAAATGAAAACTCAGAATGATATTCGGATCATTTTCCGGCACTTTCAGCACGTCGAACGTATCGGGGATCTGCCACCGGTTGGATCCGATGACAATGACACGTTCCGGTTCGTGTTCACGTATCACGGCCCAGGCTTTTTTCAGCAGGCGGTTCCAGTCATCCGGATCATGCGCCACGGCCTCGTTCATCAGCTCGTAAGCCACCTGGTCCACGGGCCGGTTTCTCAGTTCCATGGACAAATCGCGCCACAGATCGAAAAAATGTTCCTGGGCAGTGGAATCCTCCCACAAGGGAATCACCTGGGCATTAAAATGGTGGGACCGGAGAATGTGCAGGTCCACAATGGACCGAAGCCCGTATTTGCTGCACCAGTCCAGGGCCTGATTCAGCATGGCAAAAGCGGAATCAATTTTTTGACCTTGTTCATCCCACAACCGGGCCTCGTCGACCGGGATTCGTACATGATCGAATCCGAGACCGGCCAGATAGGCCGCGTCGGCTTCGGTAAACCAGTCCACGCCTTCCATATGCCTGTCCTCGACCTGCGACAGCCAGTGGGAAATGTTCGTGCCGCGTTTTATTGTAAATGCTGAACGGCCGATTGCCCGGCTGCCGCTGGACAAAGACAGGTTCACAAACATGAAAAGGGATATCATCATGATATATTTCATCATTCTCTCCTGAATGGACCGTATTTGAACATAACAGAAATTACACATAATCAGGGGATGAATTCAATAGAAAAATTAATAACGGTGTTTCTCCGGAAAACTTTATTTTTCAGATTTCATTTTTCATACGGTCACAAAGCCGTCTTCCCCATCTTACCTTGAATTTCACCTACATATTTATTATATTTTTAAATCTCATCGATTACAATCAGGAGTTGAGGCATGGCATCCGGTAAACGAAAAACGATTGCAGTGATTCTGGCGGCTGGCAAGGGCACACGAATGAAATCCGATCTGCCCAAGGTCCTGCATCCGCTGATGGGAAAACCACTGGTCGACTATGTGATTCAGTCCTGCAGCAAGGCAGGCGCCAGTAAAATGGTTCTGGTGATCGGGCATCAGGCGGACCGTGTCATGGATATGCTTGGGCCGGATTATACCTATGTGGAGCAGAAGGAACAGCTCGGTACCGGTCATGCGGTCATGGTGTGCAGTGAAACGTTGAAAAGTTTCAAAGGCGATCTGCTGGTTCTCGCCGGGGACACGCCGTTCCTGACCGCACGGATCCTGTCCCGGCTCATACGGACCCATCAGAAAACGGGAGCGGCTGCGACCATGATGACGGCCATCATGGATCCGCCCCTGTCCTACGGCCGCATTGTCCGGGACGATAAAAACAGAATTCAGCGTATCGTGGAAGCCCGCGATGCCTCCAGAGAAGAAAAGAAAATTTGTGAGGTCAATACATCCCATTACTGTTTCCGTGCGGAAAAACTGTTCCCCTGCCTCGACAGACTGAGCACGAACAACGATCAGGGAGAATACTATCTGACCGATGTGATCCAGATGCTGGTTGAACAGGGAGAAACGGTCGAATCCCTGACCAGTGACGATCCGGGCGTACTCATGGGGATCAACAGCCGTGTTCATCTGGCCGAGGCCCATGAAATGCTGGGCAGACAGATTAAAATACGCCACATGGAAAACGGCGTCACGCTTCCGGATCCGGCATCCGTATACATCGAACCGGATGTCCGGATCGGTGCGGATACAGTTATCGGGCCGGGAACCGTGCTTCTCGGCACAACCCGAATCGGTCCGGACTGCATCATCGGCCCGCATGTCAAACTGCTGAATGCGGATATCGGGGAAGGGTGCAAAATCGAGTTCAGCGTGATCGAGCACCGGAAAATCGCCAGGCACAGCGTGATCGGTCCGATGGCGTTTATGCTGGGGAATAACGAATAGACAGGATAAGTATATACAGTAAAAAAACTCCCCGGGAGTCGAAAACGCTCCCGGGGAGTTTTTTTTTCATGGAATCACATAATAGGCCTTGTACGGATGATGGTACTGAAGATAATAGACACCGTTCTGAATACGGCTGTATGAATTCAGAGTGTATACATATGCACAGGGATCTGTGAAGCTGCTTAACGGAACGCGAAAATGCGTACCAGCCGCAGGAGTGCCCTCCCACAGGATACTGGTACCCGGTGTATGGGACACGAACGATTCGTTCACCGGTGTGATGTTCACACCGCTGTCATTGGACCGGATATGCAGATCGTAGCTTCTCATGAAAGAACCCGCATGATGGGCAGTGAAGTAAAAATCCACATCATACTTGCTCTCGAGATCCATGATCGAACATAATCCCTCATCGTTGAAATCATAGGCACCGGCAATACTGCCGGTTTCAGATCCTCCGTCCGCATAATAACGCCGGTCCGCAGGATTGGAAGATGAAGGATCGTCCCGACTGATAAAAATATGATCGAAATGGGTTTGCAGACTCTGATTGTTCACATTGAGATAAATCTCATGCAGGGCCACATCCGGATCCGGGGAAGTCCCTGTAAAACAGGTGGAACTGAACTGCTGCACCACGGGTTTTCCGGCTGCGGTCGTTCCGGTCTGCATATAATACTCCAATGAAATCCGGTACAATCCGTTATTGGCACCGCTGTTCCAGTTGACGCGCAGATCCGGATAGCTGTAGAAGTAATTCACGATGGGACCCGTGACATCCCGGTTCACACGGAAAAGCCCGGGAACCGCGGTCGCGTCACTGAGCTCTCCAGTGAAGGGCCCGATTTTTTCCGAATACGCACCGACACTGAAAGGACTGGTGATCACCTCGGTCCGGATCTTCGAGAGATAGTCCATACAATAAAAAGCTGTGCCAATGGTCGGACTGATTCGCTGAATTTTTACACGGTACCAGTCAATAGTGCTGCCCGGGGTCGGGCAGAGGCCGCCGCCCGGATTGCCGAAACTGCCGTAGATGAGCAGTTTACCGCCGAACGGTGCTTTTCTGAAAACCGGGATCCCCCGATTGACAGCCACCAAAGAATCTGCAGCCGTTGCATAATGGGCAAGCCCGCGAAGTGCATTCCCGGCCGCCTGCTCGATATACGGGATTTCCACACGGCCGACACGTGTAAACACGACACCCACTCCCGGATAGGGTACGAAACCCCCTGCCCCGTATTCGTCCAGGTGATCCGCCGTCACTTTCAGGGCCACCCACTTGATTGCCGGAATCGAGGTAAACGTATTGATTCCCGAGCGCGCTGCGGGCAATTCCGTGGCCATTCCATCAATGACACGGAACACGCGGCATTGAATACTCAATCCTGCAGGAGCCGTGAACAAAATGGTGAACTGGCCGTTCTGACCGCCGTCCCCTTCGGCAAGCAGCATATTTGTGACCGAATTATAGATCCGGATATGGGGATAGGGATAGTATTCCCCCGTCAATACGGCATCCGGTATCGCGTCATCTTCGGCATCCTCGGTAGTGATACGCATCACCTGACCCGAAACTGTATAGCTGACTGCATAAGCGGATACCGAACAGAACAGCAAACCGATCATGAGCATCCTGAAGAGATGCTTCCATAATTTCCTCTTTGTTATTTTCATCTTGAATCCTCCTGATTTCATAGGGTTATGGCAATAATCAACCGTGCTCAGAATCTGCATATCATGCCCAGGCGCACCTGGCTGAATTCGACATCCAGGTCGCCGCTGACCCGGTGCGTATTGGCATTCAGGTCCATTGACCAGTTCCGGTTCAACCGTATCCGGATACCCGCTCCGGCAGTGATTCCTGGACCGGAATCCCCGTCGATCATCGTGTAATAACCGGCTCCGCTTTCCACGTAGGGCATGAAGCCGCCCGGGACCGGTCTGTACTGCAGGCAGAGTATATTGCTGAGTATTTTCTGATCGTCCCCGAACTTGGCCTTGAACCGGCTGATCCCCGTTTCAAAGCGCAGCGCGAACCGGGGTTTCAGGGCCCAGGCGTAATCCAGTGACAGGCACAGACCCGGATCGGCCACTTTGGCGAAGGAGCCATGCGGAATGGCCGCACCTCCATGAATGCTGCATTCATGTTTTTTATGACCGATGATGACTTTGCCAATGGATACATCCCCGACTTTCACACGGACATTGGACAGCTTTTTTCCGGAGGGGACAGCAAAATCCTGACTGAATGTCGACTCCAGATTGTCTTTGATATCCCCTTTCGGTTTTCCGCCGTCGGCTGTCACCCTGATATTCGATCCGGAACCCGTGAATGCGGCATTGCCGAATTTATCCGTAGGATATACAGTAACCGTAACAATGCTCGAACCATCGGCCTGCTTGACGGGATCGGACAACACGAATTGACTTCTGGCAGGATCCGCGGGTCCGACGTTCGCAATTGTGGACAGTTTTGTAGACCGCTTCATAATGCGGCCTGTCGATGTCTTGCCTTCTGCACGGACAGTGACCGCAACCATCCCGGCGACCTGCGTCTGACTGCCTTGAAGGATACCCGTGTACCGGCCGTCTCCTTTGACCTGATCAGGTCCGATACCGTCATCCTTCATCTGAACCATCACCTCATTCACGGGATACAGTTCATCCGGTTTTCCATCCGCCTTTAAAAACTGTTTGAGCTGGCTGACTATGACCGATGCCTTGTGCTGATCCGGATCGGGGCTGATTTTTTTGCTGAATTTGCCCGAGTAATCGCGCATCATGTTGCTGAAAGCGATTTTCGGAACACGGACAGCCGCCTTGACAGAGGCTCCCGCAACCGGATGTCCCAGCGTCCTTAGGTCCGCACAGATCCGGAGGGGTTGGCCTGCCTCAAAACCGGTGTCCTCGAGATGTGCGGATAACTTCATGTCCTCCACTTCCGAAAACACCGCAGCCGCATAAGGCGTGGACCCGGTTCGCGGTGTATACTGCCGCACGCGGAATTCCCAGGTAGTGCCGGGCCCCGGCTCAAACCTGTAAACCCGGAACGAACTGCTGTCCTGGACAGAAGTTTCTGCAGATTCCAGGGACTGCCAGTTCGTCGTCCCCTTCTTCCTGTTCTCGATATAGAGACGGGTCATTCCCTGGTCCCAGGCCCAGGCGATCGCCACGGTTGCGGTTTTGGCGGCCTGATCAAAATTGACTTCAAATACGGGCCATGGTTCAGCCACGGAAGCCGTGCCGTTCTCCTCGAGATAGATCATATCATCCACCATGCCCCGGATCGAGTAATAAATGGACGCCAGCTCGATTTCACTCGCCGTGCCGTATACATAATCACCGCCGGTCTGGTCCTTGATTTCATTCATGAGCGTGTAGCCTTCACCGACTTCATCTCCGTAAAAAATGGAATAGATGGTGATATCCTCATCGGCAAATGTGTGCTCTGCATCAATGATTGCATAGGGTCCGTATGAACCGCAGGTATAAGAAGGTGTTGTATTGACAAAGGGCTTCACATTCTGAAGGCCGTCACTGAATATCACGATGGCCTTCCCTGTACATCCTGCCGGAGGTGACGCATCATTCATGCCTTTTCGGGCTCTGAGAAGTCCCTGCCCGATCGGCGTGCATCCCCAGTCCTGCTGTGCCCCGATGGCCACGGCATAGGGCACCCAGTCTGTCGTGGAACTGATCGTGCTCATGGGGGAAATTACGGAAGTCTGGCCCAATGAAGCCGTATGACTGAGATTGTCCGTTCCGATATAGGTTGAAGAAAATGAGGTATTGCCCGGATTGTCCGTGGCAAAACCGTAAACACCGAGCTGATTTCCCGGTTCGATGATACTGGTGAACAGAACTGCCTTTTCCTGTGCCACTTTGAGACGCGTTTTTCCGGGTGACTGATAGATGCCCATACTGCCGGACAGATCGAGGGCCAGCGCGATCTGTGAATAATACCCGATTTCCTCGAAATCGTAAAACGTGTAGGCCGTATCATTGGAGACAGCCGTTGCGGGCTGTTCCGTCCAGTTGACTATGGCCCGGACAATGAACTTTCTCGGGAAATACTTGTTGATTGAGGATCCGGTCGTGGCCGGAGGCCAGTACCAGCATGTGCCCGTGGTCTGTTCATGTTCGAATGTCGGCAGCAGCACGGCCGGATCGGTTTTGATGTTCATCTGATAGGTCCCGATCGTGTTCCAGGCACTGCCGTCATACACATCCGCTGCGCTGGATGCCGTTTTATATTCGAATTGAACCGTGACCTCCGGAGACGAATACAATGCCGGAGCCGGACATCCGCCGTTGTTATAAAATTTCGAAAAAAGTGTTGTGTAAAACTTACCCTCTCCCGGATCGTAAAAAAAACGCGGTTTTTCCGGCACCGAGAGACTGAATGCATCACCCATGCGGATATCGGGTGATCTGTGGGTGACCAGGTCCCACGAGTCGATGGCAAGATCGTATGAAAATGCCGGATCCGGGCATATGGACAGATAGGCCGGCGGTATGGGCCCGTTGTCATTCGTGGGTGTATCGTCACAATCCTGCGCCCGGATCAGTCCTGCCGAACAGACCAGTGCAGCTGCTGTGATAATCCGCAGCCATTTTGGAATCAACCCTTTCATGAAATCCTCCTTCCCCTGATTTGACAAATAAATTGGTGACAGTCATGATAAAACACAATCTCCCTCCTTTCATGAACAGGACGTTCATTTTTATCCCGTTAGATTGAACGATACAGTTGTTTGCACAAAGCTGATTTTTCAGATCGGAATGTTGTTACAGAGGTTAAGAGCAGAATCGGTCGGTTTTTCTCTCAGAGAACGGGAGAAAAGCAATGATTAATTTTTAATGTTGAATGAAGAAGCACAGAGGTCGTTGGGTCGTTGGGTCTTAGAGTCTTTGGGTCGTTGGGTCAGAGCGAGAAACGGAGAGACGGAGAAAAGGCGGGGCCGCTTTTAAGTCTCCGTTTCACCGCGTCTCCGGTTCTCCGAAGCATTTGC
>JAFGGN010000070.1 GCA_016930535.1 bacterium
AGACGGAGGCAGAGTGAATTGGAGTTTATGTTTTATCGGCTGGTGAAAATCAGGTTATTATCCTGTTTTTCTCTCCGTTTCACCGTGTCTCCGGTTCACTGTCTTTTACGGTCAGCGGTCCGCCGTCTGCGGTCGATGGTTAAAATCTCCGTTTCTCATCTTCTCCGATCCTCCGTTCCCCGCTCCGACCCAACGACTCTATGACCCAAAGACCCAACGACTCTATGACCCAAAGACCCAATAGACCCTATGGACCCATCTTTTTCTTTGTTCTTCGTTCTTTAATCTTACCTTTAAAAAAGGGGATCTGCAGCCTGTGCTGCCGATCCCCTTTGAAAACACCTTCTTTATTATATCTACTACAGGGTCATCAGATAGCCTGCAGTGATCGCCATATCCGGAGCGCCGTCATCCAGGCCGAGGCCCAGGGCGCCGCGGAGCCGCGCACCGCTTTTCATCAGATAGTCCACACCGCAGCTGATCATCATATAATCGTAATCGCTTTTGATCACGAATTCACCCACGATGTTCATTTTCTTGTCCTTGGGATAAATCAGACCGCTGCTGATTTCCATGGATGTGTCGCGGTCGTCGCCCTGTTCGACGAACATCATGGCGAAATTACCCGTCACGACCATGCCTTTTTTCAGGCTGTGACGGACCGCGGCATAACCTCCGAAATTCATGTTCCCGTATCCGATTTCTTCCTTGCCGAAGGGCAGCGTGATCAGGCCGCCTGCTGAAAATGCGTTCTCTTTATTTTCGGATAATTTGTACCGGGCCACGACAGTGAGGTCTGACAGGCCGCTCTCGCCGTCTCCTCCGTCCACGCTGAAATTGACAAAATTTATTTTACCGAGAAGCTCGATGTCTTCGTTCAGCCCGTATCCGCCATGAGCTCCCACTTCCGTAATACTGAAGCCGTCGTAGGATCCGTAATTCAGGCCCGGCTGTACGTGATTGGTTTTTGAAATCGGCGTATCCAGCAGATAGGACTGGAACAGCCGAACCTTGTCCGTTGCGGTTTGTGCGCTTGTCAAACCGGCAAAACCGATTAAAATGATCATCACTGCTGCAACTACCCAGATTCCCCGTTTCAGCATACGACACCTCCTTGAAAATGATTGAGTGAATGTTTGCATCCAATTTATATAATGTTAAGCATAGTGTCAAGTGTAAAATATTCATGTCTTCCATGCACCGGTTTTCCGGTCGACCGATCCGGTAACAGCCCGGAAATACGCTTGTATCCGGTGTTCTGAGACGCTTCGATATGAAAATACGTGTTAAAAAAATAAATTTTGTTCATTTAAGTTATTTTTTTGAGTTTTTCAACCGGAAAAGAAACCGAAAAACGATTGCATCTGACCATAAACAGTAAAAGTTCTGACTGTTCAGGACGGATCCTTGCGTCCCGGACCTGCGTACCTTTGTGATCATTTTTATGTTGCTTCTCACTTCTGAAAAGAGTATACTTATAAACCGTCGGGTGGTATTCTGCGTCATAAATTCCGGAGCGGGAAGCATGGATCTTCGTCTGATCGTCAGAACAACTGTTCTCAGCCTTGTTCTCTGCATGTCCGTCCCGGCTCAGCCGGGATCAAGAACGATGACCCTGGGAATGGGAGCGGGCACAGTAACGCCGCTGTTCAATGCCGCGTTCAGGGATTACTGGCGCAATGCGGGCAATTATGACATGCAGCTGCAGTTTCACGTATCCGGAAGGATTGCGCTGGTGCCCCGGTTCGCATTTCATGTATTTCAGCTGAACCAGGACAGAATCGAAACCGAAATGGGCAGTATGACCGAGGCGTCTGGCGGGGAGCTGAGTCTGAACAAGGGGCAGCGCGATGCGATGGACCTGGGTCTTGAAATGATGATTTTCTTTACACGACCGGACAATCAGGTCGGTTTTTATATGACCATGGGCGGAAGCGGCTATTGGTTCCATTACAGGAAAACGAAGGGATATTTTAAAAAAGCGGAAACATCGTTTACGGAGATTCTCAGAGAGGAGGAATCGTTCTACGGAGCCGGTCCGCATGGCGGTTTCGGCCTCGATCTGTGGTTCAATCAGAAAATCTGCTTTTCAAGTGAAATACAGATGCATGCAGTCTGGACCACGCTGGCGCCATCGGATCAGGCAAGCGGGAGAATCGAACGCATCCTTTTACGGGACAGCAGCAAGACCGCATTCCTTTCGTTTTACTGGGGAATGAAATACAATTTTTAAACATTTTTGCCATCTCTTTTCACGCCGGTCTGAACATCATTTTCAAAACTGCATGAATCCGAAGAAAAACTCCCCGATTTGACTTCAATTTACCCTCAGGAAAAAGTGTCGATAGTGAGTAGGCAAGAATTGCCGTTTCAGTTCTGATTTGTGAAGAAAAAATAAAAAAATGTAAACTCTAAACCAAATAAATTTAATTGCTTAAAGCAATATAAAATTGTTGTGGCATGGGCATTGCTTAATCCTGCTCTGAAAAAGCAGGTTGTGCCAATCCGAAGGATTAACCGATGAGGAAATCAATGTCGCAGCAATTGAAAAATCGTTTTGGGGGATTCAAAAGGGTCATTCAAATTGGCCTGATTTTTCTGCCGGCCGTATTATTCGCGACGAGTACGGCCACTGTCAGCTGGCAGCCCAATCAGGAATCGGACCTGGCCGGATATCAGGTGCATTATGGTACGGCATCCGGCCTGTATTCCATGATTGTCGATGTGGGCAATGTCACGCAATACGATGTGTCGAACCTTCAAATCGGGACGACGTATTATTTTGCCGTGACCGCCTATGACAACAGTGGAAATATAAGCGCCTATTCCGATGAGAAAAGCTATACGGCCCAGGATGCCGTCCCTCCCACCGTGGTTCAGGCCCGGCTTTTGGATCCGGATCGTGTGAAGATTACATTCTCGGAAGCGCTGGATGAAGCGTCCGCAGAACTGGCAAGCAATTACAGCATCAATAACAACATCGTGGTCCAGCGTGCCGAGCTTCAGCCGGATCTGACCAGTGTGGTTTTATATACGATACAGCATGCAAACGGAACCTATACGCTGACGATCAACAATGTATCCGACCGCGCCGCTATTCCGAATAAAATTGCCGCGAATACCACGGTGTCCTACTCATGGGATCAGAGCGATGAAATCAAACCCACGGTTGCGTCCGTGTCTCTCGTCGGATTGAATGTCGTTGCCGTCAAGTTCAGCGAACCCGTGGAACAGACTTCGGCGAAGACCCTGGCAAATTATCAGATCAACGGAATCACGATTTCAAATGCCACGATGACCGAAGATTACATGACCGTGAACCTGACCACATCGAATCACACACCCGGAAGCAGTTATCAGATTGCGATCAGCAATGTCAAGGATGTAGCCGCTAATATCATGACAGCCGTTACCAAAACCTACTCGGCGCCTTCTTCGAATACCGACGCGCCCCGGCTGATCTCCGCAGTGGCCAAGAGTTCCACGGAGGTCGAAATACAGTTCAGTGAATCGGTGAGTCTGGCAACGGCTCAGAATACGAGCAATTATACCATACCGGGCATAACCATTCTGGGCGCCGTTCTGAGTGCCAGCAAGACCACGGTAACGCTTTCAACATCCGCGCACAGCGGAGGCAGTTATACGGTGACGGTCACCGGCGTGCAGGATGAAGGTGTTCCTCCGCTGACGCTGACAGGCGGCCAGCTGCCCTATACTTATACGCCTCCGGACAATATCAAACCCGTGCTGAATACGGTCACGGTGGAAAACGGCGGTCTGCTGCGCCTTGAATTCAGCGAGGCCCTCGAATCGACCAGCGCCGGCCTGAAAACCAATTATACCATTTCTCCGGGCATTGCGGTTCAAAACGCATTCCTGGATAATTCCGGTCTGAATGTGTATCTGCAGACTTCCGAGCACCCATCCGGCAATTTTACATTGACCGCATCGGGTGTGAAGGACCTGGCGGGCAACGTCATGACCAGTACGAACAAGACCTATTCGTATACACCTCCGGACCGCACACCGCCCGTGCTGGCACAGGCCATTATCGAAGGCGTCTCATACGTGGAACTGGTATTCAGTGAAGAACTGGACCTGAACACGGCCGTCAATATTGCCAATTATCAGATTTCCCCGGCCATAGCCGTCACGCAGGCCGATCTCGACGGTGTAACGAGAAACCGGGTTTATCTGAAAACGGCTTCACATCAGTCCGGACAGCAGTACACGATTACCGTGACCGGCGTCAAGGACAAGGCGCTGAACACAATTCTGAGCGGGAGCAATTCAACCTCATATACCGCTCCGGTAGTGGACAGCGCACCCCCGCTGCTTTCGGGTGTCGAGGCTCTGGGCGCCCGGGACATCAAGCTGTCCTTCAGCGAATCCATGGATGAAACCAGCGCGAAAGTCACGGCCAATTACACGATTCAGGGTATTTCGGTGCTTGAGGCCAATCTCGACAAATCCCAGCGTACCGTGTATCTGAAAACGGATGAACATCAGGCAGGTGTCCAGTATGCTGTTCAGGTCGCCAATGTGAAGGATCTGGCGGGCAATGCCATCGCCACCTCTTCCAAAACGTACAGTCTGCCGGCCCAGGATACCAAGGCGCCGCTGGTTCAGAGCGTGGACCTGATCGGCGATCAGATCGTTGTCGTCACTTTCAGCGAGCCCGTGGAAGCATCGACGGCCCGTCTGCTGAGCAATTACACCATCAACAACGGCATTACGGTACAGAGAATCACGCTCAGCGCCAGCAGCCAGGAAGTGCACCTGGAAACCACGGTGCATCCCAAGGGCGCGTATCAGCTCAGCGTGAAAAACATCAAGGATCTTTCCAATAACACCATGGTGGCATCGACGCATTCGTACAGCTATTCGCCGCTGGACAGTGATCCGCCGCAGCTCATTCAGGTGGTCGTCTCCACGCCTTATACGCTCGATCTGCATTTCAGTGAGGCGCTGGATCCGGTTACGGCCGAAGATGTCCATAATTATACGGTGAAAAATGCCGTAACCAGCGAGGTGCTTACGGTCACAAAGGCCACGCTCGACCGCACCAATTATATGGTCACCCTGATGGTTTCCACTCAGCATATCGTGGGCAATTATCAGGTGACCGTGAGCGGTGTCAAGGACGGGAACGGCGGAAATGAAATGTCCAGCAACATGCTGGGTTACGGTTATGCGCCTGCGGACAATACACCGCCGGCCATCGAATCCGTATATCTGAGCAGCAGCACCATGCTCATCGTGAAATTCAGTGAAGCCGTCGAAACCACCAGCGCGGCCCAGAAGGCCAATTATGCCATCAACAACGGCATCGAGATCAAGACGGTGCTCGTGAACATCGACGGCAACGTGGCCCTTGAAACATCCGAACATGTAGCCGGAGAATACACACTGACCGTGAACGGAATCAAGGATCCGTCCAACAACGTCATTCAGGCATACAGCCAGAAAAAATACATGTTCAATCCCGAAGACAATGTCAAACCGCAGCTGGTCGATGCGCGGCTCGTGACGGACAATTATCTGGAACTCCGTTTCAGTGAAGCCATCAATGCCACGGACGCGGACAATCTGGCGAATTACAGCATTACACCGTATCTGGCCATTCATAAGGCTACACAGGATGCCAACAATCCGGATGTGGTCTATCTGCTGACGGACATGCATGAACCGGGTCCTTATACGGTGAAGGTCAACAATGTCCGCGACCGGTCCCTGAACGCCAATGTGATCGGTGAAAACAACACCAAACAGTACCTGTATTCGACGCCGGATGTGAATCCGCCCGTACTGCAGAGCGTGAAGGCATCGACGCCGTATGCCCTGTATCTGTTCTTCGATGAACAGGTGTCCATGGAAAGTGCGCAGAACGAGAGTAATTATATTATCACACCAAAGGTCGAGGTGATTCAGGCCAGCATTATTGACAACCGGCAGACCGTGTATCTGGAAACCGGCAAACACGACGGCGGTATCAGTTACTCCATCGAAGTAAGAAACCTTGCGGACCGTGCGCCTTCTCCCAATGTGATGACCACTCCCCAGACCGGTACTTATGTCTATGATCCGGGCGATGTGCAGGCGCCCGTGCTGATGAGCGTCAAACTGCTGAGAACGGATTACCTTGAGCTGGTCTTCAGCGAGATGGTGGAAAAATCTTCCGCGGAAACGCGCAGCAATTACCGGATCGATCCCGGTGTCGAAATCGGCAATATCGTTCTGGACGAGCAGACTCAGAAAAAGGTCTATATCGAAACCTCGCTGCATTTCCCGGGTATCGTGTACAGCATCAATGTGCGCAATGTCCGCGACCTGGCCGCTATTCCGAATACGATCGACAAGAATACGTACAAGAGCTACCAGGTGGGCGACAATGTGCTGATGAGCACGGAGCCGTTCCAGGTGGCGCGTATCGAACCGCTGAGCACGACGCAGGTCGACGTGGTTTTTACACGGCCGGTCAATCAGTCCACGGCCGAAAACAAGAACAATTACGTAATCAATGACGGCGATATTGCGGTTCAGGCCGCCGTGGTGGACAGCAATCTGACGCGTGTGCATCTGACCACCGCTGTACATGAGCTCGGCCAGGCTTATCGCATTCAGGTCAACAACATTCAGGAGCATTCCTCCCAGCTCGGACTGCTGGCGGCTACACCCGGTATTCAGTATATCATGATCAAGGGCATGTCCATCAGCGGACTGAACAGAACCAGTTATCAGTTGTCCGTGTTCAAGACAGGTGCAGACAGTTATGTGGACCGCGATTATACCCTGGCCGAGGCCCCGGAAGCATTGTCAGGTGCCGTGCAGATACAGACGGCCAATGATGACAAATCGGATGTGTCCGACAGTTTCCTGTCCTTCGAGCTCAAGGGCGGTGCAAAATGCCTCGTGGCCTATGACGCACGCATCGATTCATTGCCTGTATGGCTGGCCCAGTGGAAACCGACCGGGGAGAGGCTGATCGACTCGCGTCAGAATGTGTTCAATCTGTATGAAAAAAGCGTGCCCGAAGGCAAGGTGATTCTGGGCGGAAACGCAGGCGGTATGGATGATGCCATGTACATGGTCTTCGCCATTGCTCAGAAAGCCAGCGGTGCGCTGGTTACCAGTCTCAGCAAGACCAATTATCAGCTGGCCTACCTGGCCCTGGGAGACAAACTGTATATCGACCGGGATTACACTCTCTCTTCGGTTCCTCCGAGTCTGAACGGTCTGATCTGGCTGAAAACGGCCAATGACGATAAAACGAACCGCGAACCCGATTTTCTGAGTTTCAATGTCTCGGATTCCTCCGAGGTTTACGTGGGGTATGATGCCCAGATTGCCGCGTTCCCCAACTGGCTGTCGGGCTGGGAAGCATGCGGTGAACAGGTGGTGGATTCACGCGGTACGCAGTACAACCTGTATACAAAACGGTTCTCGGCCGGCGAAGTGGTTCTGGGCGGCAACTGCGGCACGCTGGATGACAACATGTACGTGGTCGCACTGCAGTCCTTCGGCTCCGATGAACTCAGCAAATGGCTGAACAAACCGGGATTCTTCACGCTGGAGCAGAATTATCCCAACCCGTTCAATCCGGTGACGAATATCAAGTTTGCCGTGCACAAGCCGGGTCATGTGGTGCTTTCGATTTACAATGTGCTCGGACAGCGGGTACGCGTGCTCGTGGACCGCGAACTGACACCCGGTCCCTATACGGAACTGTGGGATGCCAGGGACGACCGCGGCGTTGCGGTGAGCACCGGTGTGTATTTCTACCGTATTCAGCAGGGCGATTTTGCCAAAACAAAACGGATGATGCTGGTCAGATAAAATGACACTTCAATATTATATTATACTGGCCTGTACGGGCCTGGCCATCGGAAGCTTTCTGAACGTGGTGATCTACAGACTGCCGCGAAAGCTGTCCCTTGCCGGTCCCCGTTCCATGTGTCCGTCCTGCGGAGAAACGATCCGGTTCTATGACAATATACCGGTGCTGAGCTTCATGCTGCTCAGGGGCAAATGCAGGCATTGTCAGGCCGTGATCTGCTGGCGCTATCCGATCGTCGAGCTGCTGACCGCGGGACTCCTCCTGATCATGGCGAAGAAATTCGGTTTTTCAGCCGATTTACTGAAATACGGCATTTTATGCCTGGTCCTGATACCCATCAGTTTCATTGACTGGGACGAGAAAATTATTCCTAATTGGTTAACTTTTTCCGGGTTCATTCTGGGCATTCTGGTCACTATGGTATTTCAGATTGACAAATGGTCATTCATGCTGCTCGGACTTGTGACCGGCGGTGTGTTTATGACGCTCCTGATGGTGCTCGGAAAAGTCATTTTCAGAAAAGACGCCATGGGAATGGGTGATGTGAAACTCCTTATAATGACAGGGGTTTACGTCGGTATACCGGGAGTTATTATGGGGGTTTATCTCGGTGCGGTCGCGGCCCTGATCGTGATTGCTATCCCCCTGATTTTAAAGAAAATAAAATTTGGAGAACAGATACCATTTGGTCCGTTTATTGCAATGGGTACAGTATTGCATGTGCTGATTGGGCCGGACCTGATATCGTGGTATCGCGAACTTATCACTGGATGAAATCAGCGAATTCGAGGGAATGTTCAATGGAAGCTGTGATGGAAGCACAGAAAGTCGGAAAAATCGATTCCGGCATCGAAAACTACGGTGAAACAGCGACACCTCCGGCCAAGCAGGAAAAAAGTATTCTGGTTGTGGATGATGACCCGATGGTAATCAAAGTGCTGCGTGAGCCGCTCGTCAAGGCGGGCTACAAAGTGCTGGTTGCGCATCATGGACTGGAAGCGCTGCAGGTAGTGAAATCACAGATTCCCGATCTGATCATCCTTGATATTCTCATGCCTCTTCTGGATGGATTCAGAACGGCACGTATTCTGAAATTCGATAAAAGGTTTCAGAATATTCCGATTGTGGTTCTGACGTCCCGCGCAACCGAAGGGGAGAGGAAAATCGGCGAACAGGTCGGAGCGGAAGAATTCCTGTACAAACCGTTTCGTCCACCCCAGGTACTTAATATAGTACAAAGGTATCTCAATGCATGAAGCAATCAGTACAACGGTTCGGCAGACGCGGGAACGTGATTATGACCGCATGTTAGCCAAGGCCCTGGTCGAGCGTGAAGTGCTGTCACTTCAGCAGGCCAAAGCTGCGCTGGGAGAAATCCGGAACGGATCTCCGGATACGACTCTGGAAAAGTACCTGCTTGAGTCCAAAATCGTCAGGGAGGATGAGCTCCTTGAAACGAAAGCCGCACTCTGGCATGTGCCCTTTATCGACCTTTCCAACTATGAAATCGACCCCGAGGTGCTGGAACTCGTTCCCGCCTCGCTGGTTAAAAAGTTTCAGTTCTTTCCCCTGTTCAGAATCGACAATACCCTGCTCGTGGCCATGGCGGATCCCAAGGATGTCAAGGCCATCGATAAAATCACACAGCAGACCCAGCTGGAAGTCTCTCCGGCTCTGTCCTCAAAAACGGCGCTGAAAGAAGCCATCGCCAAGCATTACGGCCAGGCGGCCGAAGCACCTATTGAAATGTCCCAGGTGACGAACGAGGAAATTCAGGATATTCTCGAGGTGATCGAGGCCGAATCCTCTAGTGAGGATGTGGAACAGCAGTCCACGGCCGACCTGGAAAGGCTGGCCGAAGAGGCGCCGGTAGTCAAAATGGCCAATATGGTGCTGACCCAGGGTATTCTTGAAGGCGCATCGGATATTCATATCAATCCCGAGGAAAAAATGGTCAGGGTCAGGACCCGTGTGGACGGTGTTCTGCGCGACAGCCTCAAACTGCCCAAGAATCTGCAGGAAGCCCTGATCTCGCGTATAAAAATCCTTTCGAATCTGGATATCGCGGAACACCGGATACCCCAGGATGGTCAGCTTCAGGTGAAACTGTCCGACGGGCGCCGCATCGAAATCCGTGTTTCCACGCTTCCATCCGCGTTCGGTGAAAATGTGGTTATGCGTGTGCTCGACAAGAGCGCGGCATTGCTGCAGATCGAGAATCTGGGTTTCGAAGATGATGTGAGGCAGGATGTGATCGATCTGCTGTCCGCCGCCTACGGCATCATTCTGGTGACAGGACCCACCGGCAGCGGTAAAACCACGAGCCTGTATGCGGCCCTGAACCGGCTCAACTCGGTGGAAAAAAATATCATTACACTCGAAGACCCGATCGAATACCGCCTCGAGCTGATCCGCCAGTCCCAGGTCAATGTCAAGGCGGGAATGACCTTTGCCAAGGGGCTGCGCGCCATTCTGCGTCAGGATCCGGATATCGTGATGGTCGGTGAAATTCGTGATTCCGAAACGGGAAACATCGCCATACAGGCCGCCTTGACAGGCCACCTTGTGCTGTCCACCCTGCATACCAACGATGCATGCGGTGCGGTCACCCGTCTGGCGGAAATGGATATCGAACCGTTCCTGATTTCTTCGGCCGTTCTCGGTGTCATGGCCCAGCGTCTGGTCAGGAAAATCTGTCCGGAGTGCAAGGAAGAAGTCAAGGAAAAAACCATGATCCCGAAAATCGTGCTGGACAGCCTGGGTATCGAAGATTCGAGCCAGATCCGGGTGTACAAGGGACGCGGTTGCAGCAAATGCCGGGAAACCGGTTACAAGGGACGAATGAGCATTATCGAGGTATTAAAGATTACGGACGCCATCCGGGAGAAAATCCTTGAGAGCGCTTCTTCGGACGCAATCAACAAGATCGCCCTGGCCGGGGGCATGCGCCCCATGATGGTGGACGGATGGATCAAGATTCTGAAAGGCATTACCACGCTGGAAGAGGTAATGCGTGTGGTCAATCTTTAAGCTGTGAGGGATGAAAAAAGATGCCGACTTTTGAATTCAAAGCCGTGACGCCCAACGGGACGGTGATCAACGAGACACTGGAAGCGGCCAATCCGCAGAGTGCCCGCAGTGAAATCGCCAAGCGGGGATACAGGGCCATTTCGGTTAAAGAGAAAGCCGCAGAGGGCGGAATCATGAATGCCGACCTGTTTGCAAAAAAGGTCAAGGTCGATGAAATCGTTCTCTTTACCCAGGAACTCGTGACCCTGCTCAAGGCCGGCGTGCCGCTTCTCACATCCATCGAAGCCCTGTCATCCCAGAGTTCCAAGGAATTCGGAACCGTTCTCAATAAGATTTATGTGGATGTGATGTCGGGCAAGAGCTTTTCACAGGCCCTGGACGGCCATCCCAAGGTTTTTACCAAACTGTACGTGAACTCCGTCCGCGCCGGCGAGGTCAGCGGCTCCATGGACGATGTGCTGTCCCGTATGGCCATGCTGCTGAAAAAGGACGAAGAGCTGAAAAAGCAGGTCAAGTCGGCCCTTCGTTATCCGATCATCGTGGTTTGCGCCATGCTTGCCGCATTCTTTATCATCATGCTGAAGGTGATGCCCAATTTCACGAAGATGTTCGCCAAAATGAAAATGGATCTGCCGCTGCCCACGCGTATCCTGATGGCCACCAGCGATTTTGTACAGGCCAATTTCGTGATCATTTTCATCCTTCTTGCCACCGTGATTTCCGCGTTTCTGTTTTTCATTCGCACGGAGAAGGGCCGGTTCTGGTGGGACGGCGTGCTGATGAAAATGCCGATTACGGGAAATCTCGTGATCAAGAGTGCCATGGCCCGCTTTACCAAGATGTTTGAAACTTTGAACCGGTCGGGTCTGCCCATCATCCAGACACTCAATACGGTATCCACGGCCGTGGGAAACGTGGTCATCGAATCCATGATCAAGGAAGTGGCACTGAATATTGAAAAAGGGAACGGTATCGCCGGTTCCATGAAGAAATTCGATCTGTTTCCGCCCATGGTGGTGCGCATGATCAGCATCGGCGAACAGTCCGGTTCTCTGGACAGCATGCTCGAAAGCATTGCGGACCATTATGAAGTGGAAGTGGGATATGCGGTAAAGGGCCTGGTGGCCATGATCGAACCGCTTCTGACCGTTGTGATGGGCGGTGCCGTGGTCGTGATGGCGCTGGCCATATTCCTGCCCATGTGGAACATGGTAGGCGCTGTACAGCACAAGTAGAGAGAAAGCGCAAGTATTGCTCAATATAAGGAAAGACGAACCCGTAATGCACGTTATTTTGAAATCATATAAGGAGGTGTCCAGGACGAAACACCAGGGGTGATGTGGCGGGGGCTTTTAAAACCTTAATTTTCCTTAAGAACCCAAACGTACTTGGAGGTACAACATGTTACGCAATCAAAAAGGTTTCACCCTGGTCGAACTGATCATCGTCATCGTCATTATCGGTATTCTTGCTGCTGTCGCTATTCCCAAATTCAATGAACTCGATACATCCGCCAAAGAAGCGGCCTGCCGCGGCAACAAAGACATCATCCGCGCTGCTGCCACCAGTTATTACGGCAAAGAAGCCATTGACAACAATGGACAGGGTGCCTGGCCGACAGCTCTGACGGACATGGGCGATTTCCTGGATGATACCGCGATGGTTTGCCCGGTTGACAATGCCGGTACCTACTCGATTGATGGCACGACCGGTATGGTAACCTGCTCTACCTGTGGTTAATCATTAATTTTGTTATTTTTATGAGGAAGGGAACTTGTTCCCTTCCTCATATTTATCGGATTAAATGTCGGGTGGATACCATGAAGGATTTGAATAAAGGCTACACGCTGATCGAGCTCATCGTGATCATTATCGTGACGGGCATTTTTGGCGGTATGGTAGGCTTGTATTTTTCACGGATGGACAACACCACGCAAATGGCAAGGGCGGCCCATCAGGTCCTGTCCGATGTGCGGTATGCACAGGAAATGGCCATGTCCGCAAACCGGGGAGTCGATTTTCAAATCACCGGCAACAGCTATTCCATTCTGTGGACCCTGGACGGAACCGCCGTTCAATCGACTTTCGACGGCTCGGTTGTCGAAAAGGATATCGGCGACGAGCTCGGCGCCTATTTGTCGGGATCCAGTTTTTCATTCACCGCGGACGGGCTGCCGGACCGGGCCATCACGCTGTCCGTGACCCGCAATGACGATGCCTATAATATCGTGGTGATTGCCGAGACGGGTTATTCCTATATTGAGAATGTTTCATCATGAAACCAGGATGGTTGAATGGGGGTGATTTGAAGATGCGACGGGAAAGAATCGTTCGTTTTTTGAAAAAGCAGGAAGGCGTGTCTCTGATCGAGGCCATTATTCTGATTGTCGTGCTGGCCGTGTCACTCCCTCCGATTTCCGAGCTGCTGCAGGAAAGCCTGTTTTCTTCAGTGCGCATGAGCGCCCTGAACAAAGCATCCTTTTATGCACAGCAGCGGCTCGAGCAGATTGTGGCGGATTATGCCAATACGGTGAGCACCTCGGGAGGGTACGAAAACATCGTTCAAGGGTATTATGAGGACGAGGTGCCGGAAGCGGGATTCAACACGCATGTGGATATCGTCACGTCGGTTTACAACGGTATTAATTACAAGGAAATTGAAATTACCTGTTCGAATCCCCAGTCGGACCAGGTGGTCCGGCTGAAAACATGGATCGTGGATCTGGATGCATAACGAAGGGCAGGCAAAGGTCATGAAGAAAATTTTGGATAAAATCAAGGCCGGCAACGCGGGTTTTTCACTCATGGAGCTGATTATGGCCATGCTGGTGATGGCCGTTCTGATGGTGGCGATAACCCCGCTGTTCAAAACCAGCATACTGACTTTTACGCAGACCACGGCCATTGCGGAATCGGGCCAGAGTGCACGCATCGCGTTCAACCGTCTGCTGCTCGACATGAAAAAAATGGACCTCATCAATTCGGGCAGTTCCTCCGGTATCTCTTTTGACGATATCGACGGTAATACCGTCGTTTATGCCTATTCCGGCGAGCGCCTGCTTCGCAACGGCAGCACGGCAGCCGGAGATGTCAGCGGGTTTACGATCGAATATATCGACGTGGACGGCTATGTGTATGCAGCTCCCAGTGATGACACGTGGCAGATCAAGGTCACGCTGGATTTCGACATACAGGGATCCCCGGCCTCGTTTACGGCCGAAGTATCTCCCCGGAACATTCATTTTTCCGGGCATGCAATGGATGCCGGCTGATCGACTGAAAGTGTTATCGTCCGGATGTGTGTCCGGAACGTGGAACGGAATTTAAAACGTATCTTTCATTCAGGAGCATGCGCTTCTGAAGGGGGTCAAAAATGAAACAAGCATTTCTGAGGGGGGAAAAGGGGATTATGGCGGCGGTTTTCGTGGTGCTTATGGTCACCCTGGGTACCGTAGCCCTGACATCCTATTACCTGATGAACCGGGAAAGCGAAAATGCCACGAACAGTGCGCTGGCCATGCAGGTGGAATATTCGGCCAATGCGGCCGCCTATTACGGAATCAAGGCGCTCAGGAACGGGGACCTTTCCGACGGCGAGCCGCAGACACTGGAGGTGTCGGATATTCCTGTCCATCTGCTGGCCACCAAAACCGTGGATGCGGACGAGGACAGCATCTGGCGGCTCAACATCGAATCCACCAACCAGATGGGCGCATCCCGTTCCATCGAAATCGACCTGGAAATTCCCGTGGGACTCGCGAATTTGGCTATCGCGGCCGAAGGGGACGTGGATGACGATATCGGTCCTTATGACGAGAACGACGTTTACGACGCGGATCTGATCGAGGAAAATATGCAACTGCCGGATCTGGATATAGATGGTTTGCTTGCACTGTCCATTGCCAACTATTCGGGGATGCTTTCATTGAAAGACGGATTCGATCCTTCCGATCCTTCCGTTATTCCATCGACACCCTGGGCGGATTCCATCGATGCGGATCCCTTCTATTACTGGAAAGACGGGGAGAAGATCCCTCATATCATTCATGTTGAATCGGATATCCGGCTTTATCAGAACGAGAACTACTACGGTATTTTCGTGGTCGACGGCAATGTCGAAATTCAGAGCGGTCAGACCAATATATACGGCGTGATTCTGCAGCTGGATCCGACGAATACAGTCACGGAAGAGGATGTGACCCTGAAGGGAACCACGGGCGAGCGCTACAAATTCACGGGCGGCCTGGTATCCTACGGGAATGTGGAGGCCAACGGCCATCCGACCGTGCAGCATAGTTACGAGTACATGAGTGTGTTTGCGCAATACGCCAATGAAGATTTGAGCCAGTTTCCGGTCATCAGCTGGAAGTACAAGTAAGCCATGAAGTTGCTGGTGTTCTTTCAGGCAAATTGAAAAAATGGCATATTTTTAAAAAAATGCTTGTATTTTTAACAAATGTTATATATTATGCCATTTAGTACTGTCTGATTATATAAGTTTGTTTGCTGATTTTATTGTGATTAAGCGCTTTCTGTAGTTTTTACCCAAGATCTCGTGTATGAAAACTTAGGGGGGACCGGGTCGGGTGAAAGATAGGAGCGCTTTTTTTGTTCCGGCCGGAAAATGCCGGCAGATGAACGTTTTGGCTTTTGATAAGTATTTTGTTGCGTCATTTGAGGTGTTTATGGTATAATATTTGCTTATGAACAGGTTGACATCTTTTTGACAGATTTGTCACAGGAGTCATTTCAAAGTGTAATTATCGAAGGATCGGGCCGTGGACATATTCAATTTCTCATTCGCATCACCGAAACGCTGGAAAAGGGTACTGGGCGTCGAATTCGGCAACGAGTCGCTGCAGTACGTACTTCTGAACCGGATGATCGGTAAATACGTCGTTGAGAATTTCGGCAAATACGCTTTCAAGGGCGTGGGGGATCCCATCGAGGGATTGTATACGGTGCTGCCCCTGCTTTTTAAAAAGCACAGCCATCTGAAAAGCGCCAAGCTGATCATCGGCCTGGACGAGTCGGTCGCTGTCGTGAAAACGGACAGCTTTCCGCCTCTTCAGGAGAAAGAACTCAGACAGACCATCAGCCTGGCCTTTCAAAAGGAAATGGGCGCCGGCGAAGACGGCAATCCCATCGTGTTCGGATACTACCCCATGGGCCCGGATCCGGACAACAAGGCAAACACCCAGTATCTGATTGTCGGCATGTACGAGGACGAAATCAATCAGATCATACAGCCTTTTTCGGATCAGGGACTGATTCCGGAAAAAATCGTGGTACGCATGATGGCCCTTGGCAATATTGCGGCCCTGCTGCCCGGCGGCCGGAACAATGTGCCCATGGGCATTCTGAATATCGGAAACAAGAAAAGCATGCTGGCCATTTTCCGGAACGGCAAACTGGATTTTCACCGTGAAATCGTCATGGGCGACGAGGATTTTACCAAGGCCATCATCGGCACGATTTTTCACGAAGGCAAGGCCATCCAGTTTTCCCTCGAAGAAGCCGCGGAATTCAAAAATAAATTCGGTTATCCGCTGGGATTCGTGGACAGCATGTCGTTCAAGGGCGCCCCGCTGTCGGAACTCGGCGCCATGATGCGGCCCGTGGTGGAACGTCTCACCGGAGAAATTCAGCGTTCCATCGGTTTCTATGCGGACAAGACCAAGGGCCAGGCCGTTACATCCCTGTACCTCGTGGGCAAAGGCGCCAAAATCAAACATCTGGATCAGGTGCTCAACTCGAGGGTCGGTGTTCCCGTGGCCAGGCTGCCCATTCCGAAAAATGTCACGGTGGCCGGCGGGAAAAAGCAGAAAACCGTTTTCAAACAGAAATTTCTGGATCATTCGATCAGCCTGGCCGTGGCCTCGGAAATGAGCTTTACCGGCAGCCTGCTTCCCGATTATTACAGGGAAAGACGCCTGCAGAATATGGTACAGAAGGCCGGCCTTGTCGTGGGCGGTATTCTGGCGGGCATCGCTTTGATACTGGTTGCATGGGTTTATACCAATAAAGGCACACTCAAGAACAAGATCGTTCATGCGGAGAAGCTGGCGCTGGCAGCCGAGACATCGGAAAAGAAATACGCCAGGGCCATTACGCAGAACGGGCTTCTGACCAAGGAAATCGACGACATCAAGATGCGGATCAGCCAGGACGAGGACCTGGTCCAGGTGCTCCGCCTGTTTTCCCATGAACTGCCCAAGGAACTGCTGATGAGCACGTTCCATTATACATGGGAAATGCCAAAAAAATCCACACCCACACCCGCAGAACGGCGGCAGAAGAAAACACCTGAACAGATCGAAGCCGAACAGGCGGCGATGAAGCCGATACGCAAGGTGATTTTCGAAGGGGGCACCACGGATCCGGATGCGGACGTGAAAATCGCGGTGGCGGATTTCCTGATTTCCCTGCAAGCTTCCGGATATTTTGAAAGGGTCGAGCTGACCGACGAACTGATGCAGGAAGGAAAAGATGCACAGGATACGGAGAACAGGATCTACTGGTTCCAGGCAGAAGGCGAACTGAGGGAGTAGCATCATGAACAACTGGGTGAAAAGCGTGATTGCACCTGTGGCGGCGATTGTTCTCTTGATCGTGGCCGTTACGCTGGTTTACAAGCCGGGCAAACTCGAGATTCTCGCATTGCGCGAGCGTCTGGCCGTTCTGGAGGGACAGGGTGAAAAACTCATCCCCGAGGAACGAATCCGGAACGAACAGGCCAAAGTGGACAGCCTGCGGGCGATCGTCGCGGACATGAAGGACCGTCTCTACCCGGTGGCCGAATTCGCCGAACTGGGAAAGGCGATCGAGAGCAACGGGCGCAAGTTCGATCTCAGGCTCGTGATCCTGACCCCGGATTATTCCAAGCTGAATCTGATACAGCAGGAGGGGCAGGAGATCACGGAGCTTCCCATCACGATCAATATGCAGGGCCGGTTCATGCAGTTTGCCCGGTACCTTGAAAAATTATCGGAATTTCCGTATGTCAAGGCCACGGAAGTGAATCTTTCCCGCATGGAAGACGGCAGCTCTATAGAAATTGAAATCAAAGGTATTGTGATTTTTAAAAACAGTGTCAATGAACCCAATAAAGAGAAAAAACCTGTCTCGGCCCAGACATGAGCCGCGGGAATCATGGCAGGAGGAAATTATGTCAAAAATGAATCGATCATCCCTGGCAAAAACCTTTATCCCTGTTTCCCTGATCCTGCTGACCGGACTGGCCTGCGAACAGAAGAATCCGCTGGATTCCACGCAGTCCATTCTGGGGAATCAGCCGAATCTGGTGAACATGCGGGCTGAACCGGGCCAGATATCCGCACCGGGCGGCATTTCGGTCATTCGGGTCACACTGCTCGATCAGAATGACAAACCCATGCCCAGTGCCGTGGTCCAGTTCGCCCTGACAGGTGACGGCCGTCTCGATACCACGGCTGCATCCACGGACAGCAAGGGCATCGCCAAGGTCAACTATTACAGCGGAACCCGGGCTGCCGATATCAGGATCACGGCGCTTTATGCGAACAGCAACAAGTCCGTGCCCATCAAGGTGATCTCCGCTTCTTCCGGCCAGGCCATGCTGCTGGTCACGTCCTCCAGGTCCACATTATACGCCAACGGCCTGGATACATCGCTTGTGACGGTTCAGATGATCCCGGATTCCGGTATGACCGTGGGAGGCACACTAATAAATTTGAGCACTTCTTTCGGTTCGCTGCCCTTCAATGTGATGATCGGGCCGGACGGTTTTGCCACCGCGGTATTGAGAAGCGATACATCCTTTACGGATACGGAGGCCATGGTAACGGCTTCGTACAACAGCATGGAGGCGGTCACGGCAGTCCCGGTAAAGGCCGTAAGCTTCTCGATTGAATCAGATCAGATTTCACTGCCCGCGGATGGCAAGAGCACGTGTAAAATCACGGCCACGGTCAAGCAGAAGAGCAGCGGGAAACCCATCAACAAGGCCCCGGTCGAGTTCTTTACGGATGTCGGGGACATACAAAATGAAATACTGACCGAGAGCAGCGGAAAAGCCACCGTGACGCTGACCAGTTCCCCCACACCCGATACGACCGTGGTGAAGGCCTGGTACGGCGACCTGCAGGATTCCGTACGCATCATATTCTATTCGAACAATATCGTGGACGACCGCTCACGCATCGCCTCGCTGACAACGGCAAAAACCGAGATATGGGCCAATCCCACGTATCAGGATGCCATTACCGTGAGGGTGGTCGATCAGGCAGGCGCACCCAAGGAAAACGCCACGGTATACCTGGAATCTTCAGCGGGCATGCTCAGCAATACGCAGGTGCTGACGAATGCTCTGGGAGAGGCCGTGGTGTACCTGACCGGGTATGAGAGTGATTTCGACTCGACCGCCACGGTCAAGGCCGATCTGTACAACGGCACGCCGTCCGCGACAGTCAGTGTACTGTTGAAGAGTGAATCCTATAAACCGCGTTTTATCGAAATCAAGTTCGATCCGCCGAGTATCGGTGTGATCGAGACCGGGCAGATTTCGACGACCACGGTGCTCGCATCCGTCAAGGATGCCAAGTACCGCCTGGTCGGCGACAATATCCGGGTCTTTTTCGACCTCATCGAACAGCCCGGAGGTGTAAAGGTCACGGCGGTCACGGACCAGGGCGTGCCGACCGTACAGGGTGTGGCCAAGATATCCTGTACTGCAGGTATACGGTCGGGTACGGTCCGCATGCGGGCCAGGCTGGTGGATGATCCATTGACCGAGGAAAATGAGGCTGAAATCGTGGTCGAATCCACAAAACTCATCATTCACGCGGGTCCGCCGTTTATGGCCGACCGGAACGATCCGGCCACTTCACATCTTTCGATCACCTCGTTCAGGAAAAACATCTGGTACGGACAGGATACCACAGCGGTGACCGTCATCATCGGCGACAAATATAAAAATCCGGTGGATCGGAAAACAGCCATCTACCTGACTGCGTCCGGCGGTGTTATCACGACGGAATCCTTTACGGATTTGAACGGCATCATCAATGATACACTTTTTGCGGGCAGCCCGTCCCCCACCGTGGCCAGATATCACGGATTCGACCTGCATTTATATGACCGCAATTACGAATACTTCATTACGGGAGGAGCCGCACCGGTTTTCCTGGGCGACATCCCTCCCGTGAATTATGGCGGGGATTATATGTGGAATCCGAATTATGACGCCGGCAACAATATGTTCAACGTGATTCAGCATATTTACGGCCCTTCGCCCGATATGGAGGGCGGCGAGGTGCCGAACAGCAATACATTGGATTTTATTAATCCGAACGCCTGGCAGACCGGAGAAAACGACGGCGTATGCCGGATCGTCGCCTCCACGATCGGGGTCGATGCGAACGGGGATTCCATCTATGTATGGAACTGGAATCATGTGATTTTTTCCACCGAAATACTGGACAACGTCGTGACTCTGGCGGGCATTCCCATCGACGGATTCAGGGAGAACAGCGCACTCGTGAGCCAATTAAGAGAAGTGCAGCTCCAGCCGCAAATACTGCAGATCATTGCGCAGGTCAGGACGCAGCATCCGAATGTCCCGGCCGGAATGAGCAATCTGGACCTGTACAACCAGTTCCTGCCCAACGGGTGCGGATCCGTACTTTTTATTGGCGAAGCCGCCCGTGTGACGTTTACCATTTTCGATGTGCACGGGAATCCGATCCATTCCGGTTCGAGGCTGACGACATCACTGACCGGAAAGCCGCCCATGGCCCTGAGCTGGACCGAACTGACCACAGGAAATGGCCT
The DNA here is from genome assembly GCA_016930535.1 of bacterium. Lineage (GTDB taxonomy): Bacteria > Zhuqueibacterota > QNDG01 > QNDG01 > JAFGCO01 > JAFGGN01. The sequence goes on from JAFGGN010000070.1 coordinate 20,678, forward strand.
GGGCACGACGACTTACGATATCGAAATAGCCAATACCGTGGATATCGAGAAACCCAAAACCGGTGCCTCGGCCGTCAAGCTTGAAGTGAATTATTCGGGCGACAGGAAACAGTTGAACACAATCACGTTCCGTGCAGAGGACAATACGGTCGAAGGTTATATACAAAATAAATTTTACTTTTATTATCCGTGACAGGGTAAAAATTTTAAGGGGATCGATTATGAATTGCCACATACCCATAAATCGTTGTGCACTGGCAGGCGCGCTTCTGATCCTGTTCTCTGTTTTCTCGCATGCCCAGATGGTGGGCAATCCGACGGGTAATCAGGGCCAGTTTGAATGGTCTCTCTCATGCACCGGATCATTCATGAATCAGAATGTGGGACTGGAAAAAGCCACGTCCCAGCGCGTGCTCCTGAAAAGCGCTTTCGGGATCACGCCCAATATCGACCTGGTGGCCATGTTCGGTTCGGCCAATCTGACGCTGAATTCGAATCACAGCGATATCGAGCTTCTGGAGAGCAAGCCCAAACTGGCCTACGGCCTGGGGCTGACCTTCACGCCCAAAAGGGAGGAGCCGAATCAGCCCGTGAGCGTGATTGCCGGGGGCCATATACTGCGTTTTCAGCCCGACGGGATGTTTCACGAGACCGTGGTTTATGATCCCAATGTCCCGTCGTTCAACCGTGAATCCAGAATGGCGTACGACTGGCGCGAGTATCTGGTTTTCGGCGGTGTGGCATACAGGCTCGGACCGGTCCGGCTGTACGGCTGCGGCGTCGGATGGGGCATTAACCGGACCGAGGAAAAGACGGAATATCAGTATGAAACCGGGGGAACCAAGGAGTTTATCGCGAGGAGCAGCAATGAATTCCAGTCGGAGCTGTGGACGGGCGCATTAGCCGGTGTGGAGTTGATTTTTCCAAAGACCAGGCATGTGCTCAGCCTCGAGGGATTGTTTTATAATGAGCAGGACTTCATCATCATGGTGGGAATCGGGCAGACCGGTATTGTGGAATCGGGCTGGTAAAATAAAAGGAAAGTGATTCATGGCTGTGCCCGCAGTAAAAATCGATCATCTGACCAAGATTTATTCCGCCGATCTCGGCAAAAAGCCGATGTGTGCGGTGGATGATCTCAACCTGGAAGTGGAACAGGGAGAAGTCTTCGCATTTTTGGGGCCCAACGGGGCCGGTAAGACCACGACCATCAAGACCATGATGCGACTTCTCTTTCCTACCAGGGGGTTCGTCGAAATATTCGGGATCCCGAACCTGTCCGTCAAAGCCATGCGGTCCGTGGGATTTCTGCCGGAACAGCCGCAGATTTACGGGTATCTGACGGGGCGGGAATTTCTCGACTTTACGGCCCGGCTTTTCAGACTGGACAGGTCAACCCGGAAAAAGCGTATCGATGACTGCCTTGAACAGGTGGGACTCATCAAACGGGCCGACGGGCTGATACGCGGCTATTCCCGGGGCATGATGCAGCGCCTGGGTCTGGCGCAGGCGTTGATCAATGATCCGGAGCTGCTCGTGCTTGACGAGCCCATGTCCAATCTGGACCCGGTGGGCAGAAAAGAATTCAGGGACCTGATTCTTGAACTGAAGGATAAAGGCAAAACCCTGTTTTTCAGCTCCCATATCCTCTCGGATGCCGAAATGATCGCCGATCGTGTGGGGATCGTGAATCAGGGCAGACTCGTGAATACAGGAAAGCTCAGGGACCTGATAGAAGCGCAGATACGGAGTATCGAAATTACATTCATTATGACACCGGACAAAACAGCGAAGCTTGGTTTTGAACAGGCAAATATCGTGCAGCAGGACGAGCATATGCTTGTCCGTCTCGAAAATGATGCCGACGTTCAGAGAACCATCGGGGACATTATGCGTCTTGACGGCCGGATTGTGTCTGTGGTGCCCCAGAAGCGGACGCTGGAAGATATATTTATGACGGAACTGGGAGGATGACGGGATGTCCGTATTAACCATAGCGATGAATACGTTCAGGGAATCGATCCGGAACCGCGTCATGATCAATATTCTGCTGTTCGCGGTCGGATTGATCCTGCTCTCCATTGTGCTGGGGGAATGGTCGCTCGGTGAGCAGATCAAGGTGATCAAGGATTTCGGTTTGTCCGCCATGTCGATTTTCGGCCTCCTGATCGCCATTTTTATCGGTATCCGGCTGATGGTGCAGGAACTGGAGCAGCGGACCATATACCTGATCGCGTCGAAACCCATTCGCCGGTGGGAAATCGTGCTGGGCAAGTATTCGGGACTTGCCCTGACCCTGATCGTCAATGTCATCCTGATGGCCGTAACGCTACTCGTTGTGAACCTGATTATCGAGGGCCGGATTGATCTGGGACTGCTGCCCGCGGTGTTTCTCATTTATATCGAGATTCTGCTCATTGTGGCGTTTGCGCTGTTTTTTTCGTCCCTGATGTCGCCGCAGCTCAGCGCGCTCGCCACACTGATCTTGTATATGCTCGGCCATTTGACGAATTTTTTGTACGAGTATATCCGGGTGTTTCCTGATAAAGGTTTCCACTGGCTGCTCAAGGGAATATACTATATCGTCCCGAATCTGGAAAAACTGAATCTGAAAATGGCCGTGGTGGATCATGTGCCTCAGCCTCCCCATGTGGTTGCCTGGGCGACGGCTTACGGATTATGCTATATCGTAATCGTTCTGATTTTAACGGCCGCTGTTTTTAATAAAAAGGATTTAAAATAAACAGGATGAACGAGACTGTTCAAAAATATATAATCAGAATCCTTTTTGTTGTTTTGATTCTCACACTGTGTGTGATCGTTTATCACACGCAGACCGTCCTGGATCAGGACCGTGAGGTTCAATTCGTGAACAGGTCCCCTATATTTCTGCCCAATGCGAAAATTCTTTCCGCATTGAGCATGGGGCATGCATCATCTTTGGCCGACATGTTCTGGATCCGGAGCGTGCTTTATTTCGGACGCCGCGTGATGGATGACGAGAATATCTATTTCCTGTACGAGCTGTACGACGGGGATTCGGAGAAAATCGCCGCTGTGGCGGACCATCATCACCATTTTCACAGCCATGGGGAGAACTATACCGAGCATTCACATGGACATCAGGATGATGTACATCATCAGCTTTCAACCGAATATTTGCAGGTTCTGGACAGTTTGCGGGCATCGGCGCCTCAGCCACCCGATACGATTCCCTTTCTGGATCATGCAACCGTGCAGAGACTGTTCGAATTCAAGAGCCGCGGACTGATGAACGATGTGTTCCCTCTCATGGACCGGCTGATCCGGTTGAATCCCTATTTTCAGATCCCCTACCTGTTCAGTGTATACGTGATGATGGAAACAGGAGAAATCGACTGGGCCATCCGGGTTCTGAAACGGGGATTCGAGTACAACAGGAACAACTGGAAATTTCCGTTTTATCTGGGATACATATACTGGGTATACAAGGGAGATATCGATACCACCTACGATTATCTGCTGCAGGCCGTGAATATACCGGATTGCAAACCTTTTGTAGGAGAACTGCTGATTGGATTTTCCGGTCAAATGAACCGTCACAATGTCACCGAGTTGTATTTAAGGGGATTGATGGACAGCGCGGAGAACGATCAGGTGAAGGACCGGATCAGCAAACTGCTGTCCCAGATTCATTCGGAGGACCAGGAACTTGAAAACAGACAGGATGAGCCATGAAGCTTGATAAAAACCAGAAAATATTGTATGGTGCGCTCGGTGGCGTCGTGATTGTGTTTATGATATGGAATTTTACCGGATCGGGCAGCAAAAAAAAGCCTGTAGCGGGCAAGGCGGCCCAGCATGCCACGGCGGCCGTGAACAAGATCACGGGCAAGGAAACGCCGGATAATTTACAGGCGAATGTGAAAAAGGCGAATATCGCGAAGATGCGGTTCGACGATTGGGGCCGCGATCCGTTCAAGGACAACCATGCGGACAGAATCGCTGCACAGCAGGCGGCCCGTCAGGAAGAACTGGAGCGGCAGAGCCTCGTGGTCAAGGGAATCGTGCGTATCGAAGGCCGCTCCTATGTCATGATCAACGATATCATACTGGGCGAGGGTGAAGAAAAAGACGGACTTTATGTGGAAAGAATTGAGAATAACGATGTATTCTGCAGAAAAGGAAGCAAGTGGTTTACTCTGACATGGAAGGAAGAACCATGAAATTGCGAAAATCGACAGTCATTCTGGGCTGTACGGCCCTGTTGCTGCAGCTGGCACAGGTTCAGGCCGCTCCCAGTCTGGTTTCCCTGAAGCGCGGGCATGAAGGCTCCCGGTATTGGGCCGCCTTCGTCTTTGACGAAAATGCCCGATGGTTGAGCATTTCCCAGCCGAAAAATGGGCAGGTTTCCATTTATTTCAACGGGGATGCCAAAGACAAGGACGGTCAGCGACTGACCCTGGGTGACGGGCAATGCGCGTTGACTGTCGAGCAGGTCAGCCGGAATCCGCTTGTATTCAAATCCAGCATGCAGTGCAGCGAGGCCTACCCGGTGGCCGTGATACGGCGCTCCAATACCGTGGTAGTCGGTCTGAACGATCCGCGCCTGCTCTCGCAGAGCACCAAAGCCGGATCCGGAGGAGGACAATATGTGGAGCTGATATCCGTCAGTGAACAGAAGCAGACCGCCGGAACGGAGACCCGGTTTCAGTTCAGCGCCGATTTTGACTGGCTGGGATATTTCAAGACATCGGACCGTCAGGTCACGCTGCTTTTTTCCGGTGTGTCGAATATGTCTCCTGTCGATAACTATATGCTGAACAATGAAATTGTCAGGAATGTGAATCTCAGCACGGATTATAACAATCCGGAAGTATTGAAAATCAATGTGGATCTGGCATCCAATGCAGCTTACACGATCTCAAAAAAGGGATCGGATCTTGTGATTTCCGGTACGGTCGGTGCCTCCGATGCGGCGCTGACCGAAGAAATATTACGGCCGCAGGAAGCCTCTCCGGCCATGTGGGAAGAAGATACGGGTTCCGGATATGGAGAGGGCAATTTCTATGCTCAGGAAGCCAATGCCAGCGCCATGCCCGCCGGTTCATACCAGAACAGTTCGAACAGATCTTCGGATGTATGGACCATGCCCAATACCACGGACGGCAGAGACAGCAATATTCCATGGGATAAAATGGTTTCATTCGAATTCAACGAGATGTCGATCAAGGATGCCCTGCGCCTGATCGCAAAAACCAACAATATCAATATGGTGGTCGGCGAAACGGTATCCGGAACCATCACCATGAACCTTCAAAATGTGACTTTAAGGCAGGCCATCGAACGGATTCTGCATCCGCGCAATATGGAATATCTGGTCAAGGATGACATCATTACCGTGAAACCGGTCAGCATACAGTTCCAGGGCGGCATGCAGACCAAGGTGTACAGGCTGAGATATGCGGATGCCAACAATGTCGTCAAGGTGTTGAAACGTGTTGCCTCAGACGATTCGCTTGTCGAAGTGTTCAGCACGGAATTTCTCGATTTTGCGACGTCCGGCACCAACCGCATGTCGGCGGCCGGCGTCGGTGTTCAGGGGATACGCCGCTCGAGCATGCTGGTCGTCACGGACCGTCCCGAAAAAATTCAGGAAATCGACGCGATTATTCAGGAACTGGACCGTCCGCCCACACAGATCATGATCGAATCCAAGCTCGTGGAGGTGGCGCCGAATTATTCGGAGAACCTGGGCATTGACTGGGACAGAACACTGGGTGCCTACCTGCAGAACTCGAAAAATCTGACAGGGGGCGGCAATGATAAAATGCTGCAGGTTTACGACGGCAATGATGCGGCATGGTACGAGGGAACATGGAAAATGGGCCGGCTGACTGCAAGCCAGTATACAGCGGTTCTGGATGTATTAAAGGAAAAGACAGATGCCACACTGAGGCTCAATCCGAGGATACTGGCCATGAACGACGAGGAGTCCTCGATCAGTGTGGGAACGACGGTGCCCATACCCGAGGTGCAGCAGAGTTCGGGTTCGCTGTCGGAGCGCATCACGTTCTCATACAAGGAAGTCAACGTTCAGCTCAACGTGACGCCGCATGTGGGCCATAATAAGGAAATCGTCATGTATGTCAATCCGGTGATCGAAGAGATCTCGGAGTGGGTGGAATACGGGCTGCAGAGGGCGCCCATGACCACGAAACGGGCCGTCAACAGTATAGTCAGCATCAAAAACGGCGAAACCATCGTCATCGGCGGTCTGATCAAAAATCAACAGATCAAAATCATCAAGAAAGTATGGCTGCTGGGGAATCTGCCTCTGATCGGGAGATTTTTTCAGCATTCGAGCCTGGAGGACAAACAGACGGATATGATGATTTTTATTACACCGACCATTGTTGAAGGATAATGCATGATTACGCGCGATAAGATCAATCAACTGCTGACGCATGCCTACCGGAGCTCTGCCTCGGATATCCATCTGAGCAGCGGCTATCCGCCCCTTTTCCGTGTGGACGGCAAGATGCAGCCCATCGGAAACAAAGTGATTTCGAAACAGGACATGGAAGATATCATCGTTCAGGTTCTGGATGATTTCCAGATGGAGCGGTTTCGGGAAGAAAAGGAGCTTGATTTCGGTTACACGGTCGAGAGCGTGGCCCATTTCAGAACCAATGTGTTTATGAAGCTGGACGGTTACGGACTGGCTTTCCGCGTGATCCCCGACCGCATACGGAGTCTTCAGGAACTGGGCATGCCGGAAGGCGTTGTTTCCCTCGCTCACCGCTTGGAAGGGCTGATCCTGGTCACGGGACCGACGGGACATGGCAAATCCACGACATTGGCGGGGATGATCGATCTTATCAATACGGAACGGCAGTCCCACATCATTACCATCGAAGATCCCATCGAGTACACGCATCCCAAAAAGAGCTGTCTCATCCAGCAGCGTGAACTCGGCAATCACACGAAGTCGTTCTCGAATGCCCTGAGAAGCGCGCTTCGTGAGGATCCTGATGTGATACTCGTGGGCGAAATGCGTGATGTTGAAACAATCTCACTGGCCCTGACCGCTGCTGAAACGGGCCATCTGGTGATGTCCACACTGCATACAAGAAACGCGCCGGATACCATCAACCGTGTGATCGACGTGTTCAGCGGTGATCAGCAGAATCAGGTGCTGACACAGCTTGCGGGATCTCTCGTGGGTGTTATTTCGCAGCGTCTCCTTCCGACAGCAGCCGGATCGGGGCGTTGTGCCGCAGTTGAGGTGATGATCGCCACGGCCGCCATCAAGAACCTGGTTCGTGAAAAAAAGACCCATCAGATTCCTTCTGCCATGCAGTCGAGTGCGGCTCAGGGCAATATCACACTGGATGAAAGTCTGGCCAGGATGATGAAAAACGGGACGATTACCAGGGACACGGCCCTGAAGTACGCCATCGAACCCGAGCGGTTTATTCAGGCGGTTTCCGGTGGCAGCAAGGTGAGGGGCAAAGCGTCATAGCAGCATTTTTAAAGCGGTATATGGGTATATGAGTTGATGGGTGTATGGGTTAAAAAAGACCGCTGACGGCAGGACCGCGGACCGCGAAAAATGGTAGAAGCGTATATGGGTATATGAGTATATTGGGCTCCGCTGCCCATACCCAACAAATAGCAGGGCTTTTACTTAATTGTTTTTCCCCTTCTACTCTGCTACACTTTTACTCAACAATTTTATTCTTTTCATTCAAAACAAAAAAAGTTCTTGACAATTCCAAAAGTAAATAGTATATTCAATTATTCGAATATATGAATTAAGAAAGGATCCGTTATCCATGTCTGAATTTGATGTTCTCATTATAGGGGGAGGGCCTGCCGGGCTCACGGCCGGTATCTATGCCGGAAGGGCCAAGCTTAAAGTGGGAATGATCGAACGGCTGATGCCGGGCGGCCAGGTCGCCGGCACGGAATTTATCGAGAATTATCCGGGTTTTGCTGACGGTATTGCCGGCCCGGACCTGATGATGGCCATGGAAAGCCAGGCCAGAAAATTCGGTCTCGAGATCATGTCCGGCACCATCGAGGACGTGGATCTGAATGCCGGTCCCAAGCGCATTGTCGTGAGCGGGAAGACAGTCACCGCAAAAACCGTGATCATCTCCACCGGAACGGATCCCAAGCTGATGAACGTACCCGGAGAAAAGGAATTCAAGGGACGGGGCGTTTCATACTGTGCCACCTGTGACGGGCCGTTTTTCAAAGATAAAGACGTGGTCGTCATCGGCGGCGGAAGCTCGGGCGTTCAGGAGAGCCTGTATCTGACGCGTTTCGTTCGGCACATCCATCTGATCGAATTTATGGATCATCTGAATGCGGAGCGTATTCTTCAGGAAAGAGCCAGGAATCATCCGAAATTTACATTTTATCTGAACCATCAGGTGCTGTCCATCAACGGAGAACAGAAAGTCGCTTCGGTCACCGCAAAGAACCGTGCCACGGGTGATTCCATTGAAATTCCGGCAGACGGTGTGTTTATCTGGGTGGGCATGCAGCCCAATACGGATTTCCTGAAAGGGCAGGTTGAATTGAATCAATGGGGATTCGTTACAGCGGGTGAAGACTGTAAAACCTCGGTTCCCGGTGTTTTTGCTGTCGGAGATGTGCGTGAAAAGGAAATACGGCAAATCACGACGGCTGTAGCTGACGGTACCGTAGCCGCTGAAAACGCATTAAAAATCATCGAATCGCAGGAATCCTGATATGAACGGACTGAAAAGCAATATGGATTACGATGACCGGGCGCAATTGCTGAAAGCGCTGGCGCATCCCACCCGGCTCCACATCGTCGATCTGATCTGTGAGCGGGAGCCCTGTGTGAAAGTCATGGAAAAAATTCTCGGCCTGGCGCAACCCAATATTTCTCAGCACCTGTCGCTGCTTCGGCACCTGAATATCGTCGAAGCGAAAAGGGAAGGCAACCAGGTTTGTTATCGCATCAAAGATCCGCGTGTCATCAAATTACTGAAATTACTTACAGATAAATGAAAGGAGCCCGTCTACATGGGAAACACATTGGAACTCAATGAAAACAATTTCAGCCAGGAAGTGCTGGAATCGAATGTACCCGTACTGGTCGATTTTTGGGCGACATGGTGCGGACCCTGCCGAATGGTCGGCCCTGTGGTGGAAGAAATTGCAGTCCAGTATTCCGGAAAAGCCAAGGTAGGTAAGGTCAACACCGAAGACAATGCCAACCTTGCCGGTGAATATGGTGTGATCAGTATCCCGACACTGATTATTTTCAAGAATGGAAAGCCGGTGGATCAGATTATCGGTGCCGTGCCCAAAGAAGCCATTGCCAAAAAACTGGATGCGGTGCTGTCATGACGATTCTTGAAAACAAACAACTGCTCCGTATTCTGACCGGTATCCTTATCGGAGGCCTGCTGGGTTTTCTCTATTACAGATTTGTCGGGTGCTCCACCGGTGCCTGCCCGATCACGCGCAATCCTGTTTCAAGCATTATTTATGGAGCGGTTATGGGTTCGCTGATCGCATCAAGTGTATAAGGAGAACATCATGCCACTGTTCGAATATCAATGTGAAAGCTGTGGAAAACGTTCGGAAATATTACTCCGCAGTGCTGATCAGAAACCGGTTTGCGAATGTGGAAGTACCCGAATGAAAAAACTCCTGTCCGCATTTGCCGTGTCTGATGGCAAAACATCATCGCAGACGGGATGCGCCGATGGAAGCTGTGCTATGCCCTCCCCGTGCTGTTCCTCGGGAACCTGCGGATTGCATTAAGGGAAAGGGAGGATCGATCATGTTACGGGATGAAGATAAGAAACAGATAAAGAACCAATTGGATCAGATGGATCAAGCCGTTCAACTGATCAATTTTACCCAGCAGGTTGCCGGAACCTGCATGTACTGCCGTGAGACCGAAACACTGCTTACGGAGGTTGCGGAGCTTTCACCGCTTCTGATGCTGAATGTGTCCAATTTTGTGACAGACAAGGAGCTGGTCGATTCCTACGGTATCGATAAAATACCCGCAACGGTCGTACGTGCAGACAAGGATGCCGGTGTCCGGTTCTATGGTATTCCCTCGGGTTATGAATTTGCCTCTTTTTTACAGCTGATTCTGATGCTCTCCAAGGGAAACAGCAATCTGCCGGAGACGATTGTCTCAGAATTGAAAACCATCGTGAAACCCGTTCATATTCAGGTGTTTGTCACACCGACATGTCCGTATTGCACCAGGGCTGCCATGACGGCCTTTCAATTTGCGATTGAAAACGACAATATCAAGTCCGATGTGGTGGAGGTTACCGAATTTCCGCATCTGGCGCAGAAATACAATGTGATGGGTGTCCCGAGGATCGTAATCAATGAAGAGCATGTGATCGAAGGGGCCGTTCCGGAACAGGTTTTTCTCGATAAAATCAAAACGGCTGTTTCGGAATCATAATAGGAAATAAAGCATGCAGGGAAAAGGAGATCATGAATGATATTCTTTTCCCTGCATTTATTGGTCCATTGGGTCTGTTAGGTCTTAGAGTCGTTGGGTCCATTGGGTCATCGGGTCTGTGCAGACGGAACGTGAAACGGTGAATGGGAGAAACGGAGAGTCGGAGAAAAAAGCGAGATTGGTTTTCATTCTACGTTTCATAGCTTCTCCGGTTCACTGTCTTTTGCCGTCCGCGGTCCGATTGTGTTTGGAATTTAGAATTTGTTCTTTGTGATTTATTTGTTTTTTGATATTTGTTATTTGATATTTTTCGCCGTCCGCCGTCTGCGGTCTTTTGGAGGGGCGAGGGGACCCATATACTCATATACACGTCTACCCTTATACTGCTTTTAAGCGGTCCACCGTCTTTTTTACTAGGGGCAGCAGGGCCCCATATACTCATATACCCATATACCCTTCCACCATTTTTCGCGGTCCGCGGTCCTGCTGTCAGCGGTTCGATTGTGTTTTGAATTTGCTGTTTGGAATTTATTTGATTTTTGGGATTTGCTATTTGTGATTTACCGCGGTCAGCCGTCCGCCGTCTGCGGTCTTTTGGAGGGGCGAGGGGACCCATATACTCTTATACCCATTTACCCATTTACCCATTTACCCATTTACCTTTTCACCCTTCACTGCATGCATATTTCCCTTTGATTTTTGATTTTGAATTTAGCATATTTTAAATAATACGATAAATATTATTATTTAAATGTTCATTCATTTTTTTTGATTTATTGGCACAGCTTTTGCCGACTTTCATATCGTATTGAAAAATGCTGATTTAAATGGGTAATTTTTTCCTTTTGAAACCCAAATTGTTCATATTGAAACCTATGAAAGGTTTTTATTATACAGGAGGGAACGTTGTCATTCAAAGTACTCATTGTTGATGATGACAGTGGTATCCGGAAGTTGCTGGGGCGTTTTCTGGAACGCGAGGGATTTACTGCCATTGAAGCAGAAAACGGACTGGAAGGTGTCGAGATTGCCAAGAAGGAACAACCTGATTTAATCATTCTGGACGTGATGATGCCTCAGATGGATGGACTGACAGCTGCACGGCTGATTAAGTTTTATAAGCCTTTAAGCGAGGTCCCGATAATTTTTCTGACAGCCAAGGATGCCGAAAAGGAGATCGAACTGGCCGAGGAGGCGAGAGCCGAGGCTTATATTACCAAACCCTTTGATGTCCGCCAGGTTATTGAAGTGGTGAAGAGCCTGTTTGAAAAGATGTGATCGGTCGGCTGATTCCATCCTGCTTCAGGGCATCGTGATTTTGGAGGAGGAAATTTTTTCCGATGGATGAAAACAGACATTGTGTGGTATTTTCCCTTGATGACAGATATTTCGCCCTGCAATTATCCTCCGTGGAACGGATCGCCCGGGCCGTGGCAGTGACACCGCTCCCGCATGCGCCCGATATTGTTCTGGGTGTGATCAATATTCAGGGTCGGGTTCTTCCGGTGGTGAATATCCGGAAAAGATTCGGGCTCTCGGAAACTCCGATTCATGCGGATCAGCATTTTATCGTCGGAAAGACGGATAAAACCCCCGTGGCCATTCTTGTCGATAATGTTCATGACATCATTGAAATATCGGAAAACCATTTTGTCAAGCATGACGATATCATTTCCCATATTCCCTATCTATCGGGCGTTTTGAAACAGGATGATAACATGGTTCTTGTTCATGATCTCGAGAAACTGCTTTCAGCCGATGAAGTACATGAAATCCATACTGCCATACAGGATATGGATGCAACGCCCGGTCCGAAGAAATCCAGAAAACCCTCATCAGGAAAGAAGAAATCAACATGAGCAATGCACAAATCAACAAGCGCATTCCCAACGAGCTGCTTTCCCGTCTCAGTGATTTTGTCAATCTGAATATGGGTCTTTATTTCCCCAAGGACCGATGGCTCGATCTGCTGCGTGGCATCCGGTCCGCCATGCCGGAGTTCGGATTCGAGGATATGGAGGAAGGTGTCCGCTGGCTTCTGTCAAACCCGCTGAAACAAAGTCAGATTGAAGTGCTTGCATGCCATCTGACGGTCGGTGAAACCTATTTCTTCAGGGAACCGAAAAGTTTTGAGGCTCTTGAAAAGCATATACTGCCTAAACTCATCCGGGCGCGCTGGCAGAATCAGAAACGAATCCGTATCTGGAGTGCAGGCTGCTGCACCGGTGAAGAAGCCTATTCGCTGGCCATATTGCTCAACCGCCTCATTCACGATATTCAGAACTGGAACATCACGATTCTGGCTACCGATATCAATCCCATTTTCATCAAAAAAGCCCAGGAAGGTGTTTACAGGGAATGGTCTTTTCGCGGAACGCCCTACTGGCTCAAGGAACAGTATTTCCAGGATCGCGGGAATGGATTCTATAAAATCCTGCCTCAGTATAAACGGATGGTCAAGTTTCAGTATCTGAATCTGGTAGAGGATACATTTCCGTCGATATACAACGACACAAACGCCATGGATCTTATTTTCTGCCGTAATGTACTGATGTATTTTTCAACCAAGCAGGTAGAGAAGGTGATTTCAAGGTTTCACCAGGCGCTGCTGGATGACGGGTGGCTGATTACGGCATCCAGCGAAACTTCCCATATCTTCTATTCTCAGTATATCACTGTCAACTTCCCGGGTGCGATTCTGTACAAGAAAGGCGCATTCGAATCTCATGGATATACGCGGATCGAGGAAGGTTTTTCCACCGGTTCCGGTCATATGGATGAAAATGTCAGTCTCTATGAATTCCCCATGAAATCCCCCGTTAAGATGGCTCCGGAAGAGCCGCCCAATCAGGAAGAAATCGTGGAGGAAACACCGGCCCCGCCGTCCCCGGAGACCATCGAGGCAAATTTTGAGAAAATTTTCCAGGAAGCGCTTCAGCTGTATGCGCAGGGCCATTATGAAAATGTCATCGATCTGCTGCTTGATTCAGTGACACAGCAGGAGGTCCATACCAAGGCAATTACGCTGCTTGCCAAGGCATATGCCAACCGTGGTGAACTGAGCAATGCATTGAGCTGGTGTGAAAAAGCGCTGAATGCCGACAAACTGAATCCCAGTTTTCATCATTTGCATGCGATTATTTTACAGGAGCAGGGAGAACCGGATAAGGCGATCACCGCATTGAAAAGGGCCCTGTATCTCAATCCCAATTTTGTGCTCCCGTATTTTATGCTCGGCAACATACAGAGACAACAGGGGAAACTCGCCGAAGCGGAGAAGCATTTTGAAAATGCGCTGAACATCCTCAGTGAGTACGAACAGGAAGACCTGCTGCCGGAATCGGACGGTATTACTGCGGGCAGAATGCGTGAATTGATCCGCGTGACCATGAATAAGGAGATGCCGGCATGAACAAGGCCAGAGAGAAAGACATCAACCGTATTCTCAAGGAGCGCGCGAAAGAGCTGTCGGAAGTGCCGGCAGACGATGGTATTGAGGAAAACAGTATTGAGGTCATTGAGTTTGTGCTGGCCTATGAAAAGTATGCGATTGAATCTTCATATATCGATGAAGTATATCCTATGAAGGATTTTACGGTTGTTCCCGGAACACCCTCATTCGTTCTGGGGATCATCAATCTGCGCGGAAGGATACTCTCAGTAATCGATATTCGCCGGTTTTTTGACTTGCCCGTGAAAGGGCTGTCCAATCTGAACCGGGTTCTTGTCGTTAAAACGAGTGAAATGGAACTGGGTATTCTGTCGGATTTTATACTCGGCGTGCGCCGTCTTCCCAGAAAAGACATACATCCTGCCTTGCCGACATTGACGGGAATCCGTGCCAAGTATCTGCATGGGGTGACCGATGAAGGATTGGTTGTCCTGGATGTTCAGAAAATGCTGCAGGATGAAGACATCATTGTTCATGAAGAAACGGACATATAATCGGGCGCAGTCAGTCCGATCCTGAAATGGCGAAAAACGACTCAAACAAGTGACTATAAAAAGGGGTCAAAAATGCGGTTTAAATTCAATCTCACCACGAAGCTGATCATCATTCCGGTCATCGTTTTGGCTGCACTTGTCATTTTGTATTTCGTGACAAAAAACGCCATTGATACAAACGAGGCGTTGATGAGCAAAATTGTGCAGGGATATGTACCGACCTGGGAGACAAGCAGGAATCTACTCGAAACACTGGATAAAATTCAGTACAGCCTGCAGAATGCGGTCGGTGCCGAGGACACGGAGGAATTGAATCAGGCGGATAAGCACTATCAGGCGTTTCTGGACTTTATCCGCGAGCAAACCGACAATGAAGTGATTGACCAGAAGATCGAGCTCGCTGAGCTTGAAAATATGGTCAAGGATTATTATACGCTTTCCAGGGACATTTCCCAGCGTCTGATCAAGGGCGATTCCGGTGAACAGATAATCTGGGAACTGGAAAATATGACAAAAAAGTACAATGAAATCAAGAGCCGGCTCAATATGAACAATATGCGCGATAAAAAGAACATGAAGGACAATCTGAACAGCGCGTCTGATTTGAACAGGAAAGCCAAGGGCGGAATCTCGACGCTTGTTCTGGTCGTCATTTTAATCAGTGTGATCGCTTCGTATTTCATTATTGTCAGTGTCACAAAACCGATCAAATCGGCGATTCGGGTTGTCGGGCGCGTGGCCGAGGGCGATCTGACCGTGGTCGTGGATGAATTCAGTTCGCAGGATGAAGTCGGCGTTTTGATGCAATCGTTTAAAGGCATGCTCGAAACACTGCGCAACATGACCTCACAGATTAAAGACGCGGCCAACGGATTGGCTACCGCAGCCAGTGAAATATCGGCTTCGGTTACCCAGATTGCCTCGAGTGCCACCGAAACGGCGACGGCCGCCAATGAAACGAGCACCACGGTCGAGGAGGTCAGGCAGACGGCTCTGGATTCCAACCGAAAAGCGAAACATGTCTCTGAGAGTGCACAGAAAGCGGTTCAGATTTCTCAAACCGGAGAAAAATCCGTAAACGAAACGATCGAGGGCATGCATCGTATCGAGCAGCAAATGGAATCCATAGCACAGAGCATTATGAAATTGAGCGAGCATGGTCAGGCCATCGGCGGCATTATTGCGACGGTCGAAGATGTGGCCGAACAGTCGAACCTGCTCGCCGTGAATGCATCGATCGAAGCGGCCAAGGCAGGTGAGCAGGGCAAAGGTTTTGCGGTTGTGGCACAGGAAGTCAAAAGTCTTGCGGAACAATCCCGGCAGGCCACGCTGCGCGTCAGGCAGATTCTGGATGATATTCAGAAATCCACGAGCAGTGCGGTCATGACCACGGAACAGGGTTCCAAGGCAGTCGAAGCCGGCGCGTTAAAATCCAAGGAAGCCGGAGAATCCATTCAGCGCCTCGCGAACAGTGTCGGTGAGGCGGCTCAGGCTACCACGCAGATTTCCGTGTCGAGCCAGGAGCAGCTTGTGGGCATGGATCAGGTAGTATCAGCGATGGAAAGTATCAAACAAGCCAGCACGCAAAATGTAACCGCCACCAAGCAGGTGGAATCTGCATCCAGAGATCTTCACGATCTTGGTCAGCGTCTCAAACAACTGGTTGAACAGTACATCGTATAATTTTATATCCACAAGGAGCAGTCATGTCTTTAGATCCGGAATTTTTTAAAGAATTATTATCCATGTTCAAACTCGAATGCGAAGAGCATATTCAGACCATGCGCGATGGTATTGCGAAACTGGCTCAAATAGAACCTTCGGACGAACAGGTGGAAATATCTGAAACGGTTCACAGGTCCGCACACAGCCTGAAGGGCGCGGCCAGAACGATCGGTCTTGCCGATGTCGAACCCATTTGCCAATCGTTGGAAACATGTTTCAGCGTATTGAAACGTCAGAAAATGGTTATGCCGGAGGAGCTGCTGAGTATGCTTCAGCGGGCGGTCGAAGGTCTGAACGATTTGCTTGGAACACTGGATGAATCCGGGAAGGTGACCGGCAATAAAACCGAGCTTACAATGCTCATTGATGATATTAACGGCAAAGTGGTCACATTGGCCAGATGAGGCATTAATGACAGTTCTGTATTCCAGGAGAATTCATGCTCAGTAAGGAAGAAGAATTTTTTAAAGAACTTCTCTCGATGTACAAAATCGAGGCCGAGGAACACCTGAAAGCCATTTCTTCGGGATTAATCGATTTGGAAAAGGTGAAAACTCCCGACGAGCGAAAAGGCATTGTCGAAGTCGTTTATCGCGAAGCCCATAGTCTGAAAGGTGCTTCACGGGCCGTGAATCTGGGAGACGTCGAGACGGTATGCCAATCCATGGAATCTGTTTTCTCAATGATGAAACGCGGAAATATCGAGCAAACGGCGGATTTGATCGATGTACTTTTAAAGGCTGTCGATATTATCGATCAGCTGATCAATGCGCCCGAAAGCACGGATATATCCGCGATCATGTCCAAATTGCATGCAGTGGAGGAAAAGGGCGGATCGGCTGAACCGTCTCCGGAAGCCGCGGCACAGGCTGCGGATGAGCCTGAAATTATAGAACAGCCTGAGAAGGAACCTCCTGCCAGGAATACAGTCAAACCGGCACCGGAAGAGAAACCCAAATCCGCGAAAGCGTCTCCGCCTCCGAAAGAGCCCGAACCGCCTCAGGAAACGGAAAATGCTTCCGAGCCCGCTTCGGTCAGTCAGCCCATAGAGGTTCAGAAGACGCTTGTTTCGGATACCATCCGGATCGCGACCGCCAAATTGGATTCATTGCTGCTGCAGGCGGAAGAGATGCTGGCTGCCAAACTGACCGCGGAACAGCATAACAAGGATTTAAGAGCGCTTTCAACCGAACTGGAACAGTGGAAGAAACGCTGGGAATCATACGATTCCGAAATCTCACAGGTCAAATACGGCGCCGATGCGAAAAAGGAACAATCGCGAAACAACGGCGGCGTGTTGGTGGATTTTCTGCTTTGGAACCAGGAGCAATTGAAATCACTGGATTCCCGCGTCAATGATCTCACGCGCATATCGGACAACAACGCGAGACTGCTCGGCGGTATGGTGAACAATCTGCTTGAGGATATGAAGAAGGTGCTCATGCTGCCGTTCTCCACGCTGCTCAAGATTTTACCCAAGGTTGTCAGGGATCTTTCTCGTGACCAGGGGAAAGATGTCGAACTGATTGTACGTGGAAGCACGATCGAGATCGATCGCCGGATACTTGAGGAACTCAAGGATCCATTTATTCACCTGCTTCGCAACTGCGTGGACCATGGATTGGAAAAACCCGGGGAAAGAAATAAAAACGGGAAACCGGCGACCGGCACCATTTCGATATCCATCTCTCAGCAAAGCGGCAACAAAGTCGAAATACTGATCAATGACGACGGAAGAGGTATTGATCCGGAAAAAGTGCGCAAGGTTGCCATAAAGAAAGGATTGCTTTCAGAGGCCGATGCGGCTGCAATGAGCGATGAAGACAGCCGCATGCTGATCTTTCAGTCGGATGTCTCGACGAGCCCCATTATCACGGATATTTCGGGACGCGGTCTGGGTATGTCCATTGTCCGGGAGAAAGTGATTAAACTGGGCGGTACACTCACTCTCGAGAGTGAAGTCGGCCTGGGTACGACGTTTAAAATCCTGCTTCCGGTTACACTGGCCACTTTTCGCGGGATCATGATCGAAGTATATGGACAGGTGTTTGTCATACCGACCGTGAACGTGGAACGTGTGCTCCGGATTGCCGTGGATGAAATAAAGACCGTCGAGAACAGGGAAACAGTCACCATAGACGGCAAACCACTCGCATTGGCCCATCTGGGTGATGTGTTGAATGTACCCAAGAAAAATCAGACACTTCAACAAGTTGAATTTCATCAAGGCATGCTGCTCAATTCGGGGGACAAACAGGTCATATTCATTATCGACCGGATTATCAGTGAGCAGGAAGTCCTTGTCAAGAGTTTGGGAAAGCAACTTTCCCGTGTTCGCAATATAGCGGGGGCGACCATTCTGGGAACGGGTAAAGTAGTCACAATTCTGAATGTAGCGGATCTGATTCAGTCTGCCGCCAGGCTGAACCTTGCCCCGACGCGTGTATCAAAAACGGAGGAAGCAAAATTGGAAAAGAAATCCATCCTGGTTGCTGAAGATTCTATCACATCGCGAACGTTGCTTAAAAATATTCTGGAATCTGCAGGCTACCGCGTCAAAACAACCGTCGATGGCGTGGATGCCCTGACTGCAGCCCGAGCGGAAGAATTTGATCTGGTCGTATCGGATATCGAGATGCCGCGTATGAATGGTTTTGATCTCGTTGCAAGTATCCGGGCAGATAACCGGACAGCCGATTTGCCGGTGATTCTTGTAACCGCTCTGGAATCAAGGGAAGACCGGGAAAGAGGAATCGATGTGGGCGCGAATGCCTATATCGTCAAGCGAAGTTTTGATCAGAGTAATTTACTGGATGTAATTCGAAAACTCATATAACCGGGCGGAGTACGATCAATGATAAAAGTACTGATTACAGAAGATTCACCCGTGGTTCGCGGCTATTTGCAATATGTATTGAATTCTGATCCTGATATTGAAGTGATAGGTATAGCTGAGAATGGTGAGGAAGCCGTGAGAATGGTCGAGCTGAACAAACCGGATGTGGTGACCATGGATATTCACATGCCGAAGATGGATGGGTTTGAGGCGACCAGGCAGATCATGGAAACCAACCCGGTGCCCATAGTCATCTGCAGTGCCAGCTGGAATCCGGAGGAAGTGGATAAAACGTTCCGGACCATGGAAGCCGGCGCAGTCGCCGCACTGGAAAAACCGAGGGGCATGGGACATCCTGATTCAGAAGCCTCTGTCAGGGAGTTACTGCAGACGATCAAACTGATGGCAGGTGTCAAGGTGGTGCGGCGATGGTCGAAAAGCAGAACCAAAAAACCTGCGGCCGCACCGGTCAAGGTTGCAGAAGAGGTTCCGAAGGACCTGGAATACAAACTGGTCGTGATGGGATCATCGACAGGCGGTCCGATGGTGCTCCAGAATATTCTGGCCGGCCTGCCAAACGATTTCCCGCTGCCGATCATGATCGTACAGCATATTGCCCCGGGATTTTTAAACGGTCTTGGTGAGTGGCTGAGCCGTACGACCAACCTGCAGGTTCATATTGCACAGAAAGACGAACTGGTGGAGCCCAGCAAAGTGTACCTGGCTCCGGATGGATTCCAGATGGGAATCAGCGCTTCCGGACGCGTACAGCTGACGGAAGGGCGGGGTGAATATACGCTGTGTCCGGCCGTTTCCCATTTATTTCAGTCTGCATTGAAGACCTATGGAAAGCAGGTGATTGGTGTCCTGCTTACCGGTATGGGCCGTGACGGCGCCGATGAACTCAAGGCACTTCGGGACCGCGGTGCAATCACCATCGCCCAGGATAAGGAAAGTTCGGTAGTGCATGGCATGCCCGGCGAGGCCATCAAATTGGGCGGTGCCACGTATGTGCTTGGTTGCTCGCAGGTGCCTAAAAAACTGACAGAGCTGGTCGCCCAGTCCGGTAAGCATGATTGACTCCTGAGAAAAAACGGATGAAACACTCATACGCCGGATTCGTCCGGACGACAATAAAATTTTGATTATAAAAAGGAAGTATATGGTGGTAAAGCAGCAGAGACCGAAAAATATTGGCGTGGAAATTCTTGTCGTTGAAGACAGCGCGACGCAGGCATTGCATCTCAAACATATACTCATGCAGCATGATTATGCGGTCACGGTGGCCAAAGATGGTAAAGATGCGCTCGAATACATGAAAACACACAAACCGACCATCGTGATCAGCGATATTCTGATGCCGGAGATAGACGGATATGAATTGTGCCGCCAGATCAGGGCTGACACAAACCTGAAATATGTGCCTGTTATCTTGCTTACACAGCTCGTGGATCCCCGCGACGTGATCAGGGGACTATTGAGCGGCGCCGATAACTTCGTAACCAAACCGTACAGCGAACAGTTTTTAATTTCCCGGATACAGTACATTCTCGCAAACCAGGAACTGCGCAGGAATGCCATAACAGAAATGGGCATTGAAATATTCTTTGCCGGACAGAAGCATTTTATTACTTCGGACCGGATGCAGATTCTGGATTTGCTGTTTTCGACGTTCGAGAATGCTGTTCAGCGCAATCAGGAACTCGAACAGGCCAACAAGGAACTTCGCAAGGCGCTGGAGACGATTGAAACCATCAATGAAGTCTCTGAAAAACTGAACCGGTCATTGAATCCGGAGGAAGTGGCCGAAGCGGTGGCTATCGGTGTCAAGCGGCTGATCGATTATGGGGAATGCCGCATTTATCGTGTCGACGATGACGGCCAATTCCTGATTCCCCTGTATTACGGCAAGGATAAAGTCGATCCGACGGACAGTGAAGTCATTGAGGATTTGAAGCTCGTGGTGGGGGAGGGCATCATCGGTCTGGCGTTTGCCAAAGGCAAGGCCGAGATGGTCAGTGATGTGTCCAAACATCCCAAGTCCCATTTCACCTCGGGAAAACAGCCGCCCAAGGAATCGATGCTTGCGGTTCCCATGCAATACGAGGATCAGACCCTGGGTGTCATCGCGCTTTTGAAATCCGGGCTGCATCAGTTTACAGATGCGCATCTGCGTATTCTGTCCATTCTTGCCGGGCAGATCGGTGTGGCCATTGAAAACGCCAGGCTCATGCAGCAGGAGCGCCGCAGAACCCGTCAGCTTTCCCTGATCAACGATGTGTCCAAGAAAGCGGCATCCACGCTGGAAATCGACGAGCTGTGCCGGCTGGTTGTCGATGCCCTGCATTCAGAATATGAGCATGCGCAGGTCATGTTGCTGCTGCTCGATCAGGAAAAACAGGAGCTCTATCTGCAGACTCAGAAGGGCCCGTTTACGAACAAAATATCCAAGAAACTCCGGCATTCGCTTGAGACGGGGATAGAGGGACTGGCCGTTTCGCAGGATGAAATCGTGGTCGCGCGCAATATTAAAAATGACAAAGACCTCAAATCCATGATCCCCGAATCCGAATCCGAACTGGCCGTGCCGATTAAAAAAGGTGACAACCTGATCGGAATCCTGCATCTCATCAGTCCGAAATTGTACGATTTCGATGAAAAAGACATCGCCATGATCAAGACCATGACCGATCAGATCGCCATGGCCATCGAAAATGCCCGTCTGTATGAAAGTGAAAAGAAAAATACGGAAATGGCCCAGGCTGCAAGCAGGGCAAAGAGCGAGTTCCTGGCCAATATGAGTCATGAAATCCGCACGCCCATGAACAGTATTATCGGGTTTTCGGACCTCCTGCTGCAGGAAAATCTGCCGGAGGATCTGGCTGATTTTGTACGTACCATCAAGATAAACGGTGAAGAGCTGCTGCACATCATCAATCAGATCCTCGATCTGGCCAAGGTCGAAACCGGCCGGATGGATGTGGATATCGTGGACTTTGAACTGCATGAACTTGTCGATAATGTGTCGCAGCTTATCCGGCCCCGTGTGCTCGACAAGGGCCTGGCATTCAACTGTACCACCAATCCCAAGCATTTACCGCCCATAGAAAGCGACCGGCTTAAAATACGCCAGATTCTTGTGAACCTGCTCGGAAATGCCGTCAAGTTTACCGAAGAGGGCAGTGTTCAGATGGAAGTATCCGTGGCGCAGAAAAAAGGCAAGATGGGCGAATTGACTGCACATATCATCGATACGGGTGTGGGTATTCCCAAAGATAAACATGCCGCCATTTTCGAATCATTTACCCAGGCGGATGCCTCGATTACGCGCCGGTTCGGCGGAACGGGACTGGGCCTGACCCTGTGCAAGCAGATGGTCGAACTGATGGGCGGCCATATCTGGTTCGAATCCGAAGAAGGGAAGGGCAGTACATTTTCATTCACGCTGCCTGTAAAAATCATACAGACCGAAGCGGAACTGGAAGCATCATCCGGCAGGAAACGGCAAGATGTCCATGGGATTCCTGAGGAGCATGAAATTCCTGCAAGCATGTCCGAGGCAGATATACTCAGTCATGTAAAGGATAAAATCGGCATGCCGACTGACGGAACACAGCCCAAGGTGCTGATCATCGAGGACAATGCCAGCACCACGGCCCTGCTCCGCCGGTATCTTGAGCGGGATGGGTATAAGGTTGAATCCGCCAATACCGGAGAAGACGGACTTCTGAAGGCAAAATTCTATCGTCCGAGTGCAATCATACTTGAAATCCTGCTGCCCGGGAAGATGGACGGCTGGGAGGTGTTGCGGAACCTGAAGTCCGGAAACCTGACCAAAAATATTCCGGTGATTGTCTGTTCCGTTCTGTCCAATCAGAAGAAGGCTTTCAGTCTGGGCGCGGTGGAATATGTCGAAAAGCCGGCCAAAGAGAAGGCCATCCTGGAAACCCTGCACCGGTTTATCGGAATGCCCGAAACCAAGGACAAGGAAGTTCTGGTGGTCGACGATGACCGGACGGTTCTGGTTCTGTTCGAACGTATGCTGGCACGTGAGGGGATTCAGGTCAAAACGTTTGACAACGGCCGTCCCGCTATCGATTATATCGAGCGCAGTGATAATATCGCCCTGGTGATCCTGGACCTCCTGATGCCCGGTGTGGATGGATTTGACGTGCTGGCCAAACTGAAGAAGTCCAAAAAGACACAGAATATTCCAGTGGTCATCTATACGGGGAAGAAACTGACGGCCAAGGACAGGTCCAGACTGAGTCATCATTATGAGCTGCTTCTTCAGAAAACCGAGGAAACACCCGATACGCTGCTCAATCAGCTGAAGGACCTTGTGGATCAGAAAATCATGATCGAGCGCAGCGAAACGGTTCAGGATACCAAGGCCACGGGCCGCATTCTTCTGGCCGAAGACGATCCGTCCGGTCAGAAACTGATGCGGCATATTTTAAACCGTCTTGGATACAACGCGGATCTGGCCAAAACAGGACAGGAGGTTATGGACTGGCTCGGCAAGAAAACGTATGATATCATTTTGATGGATATGGAAATGCCCGTTATGGACGGTTTTACGGCAACCCGGAAAATAAGGGAACAGGAAAAATACAGGGATCTGGTGATTATCGCGTTGACCGCCCATGCCATGAAGGAGCACCGCACAAAAACGCTTGAAGCCGGATGTACGGATTATCTTTCAAAACCGG
This sequence comes from bacterium, assembly GCA_016930535.1. Classification (GTDB taxonomy): domain Bacteria; phylum Zhuqueibacterota; class QNDG01; order QNDG01; family JAFGCO01; genus JAFGGN01. Next base: position 44,352 of record JAFGGN010000070.1, read on the forward strand.
TCAATCGTGAGGCCCTGGATGCCATGCTGCAGAAGTATCTCGCAGTTCAGGAGCAGCCCCGGAAATCCGATAAAGATAAAGCCGCGGCCGAAGAGGATGAAATCATGGCGGAGCTGACCCAGTTTTTCATCGAGGATCTGGGCGTACGCATGAAAAAGTTTCTTACGGATGTCGAGGATCAGGTTCAGGATGAGGTGGTGCGCTTTGGACATTCGCTGAAGGGAACCGGCGGTTCGTACGGATTCCCGGAGTTTTCAAAGATCGGAGCAGCCATCGAAGATGCCGGTAAAGCCGGTGAATGGGAAACCATAGCGACATTGAAGGATGAGCTGGTCAAAGCTTATGGCGATCTGAACGGAGGAAAATGAAACCCGAAGATATGACCATTCTGACGGTGGATGACACACCGGCCAATATACGTCTCTTAACGCATCATCTTGAGAAACAGGGATACAGGGTGCTGACCGCGGAGGATGGCTTTGAAGGATTCAAGGCTGCGATTCAGTATAAACCGGATCTTATTCTGCTCGATATCATGATGCCCGGTACGGACGGCTATGAGGTTTGTGAACTGCTGAAGGCCGAAGAACAAACCCGGGACATTCCTGTGATGTTTCTGACCGCCAAAACAGATGTGGAAGACAAGGTCAAGGGATTTGAACTAGGTGCCGTGGACTATATTACCAAACCCTTCAATCTTGTGGAAATTTCCACACGTGTCCAGAATCAGCTCGAAATGCGGCATTTCCAGCGTCAGAACCTGCGGTTGAAAAGTATGTTTTATCATCTGCATCCGATGCTGCCGTTGAGAAACGCAGGCCAGCTTCTCATCGAAAGCGCGAAAGAGGGATACAAGGACGGCCTTGATGAAGTGATGGAAGGCTGGCTGTCCATGTCCGGCTCCTTTTCATCTGAAACGAAGCCGCTGAATATCCGTGCCTGGGTCGATGATGTGGTTGAGATTATGCAGGACGGCGTCAGCGGCCTTATCGGTTTTAACGTGGATATTGCACAATCGCCTGAAACGATCGGGGTTATCCCCGGATTGATGCATCTGGCTTTACTGAACGTGTTCATGAACTGTTACGAGGCCATGAACAGTAAAGGATTCGTCCGGATTACCAGGGAGACCTGCGCATTGCCGGAACACCTGAGAGATCGGATCGAGGCCGAAATTTCGGATAATTATCATAAAATCGATATCATGGACAACGGCATTCCCGATGGCCGGGCCACTTTCAATCCGCAGGATCCGTTCGAAATCAAGGAACCGGATTTCAGGGAATTCACGCTGAGACTGGCTGCCGTTCAGCAAATCCTCCATGCGCATGGCGGTGCGGTCGAGACCATCGCTGCCGATAAAAAGGAGTTTCATACCTGCCTGTATCTGCCTGCGGAATGACCGGCAGACTGCGGGTAAAATCAGTATCGCCCTCATATATTCTGCAGCAGAATTCTGTTGGGTTGCATCTGAACAGCGAGCGCATTCCCTGCTGCTTGCGGCGGGGAACTTCAATCTTGTTGTGCCACAGCAATTAATTTCTTAAATTGACATTCCGGCTTCATAAATAAGCGCCTGAAAGGATATGGCATTGATTCCACAGCTTGTACGACGGCAGGATGAATTGGATTCGCTGACGTCGGTTCTAAAGGAATTTTATCTCGCGCGCCCTGATAATTACGGACTGATGGACAGACCGGAGACGGATTACGGGAAGTATGCGGAAGTGATCCGGCGCTATACGCCCGAAAACGGAAAGGTCCTTGATCTCGGATGCGGCACTTACCGTTCTCCGAGTGTCATTCATGCGCTGGGCTTTCAGACCACAGGATGCGATTTATTCAGTCCCGACAAACTCAGGGAATACCGGAATGCGGTTTCCGGTTCGGATATCCGGCTGATTTCCTACGATGGCCGTTCCCTTCCCTTCGAGGATAGTTCGTTCGATACCGCCGCTTCTCTGTGCATGTTCGAACATTTGTCCGATGCGGACCGGATTTTAACCGAGATGCTGCGCATTCTGAAACCGGGGGGAAGGCTGATTATCATGGCTCCCAACATGTCCGGTCCTCATCGGGGCGTTCTCGGCCTGATCCGTCTTGCCGGCGGAGCATCCCGGTTCTGGCAGTTCAGAAATCCATGGCAATGTCTTGTGTTTATCCTGCGGGCTCTCGGATGGACAATCACAGGTTTTTTTCGAAAACCAGGCACATTTTATTATATGGTTCCGCTCATGGAGAACGGACGATTCGTCTTCGAGCAACCGGATGATGATGCCATTCAGATGAACTGTCCGGTTCTTTTCCGGAACTGGTTCCGCGCAGCGGGATGCGGTGTTCTGGAGTTCAATTCCAGATGTGGTGATTCGCACTGTGCCCGGCTGTTCAACCGTTGTCTGCCCTGGTTTGCCACTTTTGTGCAAATCGTGGCTGAAAAAAAACAGACGTTCGGGATATGCCCGGATCCGGAGCCTGAATGAACATTTATTTTGCCGGTTCCATACGCAGCGGACGCCCAATGGCAGCGGATTATCGATCGATTATCGGCATGCTGGATGAACATGGCCGCGTCCTGACCCGTCATGTAGGTGATGAGGATCTGCTTGAACAGGAAGAATCATTGTCAGAGACCGAAATTTATGAGCGGGATGCAGCCTGGATGGGGCAGGCGGATATACTGGTGGCCGAAGTCACGGTGCCTTCTACCGGGGTCGGCCTGGAAATCGGGATGGCGCTGTCGGCCGGATTGCCCGTCATTGCCCTTTATCATGACACATCCGGCGCAGCCTTGTCCGCCATGGTCGCGGGCAACCGAAAAATCCTTCTGATCCGGTACCTGGATCCAGCAGACCTGAAGCTGAAGCTCGAACCGGTCATGAAAAAAAGCCGCATGGATGCCACGGGATAATTCAGTGCTGAAGGAAACGACTGTCCGGAGCGGGCAGGGAGTGCTGACAGGCCCGTATACCATGAATTCCGTACAACGGATTTCTGCAGCCGATCCTTATTTTAGCGGATGCAGCTTCAAAAGTATGACATCGTGACTGGCAATGTCCATGTTTCTGTTTCTGGAAGTCGTTCCGATACTTTTATCCTGCCAGACATCGAATATTTCATATTCGCCTTCGAGAAAGCCGAAATGCCTCCAGTTGATCCTGAGAGTGACGGTCTGGTCCGAAGAATTGTGATAGCAGATTGCCCATCGCCTGTTTGTCATTTCCTTGACCCAGATTTGCTTGCCCGGATGATCCATGTATTTATAGGCCTGTTTCCCCAGAGGATCCTGGTTGATCGCAATGGCTTCTCTGTTGGTCAGGATGTCCAGTATCTCGGGCGTCATTTTCCTGAGATCGTTGCCGGCCATGAGCGGTGCAGCAAGCACGCACCAGATGCTGAAATTGGACCTCGATTCAGGGAGTGTCAGTCCCGGATTGCCGGTCTCCAGCATGTCCGGATCGTTCCAGTGATCGGGCCCCGCATATTTTTCCAAACCGTCCTGAAGCTGTATAATGAATCGAAGCCCCAGGTCGTATTCACCCTGGCAATTGTAACAGTCGGTGATGTCGCCCGTTGTTCTCCACAAATGGCCGATGTCCCCGGCCCAGAGCCAGGGCTGATTGTTGCCCCATTCGCATAAACTGAATATAATGGGCCGGCCAGCCGCGAACAGGGCATCGCTCATGGTTTTGTAGGTTTCCCTGGCATCGGCGGTTCCGTGATCGCACCAGTCATATTTAAGATAATCCACGCCCCAGGAGGCGTACCGGCGTGCATCCTGATATTCGTGACCCCGGCCGCCCGGCAGGCCGTTGCAGGTGGTATTGCCTGCACAGTTGTGAATGCCGAATTTCAATCCCTTGCTGTGAATATAATCTGCCAGGGCCTTCATGCCTCCCGGGAATTTTCCGGGATCAGGATTCAGATCGCCGTTGATATCCCGTTCCGGGGCTTCCCAGCCGTCATCCACGACAATGTACCGGTATCCGGCGTCTTTCATACCGCTCATCACCAAAATATCCGCAGTTTCTTTGATTAAATCCTCGTTGATATGCACCTCGAACGTATTCCAGCTGTTCCAGCCCATGGGAGGTGTGAGGGCCAGTCCCTCGAACTTTTGTGCGGTTGCCGGAACGGACATGACCAGCAGCATGGCAATCCATTTTATTATCATGATATTCTCCTTATGCGGGATACAGGGAATCCGGTTCACTGCCGCAATATGGCCGCGGTGAGTTTCAATTAAATTTCCACGTTTTGTTCCGGTGTCAGAAATTTGACGAGTGTTCCCCACCGTTTGTCCACGGAAAAGCCGTTCTTTACATAAAACGGCTGCATGATCAGGGGGGCCTTGATCAGCTGAATTTTATTGCTGGCCATTCTGTTGCAGAAATCCTCGATCATGGCTGTGTGAATGCCCCGGTCCTTCAGCGGACTGCTGACAACAGTGCCTTCGATTTGTGCGATTTTGTCCTCGGGGATCTGATAACAGATCCCGCCCACGATACGCTCATGTGCATCGATGACCACGAAATGCTGGTCCTGTTCGGAGATGGTTTTCGGATATTTTTCATTGAAGAACAGCCGGTAAAGCTGACCGATCTCCGCCGGTGTGATGGGCGAACGCATGGTATAAGTCGAACCCACTTTGTCCGTAAACGTGGAATGAACGATCACATGTTCTATTTCACTTTCACCGATTTTCAGCACATCCATTCTCCTGCGATGATGATGACGCGGAAACACCATCCGGCTGAATACATCCCGGTCTGTTTTTGCATCGATCACGGACTGCAGGTCGGACAATTCCACAAGCTGGATGGCCGGCTGATCCATGTGCCGGCTCATTATCGACAGCAGCCGGTCGAAGGCCATTCGAATATCGGGATTCGCGTGTGAAAAATAGGTGTCCCTGTAGTAGAAATAACGCGCGATTTCCGGATACCGGTCCAGCCTGTACAGCTGATGAAATTCAACTACCGTCTGTTCACGTGCCGAAGACGGGGCAAGCTGATTCATCTTTTCCCAATTGCGATAGCGTTCGACGGCGTTTCGAAGGGCCAGCGGTTTGTAGTAGTACCGCTTCAATTTTATCAGATAGTCGTTCAGCGTATCCAGTAACGGAAGATCACCGAACTCCAGAAGCGGTTCTGATTTCAGTCTGGATTTCAATTGCTGAAAGAATTCCTGGGCGGATTGCATGCCCAATGCTTCAATGCATGCATCAAAAATCCATTCGATTTCAATCTGATCCTTGCACCAGGGATAATGGGCCACGGTTTTGCGGTAAAAATTCTGAAGCATGGGCCGAACGAGTGTCAGCGGGTCGGTATAATCCTGCCATCCGATCAATGACAGGATTGTCGCCCCTTCACGAAAATCCAGTTCGGGGACAACGGCGTTGTGAGGAAAAACAGCGCCTGGAACAATACGGTTGCCGCTGTTTCGCCATCCGCGATAAAATGCAGCCATGGCTTCGACAAACAGTTTGCGCCAGCCTTCCTGTTTTGGAAATGGACCGCCGGTAAAATGAATACTCGAAAACTGACGGATTTTTCCCCAGACTGAAATCTCGTTCATGAATACCATGGAACGTGCTCCAAGTTCCGGCCGGTAGCATCCCAGCCGCGGCAGCACCGGTGGTCCGAACGGATATCCGGCCACTGCTTCCAGCCAGTGCACGGCTTCGGCGACTGTATCACTTGGCAGCTGTTCACGCAGAACGAGCTGCAGATCGAAATGTTTGCTGTCGAATGTGTTGATGCTCATACGGTAAAGCAGGTATTCATGGGAGGACTGAATCCGTGAAATCCATATGCCCTGACCGGAGACATCGCTGATATTGAAGTCTTTCTGGTCAAATGCAAGCATGATGGACTGTTTCAAAAAGGTGGTTCCGATCAGGACCTTATTGATGCGCTGGATTTCCATCTGCGACATGCCATCTTCAAAAACCAGTTTGTTTTCCCATTGTGCTTTCGATGTTTTCGGCGTGTCCTGCTCGAGCTGAGATTCGAAGTTTTTGAACAGCCGCGTAAAGTATTTTTCGGCGATCTTGGCAAGAACGGGATCCGATCTGTGAAGCACCCAGCTGGCGAGTTCAGCACGCACCGTATTGTAGAACTCCGGGTGATAACCGACAAAACTGACCAGCAGCTGAAAAACATGCTCGAATTGCTGACGTGTCGCCTTGTTCACGGGCCAGTCCAGCTGCAGTCTGTAAATGAAGAGCCGCTGTCTCAGCACTTCAAGCCGGCGCTGCTCGAGTTTGGTGAAGGCGATTGCCTCAATCGTTTCCTGATTCAGAAATGTGAGTCCGGAATTGATGAATGCGGGAAATGTCTGACCGAAATCAGGTTCCGATTCATTGAGAAGCAGTATTTTATACGCATGGCATCGAATGCTTTCATCACTGTGCCGGGCCAGTGATTCAAGACGCCGTCGTATGACTTCCGCGAGATAGGGCGGGGCCTTTTTCAGTGTTTTACCGATCTTGTCTACAAGTTCGCCGTTTTCGGGAATTTTGGAAAATTGTATCATTGAAAATTGCTCATGCAGCCGGGCAAGCCGATGGTTCCGAATGCGGTGGGCCTGGGATTCCTCCGCGTTCCGTATCTGCATTCGGTGTTTCCAGGGCAGAAAGACATGGGAAGATACCTGATTCAGTGGTACGTCCCATCCTTCCTTGATGGGGCAGAAAGCGACGAGGGCAGGATTGCCCATCCACAGCAGGGGCTGACGCGCGAACAGGCCAAGATCGATGATTTCCCCCTGTATCCGGTATTCAAGATGGCCGATACGGACAAATCCCGTTTTTGTATTTTTCTGTATGACCAGTTTTTCACCGGACTGATTGTTTTTTAATGTTTTGCCTGTACACACGATATCGTCTTCAAGAATGATCAGATCGCGGTAAAACCATCTGGGTATGCGCACCCTGTACGTCCCAACCGGTTTTTCCACGAAATCACTGCGGTACAGTTCGCTGATGGTTTCAGCAAAATGATCGATGATCACCTTCCGGTTAAACGAACCTTTGGGTGTGAGTTCTTTTTCATCTAAAGAGAATTCACGGTCCAGAACCGCATAATTGATCACCCGCTCATAAGGGGCGAGGTCCTTATTCGCTGCAGTCACAATCTGGTGAAAGTATTCATGATACTGATTCGTGGTGCGCAGGGATTTCATGACAGGATCATTCAGATCCGGGATGATAAAGAGGACATTGTATGGTTTTTCGTCTCCGACGAGAAAAGTGTATTGAATACCCGGCACATTGATGAACTTGTTTTCAACTTTTTTGGGAGCGATAGTCTGTCCCTTGTTATTTTTATAAATATCCTTGATACGGTCGACAATCTGATAGTACCCTTCTTTCGTGATTTTAAAGACATCACCGGTGGCCAGCCAGAAATCGGATCTGGGTGATTTCGGGTACGGGATCGTGCCGTTTAAACCGATTTCTTCGAAGTAACGGGCCACATAATGGCCGCTGATCAGCAGCTCTTTGTTCGCGTTTAATTCCAGATGAATGCCAGGAAGAGCGATACCATGCGTGTTTTTCACATAATGAAGCGGAGGCGTCATGGTGATGCCGCCTGTGGCTTCGGTCATGCCGAATCCGCTGCAGAGATCTACCCCGTGTTTCTGAAAGAACTGAAACGTACTGCTGTCCAAATGCCCTGCGGCCGATAATCCCCAGCGAAGCCGGTTGCCCGTGATGTTGCGGAATGCGACCTCCTGTATTTCAGGATCCGGTATGTTCACCAATTTTTCAAGGCATGTTTCTTTCAGTTGTTCCCAGCGAAGAGGAATACTGATAAATCCCGTGGGATTGACCTGCGGAAAAAGCTGAAGCAGGGTTTCGATTGAGGGATTGCCCGGAAAGACATAGGTTCCGCCCCAGTAAATTGTACCCAGAAGTTCCAGAAAACGTCCGAATGTGTGGAAAAGCGGAAGATAGCAGATCATGACCTCGTTTTGCCCGACCTTCGGCAGTGCCGCTGCGCGGGCAAAACGTTTGGTAATGAGATTGTACATGGAAAAACAGACTCCCTTGACCTGACCGGTCGTTCCCGAGGTATACATGACCGTCGCAATTTCGTTGAGTGGTTTTACGGTTCTGTTTTTCAGCGTTTTCTCGACCTCGGAGACATGCAGCTGTTTTTGGGCTGTGCCGAGAAAAATAAAATGACTGTCATCAGACTGTATCAGAGGATCCAGCAGGAAGATGGTTAACGGGATTCCTGTTTTCTTCTGTAATCTGTTCAGTATCTTTGCCTTGTCATGTGAATCCGTGACCACGATATTGATTTTCAATTCCTCGAAGATATCCATGACCGTGGATTCATCGAAATGAATGCTCACGGGTGTGTTCAGAATATCATAACAGAGGCAGGCGAGATCACAGCATGCGCTGTCGACACTGTTCTCAGCCCAGATGGCGACACGGGGCGTCGATTTTTCAGCATGGATGAAAAAGAGGGTGGCAATTTCACGAATGTTTCTGTATATTTGTTCATAGGTCCATTGCGAACAGGTTGTTCCTTTATAATCTCTGAATAATATTTTACGCGGATGTTCCCGTGTCTGCTGTTCAAAGAGGATTCGTAAGTGATACTGGGAATGCCGGATCAACTGAAATGTCATCTCTGCCCAGCGGTATTGAAGTGATGCATCATTCAGACTTTGTAAAAATGTGGTTTTTCCTGTTTTGTAGATAATTTGATGCCATATCTGACGGGATAGCTGGTCCAATTCTTTATTCTTGCACATTTTAACGATTTCATCAAGGACATCCCGCGCACTGGCATGATTTAAATCAGATTGGTTCTTTACTTTTTCCCAGCGGGACAGCGCTTTCTGTAGGGGTTTCATGGAGTTATTTCACCTTGATAAATAGGATATTTTCTTAAAATCAAAGGTAAACTTTTTTTACCATCTTTTCAACTTAAAACGGTATTATATTTGCGTTATTCTTCTGTATCGATCATCCCGTAATCGAATTTTAACTCAGGCAGTCGATGCAATCAACGGAAAATACGGAAAAAGTCAGGGTGCTGGCCCTGGGAGGCGGCAAAGGCGGAATCGGAAAAACTGTATTGGCGGCCTCTTTGGGAATGGGGCTGGCCATGCTGCACAAGAAGGTCGTGCTGGTTGATGCGGATCTCGGTGGCGCCAATCTTCACCGTGTTCTCGGCATGGAACATGTCCGGAAAAGCAGTATTCATTTTATTCAAAAAAAAGTACGGTACCTTGAGGAGCTGATGACGCCGCATCCGAGATTTGAAAATCTGAACCTGATTCGGGGAATGAACGGGTATCTCGGCGCCGCCAATCTGCAATATACACAGAAACTGAAATTGATCCGGCATATTCATCAGCTGCCTGCAGATTATGTCATCATGGACCTGGGTGCCGGTTCCAATTATCATGTACTCGATTTCTTTCTGGCGGCCAATTCGGGTATAATTGTGGTAACACCGGATCCGCTGAGTATACTCGAAGCCTACCATTTTATAAAACAGGCCTATTTTCGCAGATTAATGCATCTTTTTCGAACCCATGAAAGCGTATTCGATATCATCAAGCGTTACGCCTGCGAGGGAGCCCAGAGCCGTCATGTCAACGTGGAAAATATGCTGACCGAGATCCGGCTGACGGATGCGGCTGCATCGGAAAAAATTTATAACCTTCAGGGCCGTTTTCACCCGGCCATGATCGTCAACCGCCTTCGTACGAGCGCTGATGAAAAGAGCTGTATGGCGGTCAGAACCGCTGCCGGCGAGCTCCTGTCGCTGGATATTGATTACTGGGGAGCCGTTCATGACGATCCGGTGATCTATGATGCGCTGTGTAAAAGCCAGCCCTTTATCGGTTATAACAGTAAAAGCAGGGCTTCCAGGGATCTCGCAACCATTATTATCACCAGGCTGCTGCGGCGCCCGTACCGGTCCAGGCAGATGAAGGAGATAATTAAACCTGCATCCGGAAATAACAATCAGTCCGTCTGTTCGTTTCATTGCCAGTTCTGGGAAACCTGCGAATTCAGAAAAGGCGGATATCCCTGTGATCTTGTGAAAATATAGGGATGAAATGCCGTGTCATCCGCTCTGGGAAAAAATGTGGTACGGTGCTAAAAAATTTACCAACCGGATAAAAAAGTACCAATTATTCGCTTCCGCTTTATAAAATATTTTGAATGATCTCTAAAACACAAATTTCATATATCATATAAATTAAATATAAACAATATTTTATATTCTTTAATAAATATATTCAAAAAAACGCTTTTAAATAGGTCATTTGGTTCTATTTTTGCAAGCTTCATCCAGCAGATTACTGATTTCATGAATGATAAAGGCGATGTCAAGCAAAAAGAAGATAACGCCTGATTTTCATTTCATCGAAGCCTTCGCTGATTTCCATTCAGAAATGACCGATCTTGAGACCTCGTATCAGGCTTTGAGCAATGAAATACAGACGTTGAACAAATCGCTGTCAATAAAAACAGGTGAGCTGGAAACACGTCTGGAAAAAGCCCATCGGCTGCAGCAATTTTTAGATTCGATTCTGAACAGTATCACGGAAGGCGTGATTGTCATTGACAGCCGGGAGCGCATCGTTCTGTTCAATCGCGGCGCGGAAATTCTGACAGAATATTCACGGGACTCCGTAATCGGAAAAAAGTATATGGATATGATCGGATCACGTTATACACAGCGTTTTTCTCCTGGTTATACCCTGAAATACGGAGAGGCGTTACTGCATCAGGAAAAGGAAATCATCACCCGGTCCGGGCAAAAGGTTCCCGTACGGTTCAGCACGACACCGGTGTACGATCAGCAGGGCCGTCTGAGCGGCGTGGTGGAAGTGATGACCGACCTGAAAAGGCTGAAGCAGCTTGAGGCGGTGATGCAGCGGCTTAAAACACAGGCTTCACTGGCCCATATGGCCGGTCTGGTCGCACATGAAATCAGAAATCCGCTGGGTGGCCTGCTGGGTCATGTCGATCTCCTGATGCAGTCACAGAATCCGGGAGAACAGCAGGCCACGCTCGATGCGATCAAGACCTCGATCAATCAGATCAATCATATTGTCAATCGATTTCAACTGTTTTCAAAACCGGTACAGCCTCATTTTCAAAGTGTGGATTTAAATAAATTTATCCTGGATGTCATCCAGATTTTCAAGAAAAACAATCAACCCGATCCGGACAGGATATTGATTGAATTCAGGCCAGTGACCAGCAAGCCTGTCCCGTTGTGGAACATCGATCCGTTACTGATGGAACAGGTCCTGCTCGATATTATGGACAATGCTGAAAAAGCCATTCAGGACAGGGGAAAGATCGTGATTCGTCTGAGGAAGAAGTCAAAACCTGCCAGGGACAGGGCAATGATCATCAGTATTTCGGATTCGGGTATCGGAATGGATGATGCGGTGCTGAATCAGCTGTTTGTTCCGTTTTTCACCACGCGAGCGCGCGGTATGGGGCTGAGCCTGGCCGTTGCCCGTAACTTTGTTCATTTCCACCGGGGTGAAATCGATATTAAAAGTGAAGTCGGCAGGGGATCCACATTTTCAATTAAATTGCCGAAATAAGGAGGGAGAATCATGTCGGACAGGAGAGTACTTGTTGTCGAAGATGATCCAATTATACGGCGCTTTATCCGGGATGTTCTGAAACGAAAGGGTTATGACATTCAGAGCTGTGAAAACGGGCTCGAGGCCATGGATGCCATCAAACAGCGGGAATATCATCTGATCATCAGTGATCTGAAAATGGATAAAATGGATGGATTGGAACTGCTTGCACGGGTCAAAAAGCTCAGCCCCAAGACCGAAGTGATTATCATCACCGCCTACGGAACCGTAACCAATGCTGTGGAAGCCATGAAAAAGGGAGCTTTCGATTATATTATGAAGCCCATCGAACTCGAAGAGCTTGAAATTGTCATAGATCGCGTGTTTGAACACCGGTCCCTTGTTGATGAAAATCAGTATTTAAAGGAGCGGCTTAATTCGAGCAATGTCACGCAGTCCTTCATCGGCAAAAGTTCCTATTCAACCAGAGTCCGGGAATTGATCGATATGGTGGGTCCCCTTGATTCGACGGTTCTGATAATGGGTGAAACGGGCAGCGGGAAAGAAGTCGTGGCCAATGCCATCCATCAGCTGAGCCAGAGAAAAGACAGGCCCTATATCAAGGTCAATTGTGCAGCATTGCCCGACACGCTGCTTGAGAGTGAATTGTTCGGGCATGAAAAAGGTGCTTTCACGGGTGCCGTACAGAGAACAAAGGGCCGATTCGAACTGGCGGATACGGGAACATTGCTGCTTGATGAAATCGGCGAGCTGGGTCTCCAGGTTCAGGCAAAGCTTCTGCGCGCGCTTCAGTATCAGCAGTTCGAACGTGTGGGAAGCGGAAAACAGGTGGATGTGGATGTGCGTGTAATCGCCACAACGAACCGGAATCTGAAAGAGGAAGTCAAGAGGGGCACATTCCGGAAGGATTTGTTTTTCCGTCTCAACGTGGTTACCATAACCCTTCTGTCATTAAGGGACCGCAAAGATGATGTTCCGTTTTATGTCGAACATTTTTTGCAGATATTCAATCAAAAATACAATAAGAAAAAATCGCTGTCGGATAAAACCATGGATTTTTTGATCCAGTACGACTGGCCAGGCAATGTCCGTGAACTCGAAAATTGTATGGAAACGGCGGTCATTTTAAACAAGGGGGAAGTCCTTCTGCCTGAACATTTTGTATTTCTGGAGGATCATCGTGACCTGTTGGAAGAGGATGGAAATTTCAATGAAATCACGTCGATCGCCGAGGCAGAGAAACAGCTTATTCTGAAAACGTACAAAAAATACAATTACAATAAAACACACGCCGCCAAGGTCCTGGGAATTACCATTAAGACACTCCGGACCAAACTCAGGGAGTACGGCGTCGTGGACCAGACCTGACGGACAGTAAAAGAACTTTAATACACACCAGCTGGTGAAATTCTACCTGATTTTTATTATCACTCCGGCCATCACCGGTTTTATCAAAATATTAAAGTGATAATAAACAATTAATTATAGGTTTTATTTATCAAGGCTCACCGGTATATTTCTGGCACATGCATTGCCCGTTTCCATTGTGAATTAATGGGAAACGGATTAAATGCACAGACAACGACCCCATTCATCTTCGCAATTTCAGGCAGCAATGCTTCAGGAAACAGGGCGTATCATTTCGGATTTTCTGGGTATCAGAATACAGCTCCGGATCAACGCCAGGAGAATACTGCTGCAGAATCCGCCGGATGAATGTATAGTCCGGTTTCAATGGCCCCGTCACCGGGAGTCCGCGATGATCAGCCTGGAAAAACAGGCCGTATGCGATGCCTTCGGTTTATTGGCCGGGGACATGGGCAAGGATGGATTCAGTACCATCATGATACCGTATGCACATGCATTTTCGAATAAATTCAGCGAATTTCTGACCGCAACCCTGTCTCAGCCATGGAATGACGTGAATGTCACCTGCTGTTCATCTGCCGGTCTGGATGACATGCCGGAGGATACGGAAAACAGCCCGCTGTTTATCGATGTGTTTGGCGGGAACCGGTTTTTGCTGCAGGTGAAGCTGAATCCCGGCAGGAGATTGATCCGTAACTGGAGGGAGAGTTGGAGCGAATCACGGGCAATGGTCCGGTCGAAAGGTAAACCGAAGGATTTTAAACAGGGTTCTGTCATGCGTCAGACACCGCAGGCAGGAAGTACGCGCGAACTGGACCGGATGGAAACGGAACTGCCCGTATCCGCGGAACTGGGTCAGGCACATATTCAGATGAAAAAAATAATGGATCTCGGTCCCGGAGATGTACTGAACCTCGATAAACTGCACGGCGATCCGGTGGATCTGTATGTGGAAAATAAAAAGTTTGCCGAAGGACGTATCATTGAAAGAGCCGGCAAAATCTCCATCGAAGTAACGGCCCTGATCGGTTCAGAGGAACGATACCGGCGCCTTCGCGGACCGCTTTAAAAGCAGTATAAGGGTAGACGCGTATATGAGTATATGGGTCCCCTCGCCCCTGACCCTCCAAAAGACCGCGGCAAATCACAAATTACATATCCCAGAAAACAAATAAATTACAAACAGCAAATTCCAAATTCAAAACAGAGACCGTGTATGGCAGGCTGTGAATGCTTCGGAGAGACGGAGATGGGGTGAAACGGAGAAAAGAAAATTCCGAATATCGAACATGGAATTTCGAATAATGAAGTAATTAATTGATATTATGTTTTAACCTTCGAAATTCAGCATTCGACATTCAATATTCATCATTTCTTTTGTTCTCCGTTTCTCATCTTCTCCGGCTCACCGTTTCACGCTCCGACCCAATGACCCAAAGACCCAATGACCCAAAGACCCTATAGACCCGATGGCACACTCCTTAATATTCAGGGAAATTTTATATGTCCGGCAGGTAAAAAAGTCGTAAAACGGTACAAGGGCTGTCATGGATACCGGATCCTTCAGAAACTGTCAGACTGTGGACTCTCCGAAAAAAAATCAAGGGTTTAACTGTTTCTATATACAGGTATCCAGGCACGGTACTGCCCATGGCATGACAGTTGCCCGGTGTATCAATGAACTCTATAATGCGGGGGAATAACAATGAGCCTGGACATTTTTAAAGAACGCATGATCCGTATAGTCCCGATCCGCTGCCAGGTATGTGGTTCGTGGGGACATTCCAACTCAGGGACAAAATGGATCTGCGATGCCTGTCTGGCGAAATTGTTCGATGAAAAGAGAATTTCACTGCCGGCGAAGAGAAGACCTCAGATGCAAATTTCATTGTTTTAGTTCCGGACAGGTGAAGTTCCGTTTTTAACAATCAAGAATTCCGGTATTTTCCTGATTCCCTTGCATCCTATTCCCTGAATGGAGAGGGGTAAACATCTGCACCTGCATCTTTGACTCCACATCCCGTTTGCCTCTCTCCCTCTCTTTTATCCAACTTCGATCCTGAAAACAATCCGTCTTACATACAGCGGTCCGGTGGTCCCGATGATTTACACAAACAAAGATGAATGTGAATGCGGTTCTGTGACAAAAGGCCGTGTTAGGGGATATGGGTGTATGGGTATTTGGGTGTATGAGTATATGGGGCCCTGCACGCCCTTGTAAAAAAGACTGCGGACCGCTTAAAAGCAGTATAAGGGTAGACGTGTATATGAGTATATGGGTCCCCTCGCCCCTCCAAAAGACCGCAGACAGCGGACCGCGAAAAATTTCAAATATCAAATCCCAAAATTCAAATAAATCACAAACAACAAATTCCAAATTCAAAACACAATCGGACCGCTGACAGCAGGACCGCGGACCGCGAAAAATGGTGGAAGGGTATATGGGTGTATGAGTATATGGGGCCCCGCTGCCCATCCCCGACAAATAGCAAGGCTTTTAGTTAATTGTTTTTCCCCTTCTACTCTTCTACACTTTTACTCTTTTACATTG
>JAFGGN010000071.1 GCA_016930535.1 bacterium
GGAATCCTTACATGGTCATATCCGATACTTTCTATAAATTGAATGTCTTTTTCCTGTATATATTCATATTTCGGTTCCCACCCGAAATCCTGTGATAACCAATGGCTGAGATTGACTCCTCGCATTATTTCAAAACCAGAAGGATTCATTGCTTGGGTTGAAGCTGATTGTTTACAGGAAATTATCGTACTCAAGCCAACAATAACGAATAATAGTGCTGTTATTCTGAAACTTTGCCCAAGGATCATGTCTTACTCCTTATTATAATTTTTTTTTATTGAATCGTAATCCTCACTACCTTTAAATCTTTGTTGTCGGAACTATTTCCATACAGCAACTCATACTCACCAGCTGTTACCTTCATTCCCCTGCTTTCCCGATCATAAAACTCGAACGATGTGTACGGCAGGCTGATCACGGCTTGACCGATTTTTCCAGCAGTCACCGCGACCCTCTGAAATCCCTTGAGTGTTTTAAGAGGTCCATCGGGATCGTTTACCTTGCGCAAATAAACCTGGACAATTTCCGTGCCATCGCATTTGCCCGTGTTGCGAACCGGGATGCTGAGTTCAATCGATTCGTTGTTTTTAACCACGGTTTTATTGAATTTTGCTTCGCCGATGGCAAAAGTGGTGTAGCTCAATCCAAAACCGAACGGAAAAAGCGGATCGGACATGTAACGATAGGTCCGTCCCTTCATGGAATAGTTTTCAAAATCAGGCAGCTGCTGTGAGTCCTTATAGAAAGTAACCGGCAACTTTCCGGACGGATTATAATCACCGAACAGCACATCTGAGACGGCCCGGCCGCCCGATTCGCCGCCATACCAGGCCTGGAGAATGGCATCACAGCTTTCTGTTTCCGGAGTCAGCGCAATGGCGGAGCCGGAGCAGTTGACAAAAATGACCTTTTTACCCGCCTTTTTCAGAGTTTTCAGACAATTACGCTGTACGGACGGAAGTTCGATATCCGTGCGGTCGCCTCCCCTGAATCCGGGATAGGATACCGGCATTTCCTCGCCTTCCAGATTTGTCGAAAGCCCGCCAGCAAATATTACCACATCCACGTCCCCGAGTTTGTTGACCAGATCGGTAAAATCCACATCGGCTTCCCTGCCGAAATTGAACTCGATATTGGCCTGCCAGTTGTACAACTGTGCATAACGGATCTCAATTTTATATTGTTTTCCAGCTTCGACCGTGAATGGATGCCTCGAAGGCAGTGTTCTCCAATTATCATATTTGATTACCGGATCTCCGTTTACCTGCAGTTCGAAATGTCCGGTCGCACCGCATTTAAATACGATTTGCTCGCTTTCGGACGGTGTAAACTCGGTTTCATACAGGGCCGAAAAGCCTTCGAGCCGGACCCCGGGGGCAAATTCATGCTGCCCTGCAGTGGTCAGTTTAATCGGATTGACGATCTGCTGAGTCGCAATCACCTCGCCCTCGCAGTCGATGTTATTCCAGTAGGTGGCTTTAAATCCTGCTTTGCCGTCAATCCGGCATTTCGAAAAGTAACATTCGGTCACTTTGTCCTCGACCAGATCGCAGGCCTTGTCATAAACGATTCGGCCGGGCGGAAGTTTCGATGTGATCCCTTCAAGAATGGTGATGGTCCGTACCGGTTTCCCATTATAATTTCCCCATAACATGGGTTCATCGTCCGCATTGGGACCGATAACCGCGAGCTTCCGGATGTTTTTGTCCAGGGGAAGCAACTTGTTTTTATTCTGGAGCAGTGTCATGGATTCACGGGCCATTTCAAGGGCCAGTTCCCTGTGCTCCTCATTGTTGATGACCGATGCTGGAATATTTGCCCAGGGTACCTGCGCATCGTCATCCAGGTCACCCAAATCAAACCGTCCGATCAGCACACGCATCAACCGATCATCTATTTCATCTTCAGTGATCAACCCCCTTTCGACTGCTTCAGGCAGCGTTTTATAGGTATGGTTATCCCATTGACACTCCACATCGGTTCCAGCCAGCACGCCTTTGGCAGCCGCATGAACCGCATCGGAAGACACCTTATGGCTCGTGTAAAAATCGGCAATCGCCCCGCAATCCGAGACTACCAGGTGTTCAAATCCCCACTGTTCACGCAGAATCGTCTGCAGCAGCCGTGTGCTTCCGCAGCAGGGTTCATCATCAAGCCGCTGATAGGCGCACATCACCTGACGGACATCGGCTTCCTGGACCAATGCCTTGAATGCCGGAAGATACGTTTCCCACAGGTCACGCGGATCCACATCATTCAGGTTGATTTCATGACGGCTCCACTCCGGCCCGGAATGCACGGCATAATGCTTGGCGCAGGCCAGCAGTTTGCGGTATTTTGCATCGGCAGGTCCCTGAAGCCCCTTCACCACAGAAACGCCCATGCGCGACATGAGATAGGGATCCTCGCCGTAAGTTTCCTGGCCGCGTCCCCAGCGCGGATCCCGGAAAATGTTGACATTGGGAGTCCACACCGAAAGGCTCAGGAAGCGCCTGTTGCCCTGCCCGTTCCGGAGGGCTTCATGATACTTGGCGCGTGTTTCATCGGAAACCGCATTGAAAATGCGGTACACCAGTTCATCATCGAATGAAGCGGCCATGCCGATGGGCTCGGGAAAAACAGTGACATTGTCATTATTGGCCAGGCCGTGCAGGGCTTCGCTCCACCAGTTGAAATTCCGGATCCCCAGCCTCGGGACCGCGTCCGAGACATCACACATCAGGGCGGCTTTTTCTTCCAGTGTCAGGCGGGATATCAAATCTTTTGCTCGCTGTTCGGAACTCAGATTTGGATTCTGATAGGGCAATGGCTGCGTCTGTAAAATAATTGGAAATAAAAGGCCTGCGAACAACATAAATGCATTCTTCATATGATCCCCTGCTGATTTCCTTTTATGCGTTGTCATTGACTGTCTATTTATTCATACCGGATTTCATTTACTCATTCAGCAATTTTATGATTTCAGTCAGTTCATTTTCTGCAGGATTCCTGTAAAGCCGCCCCTGGGAAGACAATCCACTTCCAAAGTATCCGTATTCTGTACATGAATCGATTCGGTTTTAAAAGAGCTGTCATTATTTCCGTCCCTGATCAGCTGTAAAAGATACAGCTCCGGTCCCAGAAAGTCAAAATGAACAGTCAAAGTTTGATTTTCGTCTCTGCCGTTTAAACCGCCGACAAACCATTGTTCACCTTTTTTCCTCGCCATGATTACTTTTTCACCCGGATAACCGTCGATTAATTTCGTATCATCCCATGCAACGGGAACCATTTTTAAAAATGCTTTCGGTTCAGGGGGCAACGCACGATAGGCCGAGGGTCTGTCCGCAAAGTGCTGCAGTCCCGATTCAAAAACCACTGCCAGTGCAAGCTCATGTCCATAGGATGTGATATGCGGGTGCTGCGAATTCGAAAACGTCACCGGCGTGTAATCCATCGAACCTATTACATTACGGGTAAAAGGAAGCGTTGTATTGTGCACAGCCGCCTTGTGGGTCAGGGTGGGGCGATTGTTGTACCACTCGGCTCCGTATACGGCTTCAACCGTCATCAGATTCGGATATGTCCGGGCCCAGCCACGCGGGACCGTGGCCCCGTGAAAATTCACCATCAGACGATACCTGGCCGCATCCTTTAAAATATCCAGATAATATGTCATCATGTCCTGCTGATCGCCTGCAAAAAAATCGACTTTGATTCCAAATACACCGATTTCATTGAGCCATGTGAATTCCCGCGCACGTTTCTCAGCGGTCAATAAACGATCGTTCGGTGTCGGATCGAGCCAACTGGTACCGGAATTATACCACATATGCGGTTTGATCCCCCTGCTGTTTGCATAGTTAACCGCATCGATGATGTTTCCGCCATTGCTCATCACATCCCACTCCCAGTCAATCAGCACATACGGCCAGTGCATTTCATCGGCTAAATCCACATATTCGACAACCTTTTGAAAATCTTTTGACCCATGATTATGGGCCCAGTAGATCCATGAAACCGGTCCCGGTTGAATCCAGCCCGTATCCTCCAACTGATCCGGCTCGCTGACATCCGTAATCAGCGTGGATTCCACGATATCGGACAACTTTCCAATGATAAGTGTGTGCCATTGCGAACGCCACGGCAGGAAGGCCCTGACCCCGTTTTGCGGGAAATTGTCTCTTGGGGAGGGATAGTGCACCTGATATTCATTCGCATGATCCGGATTGCACAGTTTTGTGCCGCAATTGTTTTCTGTCATACCTGCTTCGGAAATCAGACACCAAACCACTTGTCCGTTCAATTTGAACAAGGCCGGGAAACCCCATTCCTGCCCCTTCCTGTCACTTTGCCCCGTTCTGCTGAACAGAAAAAAATCTTCATAGACATCATGATAAGGCTGTGTCCATCGGTACGTGCTGTCCGGCAGCCGATAGGTTGTGGCCTCGCCGACAATATTGACTGTCTCATCGGAATGATCGGGGAAAACATAACGGAAAGCGACACCGTCGTCATATACCCTGAATACAATATCCAACGGCCGGCCATTGGAGTTGCTGTAACTGAACACCTGTTCTATCCCGAAGTTTTCACAATGCTTCCGCTTGCCGCTGATCATCCGGTATTTATCTTGAATTTTTTTTGTTTTGGACTCCCGAATCAGGTTGAGGTCGTCGACAAATTGCTGGTCCTGACGGAATATGCCCAAACGTGAACCATGCAATACTTCCACATACTCCGGACCCTGTTTATAGAAAATTTTAAACCAAACCTGGCCGTAACGCGTATCACCGGATGACTTTTTATGAGTCAGCTCGACTTTGATATATTCATTTGGTGAAATAATTACCCGTGCTTTGAGCGCGATACAGCTCAAAATACAAAACACGATTGAAGCATATAAGTATTTCATATATATATTCTCTGGCTCGGAAACCGGTACCGGCGGTTCTACAATTGAACGACTACCTGCTTCCCCTTATAGGTGACAATCTTATCAACCTTTTCCACCCAATCTATTCCTGTTCCTTTGCCTGCGGACACCCTGACAATATGAAACATACGCTCTGTCAACATACCGGCAAAAGAGCCCTTTCGGTCACCGATGGTCACCGACTGCTTTTCATCATCCCATCGGAATGCTATGGTTGAATACAATCCTTTCTCGTAATTGTAATTATCATTTTCATCCTCATAAAGGACGATCTCGCCGTCAGCACCGGGATAGATCCGTATTTCAAGAGGATTCCATTTTTTCTCTTCTGCGTATTGCACTACGGGGCCAATGAGCAGGATGGAACCTGCCCTGACAAACAACGGCATGATGTCTATCGGCGTTTCTTTTTGAATGACCTGACCGCCTGCCTGTTTCTCCCCTGTCCAGAAATCGATCCAGTCCGTTCCTGCAGGCAGATAAACTTCCTCCTTCTGTATTCTGCTGAAATCTGCAACACGCGTCGTGTCATCTCCCGACATACGGACCTTCGAATACATCGGCCGGGTGACCGGATACACCAGAAGCGATTTGCCGAACATATATTCGTCGTTGATATCCAGCGCCTTCATGTCGTCAGGAAAATCCATGACCAGGGCGCGTGTCATGGTGGATTGATTGTGTGTGACATCCCACGATACCGAATAAATATAGGGCAGCAGCCGGTAACGCAGATTGATGGCCTTATCTATCGCATCGTAAATAGGATCCCCCTGTTGTCCGAACTGATAAATTTCACGCGGGGCGTCCGTACCGTGCGATCGCATCATCGGGCAGAAAGCGCCGAACTGCATCCAGCGGGCATAGAGTTCACGGTAATCCGGATCGTCCAGTTTTTTCGGAAAATTCCAGAGGAAAAATCCGCCGATATCGCTGTTCCAGTAGGGGATGCCGCAGAGTGAAAAGTTCAGTCCCCCAGAAATCTGGTTCCGAAGCGCATCCCAGGAGGCTACCACGTCGCCGGTCCAGGTATTGGCCCCGTAGCGCTGCTGGCCTGCAAAGGCCGACCGGGTCAGGATGAACACACGTTTTTCGGAAGTAGCGGCACGCTGGTGATCATATACGCCGCCCACGGTCATCAGGGGAAAGGCATTCCGGACCTTCCTGAACGATCCCAGGGCTGTTTTGTTGTCGAAATCGGAAGGCCTGAATTGCAGATGATCCGGCTCGGATGAATCGATCCACCATCCGTCCATGCCCAGTGAAAAGATCCCATTGTTCAGATACTTCCAGTAAATATCGCGCGCGTCGGGATTGTACGGATCATAAACCCGGACACCGGAAGGATAGTCCATGTTGGGCGGCCATTTTTGTGAACCTGATGCCGGCCAGGTGACGAAGTCCATGAGAGCCCCTATTTTCTCCAATTCGTTGTATTGCTTGGTATGGGGACCGAACGAGTTCCAGATGGAAATCAACATGTGCGCGTGCAGGCCGTGTACGTCATCCACCATCTTTTGCGGATTATAAAACTCTGTATTGAGAAACTCCATGGCATTCCAGAGGTAATTGTTGCCCCAGTACTGCCAGTCCTGAATGATCCCGTCCAGCGGGACGCCCAGCTCTCGGTATTTTTTCACCACATCGACAGTTTCGTCCTGGCTTTTATACCGTTCCTTGCTCTGAAAATAGCCGTAGGTCCACAGCGGAAACATGGGGACCTGGCCCGTGAGTCCGCGCATGTGTGCGATCACGCCGTCGGCATCGCTGCCGTATAAAAAATAATAATCGATGCATTCACCCACATCCGATCTGAATGATGTGCCTTCCGGGCTGTCTTCAAAGACCGTGGGAGAATAATTGTCCCAAAACAGTCCATACCCCTTGACCGACAGAAAAAACGGGATATAATCGTCCGTGTTCCCCTGCACCATGCGCAGTTTCAGGCTGCGCTGCACCATTTTCCCCTGCTGCTGTATGCCCAAACCGTAAATGGCCTCGTCTTTATCCAGAACGAACGACTGACTGACACTGAAGGTTTTCACACCGGCATCGTTGAAATCAGTAAACACGGCACCCGCCGCCTTATCCTTCAAAAGCGGCTCACCAGCAGGTGTCGAGAAGGCGATCTGACCGTTTTTCAGGTTCAGGCTCACCAGGACGCGTTCACTTTCCAGGACAAGTTCGTCACCCGTCTGCCCGATACTGAATGCGGTTTTTTGCGGAGCGGCGATCACCGAGAGGCTTTTCTTATCAACGGGCCTGCCTTGGGGTGATTTCACGATTCTGACCGTGGACGGATTATAAAACCGTATTTCGATATCGACAGAGCCGGCACTGGCCTTTGCGCCCCGATCGGTTTTCTGCCAAGTTTGCGCGAGCAAACCGCCAGTCAGAATAACAGCCAAAAATACAACAAGTGCCTGTCTCTTCATAACAGCTCCCTGTTTTTGATTAAATTCAATGTATGCACCATGATTGCATCATCCGTATCCGGAATGGTAATATCCGGCCGCAATCCCCCGGCTGTGTATTCTCCGCTTGGCCGGATGTATCTTTTTGTCGAGCACCAGACCCATAATCCGCTTCTGGGCAGATCAAAAGCATATATATCGCCAAATCCGTTGACCGCTGCTTTGGTTTGTTCGCCGATGACTGTGCCTATTCCATAATCTTTAAACACAGTGGCAAAGCCCAGCGCTGTAGAACCGGTGTGTCCGTTGATGAGCAGAAATTTATTCCCGTCAAACCGGCAATCCGTAATGACGGGCTGTTTTACTCCCTTGACATCAACATAAATTGCACCGACCGTTGTTTGTCGATAATCGCGAAAGGTTTTAATGAAACCCAGAAACGGCCGCAACCACCATGAAAAATATCTTTTCATATATTCGTAGTACTGATCGCTTCTTTTAATCTGAATGATCGAACTGTATCTGTACGGTTTGTCATATATATGAGAAACCAGGACATCCGCCAGTTCAGAGCCGCCTCCCGGGTTGTTTCTGATATCGATGATCAGATTCCGGATTGAATCCGTTCGGATCGTTTTGAAAGCAGTGTCAATTTCGGCTGTAAAAAACGTTCTGTCCGATGCGAAATCCCCGACAACAAGATAACCAATCCCGTGCTGCAGGTTTTGATAAGAAATCAACTCACTGGTATTTTGATGCGCTTGATCGAATATGGCTTTATTGTCCTGTCCGGATGAGATTTCCGGAAACTTGATTTGTGTATGCCCGTCCTCTAAAGATTTTACCAGAGGGACCAGTGCATTAAATAAATCTTCCCGGGTCAGACCGGAAACCGCGTTTTTCAGAGAATCCGCGAAAAGATAAAATTTTTCTTTGGATATGCTGCTGTACGGCGCCGGATGCACTGCTTCGATCGTCTGTATCAAATAATCGATATCATAGACAATATCTTCCCTGGACAGCCTCACATCAAACAGACTGGAATCTATTTTCGTGTGCTGCGAGAAGAAATGTTCCATTGCATTCTTCTGAACCTGAAATCCTGTTGTTGAAAGAATGATTACAATGACCGATATAACGGCAATCGCATACACAATGAATTTTAATAAAATGGATTTGAACTTCATTTCAAAGTCTCTCAATCTGCAAAACAGGCATTCCGTATCACATGATCTTATTCGGCAACCGGCTCAATTTTTACCCGATCAAATTCGGAAATATTCATCGCATGACTGCTGTGCGAAACCACTTCCAGGCCCGTCAGGTATTTCCCGGAAAACGATTGCTTCAGGGTGACTTCGCCCAGCAGCTCCCATTGTTTTCCGTCTTCCGATTTGAAGGCCCTGAATGTGTGACCGTTTCTGGAAAGTCTGAAACAGACAGGCAATTCTGTAGTGCCACAATCTTTTTTGTCACACGAGCCGCCCGTATTTTCGCGCCACTGCAATGAAATGCCGTTGCCCGGGGTCATGCACAGCATTACGAATCTGCTGTCGTGATCGAGCGTTTCTCTGAACATCAGACCGGTTTTCGCCCAGGGATCCGGATCGGTCTGGGAGAGAATCCGGGCGGAAACGGACAGATCCCCGGAGGTTTCCCGGTTAACAAAAGCGAACTGGTCGCTTGCGTTCCAGATATCCGTACCGCCGGCTTCGATGGTGAAAACACCGTCATGATAAACAGCGGACGCCTTGTGGTCCCGGATTTCATCGAATTTCCAGGGAGGCGGGATATCGGAGGGAAGAACGTTCACCTCACACGATGCATTGAATGCACCATCGGCTGCCATTGCCCGGATGGTGCAGCGGCCTTCTTTATTTGCCGACACCCGGTAGTTATGCACGCCGGCCATGGACACGGCGGCTACCGCCTCATCGGATGCGGAGACCGAAACCGGCGCGTTGGAGGGAATGACTGAAACCGTCAGCATCCTGTGATTGCCACGGTTGATTTCCAAAGTCGATTGCCCGAATTTTAATACCGAGACAGGGGCCTTTTCTCCTTTTATTTTTACCACGATCACGCCATGCGGTTCGACTTCGGTTTTAAAAACATCATCGACAGCATCGAGATCCTTTCCATTCCATAAATCACGCACCCGGCTTGAAATTCCCTTTTTAAAACCGATTTCTTCGAGGGTCACGAACATCGGGGTTTTGGTATCCGTCAGGTTCAGCAGCGCCACGGCGACCGAACCGTCACTAAGCGGTTTCTGCCATACCTGCAGCCCGGCATCATCCCTCAGCCTTGTCCCCTGAACGCCGAGCGGATCCTGATCGACGGCAATAATCTCCGGAGCGGTCAGGATTTCCCTGATCGTATCGTTCATGGTGCTGATATTGTTCCCGGCCATGAGTGGAGCCGCCAGCATGCACCACATGGCAAAATGTGCACGGCATTCGACCGGGGTCAGGGCATGATTGCCCACCTCGAGCATGTCGGGATCATTCCAGTGGCCCGGGCCTGCGAACGGGGCCAGATTGACATTCCTTTCAAGAAGCGGGACCCAGCCTGCACCGCCCCAGTTCCTGACACAGTCAAAACAATCCTGAATGTCGCTGGTCGTTCGCCACATGATGCCGATGCCTTCGGCCCATTCCCAGGGACTCGAGACGCCCCATTCACAAATGCTTAACAACATGGGCCTGCCGGTGGCCCTGATGGCGTCGCTCATAATCTGATACTGCGTGCGCGTGTCGAGCCCGTCCGTAAAGCACCAGTCTTCCTTGATGAAATCCACGCCCCATTCCGCGTAGGTCTTCGCATCGATGGTCTCATAACCGAAACTGCCGGGCCGCCCTCCGCATGTTTTGGTCCCGCAGCAGGTATATATCCCGAATTTCAGGCCCTTCGAATGGATATAATCGGCCAGGAATCGGATGCCTTCCGGGAAACGGGTCGAATCGGCCACAATAATCCCGTTTTCGTCCCGGTCGATCTGCCAGCCATCATCGATGACGATATATTCGTACCCGGCATCGGCCATGCCTTTGGCCACCATGGAATCGGCCACGGCCATGACGATCTTCGAATTGATATCCAGACCGAATGCGTTCCAGGAATTCCAGCCCATGGGAGGCGTCATTGCCAGTTCCGGGCTTTGGCCGAAAATGGAATATGCGATGAAAATCAGGTTCAAAATCAGCTTTTTCATTTGATCCCTCAAAATTTATGTGATGATGACAGAACGCGTCTATTTAAAAAGCGTCTGTGCAAAATGATACAGATTGTTTCTCCACACGGGCCAGGTATGCCCACCAGGATATTCGCTGTAGGTATACCTGATACCGATTTCATCGAATTTGGCCAGCATAAGCCGGCAATTGTTGTAAGCGATATCTTCTTTACCGCCCATGGCGATCCAGAACTGCTTCAAGCCGCCATTGATGACGCCCACATTATTTTGCATCATGGCGTATTGCGTTTCTGCCAGATCGTTTTGCATGGGCATGATCCAGCCGGAGCTGAATACACCCAAATACGCGAACTGATCCACGTTGTTGATTCCCACGAAAAGGGTCTGTAATCCCCCCATGGACAAACCCGCAAGGGCCCTGTTCTCGGAACCGTTCCTGACCCGGTAATTCGTTTCGATAAAGGGGATGATGCACTGTTTCAGTTCCGCCCCGAACATTTTCAGTGCATTCACGCCAAATCCCGGAAAATTCACATTGCCGTCCGGCATGACGACCAGCATGGGTTCGGCTTTTTGTACGGCGATTAGATTGTCCAGAATCAGGTCGGTACTTCCCTGGGTTGCCCATCCCCGTTCATCCTCGCCGCCGCCATGCAGAATGTAGAGCACTGGATAAGTTACGCCCGCGTCGGTTTCGTATCCGGGAGGTGTATACAGATAGAACCGGCGCCACTCACGGAAAATTGAGGAATAATACCGTTTGATCCGCAATTCCCCGTGAGGCACATCTCTTTCTGCATAATAGTCATCACCCTTGAAGGGCACCTCGATGCCGCTTGCCATGCGTCCCATACCGTAATAGGTCTCACTGGCAGGGTCCGCGACGGCCACGCCGTCGATCAGGAGAGAATAATAATGAAATCCTTCACTCAGCGAATCGGTGGTGACCTCCCACACACCGGCCGTATCTTTGACCATGTCATATTTTTTCACCAGATCGAGCTGCATCCGGTGCACATCGGGCGCCTCGATCCGAAAGAGGGCCCGGCTGTCCGGCAGGATCTGGGGAAATTTTGCACGCCGGACATTCGTGGATGCAGGTGTACCCAGGAGTGTATACTTTGAAAATTTTGAAGCGTCCACGGGCTTGAAAATCAGCTGCGAAAACATGTACAAGGAGTTTTTCCACACATTAAAATCATGATTGCCCGGCATGATATAATAGATATGTGGCACATCCTTGTGCTGCAGATATTCATGCGTGCGCCGGCTGAATGATATCAGACCGTCACTGTCCCCGCACGATATCCACAGCAGTTTCAGCTTCTTTTTGACGATGTCAGGATCCGGCACCAGAACTTCAGGTACTTTGGTATTGGGGGCCGAAGAAAATCCGCCGATCCAGGCGAACATGTCGAGATTGGCCAGACCGAAATTCAGTGCCTGACCGCCGCCCATGGACAGGCCCGCGATGGCACGGTGTTCGCGGTCCGTATAAACCGGAAACGTCGTTTCAACCGCGGGAATCAGATCATCGAGCAGGTCCCTTTCGAAAACGGCGAAGGCCTCAACTTTATCCGGAGCCATGATGTTGCCGGTCGCCCGGTCATCCTTCATCGCCCGGCCGTTGGGCATCACCACAATCATGGGTTCGGCTTTTGCTGCCGCGTACAGATTGTCGAGAATCACTTCAGGATGACCGCCATTCAACCACTCCCTCTCATCACCGCCGATGCCGTGCAGCAGATAGAGCACGGGATACTTTCTGCCTCTCGAATAGCCCGGCGGTGTATAGATCAGGGCCTTGCGTACGGAGCCAACTGTTTTGGAATCGTAAAGGATCGAATCGATTTTTCCATGTACAATATCGGGCCGCATCACATCATACCCTCCCGGGGCCTGTTTTTCAATATCCTGCGCGGAAATCCGGGTACTCAATAACAGCAATGCAACCAGCGACAGCAATACTTGTTTCATTTATTCTCCTCGGTTTTGCATTATCGTCAAGGCAGCAAATTGACCAAATCGTTCAAAACCAATAAAATATCCCCGTGCTTCAGGAGCTTACAGTCAGTTCTGTGCAATCCACCCTGAACTTTTCATCCATCTGAACAGGGGTGCCATCCACATTTCCGTGGGCTGAAAAAGGACAAATCCATGATTCCCTTTCGGATAGAGATGCATTTCAACCGGCACGCAATGATGCCTCAAGGCTTGATAATATAAGATGCTGTTGTCCACATCCACTACCTTATCATCACCGGCATGCGTGATATAGGCAGGCGGTGTATTTTCATCCACCTGCAGCTCATTGGAGAACATATCGATGATATCCCGGGATGGATTGTCGCCCAACAGATTCTTTCTGGAATCGGCATGGGTCAGGCTGTCTTGCATACTGATCACCGGGTATACCAGTATCTGAAAATCCGGACGGAGATTGGTATGACGGTTGTTCTCAATCACAGCTCTTTCAAAATGAGTGGCCGCGGTTGAAGCCAGATGCCCGCCGGCGGAAAATCCCATAATCCCGACTTTACTGGTATCGATTCCCCATTTGAATCCATTTTCCCGTACCCACATGATGGCCTGCTGGGCATCCTGCAATGGACCCATTTTTTTATCCGGCATCATTTCGTCATTGGGAATCCGGTACTTGAGTACAAAGGCAGCCACACCATTTCTCGCAAATTCTCTGGCTGTTTTAATGCCTTCAGCCTGATAAACGACGACTCCGTATGCGCCTCCCGGACAAATGATAACAGCAGCACCCGTCGATAATTCCCTTTCCGGCAGAAAGACTTCCAGAGTAGGGTCGGTCACTCCGAAAATTAGTCCACCCGGCTTGTCACCTCCGGTTTCCCTGACATCGGATGGCTTCGAATTGGGAATATGATCCGGATAGAGTCGGAACACGTTTTGTGCGCTTATGGTCAGTACACATACGAACAATAAAGCTGAATACGTTTGAATGATTTTCACTGGCGTCCACCTGGTGTTTTATTTGATTTTCTCTGGTCCTGTTATCGATCTGATTTCATATATCCGGCTTCCCGGTAATACCTTTCGGCCCCGGGATGCAGGGGTACGCCGAAATTCTGCCATACTGTCTCCGGATCATAGGTATAAACCCGGATATACCATTTCAGCGCCCCGTGATTGTCGTCGATCGCTTTAGCCAGGTCGTACGCGGCCTGTTCCGGCATATTCTCACGCCCGAATACGGATTCCCCGGATCTGTCAAGTGTCCTGATCCGTCGGTCGACTCCCCTGAGCAATCCATGTTGAACTTCAACGAATTCAGCATCCACGTTTTGCTGAGCCATGCGTTTCAGTACTTCTTCGGGCAACTCCAAAAAATACAGATCGAATTTCTGGCTCAATGCGGTCCACCATGAAGATTCCGGATTCATGGCCGGGCTTGCCAGAAAACCGGCGATCATATCGAAATCCCCCATTAAAGCCTCTTCGATTGCAACCGATGTTTTTCCGCCCCATGCGGCAATATCATCGGCTGTGATACCGTAATACTGAAGGATGGTTATCAGATTCCTGTCATTACCCATGATCCGTACAGGCAGACTCCTTTCCTTGATGTGTGCAAAGTCCCCAATCCCCGATTCTTTCTTTACGGCCACCAGGTAGTAGAACGGATCCTCGATTTTGGCGATGAGACGAAGATTCCGATAGGGGCCCTGACCGGCAAGTTTGTCGTGGTATGCGGCATGAAGCATGGCACTTGATGTCACGCCAAAATCCACCCGGGCATCGATGCGCACATTCACGCCGTCTGCAAGATTGATCTCATCGAGCGGCGGCGGATAATCATGCCGGGATACCAGACCCGGTCCGTACCATCGGTTACAGTTCCGGCAGAGAATGACGGAGTAGCCGCAGGATTCCAGTGATTCCTTGACAAAATCACCCAGCTCCCCCCATGGACATCCGCATTCGCATGCAGAGGCCATGACCGGTCTTTTCACATCCCAGCCGGTTTCACCGACATCCAGGTCTTCCTGAGCCTGAATCAGAGGAACAGCCAGAATCAGGGTACATAATAGACCGGCTGATTTAACCGGCCAAGTCGGCCTGAAAGCCTTCCATGATTTTATTTTGCCCATGCATCACCTTCCGGAGACCGCCTCCATTTGAAATAGGCATCCAGTACTTTCAGCGATTCCAGGCTGGGCACCGGTCCGGTATGAGGGGTCTGTCCGAAAACCATGACGTCTGGGGTTTCGTCACTGAAATTCGGCCACTCGGGAACGCCTTCTCCGTTCGGATTGCCGGTTTTGGCAAAATTTGTCCAGTATGTGGCCATCGATTCTGAAATTTTCAGATCGGCTTCCGTCATTTCCGGATTCGACAGATCGAGGGTTTTAAAAACGTACGCGACATCCTGCCCATGAGGAGATCCATAACCGTAACGGGGAGAGTCCTCCGGATAGACCGGATGCTGATCGAAATAATAAAAATAAGCTTTGGATTTTCCCATCTTTGCCTGAAGCCGCGCCCAGCTCCATGTATGCCAGCCGAATGCCGCATCGCGGGCCAGATCGCGGGCGGTTTTTGGTATTGCATTCTCGCCGACAGGATAAGCTTTCAGGAGATCCTCGGCAAACTTCCCATACCGCAGCCGGACACCGGCAATGAATTCTTCCGGTTCTTTTGTTCGCGTGAAACTGGCACCTTCATCCGAATTGTAGCCCACGAGTATCGGCGTATCGTTAAACCGGCCGGCCTCGTAAAGTTTGTACTGATCATCGGGAATGACATACCCGTCAATAATGGGCCACGCCAGTCCGCGTATGGCAGGAAGCTTATCCGCGTCGATTTTTCGCAATTCAGCAATGGAAGAAACACCGGCACTTTCAGCATAGGCCAATCCGGCATTTTCAGCATCTTTCAATCGCTTCTGGTTCTCACCGGGATAAGTCGTAGGACGCGAAGGACCGAAGGAACCGCCGCTTTGTGAAACGGCGCCATGAAACAGGCCCTTGGCAAGCGGTGAGGCGCACAGCATGCTGACCGCAATCCCTCCGGCAGACTCGCCGAAAATGGTCACTTTGTTCGGATCGCCGCCGAAGGCAGCGATATTCTCATGAATCCACCGGAGACCGGCTATCATATCGAGCAGGCCGTAATTGCCGGAAACATGATGCGGACTTTCGGCACTTAATTCCGGATGGGCCATAAATCCGAGCTGACCCACACGGTAGGCGATACTGACAAGTACCACGCCCTTTCTGGCCAGATATTCTCCGTTATAAGCAGGCACTGAAGTTGCGCCGCCGTTAAATCCGCCGCCGTAAATCCAGACCAGCACCGGGATCCGGTCGTTTGTGAATCTGGCCGGTGTCCAGATATTCAGGTAAAGGCAGTCTTCATTTTTTCCTTCAGGCGGGCCCCAGGCCTGTACAGGGTCAGATGCGAACTTATCTGCTTGCAGCACGGTGTCCCATTGTGCAACAGGTTGAGGTGCTTTCCATCTTAAGTCACCGACAGGCGGGGCCGCAAACGGAATGCCTTTAAAAACGGTCAGACCGTCTTCGGAAATTCCCTGTATCTGCCCGCTTTCGACTTTGACGAGTGCGGTCATACGGGTCTTGCTGCACCCCGATGCAAGCAGCACAACAAGTATCGCGATAAAAACAAGTACTTTCTTCATAAGGACGGTTTCTTATTTAATACTGCATTTTAAAGTTCCAGCGCGAATTGTCGCTTTCCGGATCGAATCTGGCAAGCGTCGGTGTCCTCGCGCCCACAGCGGTTAAAACCAGCGGTTCACCGGAACCGGGAATCATTTTCGGCATGATCCGATATGTGCCGTCAATTATCTGATCGATACGCCAGAGCTGTTCAGGCGCCCTGGTAAAAAACGGAACCGTCACAACTTCACAATCCGCAGTGGCAGCCAGCGCACGATCCGTTCCGGCAATGGTGATCTTGAAGTAGGGTGAGCCGGGATAGCCGCCGACGCTGTCGACAGGAGTGATTGTCCACTTCTGATGCGGACGGACCATAAAATCGCCCATGCGGATGTCTATGTTGCCGGTCGGCCAGTCCTTTTCCACATCGGCCAGTGTCTGATGCGGAACCGGTATTACGGGTTCATTGTTCTCGCGCCTGAACCAGCGCCCCGTTCTGGGCATTCGCACAAAATCCACGACCAGTTCCAGGGCATAGCCACTCCGTTCGGACTGGATCTGATAGGTGCCTTCCCTGAAGTTTTCCCCTGCGACCGGCCAGCCGTCTTTCCAGAGAAGCGGTTCAATACTCAATACGCTGTAGCCGCTTTTACGCAGGTCGGCCTCGTAATGGCAGGAAAATTTTTGTATACCGTCACCCAGATCCAGCAGGCCAAAATGTCCCGCCCCGATCAGGGGACCATGGGCTGCCGCCACCAGCTTGCCCCCGCCCATAAGCATGGGGACATCCATATTGTCCACATAAGGACCGGTCACATTTCTGGATCGTCCCGCACGGATGTTGTAGGTCGAATTGGCACCGTCGCAGCACGTGCCATGCGTGGCAAGCAGGTAGTACCAGCCGTCACGATACATCATCGCAGTCGCTTCGCAGTCAATCGCTATATTTACGGGTTCATTCCCCGGCATCCGTTTCCCGGTACCGGGATCGAGCTCGACCAGCCGGATGAAACCAAAATAGGTTCCATAAGAGAGCCACAGTCTGCCACTCGTGGGATCCAAAAGGAATGCCGAATCAATAGCATCGCAGTCTTCTTCACCGTCAGAAGAGGCGACGATTGTTTCATCATTAAATCCGAAATCCGGAGACTTGGGATCGAGTGTTTTCGTCCACATCACATAGACATTACTGGCGTGTCCGCCTCCCAGTCCGCCGCCGCCCTTGGCATACGTCATGTAGTAGCGGTCCCCGATATGGATGACATCCGGAGCCACACCGCCACCGGGACGTTCGGCCCCTCCGTGCCATATCCAGCCGTCTTCAGAGATCAGGCCGCCACCGCCGGTACCAAACGTATAATACCTGCCGTCGCACAGCATGATGGTCGAGGGGTCATGAATGTATGGTTCTCCTTCCTGGGCGAATATCAGATTGGACACCCAGAGAAAGAACAGGGTAAAAACGGTTCCCTTCAGAATATGGGATCTCATAAATCCTCCTATCACAAAACGATCAAAGTCAAAACAAAAATCACGCATTAATTTCCGTTATTTTCAAAGCTTATTGTGAGATCCCTGACCGGATCACCATTCTCATTGATAAAGCGAACACAGAAATCACTCATTCCGGGACCGTTAATGACAGCGCCGCGAATGACGTTCTGCCCTTTTTTGAGCATCAGGCGCCCGGAAACGAAATCATCCATAACCATACGGCGGTCACCGGTGAGAAGAACGGCTTCCTCGCCGTTCAACCACCACATGGACGCAGAATTGGATCCGACAGCCATACGGACATTCTTCATCTGCCGCGGGCTGTAAACGACCGTAACCGCCCAGAACAGAACACCGTACTTTTGCTTATCCAGACCGGCGGCGAATCGAAAAAGTTTGACATTGAAATTTGTAGCATCCAGGGCATGCCAGGTCAGCTCCTGATCAGCAACGCGCACCTTATCACCGTCGTTCGGAATCACGGTGAACTGACCGGGAAAGTATTCGGTATTGAATGCATCACGGAGGTAACTGTCGGTAAACACGGTATTGGTACGGTTAGGCTTGTTAATTGGCTCAAGAAGCAGCCAGCGCCGGAGGAATCCCTCAGCGTCCGGAGCGATGGAAGCTGAGTCGGCAGCCTTAAAATACGGTTCGACACCAATGTGAGCGG
This sequence comes from bacterium, assembly GCA_016930535.1. Taxonomy (GTDB): domain Bacteria; phylum Zhuqueibacterota; class QNDG01; order QNDG01; family JAFGCO01; genus JAFGGN01. The sequence continues at coordinate 18,341 of JAFGGN010000071.1, forward strand.
CATTACTTTCCGTTTTGCTGTCAGCGGTTGCGTCTGATATGGCTGCGCAGCCCTGAAATATCACGATTGCAGCCAAAAGGCTGAATACCGGCTTGATTATATGACGGATATTATTCATAAGCAAACCTTTCATTAAATTATGGGTAATATTTTTGTCCAAGCACCAGTTTGTCTCCGGAATCATCCACCTCATAGAGCTGCGGTTTGCGCCGTCCTCTTTCTTCGGCATGGTGAATAATCAGCAGTCTCTTGCCTTCGAAGGTCGTGAACAGCATTCCATGACCCGAATTGTCCGCTTTCAAAGCATCCGGTTCCTGAATCCAGGGACCTTTGATACTTCCGGATGTCGAGTAAGCCACACCCTGCGCATACCGGTGTTCTCCCCAGCTTGACCACAGCATGCCCAGCTGACCCGTTTGTGTCCGGAACAGCTGAGGCCCGTCGGTCACCCAGCCCGGCATTTTCATCCCGAAGGTCGCTTCCCCGATGCTGTTCATCTCCTTGCACCATGCCGCCTCACTGGCGCGGAAAATGGTGACCGGCTCGGCGGTCCGATGTGTGAGGTCCTTTGAAAGAGGCATATAATCCATGGTCCCGTCGATAAGCTGCGTCCACTCGTGAACGAATACCATATAGGTTGTGTCATTTTCCTGATAAAGTGTGCCGTCGATAATATCCCAGTCCTCTGGACCGAGGCAGAAATCATACGCATCGACCAAAGGTTTATAAGGTCCTTCAGGGGAATCGGCCACCAGGAGTTGGGTCTGGTTGCGGGGTACATTGTACCGGCGCGGAACGGTTTCGATCAGTGTCGTATGGTCGCTCCAGGTACCGGCCAGGATGTATTTGTTCCCGAACCGGTGAATCTCGGCCGCGGCAACCCAGAGACTGTCCATCCAGGTCCCTGTGAGGTCGATGATTTTGTAAGGGCCTGTCCACATTTTCAGGTCTTTACTTTGATACAACCGGCCTCCTGTGCCGGTCAGATAATAGGTCTTTGTTTCATTATCCGGCAAAACAAAGGGATCACTCATGGAAATCTCATCCAGCATCACTGTCTGGATTGCAGGTTCCGGGCGTGCCGGCCAGGGCAGCCGTTTTTGTTTCGTAGTACCGACATTGCGGATCCTTCCGAAACTGTTCTGCCCCGGATCGGCAAGCGGCGCCTGTTCTCCGGGGACCGGTTGCATTTTTGTTTTTGTCTGGGAGGCGGCCGGTTGGTTCAAACCGGCGGCAAGCAGTACGGCTATAAAAAAAATACAACTTTTCATGAGTGTGATCCCCTTCCATTTTACTCCAGTCCGGTACTGGTGATGCGGAAATAATCGAACGAAACATCAAAGGGTGTATCGGGCTTGGTAGTATCCGGATCGAACCAGAAACTGTTTCTTTGGTTTCTGGTCAATGCACCATCACAAGCAATCAAACCGGTTCTGATATCCTTCAGCAATATGTCAGCGGTTCCAAGACGTCTAAATGCTTCACCTTCGAATGCATAAGAGGCTGTATAAATACTGCCCTTTTTCTCGAGTTTAAGAATAATTGGCTTGTCGACCGTCTTTACATCTCTCATATCCACAGTCGCAGCACTGTTTGAAAAACCGTTTTCCTCGATCATAAGTTCAATGGTCCCCGGCTGTGATGCTGCATCCGCCGACCTTCCGAATCTTCGTCTCTTGGTCACCGCTCGGAACATAAGTTTTACAAAATTATCGTCATCCTGATAAGCCAGAATACCCGCATTTTCCGGTTGGGAAGGAATTCTCGAGCAAACCAGCTTTGTTTCAATAGTCCAATCGGTATTCGCACTCTGCAAAAGAACATTTCTGGCATTGTTGCCGGCCTCGGACACATCTCCGGCTTCACTCGTCACGGTCAGCCAGCCCTTTTTCTCTGAAAGGCTCACATGTGCCCGGTTTTTCCGTATCCATTCCCACTGTTTACCTATAGATGAACTGCCAAATTCATCACTCACCGCTCTGACATCGAAATTGACGTAATACCTGTTCATTTCGAGCGTAATATTGTCAATCAGGCTGATAACGGCCGTTCCGGGCACACTCCCGGGCTGGGTGATATCCACCGTGATATCATTTCCTGACGCTGATGCTCCGACCACGGGAATTTTTGACGTGCCTTTTAATAGATAACTGTATGCTTTTACCTGCTTGTCAAAACCCGGAATATTTTTTCCGTTCACCGTAATGCCTGCGGGATTCAGATCGGGCATGACTTTCACAGGATAACTGTCGGATGCAGTTTTTCCGTCGACTGTCACATAGGCAAATATCGATGCAGCGCCCACACCATTGGCAGTCACTCTGCCGTTTGCATCGACAACAGCCACCGCAGGATTATTGCTTTTATAGATGACTTTTGCATCTTTGATATTAAAGAAACTGTCGTCTGACAGCGATGCAGTGACACTCGTCTGTGCCATATCTCCCGGTCTGAATACAACCCGGCCGCATTCGGCGACCACAGTGTTCAACACCGGTTTGTACCTGCCGCTCATTTCCACTTCCAGCTGTCCCCTGATGTCCCTGGAAGAAGCACCGACCTCGAAGATGATCCGGCCCTGATCAAATATGATCTTATCGTTGGTGGAATCCCAGAACCAGAGATCCGAACAATCGACCAGAATCGATACTGTTTTCGCCTGTCCCGCAGGTATGGTGACACGCTGGAATCCCTTCAATCGCTTGATCGGTCTCTGTAATGACACCGGACTCTCAGGCGTTCTCACATAGACCTGTATAACTTCATCCCCATCCACATCTCCGGAATTTTTCACATCCACGCTGACGGTCACATAATCGTTCGGCGACACGTTCTTTTTATCGACGCTGAAATTATCAAACTCAAATGAAGTATAGGACAATCCGTATCCGAACTCATAGGAAACATCTTCATCAAAGTACCAGTATGTCCGTCCGTTTTTCCCGGATCCGCCTCTCAGTGTGTAATCGTTGAAATCGGGAAGATCGCTCACGGATCGATGCCAGGTGACGTTCAGTTTTCCGCCGGGGTTGGCTTCCCCGAACAATATTTTGGCTATTGCTGTTCCCTGTGCCTGACCATTGTATCCGGTCCAGATGATGCCGGGGATATTCGGATCGTTTCTGAAGGATTCTACCTCCACCATGCCCATTGTCTGCATCACGACAATGGTATTCGGATTCACGGCGGCCACGGCCTTGATCAGTTCGACCTGATTTCCCGGCAACGCCAATGAAAAACGGTCGGATTCTTCTCTTCCCGTACCCTGATCTGTACCGACAAAGACCACCGCGACATCGGCGGAAGCGGCCATATCAAGCGTTCCTTTATCGGTGACATCCGCTTCCGGTTCATGAAAAACAAGATACAGGGTTTGCGGACCGGATAATCCCAGCGTGTTCAGTTTTGCCGGAACAACGACTGACCTTCCGAAGCCCCTGAACCCGCCGGCCTGATTGCCCTCAACAATTTGTGAGGCCAGGATATTGCCGGTCGCAGATCCGACTCTGACTTCGATCAATCCGCCGTTCACTGTCACGTTCATGCTGAACCTGATGGAATCGAGGTCTGTGATATCGATATCGGCATAGGATGTCCAGTCCCCGTCTTTAATGCCCCTCACGGAGGATCTCCCGAACCTTGCCGAGGTAATCAGCCCTCTGGCCGCATCATTGTATCGGGTGGCATCATACTGCCTGACCGATCCGTCTGTACCGACGGTCGAAAAACCGATCAGTGTGAAGAAATCATTTCTTCTTTCGGTATTTCCGCCTGCACTGCAAACGACTTCCGTTTGAAGCTTGTTTTGGCCGATATAATTCCGGATGCCGTCCAGCGGTGTCACTTTCAGTGAAGGTTCCACTTCTCCGGAATAATCCCCCAATTCCACACGTTCCGCCTGGGGTCCCAATACTGCTATTTTTCGGATGCGGTCCGCATCAAGGGGCAATGCTTTTTTACCGGTTTTGGCCGCGACACTGTTTTTCAGCAGTACCGGCGTTTTCACGGCCATTTCAACGGCCAGGTCATTGTGAGACGGATCGTTGATCCTGTCAGAATTGATCCCCGCATAAGGAACGATGTTTTTCGGATCGAATTCACCGATCCGCATCCGGACCGTAAACATATTGACGAGAGCCCTGTCAATATCCCCTTCGGTAATCAATCCCTGTTTCAGCGCTTCAAGCGCATGTGCCTGATACACACCGCCGCAATCCGTATCCACACCCGATTTCAATCCCATGGCCGCGGCCTCTTCATTACTTTTCGCATAGTGATGACCGGACAGAATATCGGAAATTGCGCCGCAGTCGCCGGTGACGTATCCGTCCAGCCCATATGTTTTTCTGGCAACAGTATCCACATAAAATTTGCTGGCCGACATCGGCACGCCGTTCACCGCACTGTATGCTGTCATGATGGCCGGAAGGTTGTCATTTTCAATCAGTGTTCTGTAGGGCTGCAGGTAATATTCCCGGATATCCCTTTCATCCATATCAGCACTTCCGCTATGCCGGTTAAACTCCGTATTGTTCGCAAAATAATGTTTTCCGCAGGGTACGGCTTTCAGATACACCGGATCATCCCCCATCAAGCCCCGTACAAAACCGCTCGCAATCTGTGAAACAAGAAAGGGATCCTCTCCGAAAGTTTCCGCCGTCCTGCCCCATCTCGGATCTCTGGCCGGTTCGACAACGGGAGACCAGTATGTCAGCGTGAATATGAGATCGTGATTGAATCCCCTGGCCTCATCCGCAATAATGGACGTTTCACGCCTGATCAGATCCGGATCCCACGTGGCACCCGCTGCAACGCTGTTGGGGAACGAGGTAGCGGTCATTCCGCTGTTGTTGTTTCTGCCCAGAACGCCATGCAGGGCTTCACCCCAAACATCATACGCATTTACTCCCAGACGCGGAATAGGCGGCATGGTGTTGCCCAGCTGGCTCTGTTTCTCCTCGGGCGTCATTCTTGAAACCAGATCGGCCGCTCTCTCTTCAAATGAATAGGATGTGTTGAGATAAATCGGTTTCACGGCCTTTTTGCCGCGGGGCATAAACGCCATGATGGTCAGGGAACCGAGTACGAAAATCATGATTCCGGTCACGTTTCTTTTCATTGCAATCATCCTCTTTTATGTCCGAATGTATATCTCCTGACGGGAGAAGTTTATAATCGCTGTACAAACACGGCATATTCGTCACCTGTAATCAACAGACAATTATCCGTACTGAGGACTGCATACAGATCCTTTTCTCCAATTTTTAACCGTTTGCTGCATTTGGTACAATTGGATATACTGAATAATACACCGTCATCACACACCAGTATAAACTGGTCGCTGCCGGAATCATACGTGATATCATTCGGCGCATCCGTCAGACAATCCGCCATGCCCTGTTCATCATGATAAACGGGAATCCGCTCCCCCCAGATGTTCCCCAGTGACGAGAACAATATGGACGGAGAACCATCGTCGAATGTCCCGATAATGACGATGCGCTTCCCGGCCGCCAGAATTTTTTTAAATCTGGAGAACTTGTTGAACCCGGCGTATGCTTTATTATAGTCCGTGATTTCCCAGTGAATACCGTCCGGAGACCGGATGATCTCGCCCGCATCTGTGATCCCGATGAAAAAAGAAGAGGTCGCCGAAAGCGATATGATGTTTCCTTCCGCATGGATCCGTATCATGTGCCAGGATCTGCCGTCTGTTGACAGCAGCACCGTTCCCGCATCGGCACCGGCAAGCAGGGCTCCGTTTTGAGCCGTGATACAATGGATATTCCTCTCGGTTGCGGGTTCCGTGTATTCAAAATGCATCCCGTCTTCGGAATAACCAATCGTGCCCTGATCTCCCGCAACAATCAACAGCTTGTCATCTGCGAAGGCGCAATTCAGCCCGGACCGGCCGGACCTGTCGACCGGTTCGCTTTCTCCGTATTCGGAGATCCGGTCGATACGTCCGTCGGTTCCCACCGCATAAAACAGGTCCCGGAACCGTACGATATCGGTATACCCTTCGAAACGGCCGGATTCTGCCTGCAGCAAAGAAATAGACAGGCAGAAAAGACCGGATATGATGGTTCTGTTTATCATGATAAAAGCTTGTTATTCAATCCCGCTGTTCTGAATATAAAAATAATCGGCAGACATCTCGAACGGGATATCCGGTGCCTCCGGCTGCTGATTTCCGCCCCGCATGCGCAGGAACCAGGCTATCCTTGGATCGGGAACCCCTTCGCAAACCATCAGACCCGCTTCGACATTTTTCAGCAACATAAGTGTGCTGCCCGCCGATTCGAATGTTCGACCGTCTGTCGAGTACAAGGCCGTGTACCGATCATTTTTCTTTTCCAGTTTAAACCAGAGGGCATTGTCCTCCCCGATGATGTCAGTCATATTGACGGATGCGATATTCTTCTGATTCCCGTTCGTTTCGGTAATGAAAAACACCGAACCGTCCTGTCTGTCTCTGGACCGTCTGAATCCTCTGCCTCCGGCACCGTAAACCAGCTTCACATAATTGTCATCATCCTGGTATGCAAGGATGCCGCCGTGCTGTGAAAATCCGGACGGTTTTCTTGAAAATACCAGCTTCGATTCAACAACCCAGTCGGTATTGGCGCTTTGCAGCAGGATATTTTGAGCATTGTTGCCGTCTTCCTGTATGTCTCCTTCACCGGAGGTGATGGTCATAAATCCGGGTTTCTTCGACAGGCTCCATCCGGCGGGATGCTCTCTGATCCAGTGCCACTGTTTTCCCGGATCAGCGCCGTTGAATTCATCATCTTCTGACAGCATGCCGAAATTGATCGCGTACACGTTGGGTTCCATTGTAATCTTGTCGGTCAGCGTAACAAGAGCGGTTCCGGGTACTTGTTCCGCCTGTTCGATACTGACCGAAATATCCGGACCGGAAGAAACGGCCCCGACTTCAGGAACGTTTAAGCCGGCCGGCAGGAGATAGCTGTAGGCATGGATGTCCGCAGTGAATCCGGCCGCGTCCCTGCCATCGACAGCGAGACTGACCGGTTTTAAATCCGGCATCACCTTGACCGGGAACACGGCCGATTCGGTTCTGCCGTCAATGGTCACCTGCGCCGAGATCGAGGCCACACCCGTTCCATTTGCCGTGATCCGGCCTTTCGCATCGACCGCTACGACTTCCTGATTGTTGCTAACATAGGCGATTTGTGCTTTTGTGATATCATAAAAGCTGTCATCCGTCATCGCGGTCGTGACGCTGGTTTGAGCACCTGCACCCCTTTTCATGACGGTGATACCGCAATCAGCCACGACCGTTTTAATATGCGGAGTCGGTTTTCCCATCATGACCGCAGCAACCGATCCCCTGATGTCTTTTGAAGAAGCGCCAATCTCAAATACATACTTCCCCTGGTCATACGTGATCCTGTTTTTTTCCATGTCCCAGAACCAGAGATCCGCACAATCAATGTCGATCCGCACGGTTTTGGTTTGCCCCGCCGGGATGGTCACGCGTCTGAATCCTTTCAATCTTTTAATGGGTCTTTGCAGTGATGCCGGACTTTCCGGAGTGGTCATGTAAATCTGCACGACTTCATCACCTTCGCATTTCCCCGTATTGGTTACATCCGCGCTGATAGTAATTTTATCCTTCGGCGTGATTTTGTTCTTACTGATGGTGAAATTGCCGTATTCGAATGCTGTATAGGACAGACCGTAACCGAAATCATAGGACGCTTCCCCGTCGAAATACCAGTACGTGCGGCCGTTTTTATCAGGGCCGCCCCTGAGCGTGTAATCCGTGATTTCCGGAAGGTCGTTTACGGATTTGTACCAGGTTGCGTTCAGTTTTCCGCCCGGATTGACTTCGCCGAAAAGGATGTCTGCAATAGCCTGGCCCTGGGCCTGACCGTTATATCCTGTCCAGATGATTCCCGGAATGTTCTGAAGGTTTTTGAACGCTTCGACTTCAACGCATCCCAGTGTCTGCATAACCACGATAGTATTCGGATTGGCTGCTGCAACCGCCCTGATCAGATCCGTCTGGTTTCCGGGCAACAGAATTGTGAGCCGGTCGGCTTCTTCGGTGGCCGTTTTTTCATCGGTTCCCACAAACACAATTGCAGCATCGGCGGTACCGGCCGCTGCCAGAATTTCTTCACCGATCGCTTCGTCAGGAGGTGCTTTATAAACCAGGTACAGCGTCTGCGGTTCGTTATATCCCAGTCTGTTGACTTTCACATTCATTATATTACCCGTCCCGTAAACACCCCCGGCCCGTCCGCCTGCTGCAACGGTCGCATTCAGGGTACCCAGCAGATTACCGTCCGGGGAACCGATTCTGACTTCAACCAGTCCTCCTTCGGTGGGGATATTCAGACTGATTCCGATCGTGTCCACGTCGGTCAGGTCCATGTTGTCGTAGGCGGTCCATGAACCGTCGCTGATGGATCTCACCTGCTCTTCCTCCCCCATTCCGGAACCGACCGTGATGCCCCTTGATGCAGCGCTGAATCGGGTCGCATCGAATCTGGAGATGGTGCCGTCTGCCTTTCTCAATTCAAAACCGGCAATATAGAGCAGATTGCTTTTATTGGCCGTATTCCCGCCCGAATAAACAAGGACCTCTGTCGAAAAGCCTTTCTCTGAAAGATATTCCTTGATTCCGGCTGCTGGAGAAATCAGGTTTTCCCTTGCCGGTCTTCCCGAATAGGGGCCCAGTTCAACTTCGTCGGCCTGGGGACCGATCAGGACAATTTTTCCCAATTCGGCCGGATTCAGGGGAAGGGCTTTTTTGTTTGTCTGGATGCATAACTCGTTTTTCAGCAGCACGGGTGTTTTTGTGGCAATTTCTCTTGCCAGTGCTTTATTGGCGGGCGAGCCGATCAAACTCTGTTCAGTCATGGAATACGGAACCTCTGCCGGAGGATCGAACTCGCCCAGTCTCATCCGGACAGTGAAAATATTCACCAGCGCCCTGTCGATATCGGAAATCGAAATCAGCCCCTGATTCAGTGCATCGATGGCGCTTCTCTGATATACACTGCCGCAATCGATATCGACTCCGGCCTTCAGTCCCCGGGCTGTCGCCTCTTCAGGTGTCTCGACATAGTGATGACCGGTATAAATGTCCTCGATGGCTGCACAGTCGCCGGTGATATAACCATTCAGACCGTACGTTCTTCTTGCCAGTGTATCGAGGTAAAATTTGCTGGCCGAAGTGGGAACACCGTTGACCGCATTGTATGAGGACATGATGGACGGCAGGGCGTCCTTTTCAATAAGATCTTTATAGGGAAGCAGGTAGAACTCCCGCATATCCCGGCTGTCCATATTCGAACTGCCGACATGCCTGTCAAATTCACTGTTATTCGCAAAATAGTGCTTGCCGCAGGGAACACTTTTCAAATAGGACCGATCATGCCCCATCATCCCTCTGACAAAACCTCCCGCGATCTGCGACACCAGAAAAGGATCCTCTCCGTAAGATTCCCCGGTCCGTCCCCATCTGGGATCCCTGACAGGTTCGACGACCGGCGACCAATACGTCAGACCGGCAATGACCGGGGAATTCAGGGCCCTGGCTTCATCTGAAATGGCGGCCGCTTCTCTTTCCATCAAATCCGGATCCCATGCCGCGCCCAGGGCGACACTGTTTGGGAATGAAGTCGGAGAAGCCGCGTCCGGGCTCATTCTGAATCCTCCCATCACGCCGTGCAGGGCTTCGTTCCAGACATTGAATGCATGGATACCCAGGCGGGGAACTGCCGGCATCCCGTTGCCCAGCAGGCTTTGTTTTTCCTCGAGGGTCAGCCTTGAAACTAGATCGGCCGCCCTTTCCTGAAAAGAATAGGCCGTGTTCAGGTAAATCGGTTTTTTCACATTCTCACCGGCCGACAGAAAAGCCGTTATGATGAAAATGCAAAAAATCAAGAGAGAGGTCCCGGCAATTTTTATTTTCATTATACAAAATCCCCTTCTTTTTGTATGCGGGAATTAATTTTCACATACATTCTTACTGAAACAGTCTCGGTGCAAAATCGTTAAGGGCACGGCGCCAGGTGAGCCATTCATGGGCCGTACCCTGGGATTCGTGGAAAATGATGTTTTTAATGCCGTGTTTTTTAAGCGCCTCGACCGATTCCCTGGGATTGCGTTCTTCCGTACCGGTGCTGATGAAGAGCAGGTTCATCTGTTTGTTGAATGAGTCGGCATCCTTGAATGCCCCGTTGAAAGCATTTTCGATCCCCTCGTTACTGCGCATGAAGAATCCGCTGAACGTGCCCATCCAGGCAAACTTGTCCATGTTGTTCAACACGGTCAGACAGGTCTGGAAACCGCCTCGTGAGAGTCCGGCCATGGCCCTGTGTTCCCTGTCGGTGACCGTACGGAAGGTTTTGTCGATGAACGGAACGAGATCTTTGATATAGATATCGGTAATATTGCCCGAAGCTTCCCGCACATCGGCATTGGTCTTGATATCGCCGCTGGGCATGACAACAATCATGGGAACGGCCCTGCCTGCTGCAATCAGGCCGTCCATGATATTGGCCATATGACCCTGAACGGACCATCCGTTTTCATCTTCTCCCCAGCCGTGCACAAGATACAGAACAGGATATTTTTTATCCGGCCGCTGTTCATATTCAGCCGGGACATACACATTGACCGGACGTTCCATCCCGTTCACTTCCGACCAGTAATCCACGGAACGGATCTGTCCGTGAGGTATCTCTTTGTTGAATCTGTAATAATCCCCTTCGGGACCTTCGGGGATCTCGATGCCTGAAGACTCCCAGTTGCTGCCGAAAAAGGCCTCTGTCCCGCGGTCCATGACCGCAACGCTGTCGATCCGGATGGCGTAGTAGTGAAAACCGACTACCTGCGGATCGGAAATGCAGGTCCAGAATCCCTTTTCATCCTTTGTCATGTCATATTTTTTGCCGGCAAGATCGACCTGAACGATTTGGGCATGAGGTGCCAGTACTTTAAACATCGCCTGGCGTGTTTCGGCATTGACAGCCGGGTATTGCGATATAAATGTATTGGTCGAGGCCGGCTTGAATCCTTCGGGAGGCGGTTCCGCCTGCGGGCCGCGTCTGAACTGCGCGGATGCCATATTACACATCATCATTACGGCTGTAATAAGAATAACTTTTTTCATCATTGGACACCTCCCTTATTTCTTTAACGATCGAATTTATGCAATCCTGATTCAGTGCCGATAATCCGTCTTCAGTTCCCCTCGGCCAGTTTTCGAAACAATGCCGGATCGAATTCTTCCAGACCCGTGATGCTGACCAGATGATTGGCCGAAACCCAGGGCAGCCAGAACCGGTGCCCCCCGACACCCCGGCCGGACCGGCCAGGTCCCATGCTCCAGTGCTCCTGCTGCCATCCGATGCCCCTCATGCCGTACAGGCGGCCGGGAAGCGCAACCATGGATTTCGTGGCATGAAGCAGGATTCGTGCGACATCGAGGTAATGTGCATCCTGTGTGTACCGGTACAGCTTCGCATAGGAGGATGCGGACCAGTCCAGATATTCATCCGCACCGCCTGCAGCCCGGGCCGTGATTCCCTGAAGCCCGATCGTCGGCACCCCTTTCTTCCAGTGAAGCTGCGTGTCATCCGCATCCACAGGCATCGGCAGGTTCCAGATCCATATCCAGCTTTCGGTAAAGTCCGCAGCCGCCTTGGCGCGTTCCAGCCATTTGGATTCACGGGTTGCTTCGTAGAGACTCAGGAAGGCTTCCAGACTCAGCATCCCCGCTTCCTTGTCCGTAATGTTCGGATTGTCGCTGGCGCCGCCTGCATAAAATCCGCGCGTTCCCCAGTTTGCCCATACATAATCTGCCGCGCGAACGGCCGCTTCCATATACGCGGGATCGCCGGTCTCTCCGGCCATCAGGACGAACAGCGGCACGGGGCAGTTGCTCATCGTTCCCGTCGGCTCCGCCGCCTCGCTGCTTCCCGGCTCCCATCGCCTGGGGAATGAACCATCCTCTCGCTGCTGAAGGAGCAGCCAGTCCGTATAAGTCCTGACCCAGACGAACCACTCCGGATGCACACGGCTGCGTGATCGTTCACGCAAATAGGCGCGCAAAAGCACGCACATACCCTCTGTGGCGTTCCTGAGCCAGGGCGCGAGCCATTCCTGCCTTTCGCCTGTCCACGGTTTCCCCGTGGCGAGATCGTATCCTGTCGCCTGAAGGGGGACGGTTGGAAGGGCGTTGATCATGGATGTAATAATGGAAAGGCCGGTTTTTCGCATTTCACGACCGCGTGCCGTGCTGTCCCGGTCCCCCTCGTGCAGCAGCTGATCGGCGCACTCGATGTTCTTGCTCACGAAACCCATGGCCGCCATGGTCCAGTTCCACTGGGGGCAGCATGTGTCAAAAGTGGCAACCGCGAACGGGATGGCTGTGCGTCCGTCTATGGTGGCAGCCTGTGCAGCCAGATGGTCCGTCAGTACACGGCGCATCTGCTCCACGTCGATGGGTATCACGTCAGGATCCAGGATGTTCCAGGCCCATCGCCACGTGTTCCGGCTCATGTCCCGGAACGACTCGTTGCGACCGAACCGGAAGCTGATTTCGTAGGTGTGCGCGATTCCCTGCGCAATCGGATGGAAACGCCGGATCAACCGGGATTCCGCAGGTGCATTCGGCCCGAATCCATACTGACTCATCGTGCCGGGAAACCGGAAACCGAAAGTGACCGGACTCCCGTCCGCCTGCCATGCACCCATTGCGCCGAATTGAAACCGCGCATCCGTCATCGTCTCTTTCGACAGTTTTGTTTCTTCGACCGTCGAATCACCCCGCGGTGAAGGATCCAGAATGGTGACCGATGTTCCTCCGGGAAAGGAGAGACTGAACAGGGGAGCCGGAAGCATATCCTCGCGCATGATGAACCGCTGCGCCGCATGGTTCAGGGTGCCGCCTGGCGACCGGGCGCCGTTGTAGGCTGGGTCCCCGTACAGGACACCGGGAGCCATGCATTTCAGGTCAGCCCATTGTACGGAAGTATCAGCCATGAATTCCACGGATGAATTGAAACCGCCCGGGGCGTTCCCTGCCACATTCACCTTCCTGTGAACCGTAATCACCGCGCCGTCCTGGCTCCACCGGTCCAGCACAACAAACACGGTATTTTCGTCGTATGCAATTTCTGCGCGTCCAAGGATATCCGGACCCGACCGCCGGACCGATTCGTATTGGGCATTCAATTCCCGAATGTCTTCCCGGATCCCGTATATTTCGATAAGCGCAGGTTCCGGCTGCGAAAGCATCGGCATGCGGCCGCCGGAAATTTCGATGCCCCATCCGCCTGCTTCACTGCGGACGAACGAAACAGTCGCCCTGCCTGAAGACGGTCCGGTCTCAAGGTCTCCGAGAACTATCCGGTCGCCATGCCGGGCGAATCCAGCCGACACGGCCAGGCTCAATCCGTAAAGCGCAATTCGAAACATTTTTGGCATATGCATCCCTAAAAATGCTGCTTAAAAAACTGACCCGGTCCCCAATAAGCCAGTTCCGCCTTTTGCGATACCCTATATTACTGTTAAAACAGCCCGGTCCGTACATCATCCGGCAGGCTATTCGATTTCACTGATCCTCAGCAGCCTTGCTCCATGTTTCCGGACAGGAACGGATATTTCATTCGTAAATTCGCCGATATCCGCTCTGGTCCATAAATCACGAATCCTGCACTTGCCCGTGATTCCCAATTGTCCGAAATCAAGTCGGACCCCGATCGAATCCTGCGGCGGGAAACCGGTCGGATACCGGGTGAACACATGAAACCGGACGGTCGCCCCTTCCGGGTGCCCGATACATTCGCCGTCGAGTCCTGCCAGGCATGAAAATGTATCATATCCTTCGGGAATTTCATATTCGATGATCGAAGCCGAGTGCGTGCCGATGCCGTTCTCATAGAATTTACCGTCCATGATAAGCCGGTTGCCGGCCACGCTTCGATTGATTTTGACGGTTTCCCATCCTGAGGTCGCACTGATCCATTCCAGGCCGGTCATGCGCAGGCTTCCCTTCTTCCCCGTCAGCACCGGTTCGATCCAGTCCGCATGGTCCCAGTGCATCCCGTTTCCGCCGTCGGTGACGACCAGGAACAGCTTATCAGTGTTTCCGATATTCACCTGAATTCTTGTGGACTGCTCACCGGGCCTGTGCGTGATGAGCGGACTGCTGTAAAGGGCGAGATCCTCCTGTATCGGTGCCAGATCCGACGGGAAGAAGAGTGCGGCATATCTGTCGCCGGATTCCGGGTCATCGGCTGCCCAGACAACTTTCTCCCCGTCATTCAGAATCTGCCTGTTGTTTTCGCTGCGCTGAAGCACGGCGAGCGCTTCCTCATTCGTGATCAATTGGAGCGTAAACGCGTCATTGTCCGGCAGATGGCCTCCGAACATCAGGGGCGACCGGCAGATTAAAAAGAGGGACATCAGGGTAATCTGCTCATCCCGGGTAAACTGGCTCATGCGGTCGTCTCCACGCTCGGCGCGGATGCCGATATGACCCAGGGGAAGCATGTCCCCGTCCGGCCAGTGGCCGGGTCCCATGTAGGCAATCCATTTTTCAAAAAGTGAAAAATGGACGCTCAGCTGCGCCCAGTTGTCCCAGAAATCGTCGATGATGCGCCACATGTTCGCATGCGTTCTGACATGCTCTGCGGATCCGATGGGTGTTTCACCGGGCGATGTGCTCAGCACGACCGGCCGGCCGCAGCGGTCGATGGCGTTCCGTATCAGTTCGATCTCTTCCTGGTGATAGGGCCGCGACAGATCGTCGATCTTGATGAAATCGATACCCCAGGATGCATACAGGTCCAGGACGGAATTGTAATAAGCCTGCGCGCCCTGTTTCGAGGCATCGACCGTGACCATGTCGCCGAGCCAGGGGCAAAGCTGTTCGGTATTGTAAATATCCTTCGCGGTCACATCCGTGCCCAGGACCGGTGTATTTCGCTCGACCGCCAGTTTGGGGATACCGCGCATGAGATGAATGCCGAATTTCAGTCCTTTGCCGTGAACATAATCCGCCAGCGGCTTGAATCCTTTGCCCCCCGATGCGGAGGGAAACCGGTTTACGGCCGGGTTCAGCCGGCCGTATTCATCCATCACGATGACGGCGTCTTTTTCATTATAACCGTGTGACTTGTCGTTCTCCACGTACCAGCGTATATCCACGACGATATATTCCCATCCGGCCTGCTTCAGATGTGCTGCCATGTAATCCGTATTGGCCTTCACCTCGTCTTCGGTCACCGTCGGTCCGAAACAATCCCAGCTGTTCCAGCCCATGGGGGGCGTCTGCGCCCATTGGTGAAACGGCAATTCCTGCCCGTCCCGGGCATGGAGCACGGCCACGGCCGCTAATAACACGGCCGCTAAAATTAAGGCAAAAATGAGTTCATGTCTCATACACTTGCCTTTTCCTTTCAGGGTGAATATTTTCCTTTTTATTCCCTGTGGTCCTTCCGGTCCGGATCATTTCTTTCTGCCCGGCGCCTGAACCGGCTCATGATCCTGTCATTATCCGCTTGGATCAAATCTTCCAGATCGTTCACAGGGCGCTCGATGTCATACGGAACCGGCCGGCGGCTGAACTGCTGAAAATAGAGCAGGCATGCATCCTTCCATATCTGCGCATTGCGGCACTGTTCCCGGAGCTTGCTCTGAACTGCCGTGAACCGTTCCGGATCGACCCAGGGCTCGGCTCTGTCCCAGGTTTTTTGAAACGCCCGGACCTGCTGCAGACCGGCATCGTAATGAGTGCATAGTGCGTCCCAGAGCGTTCCTCCGCTCTTCATTTCATAATCCCAGGGCAGGTGATGAAACCAGAGTAAAAACATGTCCGGACAGGTTTTGGGATCATTGAATTGCGATTTCAGCGGCTCGTGGTACTGGCTGACCGCATCGCTGCCTTTTATGGTGCGGTCAAACCCGACACCGCCGGGTTCGGCCTGATGATAATAGGGGGGCGTCCAGTCTTTCCTCACGAATCTCGGACCCCACCAGGGTCCCGGACCGTAATGATCGTCGGCAGAAAATATGTGATGCAGTCCCAGCGGCATCATGTAGTCGACCGCGGCTTCCCGGCTTTCCAGCATCATCTGTTTCACGGGATTCAGGAACTGTCTCGTTCTGTCCTTTGAAAAAACGACTGAGCCGGAACCGGTTTCGGGGAAGGTCAGCTTGATCCATTCATCCGCAATCTGTTCGCTGGTCAGTGTGTTGTCCCAGGCCAGACGGCCGAACGCATACCAGTTGGCCTGTGCGAAATCATGGCCGCACCAGTTGGCATCCAGCCCGATATTGGATACACCGGCAATGGCCGTATGCTTCTGCGGAAAAAGGCTCCCGTCCGTGCAGCGGGCCACGGTGCTCCCCTTTCCTTCCTGAAATGTATCGCTTTTCAGGAATTCTTCCCACATGGGCGCCAGAAACACGAGGTGAATGGACTGGCCCAGGTACTCCTGCGTGATCTGCAGTTCAGGCATGACCGATGTCTTTTTCATGGCGCCGAACAGCGGACTGAACGGTTCGCGGGGCTGAAAATCGACCGGGCCGTTCTTGGATTGAACGATCACATTTTCTCTGAATTGTCCGTCGAGCGGAATAAATTCGCTGTACGCCTGCTTTGCACGGTCCCCTTCCGATGTTTTGTACACAAAGGCCCGCCACATCACGATGCCGCCGAAGGGCCCGAGCGCACCGGCCAGCATATTGGCCCCGTCCGCATGCGTGCGCCCGAAATCCTGCGGACCGGGCTGTCCCTCGCTGTTTGCCTTGACCAGGAAACCGCCGAAATCCGGTATCAGCGTATAGATTTCCTTGACCTTGTCATGCCACCATTGAATGACACCTGGATCCAGCGGATCCGAAGTGGACAGACCGCCGATCAGGGCCGGTGAAGAAAATTTGATGGAAAGGTATACCTGCATGCCGTAAGGACGCAGGACGTCGGCAATCGCCTTCACCCTGCCCAGATATTCAGGAGTCAGCATCCATGGAGAAGCGTTGACATTGTTGAGGGCCGCACCGTTGATTCCGACAGAAGCATTGGCCCGGGCATATTCCCGCCACAGCGTTTTATCCTGTTCAGTGACCGTCAGGGAATCATTCCCTTCACGCCAGAATATGGAATGACCGGCATATCCGCGTTCGATGGTGCCGTTCAGATTGTCCCAGTGGTTCAGCAGACGTCTTTCATACGATGGATTGAAAATCCCTTCACGAACGGATTCACCGGTCTGCTGCCTGCGCAGCAATTCATAGACACCGTACAGGATTCCCAGATCCGTACTGGCCCGGATTTCTCCCGGCCCGAGTCGGAATCCGTCGCCCCGGATGCGCTCATCCGATTGAACCGTCAGAACGAGAGATGCGCCGGATTTCCCCTGCCAGGATTGTTCAAGCTCCTGTTTGGCAATTTCAAGTACGGCCGATTGTGCTGAGCAGATCACGTTGACCGGTCGCAGGTTTTGATTCGGACTGCGCAGCCAGAGACGGTGTCCTTCATCTGCATGCAGGCTTAAAACCATTAAAAATAATAAAGATATTCTGATACAGGCTTTTCTGTTTAAAATGGCGCTCTCCCATATAAAATGATCAAAGTAAAGCAATCCTCCGGTTCCATCGCCCGGTTTTATGCAATATTTCAATATACAATACGTGATGGATATTATTTGTCAAAAATTGTAATAAATCGCGGGCCACTGTATTCCGGACAACAGTCCGGAATACAATGAAACGCATACGGACATCACTCGATGATGATTCTTTCACTCAGACGGATGTCTTCGCTGGAGCTCCCCGCCTGAATCTCCCATGCACCGGATTCGATTTTATAATCATTGAGTTCAACATCGTAAAATGAGAATTCAGACGACGGAATCGTGAACGTGATACACCGGCTTTCCCCGGGTTCGAGCGTGATCCGCCGGAACCGTTTCAACTGGCGTACCGGCACCTGTTTCGACGCATCGAGCGCACGGGCATAAACCTGCACTACTTCGTCCCCCCTCACTTTACCCGTATTTTTTACAGTCAGCTGAATCCCGGCTTCACCGTCTTTTCCAATCCTGCCGGCATCCGGTTTCAGATCGCTGTATTTAAATTGCGTGTACGACAGTCCGTGCCCGAACGGAAACAGGACCGGCCGGTCAAAATACATGTACGTTCGCGGATGATGGATCAGGTCATAATCGGAAAAAGGCGGCAGCTGCTCTGTGGATGTATAGAATGTCTGGGGCAGTTTGCCGCCGGGATTCACGTTTCCGAACAGCACATCGGCTATGGCTGTGCCGCCGAATTCTCCCGCATACCAGGCCTCCACGATCGCATTGACCTTATCCTCCGTTCCGGACAATGCGACCGGTCCCCCGTTCACCAGAACGACGACCACGTTTTGATTGACTTCGGATACCGCCCTGATCAGGTTTCTCTGCACGGCTGGCAATTCGATTTCCTGCCGGTCCAGTTCCTCCTGCGAAAGGCCGGGAGACAGTCCCAGCACCAGGACGGCCGCGTCGTTTCTCGCGGCTGCTTCCCTCGCCTGACCGAAGCCGGCCTGGCGGAGATCCCATACCAGTTTTGCTTCCGCATTCAACGCATTGTCATAAAATTCAAGCACGATTTCATAGGCTTTCCCGGCCTCCAGTTCCACATCCGCCCTGTTTTCCTTTTCCGCATGATCGTGCCAGTCGTCGATAATCAGCCGGCCGTCGATATAAAGCCGCGCTCCGTCATCATTCGATACGCCGATCCTGCGTATCGTCTCCGGCGGAACGAGTTTTCCAGTCCAGCGGACTGAAAAATGCTCTTCCGGAACACCCGGAGCCGGCGGGTAAGTGCCGAAACTGAAATCCACTTCGGAATCGATACGGGTCACGAGAGGTTCGCCGGACAGGGTCATGTTATCGAAATATTCGCCCCTCATTCCCGTTTTGCCGGTTCCTTCGATTTCGGTAAAATATTTGGATTCGATGGGGCGTAAAAGTCCGCCGCCCAGATCGCATCCCTTGACATATTCCACTTCGATACCCAGCGGTCCGGCTTTGGCTCGGATTCCCTCGAGGGGGCTCACCTGAATATTCGGGGAGCCGCTGTATATACCCAGCTGGGCCCGGGCCGCATTCGGACCGATGACCGCAATCGATCTGATTTTTTCTTTCTGCAGGGGCAGTATCCCCTTGTTTTTAAGAAGCACGATCGATTTCCGTGCCGCCTCGAGCGCCAGATCGCGATGCTCCTGACAATCCAGTTTGTCCACCGGAACCGAAGTATACGGATTCATTTCCGGCGGATCAAATTCACCCAGCCTGAACCGTGCGGACAGCACCCGCTGCAGGGCGCGGTCGATGTCCCTTTCCTCCAGCAATCCCTGATCGAGGGCTTCCTGCAGATACTGGCGGTACGCCGTACCGCAGTTCAGGTCACATCCGGCAAGCACGCTTCTTGCGGCGGCCTCGGCTCCGGATTTGTAAAAACGGTGCCCGTACAGCATGTCGAATATGGCACCGCAGTCCGACACGACATATCCCTCAAAACCCCACTCGCGCCTCAAGAGGTCCGTCAGTAAATAAGGATTCGCGTTGCAGGGTACGTGATTCAGTTCATTGTAGGCGCCCATAACGGAGTATGCCTTGCCCTCGGTGACGGCTGCATGGAACGCCGGGATGTAATACTCGAACAGGCTGCGCATGTCCACATCCGAAGACCCCGTGTGACGGCGATGTTCCTCGTTGTTCGCAATAAAGTGTTTGGGTGTGGAAACGGTCTTTAAATAATACGGATCGTCGCCCTGCATCCCTTTCACGAATGCGACGCCCATGCTGGAAAGCAGGACGGGATCCTCGCTGTAGGACTCCTCGTTCCGTCCCCAGCGCGGATCGCGCGCAATATTGACCGTGGGACTCCAGTAGGTCAATCCCTTGCCCGTCATCACATGGATGGCGCGTGCTTCATCCGATATGGCTGCACCGATCCGGCGTACCAGATCCGGGTCCCATGTGGCCCCCAGTGCCACGGCCTGCGGAAATGATGTGGCGCCGCTTGTCAGCACGCCGTGCAGGGCCTCGCTCCAGTAATTGTAGGCGGGAATGCCCAGCCTGGGGATGGCATCCGATTCGTTCGTCAGCTGCCTGATCTTCTCATCGACCGTCATCAGGCCGATCAGGTCGGAAAGGCGTTCCTGGTATGAACCCGGTGCCGCGGCATTCACGATGACCGAATCACTGACCACGGAACCATCTGTCTGCCTGCCAGCCAGAATCAGCAGATAATAGCCCGGACGCGGAAACGTCACCCCGGTCACAGGTTTTGAAGCCGCTTTAAAAACGACTTCGGCATTCTGCGCACATTGCCACTCCACTTTCATTTTATCTGAAGAAACACGGCCTTCAAGTTTTGCAGTGTGCGTCTTCTCCCAGTTGATCATCTGGTTGCTGCCCGCATGGACAGATCCCGCCCGGGTGAATGACGAAGCTGAACTGAACAGCAGAACCATGGCCCATACTGCAGCCGGTTTAATAACAGACGGATTCATCAATTTCTTCATTTTTATGCCTTTTCAATTTGGATTCAATTCAGTTTTTGATAAACAGATCGGGACCGCGTTCCCTCTCCTGTTTATCTGTGGAATGATTGTGCAGTTAAAAAGTGCAAAAATGGATGTTCTTTTGCCGGCTTTCATTCTTGTCCCCATGACAATTAAATAACTTGAGCCCAGTAATGCAACCATTATTCGGTCAGAATGCCATTTTTTCATCAGCCTGTGCTATTTTTTGGTCATGGTGCGAATGGATATGCAGCGAAGATCCGGAATCCGGACAGGATTGACAATTCGGGAGCCGGCCGGGCATCCGTATCGACCGTTCCGGACCGGTAAATCCCGATCCGGAACTGATCAGGCTATTATATTCCTCCTAAAAAGTCATCCCGAAAGTAAACATGGAATAATTACCCAGAAGACCTATCGACTTGTAGGCATAATCCATTTTCAGTTCCCTGTTATTCAGCATGGCCCAATGGATGCCTCCGCCACAGGTCAGCCCATATTCCGATTCTTCCATGAAAATCCCGTGATAACCGGCTCTCAGGTAAAATTTAGCCTTTCCCGGCAAAAATAGCCCGTATTCCCCGCCGCAGTTGATGGATTCGCTGTTGTTGTTCGGATGCAGCGCGTCCGCTGCGAGGATCAGCCTGTTATGGGCGTTTTTTAGTGCAACAAGCGAAAAACCGATTCTGAATATTAAAGGCAATTCCCAGGATTGGAGACGGAACTGGCCTTCGACATCCCTGAAATTGCCGTTTTCATCAGGTGCAATATCGATGGGCTGCAGCAGGTCAATGCCGCTGTATTTCAACCTGCTGCCGTAATTGGATATGCTCATACCAAGAGAAATGCCGTTTTCCCTGTTTCCGTCCGGAGAGAAGAACGGCGTATTGATTATAACTCCGAGATCTACGGCCGCCGCACTCGCGCTCATGTGCCATATACTGGATTTGATCATCTTGACCGAGGTCCCGAATCCGAACCATTCGGCCAGTTTCTGAGCATAGGAAAGACTCAGTGCCATATCCATGGCCGAATAGGATTCACCGGTTCCCTCCTGCATTTCCAGAGTCGTTACATCGGTTCTGCCGAAGTTCATGCCGGTAAATGACAGTGCAAAAGTTCCGGCCTGCTGAAGATGAACAGCCGCTCCTGCGAAACTCAGATTGATGCCGGCAATCCATGGCTGATAGGCAAACTGGACTTCATTCATTGTCATATAGGAAAGACCGGCTGGATTCCAATAAGCGGATGCAAGGTCGCGCGTGACACTCACATAGGCATCCCCCATGGCACACCCGGCACTGCCGATGCCCATTTCAAGAAAATTGGCGGAAGTTGTACCTACACGGTACGGTTTTCCCTGAGCAATTGCCAGATGCGGGATCAAAAATCCTATAATGAGCAATAAAGCAAGCAGTTTGATTTTCATAAGGGTTCTCCTTTTATAGTATCATGCTCCGCATGATATCTCACTTGATCACCGCAAATTTGCCAATCTTTTCGTTTCCGGTGACATTCGATTTCACGTGAAAAATATACATGCCAGCTGCGATTTCAAGACCTTCCCGGGACAGCAAATCCCAATGAACCGTGCCGTTGGCTGGTTCATTCTGTACTTCGATCCTGTCCACAAGGACTCCGGATGATGTAAAAATCCGGATGATGCAGTCCGCGGGGATATGTGTAAAAAGAATCCTGCGCCTCTGGTTGAGGTATTGATTTGCCACCGCTGTCTCCATCCTGTTCGTGGCGATATAGGGATTCGGCACAACCCTGATGGAATCCATCGTGCTTTTTATTCTCGATTGATCCAGATCTTTACCCGCGTTGACCGTGAAAACAAGGGAATCCAGGGGACACAGTGGACGCGTCAGTGACAACCTGAACACATCACCGGCAGAGGTCGGATTCTCAATGCTCTGGAGCTGGATGAAATCGAACGAGAAAACGACTCCTGTGAACCGATAGCCGTTTCTGTCCCATTTGGTGTAACCTGCCAGGATTCGGTCGGTATCCCAGTCGAACACACCGTTCAGGTTGTTATCGTACAGGACAAGGTCGAGTTTCTCGGGGCCGCCCAGACTGTCCGTGAACAGCGGATTGATGACATAGAATGGAAAGCTCAGTCCGTATACCTTGGTGTCGATATCAATACGGGCACCATCCACATCATAGATGACGCTGGGCTTCGACGAAATTGAGGGAAATTCCTGGCCCGGATCGAATATGATATGATACTCGTACGGGAAGCATTCGGCTGCCACACCGACCTGGATATTGATGGCCGCATCGCCCTGTATCCATCCTGAATTCAAATAATCCATTCCAACCGTATCCGCCGGCACCGAAATACGGCACTGAAGCCCCTGGAATATATCAGTAAACACTTCCGCATTCGGGAGCAGCTGATAGATTCCCTGGTCCGGATCAAACCGGATGTTGTTCATAAGCGCCGCATTGCCGGCATTCTCCATATAGACCAGTTCCGGAGTCTGTGTAATATCGTAAATTTCCAGGCTCGACGTATTCAGTTTTCCGTCACGATAGTGCCGCGTTTTCACTCCAGCTGTAAAATAATCCGATGTGTCGCACTTGAATGTCATTTTATAGGAATGACCGGGCAGGACCTGACCGTTGTCAATGATTAAAGGTGTCACCATCCCCTCGGCCAGCCTTTGAGATGAATGTTCCTCATCAATCGTGACATTGGGTGGAATATATCCCGCTGCCCTCTGCCCCGGAGTCACGATCTGGATGTTTTTTCCCACCCGGACAATATTTTCCGATTCATCCAGTTCGATATCCACCAGGTTTTCCACAGGGGCGATGTTGAGGTCTTCGATGCCGTAATCATAAGCCACCAGTGCGTAATAATAGGTCCTGCCGTTCTGCACGTCCGTATCCTCGAAATAATGCCGGATACCCGTATCATCGCCCAGATATACAAGATGACCGTCCTGATCCCCGCCGAATTTGCAGTATCCCTTGATTGTATCGACCTTATCACACTGGAAAATCGGAACACGGAATTTCTTCGTGCCTTTTCCGTCCGTGATGAGTCGGGGATCGGACATGAATTTGTCTGTCGATTTGTACAGTTTGTATCCTTCAAAATCATTGATATTCTGCAGGAGGGGTTCACGTGTCTTTGAATCGGCAAAATCATCCCACGTGAGAATCACTTTTCTGTCCCCCGGTATGGCGCTTAAGGTTGGCATGACGGGCGGCTGTGCAAACTGATAATCCCGCTCGTATATGGTCTGAGCCACTTCCTTGAGACGGAACAGGTTCCACGCCTGATGGGCCGATGAATTGAGTGAAGCCAGATTTTCATACGCGCACATGAACGCCATCGAGACCCTTTCCGTTCGTCCTTTGTAAAACTCGAACGGGGAGGAGGCGAAAATCATATACATCGATCCGTATGATCCGGCTATCAAAAATTCGGACAACGAATCGGAATTCATTACATTCCATACGTTTTCGTCCTCTTCAAGTGTCAGACGAAACAGATTCTGCCACTGAGCCCAGTCGAAAAGAAGGAAGCTGGTCAATCCGAGCATGTCCGATTCACCGATATCAAGCGGGCCGAAATTGGGTTCACCCTTCACATCGATAAAATCCGGCTGATGGTTGCACTCGGTTCCATCTGCATCTGGGCCTGTGTAGTTCACCTCACCGGGTCCGACACCGTCTATACCGACATCATCCCCAGCGAAAGCGCCGGCCTCCAGAATCCAGTTACCGTTTTCGTCCTGTTCGGCATACAGCCCGTCCCCGTCGGGATCGACACCGTCCCTCCAGTCATGGTCCTCATCACCTTCCCAATGCCATCGGGGCTCGCGATGCCAAAAATTCCGGAACTTTTCCACATCAATGGATCTGCCATCGACTCCCACATCGGGGCCGACCCACTCGCCTGCCGGATTGTCCCTTTTTTCATCCACAATACCGTCGTCGTCGTCATCGATCCCGTCAAACGCTTTACCCGGACTTTCAAGATAGGCATATCCCATGGTTCCTGGCATACGTCCGCCTTCTCCTTGACCCTGTCGTTCCCAGACATAGGACAGATCGAGCACCTTGTCC
Source organism: bacterium (assembly GCA_016930535.1). Classification (GTDB taxonomy): domain Bacteria; phylum Zhuqueibacterota; class QNDG01; order QNDG01; family JAFGCO01; genus JAFGGN01. The sequence goes on from JAFGGN010000071.1 coordinate 42,999, forward strand.
CGGTAGGCCACCTCGTTCTCCCCGCTCGCATCGCCGCCGATACTGTTGTCGATATAGTAACCGAAGCCGCTGGTCGGCAGATTGTAATCGGAGATATTGGAGATGTTGTATTCCCAGAAAACAATGTCCTGAGCTTCGTTATTGGCCCATTGATATCCCCGCACTTCGATGCGGAGTCCGAGCCCGCCCCATGGCAGACCGTTCTGTATCGTCACGTTGGGATCGTTATCGCCGATAAATCTTCCTGGTCTTGGAAAATACCGGGGGCCGTCTGTGATGAGGTTCTGCTCCGCGTCATTGCGCTGGATGATATTTTCCATGTCCTGCGCATCATTGGCCACAAAATAGGATTCCAGGGCCGCCTTCATGATACCCCTGCCGAACCGTCCGTTCCACTCGCCCGGCCATACCTTGGTATAACCGGTCAGAGGCCAACCTTCGGGGGGCCATGAATTGGGATTGTTGCTCATGGCCACAAAATCCTGCGTTTCGTTACAGTACCCCGGTACCGGGTAAAGCCCCCATTCCACGGTGCCGTCGTAATTCAAATCCGGGTTGTCATCGGCATAAGAATGCGACTCAATAAAGTACAGCGTATCGATTGCACCGGTTTCTGACAGGCGGGGATCATTTAAATCATCGAGAGGAATGGAATCGTTGTACACGAGGATTTGACTGCCCACCAGCACAGAAGCAACATCGATCATGCGCTGGCCCGTGTAATCGTTCGGCCAGCGGCTCGTGCCAATTGCCGGATAATCTGCAATCTGGGTATTATTCTCAAAGTACAGCAGCAACCGGTTTCCGTTCATATATCCTGAACGGATCGCTGAAATATCACCCGGCGGATCTTCGGGACCCGTATAGGGTCTGCCCTGTGCCAGCAGGCTTGTTGCACACAGCACCATCCACAGGCATAATACAAGATATATGATCCGTTTTTTCATTCCACTGTCTCCTAAATTATCTGATTGTGATCATCCTGGTATTCGAAGTCCTGTTGATCCTGATTAAAAAATATATCCGACGGTTACCTTGACCGCTCTGGGATTCGAATACATGGTCGGATTCTCAACCTGGTCATAATAATCGTTGTAATCACTGCGGAATTTGCTCAAATCGGACTCGGTTACGATTCGCGTATAAGGCTGCCCGGTGTCACCGTACACCCAGTTGGCATTCAGTTTGTCCAACAGATTGTATACGTTCACCATGAACTTCAGGGAATGCTTCCCGAATACTGGCAATGTATAGGATGCGACCAGATCGAAGGTCATGGACAGCGGCTTATATGAATTGTTCTGATAGAGATTGATCCGGTACAGCGAGCTGTAATCCGGAGGATCATACGTATACGGCGTTCCCGAATTGAGATAGCCGGTCAATGCGACATTCGATTGTTTAGTTGAGTAGGACGCGGTGGCATTGACCGTATACCGCTGATCCCAGGACAGGGGAATCAGCCGTGTGATCGGATCCATACTGTCGCCCGCCCTGGTATATGTATCGCGCGGATTGTCCGCATTGGCCCGCGTATAGGAGTAGGTGAAATTGAGCTGCGTATAGAATCCGCCCCTTGCGTAATCCAGGATCAGCTCGATTCCCCTGGCATTACCATAATCGTTATTTGTGAACAATCCGTACCGGATCTGGTTGTACGTGGTGATCACCTGTGTACTCAGCAGGTTGTATATATCCTTGTAGTACAAAGAGACCTCCAGACCCATGCCCTCCATGATCTGCTGCCAAAGGCCGATTTCGTACTGTACTGTTTTTTCAGCCTTGATCTGTGAATTTCCCATGGTGGTCTGGAAATTAAAGGGAGGCACGCGGAAAATATCGTTCTCGAACAGGGAATACATCTGCGGCATCTGGAAAAAATGCCCGTAACTGAGCCTGAGCACGGCCCGGTCACTCAGTTTGTAGGACAGACCCAGCCTTGGACTGAGCTGCGTTTGCGGATCATTGGGAAGCATAACGGACATCATGGAATCCGGCAGTGACAACTGATTGGACGGATTCCTCCGGTCGGACGGGTAATGAAAATTACTGTTGAAATAGTCGTACCGCAGGCCCAGTTTGAACACCATTTCATCGAATTCCATCTTGTCCTGAATAAAAGCCGACAGTTCATACGGTTTTACTCTGTAAATGCCGATCGTGTTTTCCGTGATGGGAACGATCTCCGGAACGTAATTTGGAAAATAGATTTTACCGTCTTCATCCATGAACATATCATTTGCCATGGACAGCCCCTGATACATGTTGCGCACACTGATCATATTCCTGTCTACAATATGGGATGTATACAGGACACCGGTTTTCAGTCCATGAACCTTGTTGGCCTGCCAGTACATATCGAATTTGGCGTCTCCCCTCAGAAATGTATCCTCTCTTTTCCCGGGATCCACCATGCCGCCTGTGTAGAACCCCGTCTCGAGGCTCCCGCGGTAATTGGGGCTCAGATACCTGGAATCCAGCGGATTCTCGTACAGATAGGACTGCTCTTCCCGCGCGGTGTAGGATAGTTTCAAGTCATAAAACAGGGATTTCGAAATCATGTGATTGATATCGAAAGAAACGAAATGAATGGTGCTGAGATCCCATGGCAGTCCGTACGGATTGTACTTGTACTGAAAATCGCCCAGGCCGTTGTTGAACCGTCTGCTCTTGTTGCCGTTATAGGTGTATAGGAGGCTCACCTTGAAATTGTTCGTGATTCTGCCGGTCAGCTTGGCCATGGCATTGTGATGAAAGTTCTGCTGAAGGGCCACATATTCGCCTGTGCCCGTATGTTCGATATGCCAGGTCGAAGGATCCAGCGACGGATAAACGCTGTAATCCCACGGATTGAAACGGTAAATCCCGTTGATCGGTCCCCGGTTGTTCTGGTACCGGTAGGTGGTGAACAGTGTCAATTTGTCCTTCCAGACCGGGCCGTCGAGCTGAAACCGGTAATCCTGGCTCAGGTTTCGCTCCAGAAATCCTGATTCATTGAGTCCGATGAACACGTTATCATGCGCAGTCAGATAGTTACTGTATCCGCCCGATATGCTTCCATGCCAGGTATTGCCGCCGTCCTTTGTGACAGCGTTGACCATGCCGCTCATGGCCCGGCCGTACTCCGCGTCGAAGGTGCCCTTGATCACCTCCAGATCCTGAACCGCATCCGTTTCAAGATACACGCTTTGCCTGCTGTATTCACTGAACGAATTGACAACCGGCAGGCCGTCGATCAGGTAGGCCACTTCACTGCTGCGGCCGCCTCGGAAATGTCCCGCCACCACACCGGCCTGCATATTCACAACCTGACTGACATTCTCGACCGGGAGCCTGGCGATCTGCTCGGCCGATACATTGCGCACCGAGCTCGTCTGGTCCTTTTTGAAAGAAACGGCGCTCGCCGTGATCACGATCTCCTCGCCCTGAAGCACCGTGGGCTCCATGTCGAAATGAAGGGTTGTCGTCGAATTGACGCTGACACGGATTTTTTCCATCCTCATTCTCTTATATCCCATCATTGTAGCCTGAACCTCATAGATACCCGGGGGAATATTGATGATGTAAAAATTTCCGTTCCTGTCGGCCGCAGTACCGAACGAAGTATTCACGATCATAACATTGGCACCTGCCAGCGCTTCTCCGTTGGCCGAATCCACGATTTTTCCCGAGATCTTTCCTGTCGTCTGTGCCAGACTCAGCGCGGAACCCAGAAGTATCATCAGAATCACATGAATAAACAAGGAATCACTTTTGTGCATAAAAACCTCCCTTCCGAAACACTGGTGTACCGACGGATAGTGACTTACTCGAGTAAGTATCAGGTTAAAACAAAAACACATTATTTGAATGAAACATTTTCAGATATTTGCAGCGATTCACCGATTTCAATTTCAACCGGTAAGAATATTTTTTTATCACACATATCCTCTCCTCTGATTCGCCCGAGCATGATTTCCATTGCTTTTTTACCGAGGTTATAGGGATTCACATTGATGATTGTGAGTGAAGGTGTGATGATTCTGTTAAATTCATGATGTCCGAATGCAACGATACCGATTGTCTCCGGAAATGATATACCCAGTTCCTTCATGGCATCATAAGCACCCAGCGCATTCTGATCGTTGGCCGCAAAAATAACCTCGGGCAGCGGTCCGTTCTGTTGCATTCTCATGAAACTGCGATACCCGTCAGCCCGTGTGAATCCGCCTTCCACGACCCATGCATCCCGCACCGGAATGTGGTGGTGTTTCAGAGCGTCAATGTAGCCGTCGCGCCGGTTCCGGCCGATATCGGTGAGCATACTGCCGCCCAGATGGCCGATATGCCTGTACCCGCATCGGACGACGAAATCGATTAATTTCCGCGCAGCATCCCTGTCGTCGATTCCGATCGCGGTGAAATTAAACCCTTCGATTGCACGGTCGAAATATACGAGCGGTACAGTGGACTGCTTGATTTTTTCGAATATCCGCGTATCCCGCGTTTCCTCCGAAACAGCCAGAAGAATACCGTCCACACGCATGGACAGCAGAGTTAAAATGTTCTCCTCTTCCGTATCGGCCTTTTCCCGTGAAACCGTGAGAATGATGTGATAATCCGACTGTCCGGCGATATCCATGATGCCGTCGATCACGAACGAGAAAAATGAGTTGGAAATATCCGGAACAACAACGCCGATCAGGTTGGTTTTTTGCGAGTGCAGCCGTTTTGCATGATAATGCGGGATATAATTCAGCTTTTCGGCCAGGTCCCACACGCGCTTTTTCATTTCCGCGGATATGTCATCCGCATCCTTCAGCGCCTTGGAAACCGTGGCCCTGCTGACATTCAATGTTTTGGCAATGGTGGATTGATTGATGAGCGCCATCAACTTACTCGTGTAAGTAATCGTGTGTATATGTTACAAAGATGCGGATGAAAAGTCAAGCGCTTTTTGTGGGGGAATTGTTAAATTTTGTCAGAATATGAAGGAAGGTGCCATTGCTCCGGGACGGATCACTGAACCTGGGAAAATTGATGGATCGGTGCTGAAGAATGGAATCCCGGTCAATTTCAGGGTGTAATCGTTCCGGACCTGATCGAAAATCCCTGATTATTTGGGCAATATTAAAACTGGGTCGCGATAGACAGCATCTCTGCCGGTGCCCGGTCCGCTTCAGACAGGCCAGGCCCCGGCAGAGGTAATCTCCGGTCCTAACGCGCACGCGGAGGAGGAAAGGCGACGCTGTTCTCCCGGTAGATCTGGGGGTCTTCGGACAGGATTTGCTGCGAATCCGAAAAAACCGCGGTTCCGGTCGGGAAATACATGACCGAGAGATTCACATCGAGCACTGAGACGAGAGCTGCTGAGGAATATTTGTTCGCCCACAGCGTGAACGTTTGTGTGCCTGCGCCGACATTGAAACCCCTGTGACATGTGAAGGACGCGAACTGATCCGAAGAATCCGGGCAGTTGTAATCGGTCACGATGGTCAGATAACGGTAAAATTCGTTTTCAGCGTCCCATGATTCATTCGGATCCGAATTGCTCAGAATGCTCGCCAGAAGCAGGTCCCAGCCCTTGCTCTCCCAGTCTATGGTTCCGCTCGCGATCGCGATCACCATCCCTGGACCGGGCGTGGTAATCGTCACGGAACGGATATTCTGGTACCAGGCGTAATTTTTCGTGATTTTAAGGTCCTGGTTTCCGCCGACCGTAGCGGCCTTGGGAACATTATGGGTTTTCCAGACCGTGCCCGTGCCGTCCGTAGAGAGCACCTTGCCGCTGTTTCCGGTCTGGGACGGTATCAGGGCCGAGCCGTTCCAGTTCAGCACGCCGTCCACATTGTACAATTTGTCCGCGGTTTCCGGGGGTGCGCTTCCCTGCGGCAGGGTGATGGAACCCACCGATCCCTCATCGTTGACTTCCATGAGCATGTTCGCGTCCAGGTCCTCGACGATCATTTTCTGTGCAAAACACAACGGCACGCAGATCATCAGGGTCAGAATCAATCTCATTTTTTTACCTCCAGTATTCTTTATTTTAATCAATGCATTCAACGGACATAGAGCCCTCAGGGGCCCATGTCGACCGGAGTCACGCTCATCACAGGCATGTGATTCCGGTGCCGGACGACAATGTAATAGGCGCCCTGTCCGACTCCGTAAACTGTCAGATCCAGGGTACTGCCGTCCGTTTCGACTACCGTGCCGTCGGATTTCAGGAAAAAGGACCGGCCCGCAACAGTCTCGCCGGACCCGGTTTCCCTCAGCTCCACCCAGATCCAGTCCGTCACGCCGGCAGGAACCGTGCCCGCATTCCGTGCATCCGTGTACGGGGAGACCGCGGGCAGAAAACCGGCCGAATTGAGCGCCGTGCTCAGGGCGCCTGAACCATAGGCGCCTTCAATGAAAACCTTCAGCCTCAGCCGTACCGATTCGCTGCCCCCGGACAGCACCGCGGTCAGGGGCTGCATGTTGCCCCTCGAAAATCCGGTCAGCGTGCTGTGCCAGGCCAGTCCGTCCGGCGCTCCCGCATCGTCGATGGCGAGGGATGCCGTATAAAGACACTCCCATGTATCGAGCGGCGGCTGCCAGTTGCCGCCCCCGCCGTAAAAATCGTAATCCAGTGCGATCCAGGCCTGCGTATTTAAAGCAGCCCGTCCCGAGCGGAACGCATAGTTGCCGTTGCCCGCCAGCGACGCATGGATATCCGATACCACGGGAGCAGCCGCTGTGAACGCACCCGCATTCACCGTGAAATAAAAATCACAGTTGCCCAGAATATCGTCTCCGGGCACGGATCCCCAGTCGTCCGTCCGGCACACTTCGATGTCCCATTTGAAAACGGATCCTTCCACCCTGCAGTTGCTGATACGGGCAGCCATGGTCTGTGCGGATAATGAAGCGGCAAGCAGACAGAGCAAAGCCGGGATAATGGACAGTTGTTTTTTCATCATGGCACCTGCGAGCTGATGTTGCGGTTGTTCATGCTCAGATTGTTGTCCGAGATAGTGACATTTCCGTCCATGTTCAAATCGCTGTCTTCATACCCCTCGTCGTTCCGGTTGGACATGATCATGTTGTTGTCCGTGACTGTCACGCCCCCGTCCTGGTTGCAGTCGCCGGCGTAGAGCCCGTACACGCCGGTTTCAAGCAGCACGGCGTCCGAACCGTAGTACTGGCCGGTTCCGGCGGTAAAATCGATCATGGATGCGGTGCCGCCCCAGGTGAGACCCGTCACGGCCGAAGCGGACATCACGGACAGGTGGTTCCTGTGCCGCAATACGAGGTAATAATCCCCGGGCGCAGCCGGAACCGGAATCTGTGTGGTGGTTCCGTCCGCTTCGGTGAGCATGCCGTCCGCGCGCAGGAAACAGGAACGGGACGCGGATTCGGTCCCGGATGCGGTGCTCCTCAACTGGACCAGGACCCAGTCTGTGACGCCCGAGGTCACGGCTGCACACGTGCGTGAATCCTCCGCGTAGGGTGCGGTCAGCGGGATCACGGCTGTTCCTCCGGGCCCGAGCGTGGTTGTCATCAGATGGGTTCCTGTATCGTACGGTCCTTCCAGGAACAGCTTCGCGGCCACCCGGCAGGGGACCGAGATGACCCAGTCCGATGCACCGGCGGGAATGACCGCATCCGTGACAGTCACCGGTGAACCGGAAGTGCCGCTGCCGTAAACGGCCCATGCGGACGATGCGAAGCGGTACAAATAGTAGGGACCGGAGAGCCCGTTCTGCTCATCCCAGGTCCCGGCCGTACGAAAAACCGCGGACAGGTCCGTGCTCATCTGGCTCCCCGAATTGTCGACCTGATAATATCGTTTGACATTGGTGCCTTCACCGTTCCCCTCCGTATACGCGGAACCCGTGATACGCATGACCGATCCCTCGAGACCGGAGCCCAGCGTCAGCCCCGCAAATTCGGTGACGCCGGTCCGGTTTCCGGAGCCGAGCCTGCCCACGAAGGGACCGTCCTCCGTGATGTCCCCGTCGATTTTGACCAGCACATCACCCGTGGTCCGGACAACCACGCCTGTATTGACACGCAGGTTCACGCCTGCAAAAAGTCCGGCAGCCGCCGTCATCAGGAAAAAGCAAAGCCGTTTTCGATTCATGATTTATCTCCTGCATTCCAAATTCTCGTTTCAATCAGCTGCGGATTACGGATCCGTGATGTTCATGGATCGGATCCAGGTTCTGCAGCCGGATCATATCATCGGACCGTTCCGGGAGGCACGTCTATACCGTTTCCGCGTGCCGGGATGTATATCTCCTCCTCACGCATCATATCCGGTACCGCCGTATTCGAATAAATACCGGTTCCCGTCGGATAATACGTGGCGATCATGCAGATATCGCCGAATTCGACCAGACTGGATGAAAAAACCCGGTCCGCCCAGAGATTGTACCGCACCGTACCGGCGGAACTGACCGTAAAAACCCGGCTGTACACGAACGGACTGTACTGGTCCGACGAATCGGCACAGTTTTTATCCGTATCGATCGTGAGATAATTGAAATAATTATTCCCGAAGCTCACGGTGCCTGTGGATACCGTACTTTTGATTACACTCATGCGGTAATAATCCCCCCCCGTACTTTCCCAGTCGGCGTATCCCGTGGCCGTAACGGTAATGACACCCGGTCCGGGCACGGAAAATTCCACATATTTCAACAATGTGGGATTATAAGGATCCGTGGAGGTGCATTGCATGCGGTAATCCCCCTGCGCATAGGCCACGATCGGCACATTGTGCGTTTTCCATGAGGCCAGCCCTGCGGCATCCGAAGTCAGCACCTTGTTATCTCCCGGAGTTCCTCCCGTAATCTTGATCTGGCCCGCCACCTCCAATTTGGCGCCGGGCGTCGGGGTGCCGATCCCCACGTTGTCCGCTGCCGTCCCTAATACGACATCGGAACCGGTATCTGTCCAGCCGCTCGTGTTCCCCAGCGCGGATCCGCTCCAGTACAGTGTGCCTCCCGAATTGTACAGTTTGTCCGTCGTGACCGGCGGTGCAGTCCCCTGGGGCAGCGTGATTGATCCGGCCGCGCCTTCGTCGTTCACCTGCATCAGCACATTGGCGTCCGTGTCCTCGACGATCATGCCCTGGGGAAAAGCGTATTGAACGAATACCGCCATTAAAAAAATCGTCCACCGTTTCATGGATGACCTCCTGAAAATCAACGTCATTTGAGAAGCAGGCATTTGCTGATCCGAACTTCATCTTCCGCCTGTATGTGAAAGAAATAGATCCCGGATTCCCTGTCGGATGCATTCCAGTTGACCGAATGCATGCCGGCATCCTCATGTCCGTCTTTCAGAACGGTGACAACCTGCCCCTTCATATTGTAAATCAGAATCCGGATGCGCGCCGCCTGAGGCAGGGCATATTCAACGGTCGTGGACGGGTTGAACGGATTGGGATAATGACGCATCACCCTGAACACATCGGGAAGACCGCCTGCTGTCCCCTTTCCGCCCATCGAGGATGCGATGTCCCGGACGCCGGTCAGGTAGCAGAACCGGGCAACGCGGACATAGAGGTATTCGGAATCGATGCGGCTCACCGGGAGCGCCTCCCAATCGCCCTCGGACGGATGGTAGTAAAACAGATGAAGCATGCCCGGATCCATATCTCCTGCAAGTTCCTGTCCTGCCAGCGCAAGCGGCAGGCCGATGGTCACCGTATCCGAAAAAACCAGGCCGTCGGGACCGAAATGGAACGAAAGGCCCAATCCTTCGACCGAATCGGGCAATTCCGGGATTCCGTCGACGGAGCCGATCGTGATCTCCATGGATTCATGCAAGGCACCGGCGGGAATTTGAAGCAGGATGCCGCTGGATTCATCCGTCAGTGTATCGCCTTCGGGATAAACCCATGCCACGGTGCTTCGTGTCACCTCGATGTTCCGCCCGATATGAAATTCGTACGTGCGGTCCATGCTGTTGGGCGGAATCGCGCGATCACTGCATTGAACGGTAACAATTACTGTGGTATCTTCCGTGACCGGCGTTTCCGGCCGGCAGATCAGGGTCATGCCGTTTCCCCGCATGACAAATTCCGTCAGGCCGCCAGTCAGGTCCGCACCATCCGCAATCACGGGTGTGCCGTTCACCGAAACCTGCAGGCTTTCCCTGTCCGGTCCTGTGCCCTCGTCGGCCACCTTGAACTGCAGCCAGGTGTTTTCCGGAAGCGCGACACCGCCCGGCGGCGGATAGATATTCACGAGTTCCGGAGCGAGTGTATCCCACACCATAAAATGGGCGGTCACGGTTTTATCATGATCCATAATGACGGATACCGGATTGCCGGTTCCTTCGGCATCGCCGCTCCAGTGTGAAAACAGATACCCCGGTTTGGGCAGCGCTGTGACATCGACATACACGGAGCTGTCGTAATCCGCGGTTTCCGGTGTGATCGTTCCCGCGGATGTGTCGGCGCTCACGGTGGTGAGCGTAAAAACGGGCCAGGGTGTGACCGTGAGTGTAAACGTTTCTTCGGCGGAGAGTTCCCCGTCCGAAACCGTCACCGTCACCGTGGTCTGGCCGGACGCTCCGGCCGCGGGGGTGATGACCAGACTTCTGATGCCAGTTCCTTCGGTCCCCTCCGGCACGGCAACCGCAAGGCCGGTTTCAGGGAGCAGGTCCGCATCGCCGCTGGTGCAGGACACTGTTAGTTCATCCGGGGCGGTTTCCGGATCCTGCACAGTAAACAGAACCGGGGATGTCACGCCGTCCTGCTGCATGGTGATATCGCCGATCGGACCGATTACGGGCGGATCGTTGACTGGTGTCACCGTGACGGTCAGGGCGTCCGAATTGGATCCCGAGCCGTCACTCACGGTCACGGTCACGACCGCGGTTCCGAACATGTCCGCAGCGGGTTTGATGGTCAGAGTCCGGTCCCCGCCGTTTCCCAGCACCACCAGACTGCTGTCCGGCAACAGGTCCTGATTGTCCGACATGGCCGTCACGATGAGACCTTCCGGCCCGTTCAGTTCGTGATTGACAGTAAACGCAACGGGACCTGCGGACCCGTCTTCGGGCAATGTCTGGTCCGGGATGTCGCTGATCTGAAGCGACGGATTCAGGCTGCTGCCGAGCAGGATGATATCGAAGGGATTTTCATTGAGATCGTTGGTCGCAATGGAAATAACGGCCCGCTTGCTGCCGGGACTGGCGGGCTGAAAACGGATAGTGAACGTTGTGGTCTGTCCGGCAGGTACGATCTGGCCTGGCTGCTGCCTGACGCTGAACTGATTGTAATCCTGCCCCAGAATGACAATGGGAACGCTGCCTGGCGTACCCAGAATCAGTTCCCCGGTGCCGTTGTTGGTTATAGTGAATACCGCATCCGTTTTTGTCTGCGTCAGATGCACGCCGAAATCGTAGGCGCCTCCGTCCCTGATCCGCGCCGTGCCCTGCCTGATGTCGATGTCCGAAAACACATCTTCGTTCAGAATGGTGCCGGTTCCCCGGGCATCCTGGATGATGGCATTGACAGCGCCCGACAGGTTGACATAGAACACCTCGTCCGGCTCATAATCCGTATCTCCGGACACGGTAATGTCAACCGGACGGGACGTCTGTCCCGGCGTGAAAGACAGCATCGTGCTTGAAACCGCCGTATAATCCGAACCTGCCGTGGCGGACAGATCCGCCGTCTGATAGTTCACGGTAACAATGGAGGAGCTCGGCTGGTTCAGGGAAACTGTGAACGAGAACGCACTCGGTCCTGCATCCCCTTCGTACTGGGTCACATCATTGATGGTCAGCACGAAGAGCACGATATCGGCGCTGCCCGAAAGCACGTCGTTCAGCGGCTGCATGTTGCCCCGTGAAAATCCCGTGGAGGACGTGTGCCAGAACACATCGCTCTCCTGGTTGTAATTCGCGATGGGCAGCGATGCCGTAAAAACCGTCTCCCAGGTATTGAGTGCCGGATACCAGTCGCTGCCGCTGCCGAACACATTGTAATCCAGGGCGATCCAGCACTGTGTATTCGAAGCGGCCCTGCCCGTGCGGAAGCCATACTTGCTTCCCCCGGACAACGCGCTGTGTATGCCGGAAACCGATGGACCGGCGCCCGTAAATGCACCGGCATTGACATAGAAATAAAAATCACAGTTGCCGAGCACAGCATCGCCGCCCCCCGATCCCCAGTCGTCCGTGCGCCGGATCTGTACATCCCATTTGAAATTCGGGCCGTCCACACGGGCATTCATGATTCGTGCGTTCAACGTCTGTGCGGCCAGAGGGACAGATGAAATCAGGAACAACCCGGCCAGTACCCATTTTTTCATGAGTTTCTCCTGTGATTGGAGTGGGTATGAAGTTTTAAAACAATATTTTTTATAAGCCAGCAAATTAAATGCCAGCCAATGATACGACCCGGACAATCGCTTCAATCGCATGAATGGGCATGCACCGGCGTATACTGAATAGACGTAGTCTTTTAAAAATTATTGTAAATTTTATTTTTTTAACTACTTATAAAGAGTAACAATTTCATACGGTGTGCCTGTGGAGCAATACTCAACTGGCGAAAAAATGGGAACGATTATCCTGAGGGCGGGTTTTTAACGGAATGATTACATAAAAAAATATCCGGAAAGGGGTGATATGTGACCCGGCTGCCGGAGGCATCGTTCATTTCCTTTTACAATCGGTCATTCCAATGTGGAATTCCGGCCCGAACGCCCCATCGGATGTTCGGGACTCCCGGTCCAATAAAACGTTACCAGATAAAAGGGCGGAGTCGCCTCCGCCCTTGAATAATCCGATTTCTTTTGGTTACCCTGTCCTGACTGCCGCTGTCATCCCTCCGACGGCAGTCTGAAGGCCGCCATCTCCTCCGCATTGCGGACCAGAAGAAGTTCGCCCGTCACGACCGGATGGTTCCAGGTTTTGCCCGTGATGGCCGGCATTCTGGCAAGTTCCGTGAATGCTTCCGGCACGGCCTTCACCAGCGCAATGTCCCCCTGCTCCGACACCACGAGCAGCAGGTCCTGATCGGCCAAAAGCACGAGCTGACCGCGGTTGTACACGCCGCCCTTCCATTTCCGCTGCCCTTCCAGATCCATACACGCAACGGACCGTCCGTTGAAACCATATATATGCCCCTTGTGAATCACGGAATCGTTGAAATAGGGTTTGACTTCATTCGAGGTCCAGCGCTCCGTAACGCTCCACCCGTCCGGACCGTTCTCCGCATGAATGCGCCTGATGCCGCTCCGTTCATCCACACTCAGCAGGATATCGCCGTCATCCGTAACAGCCGGCTGAACGATGGGATATCCCTCCCACGCATGTTCCCATAGCACGGTGCCGTCTTCGGGCAGGACACTGACTGTTCCGGTCTTATGCTGAAGCAGAACCTGCCTGACGCCCCCGGTATGGACGAGATGCGGCGAGCTGTAGCAGTCCCCGCTTTCAGTTGTTTTTAACCATCGCGGTTCACCCGTATCCGGATCGTAGGCGATAAGCGAACCGCCGGCAGCCACGATGACCAGATCATCCACGACCAGGGGCGAGCCCGAAAAACCCCATGTGGGGACTTTTGTATCCGTATCCGTACCCGCATTGCGCGACCAGATGACCGTGCCCGCATCCGCGTCGAGTACGTTCACGATGCCCGTTCCTCCCAGCGTGTATACACGCCCGCCATAAAGTGTCGGCGTGCCGCGCGGACCGGCGCCGCCGTTCGATTCCCAGAACCGGGCCGAATCCGTGTGCATCCAGACGGGCCTGCCTGTCATGATCTGATAACAGGCCACGATCTCTTCTTCACCACGCTGTTCCTGTGTATAGAACAATCCCCCGCTCAGGGCAAAGGACGACCAGCCGGGTCCGACCGGTCTGCGCCACAGCTCTTTCGGAGGTGACACGGTCCAGTCCGTCCCGATGCGTGTGCCGCGGACAATACCGTCACGGCCCGGTCCGCGAAAACCCGGCCAGTCCGCATGCATTTCCGCTGCCCCGGCAGGTGCCGAAAATGAAGAGGATCCGGCATGCAGCTCGGCCAGCAGCGCTTCCTCGGGCGATTGTGTCCATCGCCAGTCCAGGTCGGATCTGCCCTCATTGTCGATCCCGCCTGTACGGATTAGGACCCATGCGCCGCATGAAAGCAGGATGACCGCGGCCAGGGCGGTGCGGCGCATCTTCTCCGACAGACCGTGGCAGGCTGCCGCACATAATGCGAATGCGGCGCTCATGACCGGTACCGCATGAATGGGAAACAGGAACCCCTGACCCGCATTGCCGATCGACTCGTGCAGGAACGGCGCGGTCACCAAAATACCCGCGATCATGAAACCCACGGCACCCACCCGGTCGAACCACCGCGCCCGGCTGAACGCCGTCCACCAGACGACAATCACGAGTGCAAAAAAGATCGCGCCGAACACGGAAACGGCAAAGGTGCCCGGTATCACGATCGGAACGATAAACTTGACAAGGACGAGCAGAACGGCGGATATCACGCCCGGCCACAGCCGGATCTGTTTCGGGCGCGCCGGTTTTCCGGGTTGTGCATGTTCTTTGGCCATTTACGGAACTCCCTCCTGTAAGGAATCAAAACCGATTACTGCTTCTTATTGTCGTTCTTTTTATTTTTTCCCCATTCATAGATCCCCAGCCCGGCCAGCAGAACCCCGATACCGCCGAGCATTAACAACATAAAGAGTCCCGCAGCGACAAGATTGTTCATGATGAACCTCCGGACTTCACGATACGGTTTTTAAATACGGTTCTTCTGTTCAAACATATCAAAGCGTAACGCTAAATGCAACCTTAAATACGGTATTTTCCAAATTTACTCACTGATCAACAGGTCCATGCTTTCCATATTCTGAAATATCATTCTAAAAAACGCCGAATTTTAAAATCGCCCGGACAGCGAGACCGCTCAGGTCCGGACCGGATATTTTTTCGTACCCGTCATCGGACCAGCTGCGATAGGGTGCCCCTGCGTCATAATCCGCACCATAAACGAGCCGGTAATTCACGCCAAGGCCCACCCTGAAATTATGCATGATATTCAGCATCACATTGACTCCGGGCTCGATTACAAAGCAGCCGTCTCCCGTATATTCGATCGGCTCGTCATATTCCGAAAAATCCTTGACATCGTTATAGACTCCGCCTCCGCCTATCATGCATTCAACACTGAAATGCACCAGTTTATCAGAAGCGAGAATGTACTCGATATATGCACCGCCGCAGCCGAATCCGACAGCCACATTGTGCAAATTTTCAATTTCAAACGGATTGGCCAGTATATACCCCTTGCCTCCCAGAACCAGCCTGTGATTGATGATCCATCCCCCCTGACCTCCGATTAAAAAACCGGTATTGTCATGAACGGATCCGACAATAAATACAGGACCTCCGTACCATCCGCTTTCAATCTCTCCGCTGATGAGCGTCTCATCCCGGGCTGTCACGGGTAGGCATAAAAACAGACTGAGCAGCACGTTTAACATCACTTTCATAATTCAAACCTCCGTTCTTTCCGCTATGGTTGATCCTCTCCCAGCATCTCCGCAATGACCGGGCGCATGGCTTGGATGTGTTCGTAATCCAGGGTCAGTCCCAGAGGCGCCAGGGCCGCACCGAGCCCGTCGTAAATACCTTTCACATCCTCAAATGGACGGGAAACGGATTCCAGCGCCGTACGGCCGGCTTTGTTTTTCAGGGTTTTATCCGCATTGTTCTCCAGCAGGGCCCGTACGATTTCGGTTCGGCAGAAAAACGCCGCAGTGATCAATGCAGTGGATCCCTCATTGTTCTGTGCATTCACATCGGCACCCGCCCCGATCAGGGCCAGGGCCGCATCGGTTTTTCCGAGCAGGGCCGCTGTCATGAGCGGTGTGGATCCCCGTGACGGTTCCCTCACATCCAGATCCGAGCCGGCCCGGATATGTTGATTCACGGCCTCGAGATCGCCGAGTATGACCGCCGTATGCAGATCGATCTTGGGGACAGGATTTTCGTTCTTTCCGCAGCCGCTTAAAACGGCGAGAGAGAACAGGGCGATGGCTGAGATGCATGTTTTCATATTGATTTCCTCCGGTTTGACATGTGCATGAACGAACTAGGAAGTGCAGTCAGCGGTGCACGGATGACTCTTCCGTACAGATACGCGATGAAATGACTCATCAGAAAAGCGGACACGGAAAGCAGCGCGAACTTGACCGGAGAAGGCAGGGTTGTATGAAGCAGCAGAATGGCCAGGCTCCCCATCACGACCGTATGGATAATATACACGGAATAGGAATTCCGGTTCAGGGCAGCCATAAACCGGTCCTGTTTATTCAGAAACCGCCTGAATGCCTCGAGGCCCAGGACCATAAAACAGAGCAGGGCAAGGTGATAATTCACCCAGATCAGGAGCCTGTCTGCGGTTTCGTTCACGATGAATGCATTCGGCATCACCGCATGCCGCATCGTGAAATGCGTATATATCCACACCGGTATCCAGCCAATGCACAGGATGAACAGGAGGAGCGTATTCCGGTTGCGTCCGGATTCGAAAATCCGCAGCCGATAAAAATGGGCTCCCAGCAGAAATACCAGAAGATAAATCAGGAGCCGCTCATTCTGAAAATCCAGAACCGGGGTTTTGGTCCAGCCCTGCAGATGAAACAGGTCCATGCACACGCTGCTGATCAATCCCAGAAAAAAAACCAGTGCGATGGACGGGACCGGCGCAACCTTCGGATATTTCATCCGGATTTTGGAAATCAGGACGATCACGATATCGAACATGAAAAGCACCGGAAGGAACCACAGCCAGTTCTGGCCCCAGACACCGTTGCTCCAGTGGAAATATGTGGTCCAGTGCTGCTGGGGCAGGTTCCGGGAGTACAGAAAGAGCCATTTATAAATCGGCAGAAGCGTCAGCACCGCGGCGATCCAGGGCACCATCAGCCGTCTGAATTTGGATAAAACGAATGCCCCTCCGCTTCTGCGCTTCAGGGACATGGGGGCCAGGTAACCGGAGACAAAGAAAAGAAGCGGCATGATGAATATGTCCAGCACGGTCCGGATCACCGGAGCGGCCGTACAAGTCGCGGAGTCGGCCACAATCCAGATAAAGGAGGTAAAAACGCTTTTTTCATAGACCAGTCCGGAATGAAGCAGTACGACAAGGAAAATGATAAATGTCCTGAGATTGTCCAGAAAATCGATTCTTCCGGGCAGCGCGGTACCCGTACTGTCACTCATGGTCCGGTCTCCGTCGGATGATAAATACGGCCTCATGTCTGAACACTCCAGGCACTGATCGTCTGCAGAATCTCCTCTTTCGGAATATTCAGATTTGCCGCTTCGTTCAGCATCGGACCGACAAATTTTTCGAAAAAAACCGCTTTCTCCTGGCCCGGATTTTTTTCCTGGCACCGTCTGAGACAAACATCCCGATTCCCCGTTTCTTGTACAGCACGCCGGTGTTTGCCAGCAGGCCGATTCCTTTGGCTGCCGTGGCCGGATTGATCCGGTACATCGCGGCCAGTTGATGCGTCGACGGCACCTGCATTTCTTCATCGATCCTGTGCCGGAGAATATCATCCTCGATGCACTCGGCCACCTGCAGGTAAATGGATTTTTGAATACTCTGTTCCGCTTTCATTGCAGTCCCTGTATTTCAGATCGTTAACGAAACAGTTTAAACGAAAGTCAGACCGGTTTATTGGTTAATTAATAATGTAGCAAACCTCTGTTCATGTTTACGATTCCCGGACCCGTTTTGTTTCGGTCATTCCCGGATGCATGCTCCTGGGATTCTGCGCGTCTGCGCTTCAAGGGATTCGGACAATCGTGAAAATTTGTGATGAACGCGATGCGCATACCGGTCAAGAATTGATTTTTTTCATCTGCTAAAATTGGAACTTGAATTTATCGAAATTATTTGTAATCTTAGGCTGACAGCCGCATATGGTCCCATCATTACCCGGGCTGTCATGAGTTCTGCATATTACCCACATTGGAGGAAATCAGATGAACAAATATTTCCTCATCCTGATCATCTGCTCGACCGGCCTTCTCGCCAATTCCCGCACATCCTCCATTCAGGCCCAGCTGCGTTTCGATCACCTGACGATCGACCAGGGGCTGGCACACAACAAAGTCAACTGCATCTGTCAGGACAGCGAAGGCTTCATGTGGTTCGGCACCAATGAAGGATTGAGCAAATACGACGGCCTGTCCGTGATCAATTTCAGGCACGATCCGGGTGATTCGAACAGTCTGACCGACAACCTGATTAAAAATCTGATCGTGGACCGGCAGGGTAATTTATGGATCGGGGTGGACGGCCGGGGTCTCATGGTCTACAACCGGGATCAAAACAATTTCACCGAACTGAAATATGACAGCAGTGTCTTTCACCATACCATAGCCCTTTTCGAAGACGCGGAAGGGAAAATATGGACGAGCTCCTCCGATACGCTTTTCTGCCTGGATTCGAAAACCCGCCGCATCGAGGGCCGGTGGAAATTCGCTGAAAGCCCGGAAGACAACCTGTTGCTTGCGATTTACGAGGATTCAAAATCGAACCTGTGGATCGGAACCCAGGAGGATGGTCTGTACCGGTTCGACCGCGGAACCGGGCAATTTACGCCCTTCAGAAACGATCCGGCGGATGCGACGTCTATCAGCGGGAACGCGGTCAACGCAATCTTCGAAGACGGAAAGGGCAATCTGTGGATCGGGACGAACGATCATGGATTGAATCTCTATAACGCCAGAAACAGCGGATTCATACGGCTCGATATGGACCGCACCGTACCCCGCAGCAGCCGTGTCCGGGGACTGGCGGAAGATGACAAAGGCAACCTCTGGATCGGTACGCGCGGCGGATTGTACCTGAAGGATCCGGAATCCATGACTTTCCGGCGCTATGCGCATTCCGAGCACGATTTTTCCCGCCTGACCGACAATTCGATCTATGATTTATATATCGACTGCAGCCAGGTGCTGTGGATCGGCACTTATGCCGGAGGAACCAATTTTGCGGATTTGAATCAGAAAGCCTTTGTGCATTATTCGGCGGAACGCAGCGATCCCTATTACCTGAACAACAATATTGTTTTTTCGTTGTGCGAGGACCGAAAGGGGAACCTGTGGATCGGGACCGAAAACGGGGGCCTGAATTATCTCGACAGGGAAACGGATACCTTTTCATATTTAATGCATCAGCCGGACCGGAATTCCGTCAGCAGCAACAATATCAAATCCATTATCTGCGACGGATCCGGCAATCTGTGGATCGGTACGTATCAGGGTGGTTTGGAATATTATAATATCCGTTCGAACAGTTTCCTGCATCACAGGCATGATCCGGAGAATCCGAACAGTCCCGTGAGTGACAATATCTATGACCTGCTTCTGGACAACGAACGGAAATTATGGATCGCGACCCAGGACGGGCTGGATCAGTATGACACGATCAGACAGACGTTCCGTCATATGAGTGATTTGACAGACAGCAACTGGGACCGGATCCGGGACGTCCGCATGCTGGTTGAGGACAGCCGGAACCGCCTGTGGATCGGCACCTATACCAACGGGCTCTATATTCTGGACAAATCGTCTCTGGCGCTGACGCCGTTTCATCCCGGGTTTGCCAACAGGATCGTCCACACCGTATGCGAGGATTCGGAACACAATACCTGGATCGGCGGAGAAGGCGGACTTTATTATATGAAAGGGGATTCCGCGGATCCTGTACCCGCGGCCGACCGGAACGGTCTTCTGCGCAATACGATTCTCGGCATTCTGGAAGACAATCAGGGCGATCTCTGGATCAGCACCTCGTCGGTCGGACTGATCCGGCTCGCCAATGCCGTACATGACCCGGAAAATCTGCAGGTCCGGCACTATGATATCGATGACGGCATACAAAGCCGGCAGTTCACTTACAACGCCTACATGCGGGGATCGTCCGGCGAACTGTTTTTCGGCGGTATCAACGGTTTCAATGCCTTTGATCCCGAAGCCATCAGGGACAATCCATTCTCACCAAAAGTAACGATTACGGATCTGAAACTGTTCAATGAATCCGTGTCGATCGGTCAGGTTTTCGACAATCACGTCATCCTCGAGAAACCGGTTTTCCTGACGGACAGGATCCGTCTGACTTACAAGGCCAAATCTTTTTCCCTGGAATTCGCCGCGTTCCACTACGCACATCCGCTAAAAAATGTCTATATGTACAAAATGAAGGGGCTCGAAGACAAATGGAACCTGATCGGCACACAGCGTTCCGTGAATTTCACAAGTCTCGATCCCGGAGATTATACATTCATGATCAAAGCGGCCAATCCGGACGGCCTGTGGAACGACGAGGGCGCCTCGGTCGTGATCCGTATCTCGCCTCCGTTCTGGGCAACATTATGGTTCAGGATCCTGTTCATCGGCGCCCTGCTGGGTACGGGCATCGGCGTCTACAAATTCCGCACCCGGACGATTAAAAAACAAAAGGAACTGCTCGAGAAAGAGGTCGTCGCCCGGACCGAAGAGGTCCTCCGTAAAAAGGAAGAGATCGAAAAAGCCTACAACCGGATGAATCAGGCGGTGGGTAAAATCAATGAAGGGGTCGATAAAATAAAATCCCTCTCAAATACCGTGGCGGAGGCCTCTTCGGAATTCAATGAGACCAGCCAGCGCATGGCCACAGGCGCCGCTGAGCATGCCAGCAGTATTTCGGAGATTTCCAGCAGCCTGCAGGAGCTGTTCACATCCGCATCCGCGAATGCGGTCAATGCCCAGGAAGCGGATACGGTGACGGTCCGGCTTCACGACATCGCGTCCGATTCCCTGGCAGACATGAAAAATCTTTCCGGGATCATGAAACGGATTCACCAATCCACACATGACACCGAAACCGTCATTCAGACCATGGAAGAAATCGCCACAATGCTGCAGATACTGTCCATCAACGCCTCCATCGAAGCCATGCGGGCCGGTGAATACGGCAAGGGTTTCCAGGCAGTGGCGAAAGAGGTTCAGGAACTGGCGGATAAGAGCGAGACGGCCGTTCAGAGCACGAAGATTCTCATCCACGGTGCCATCGAACATGTGGAAAAAGGCACAAAAATCAATCAGGATATGGTGAAACGTTTCAAGGTTGTCGGACAGTTCGTCGAACGGGTGACGGAATTCATGCGCGATATCTCCGCAGCTTCCGTTCAGCAGAAACTGGGAATCGACCAGATCAATCACGGCGTCAGCCAGCTGCACGGTGTGATGCAGATGAGCTCGGATGCCGTGCACGTTACAGTGCAGCATGCGGAGACGCTGTCCTCGAACGCCGACACGCTGCGTGACCTCGTGAATGTGCTCACCGAAGCAGTCAGCCATCTGATTGGCGAATAGAATTGCCGGAAAATCCGGAAACGGCAGATCCCTTTCCGGGAACCTGCAACTGCCAGGGAAGTATCCTTGCACAAAAAAAAGGCGGGAACACTCCCGCCCTGTAAAATTCCGGTTTGTCACTCCGGATTATTTTTCGGCCATCCGGATGTTCCACTTCACCTTACCGCCCGCCGGATCCTGCACAAGCGCAAATCCGTCCCCGTCCTTCTTCATGGCCGCCTGAAGCAGGGAGTTACCCGAGGGAAGAAAAACCAGACCGTCCGCCACCTGCGCCTCATCCGCGAATACGACCAGCTCAAGCGCGGACCAGTCCATGTCGGCCGTGGACTGCGCCAGGGCGATATGCGGAATCACCGATCCGTCCCGGACAAGCACGACCACGGGGATATGGCCGTGTTCGATCCGGTGCCATCCGCCCTGATATACCGATCCGGTCTGATAGTCGATCCATTTACCGGGCGGCAGATACAGATCACGTGCCTGCGTATTCTCGAAAAACGGGGCCACCAGCA
>JAFGGN010000072.1 GCA_016930535.1 bacterium
AAGACCGCAGACCGCAAAAAGCAGTAGAAGGGTATATGGGTAAATGAGTATATGGGTCCGCCCGGCCCAGCCCCATTTGAACAGCATTATCTTTGATGCTTTCACTCTTCTACACTTCTACCCGTCTACTCTTCTACAAAATCTTTGCGTCCTCTGCGCCTCTGCGGTTATCTCTTCATTCAACACAGCTTTTATTCTCCGTTTCTCATCCTCTCCGACCCTCCGTCTCACGTTCCGCCTCTTTAATATTTAATCCTGATTTTTCCGCAAAGTGAAAAGATAAAACCTGAACCGCAGCATATCATACAGCGACCATAGTATGTCATGCGGCCGGCCAAGGGCGCCTTTGCCGGTCTCTCTGCGCCGGTATTCGGCCTTGCAGGCAAGAACGCGATATCCTTTCAAGCGGGCGCGATAGATCATTTCCGGCGTGGTAAACGCCGGGCTGGTCGCAAGGGGCATGATGTCCGGAATGATGCGCCTGCGGTAAATCTGAACGAAATTCATATCACGGATGCCCCGACTGAGAAAGGGGAAAAGCAGTTTCCGAATCGCCTGATTCACCACAGAAGTCAGCCTGCGCCAGAGCGTATATCCGGGTGAACGTCTTCTCTCCAGAACCAGAAGATCGCACCGTATTGCCTTCTCCATCAGCGGAGCGATGTCTTCAGCCGCCAGGGCCAGATCCGCGGCATCGTGCACGACAAATTCCTTCGAAGCGACGGCCATGCCGCGCTGTATGGACAGCCCCTGGTTGAGATTGATATGATTGTCCATAACCAATACACGGGGATCGGATTCGTTCATCCGCTTCAGAATTCCGGCGGAACCGTCCGTTGATCCGTCATTGACCAGAATGACCTCGAAATCTGCAAACGTCTCCGACAGCACAAGGAGGATCTTTTCCACCGTCGCTTCGATGATCGCCGCTTCGTTATAAACCGGCAGAATCAGGCTGATGCTTTCGCGCCGTTTTTTATTCATGCAGCCATATCCATTCAGAACGAACGCTTAAAAACGGATTTGAGTACCGAGACAACCGTTTTCATTTCCCCGGATTTCAGGCCCGGGAAAATGGGGATAAAAAAGGATCTTGACGCCACGTCGCAGCAGACCGGGTACAACGTATCGGGAAGATTCCGGCCCCTGAAATACGGTTCCCTGTGAAGCGGCATAATGCCGAATCTGCAGGAAATTCCCTTTTCGGACATGACCCGGATCACGCCCGAAGGAGTAACCGGACATCCTTTCCTGATTTTAACCAGGTAAGAAGAAAAACAGGATTCCGCATAATCCGGCACATGGGGGCATTCCAGTTCGTCCATGGAACCCAATGATTCCGTATAATACCGGGCCTGCTCGTTGCGTATACGCACCATCTCCTCCAGCTTGCCGAACTGTATCAGTCCGATGGCGGCCTGAATATCCGTCATGCGGTAATTGAAGCCGGCTACGTCATATTGCTGAAGAATCATGCCTTTGGCCCGGTGCCGTTCGAAATCGGACACGGACGCGCCCGCGGACCGGTAAATTCTCGCTTTTTCGGCGATTTCCTCCGAATCGGTCAGCATCATCCCGCCTTCACCGGTCGTGATCATCTTGCGGGGATGAAAGCTGAATGTGGTGACCAGCCCGTGTCCGCCAAGCGGTTTGCCCCTGTACCGGGCGCCCAGGGACGTGGCCGCATCATCCACGACAATCAGGTCATGTTTCCGGGCAACCGCTGTCAGTGAATCCAGATCCGCAGGCAGGCCGATCTGGTCCACGATCAGGAGTCCCCGGGTCCGGTGCGTAATCATGCTTTCTGCGCATTCCGGATCGATATTGAAGGTCCGTTCATCGATATCCGCAAAAACGGGAACGGCACCTGCCATGAGTACGGCGTTCGCGTCTGCCATGCAGGTAAAAACCGGAACGATGATTTCATCTCCCGGTCTGATGCCCTGGGTAAGAAACGCAAGATGGATGGCTGACGTGCAGGAATTCGTGGCCACGCCGAATCCGGCACCTGTAAATGATGCCAATGCACGCTCGAATTCAGCCGTTTTCGGTCCCTGGCTCACCCAGCCGCTTAAAATTACTTCTTTCAGGGCCTGCCATTCCGTTTCATCCAGCCAGGGACGCATCAGCGGGATATGGTTGAAAATGTCGTTTTGGTCCCCGTTTCTCATAACAGTCTGTCCCATAGTTCTCCGGCGCCGATTTTCCGGACGATACGGGCAGGCACCCCGTATGCCAGCACATAATCCGGCAAATCCTGAACAACCACGGCTCCTGCGCCTACCACCGAATTTTTCCCGATCCGTATTCGCGGAGCGATGGTCACACCGGTCGAAATAAAGGCGCCTTCATGAATATGCACCCTGCCGCCCATGGAACAACCGGGACCCAGTGCTGCAAAATCATGAATTTCGCAGTCATGCTCCACGATGCACCCGTTGTTCAGAATCACATGATTGCCGATCCGGGCATCCGAACCCACGAACGTCTGCGCAAAAATCATGTTCCCGTGCCCGATTGTTGCGGAAGAAAAAATTACGGCGGACGGATGAACGGCATTGGCATAATTCGCCTCAGGAAGATTCAGACGTTCCATGAGCCGGCAGCGGGTTTCATTGTTGCCTATACTGAGAACGATCTCATGTGTTCCCCCGTATTCAGCGGCCGTCCCGACGGTTCCCAGCACCGGAAGTCCCCGGACCGGATGACCCGGCAGCGATGGATCATCATCCAGAAAACCGGTCACTGCCCTGCCCCGGGCCAGAAGCACATCCAGCACCACACGGCCCTGCGATCCGGCACCGATCAGAAGCACCGGTTTTTCATATTTTTTTTTATTCATCGGCTTCATGCACCTGTTCCCGCTTTTTGTACTGTTTCCGCGATTCTCCGTATATCCCCATCTGTAAGACCGACAAAAAACGGCAGAAGAATGACGCGGTCTCTCGCATTTTCACTTTCCGGCAGGACCGGCGCGATATCCGCATAGGCCCCTTCGGAATGGGCATTCATGATACCCGGTCTTGTCGCGATCCGGTGATCCAGCATCAGCTGCATGAGCGCATCCCGGGTCACCGGGGCGTTCTCCAGAATCCGTACAGGGTAGCTCTGCCAGTTGGTCCTGCACCACGCGGGTTCAGACGGTGTTCTGAGCCACTGAACCGGCGCCAGAGCCTGTCTGTACCTGTTTTCGATCCGCCTTCTTTCCTTTATGATGAACGGCAGTTTGTTCAGCTGTTCAATGCCCATGGCAGCCTGAATATCCGTCATGCGGTAATTGAAACCCACAACCGGGTAGGATTCGAACAGGATTTTTCCCGATTCATGGCGCTGCCGGTCGGAAATGCTCATGCCGTGCTGACGCAGCAGACGGAAGTTCCTGTCGTAATCAGCGGAATTCGTGGTCAGCATGCCGCCGTCCCCTGTGGTGATGACCTTGCGGGGATGAAACGAGAAACAGGCGATGTCGCCATGCGGAGCACCGATTCTCTCCCATGTTTTGCCGTCCCCGGTGATTTCGCATCCGATCGCGCAGGCGGCGTCTTCGACCACTGGAAGGCCATGCTTCCGTGCCATTTCGACGATTTTCCGAATTTCACATGGCATGCCCATCTGATGCACGGGGAGCACCGCGCTGACCGGACGTCCCGTGGGGCCATAAACAAGCCGGTCTTCGTGCATGTGGCAATTATTTTCAAGGCAGGTCCGGAGGGCAGGGACAGATATGTTGTACGTATCCGGATCGATATCCACGAACAACGGCTCGGCACCGCAGTACCGCACTGCATTCGCGGTGGCAATAAAAGAATGCGATACGGTGATCACATGCGTGCCTGCGGATGCACCCACGGTCAGCAGTGCCAGATGCAGGGCCGTGGTACAGCTGGACACCGCGCATGCGAATTCCGAACCGACATAACCGGCAAAGCGGCGCTCGAATTCGGCCACACGGGGCCCCTGTGTCACCCAGCCCGACCGGATGACCTCTCCGGCGGCCAGGCACTCTTCTGGTCCAAGATACGGTTTCGCCACGGGGATGTCTTTTTCATTCATTCCCAATTCCGGCCCGTTTCCTTCCGGATCATGGCCCGGACATTTTGTGACCGGAACCATTCAACCGTCCGTTTCAATCCCTCGTCGAAATCCACCCGGGGCCGGTAACCGATACATTCACGCGCATGCGACGCATCTGCAAAAAGCCGTGTGACATCCCCGGGCCTTTTCTCCTGAAACTCGATGGTTCCGCTTCCGGCCAGTTTCAGAATTTTCCTGGCTATATCGATTATTTTGTATTCGTTCCCGCATCCGAGATTGATGGTTTCACCGATGACGTCACCGCTCTCGCATACCCGGACGATACCGTCTGCAATATCGGTTACATAGGACAGGTCCCGGGTCTGCTTTCCATCCCCAAAAATAAGAATGGGAAGTCCGTTCAGAGCCCTGACAATCGATTTGGGGATAAACTCGCCGGCGTCCCCCTCATAATGGGACCGCGGCCCGAATGTATTGAACGGACGCACAATGACCGTGGGGAACCGGTAGGTGGACCAGCAGGCACGCGTATATGTATCACCCGCCAGCTTGGATGCGCCGTATATTGTATGCGGAAATGTCCGGTGATTCTCGTTCTGAGGCACCTGGACGGCCGTACCGTACACCTCGGACGAAGAGATCTGTATGAATTTTTTAATTCCATGTTCACGCGCGGCCTCCAGAAGCAGCAATGCGCCCTCCGCATTCAGCCGGTGATTCTGAAACGGATACCTGATGGAGTGCCGCACACCCAGGGTGGCCATGTTGATGACCCTGTCACATGCCTGCATCAGTTCACCGACAAGCCGGCGGTTGAGTATGGATCCCCTGACGAACTGAAAAGCAGAATTGCCGGAATGATGCCTGATGTTGGACATCCGGCCGTTCGCCAGATTGTCGATGACCGTCACCCTGCAGCCGGTTTCCAGCAGGCGGTCGACCACGTGCGAACCGATGAATCCGGCCCCGCCGGTGACCAGTACATGATTTATGCCTCGTTCACCCATATCAAACTGCATCCTTTCGATGCTCCGGTCAGCCGTACCGGTTGCGGCCCGGGACCGCTCATACTGTATGGCCATCGGCCGCGGAATTTTTATGCAGCAATAAAAACAGTGCAAGAGCTGTCACGGCCAGCACAGCCGTCTGGAACCAGTATGAAAAATCCGACATGGTCCACCCGATACTCATGAACAGTTTCTGCCACGGCTGGCTCAGATAATCGGTTCCTGCCGGTATTTCAGGCGTGTTGACCAATATCCACATTTTGGAATACAGAAGGGATAATCCGCCCAGGACAAACAGGACCGGCCGGGTGAGTCTCGAATCCACAGCCATGACCGTCAGCACGACAAACAGGGAGTAAAAATGGATCAGCTGCCGGGATTCCGGATTGATGCTCATGAACAGCGCAATCAGGATAACGACGGACAGCCCCGTTCCGTATTCCCGGATTTTTTGAACAACCAGGCGGAAATGAATCATGGTCAGCATCAGGAAGGGGCCGTAATAGACCATGTGGGCCACAAGAAAAATACCGGGTTTTCTGTTGCCCAGGTAAACCAGATTTTTGAGCCAGACTTTGAGCAGTGTGCTGTAGCTCCAGACCGATCCGGATGCAAAATTCCGGTCATAAAACAGGACCAGGGCCGTCAGCAGAACAAAAAGCGCCATTCCGCACAGCACCGAAGGATGCCGCAATGCCGCTGCAAGCGGCCCGGGTTTGTACAATCCCGGATTCTGCAGTACCGGGCGCATCGAAAAATAAACGTAACCGGACATGAATATCATGCTCACGGGAAGCAGTGCCATTGTCATGCCGGACCCGAGCCAGGACCACCCGGTATGGCAGCAGTACATACAGGCCGCAGCCAGGCCGAGAATGATTCCCAGACTCAGCCAGTGCGCCGCTTTTTTTGCCTGAGCCGCGTCGTGAATATTATTCCGCCAGACCAGGAGCGGAAACAGAACAAGGAAGAAATTGGGCCATGTAAAAAATCCGAGTCCCAGGATGAGCAGCATCAGGCCCCGCCGTTTTGAAAAATACGCCTCGCACATCCAGATGCCGAGGGCGAATGCCGTCATATCCGTCAGCACCGGAATAAAAAAATTGAATTTCAGTACACAAAAATTGATAAAAAGACCGATAAAGCCCATCCACTTTCCCTTTTCCGAAATACCGAGTACGATGGCGGTCCTTTCCCATCCCCACAATCCCAGCAGAATCATGATTGCATTGACGATTTGAAATCCCCGGATCACATGGATCGTGTCGAGGGGGCTGCCCGACAGCTTGAGAACCAGAAGAACCAGGCTGCCCGGCAGAATCCGGCGTACATAATAATCCGACAGCCCCTGCCTGAACACGGTGCCGTGAAAATCCATCACGGTTTTGCCATAGACATTTCCATCCCAGCCCAATCCGTTACGGACCGGCACCAGCTCATTGAGGGACATGGCAATGACCGTGCCCAGTGCCAGAAGAAAAACGAGAATCCCCACCCGAAACAGCCGGTGAACACAGGAGCTTTCCATTTCTCCCTCCCCTGTTGAGAGGATCTGTCAAAAAAACGACCGAATCATTTCACATACATACGTGATCTCATCGTCTTTCAGTTGTTCGGACATGGGCAGCGAAAGAATCTCGCATGCAGCCTGTTCGGCAGCCGGAAAATCTCCCGCCTGATGATGCAGAAAGTCATAAGCTGGCTGCAGATGACACGGAACCGGATAATGCAGCCCTGTGGCGACACCTTTCGATTTCAGATAAGCGGCCAGATCGTCCCTGGCGGCCGTACGGATGACAAACAGATGATAAACATGTCTGCAATCCGGCTTATCACGGGGCAGCTGTACGGACACGCAATGTTCGAGCAGCCGGCGGTACAGCGCGGCCGCAGCGCGGCGTCTTTGTGTCCACGCTTCCAGGTGAGACAGTTTCACATGCAGAATGGCCCCTTGCAAACCCGTCATTCTGTAATTATGTCCCACGAACTCATGATGATATTTCCGGGCCATGCCGTGGTCACGGAACTGCCGCAGCGATCCGGCCAGGTGCGCATCATTGGTGAGAACGGCGCCGCCTTCACCATAAGCACCCAGATTCTTTCCCGGATAAAAACTGAAGCATCCGCAATGTCCGAGAGCACCCACGGATTTCCCCTGATACTCGGCCAGATGGGCCTGTGCGCAGTCTTCAATCACTTTCAGCCGGTATTTTGCAGCGATATCCAGAATTCCATTCATATCCGCCGGCTGGCCGTACAGATGAACCGGCACAATGGCGGCTGTCCGTTCCGTAACCGCGGATTCGATCCGGGAAGTATCCATATTGAAATCCCCGGGACTGCAATCCACGAAAACCGGGATCGCACCGCACAGGCTTACGGCTTCGGGCGTGGCAAAGAACGTATTGGCCGGAACAATGACCTCGTCCCCGGGACCGATGCCATGGACCATGAACGCCGCATGAAGCGCGGCTGTACCGGAATTCACGGCCACGCAATGGACGGCCCGATGCATTTCCGCAAACGCTTTCTCAAATTCTTCAACAAAGGGCCCTCCGGTGAAAGCGCAGCTGTGAAGCACCGCCTGCACAGCCTCGTCCACTTCATCTTTTATGGACAGATACTGGGCCTTCAGATCCAGAAATGGAACGTCCATGATTCCTCAGACTTTATTCATGACCCTGGCCGGAACACCGGTCACCACAGTGTTCGGGGGCACATCCCTGGTCACCACGGCTCCTGCACCCACAGTGGCCTTTTCCCCGACCGTGATACCGCATAAAATGGTGACGCCCGATCCGATGGAGGCGCCTTTTTTAATCCGTGTGGGAACGCATGTCCAGTCCTGATCCGATTGAAGCGATCCGTCCGCATTCGTTGCACGGGGAAATTTGTCATTGATGAAGGTGACATTGTGCCCGATAAAAACACCGTCCTCGATGGTCACGCCCTCGCAGATGAAAGTATGGGAGGATATTTTACAGTCCGCACCGATTTTTACACCTTTCTGCACCTCGACGAAAGCACCGATACGCGTCCTGTCCCCGATTTCACAGCCGTATAAATTGACAAATGCATAGATCTGAACATCCCTGCCCAACCGGACATCATCCGCAATCACACAGTATTTCATACCTTTCCCCCGGTTTCGAAATCGATCAGCATGCCGTTCTGCTGAATCGATCGGTTCGACAATTCGAGAATTTGAACCACACGCAATCCGGCCCTCCCGTCATTAACCGGAGTTTCTTTATCCCGAATGCACTGAACCAGATAACCGATTTCCTTTTTCAGGGCCTCGGTCCGGTCCAGCACCGGAGCAAGCATGTCACCGATCCGATAATCCACCATGGCTTCATAGGCGCCTTCTTTTGTCTGAACCTGCACACCGGTATCGTAAATTTTCACTTTTTCATCGGCTTTGAGATCATCCCAGACCAGCATTTTTCTGTCCCCTGCGAGCAGGGTTCTGCGAACCTTGACAGGCGACAGCCAGTTGACATTGAAATGGGCGATGAAATTGTTGTCAAACTGCAGCGTAAGATAGGCCACGTCCTGGAGATGCCGGCCGAAATGCCCGGCGCCGAAAGCGGATACGGCACAGGGACTTTTACCGTTCAGAATATAATCCATGATCGATATATCATGAGGTGCCAGGTCCCAGATCACGTTCACATCATGCTGAAACAGCCCCAGGTTCACACGTACCGAATCGTAGTATAACAATTCTCCCAGCGTGCCGTCGTCGACCAGGGATTTGATTTTACGAACCGCGCCCGTAAAAAGAAACGTATGATCCACCATGATCAGGCATTGATTTTTATGGGCGATTCCGATCAGGATCTCGGCTTCCTCCACTGTGGAAGTGAACGGTTTTTCAATAAATATATGTTTCCCCTTTTCGAGCGCCTGTTTTGCCAGCCCGAAGTGCGAGAACACGGGTGTGGTAATACACACAAGATCGATGTCCCCGTTGTTAAAAACTTCATCTGCGTTTTCCGAAACCCGGACATGCGGATACGACTGGCCCGCAAGATGCAGTCTTCCGGGATCCTTATCGACAATAACGGCCAGATCGATCTCCGGGTGCGCATTGAGGTTTCGTACAACATTGGGGCCCCAGTAGCCGTAACCAATCACGCCTGTTCCGATCATACCCCGTTTTTCTCCTTTGCTCTTCAGTGAGTCTCTCTGATCCTGTATACCTTGTAATGATCCACAGCCTTAAAATATGTGTAACCGGCGAGATAACGGTCCATCCAGCCGATTTCGGACAGATAATCATCAATGATAAATCCCCAGGGTGCCCCCTGATTCCGGCCGTCCGCGTGCACAAAAATCAGTCTGGGCTTATAGTTCAGAATATCTGTGCCCAATTCTTTTAGAAACCGTTTTTCCTCCGGAGGCTGGTCCTCCGGCCGCCGGTAGGGAAAGGAACCGTCCGGGCGGCATTTCACCCCTTCATAGAACATGGCGATCGGGAAGCTCGTGACATAACGGGTTCCCGGCAGCCGGTCCGCATAGGTCAGCGTGGGATAGGCAGGGATCATGCTCGTCGAAAAAACGGCGACACGGTCCTGTTCATCCGAATATTCCCTGATAAGCCGGACAAACTGCGGCATCCATGCGAAATGAGGTCTGTAGCAGGCCGCCGATGCCTGTACAATTTTCAGCAGCAACAGACCCAGAACGGAGACACGTGTAATCGTCAGATGCCAGGCCCGGTCGCCTTTCCGCCGGGACCGGTCCCATTTTTCCAGTAAAATGAGAAGTAAGACAAGGAGTGTAAATGCACCAAGCGCGATAAAGGGATACCGGTGATAGGTCCAGCCCTTCTGCTGCACGACCATGACCGCGTGCGCTGTGACAGCCGCGATGCCCCATACTTCGGCTGTGACGGTTCTTTCAGCCGCATATTTCCTGATGCAGAGATACAACAGCCCATAGATCAGAACCACACCTGCGGTTTTTTTCAAAGAAAAGGGAAGAAGCAGTGCCCATCCGCTCCGGTTGTACACGTCATAGTGTTCGGCCACAAACGGAAGCCAGCGGCCGAAGAACGCGGTGCGCATGGCCTCGGGAATAAACAGAAAATGCAACGCGTAAACCAGACCGAGGCCGAGCCAGATCAACAGTTCCGGTTTCAGGAACAGCCCCGGTTTTTTGGATCGTATACACAGCCAGGTTTCCGACAGGATCACGATTATAAGGAAATGCGGTTTGAAAAGAAAAACAATTCCGGAGAGAACGCCCAGAACGACCGGAATCCATGTGCCCGCATTGCGGTTCCCGGTACGCAGGCATCTCAGAAACAAATAGGGGATAAAAAAAACGATGAACAGATGCTCCCGCTGTCCGAAATTCGCCCAGCTCAGCATCAGGAAGGACAAACCCAGGTAGCCGAGCATAAGAGCGAGCCTGGAAAAACCGGTCCGCAGCCCGGAATACAGGTTGAGCCGCCACTGGATAAATGTCATGAACAGAATCAGAACAAGAATAAAAATCTTGAAGGCCAGGATAAGGGATATTCTGAACATTAGATGTACGAGAACCGGAAGCACATGAAAGTAATCGATCAGGGGAGGATTCATTCCGATATAATCCACGTAGGGCACTGCCCCCCTGAGAAGCATGTCGGACGCCTGAAGCAGGTAGGCGCAGTCATGGTTCACCGGAACCGGCGAGAACAGGACAAGATAAACCAGTGCCAGTACAGCAGCGGCGACAATGATCCGGCCAAAATTCTGAATCATCGAACTTCCCCAATAATGACCGTTATCCGGAACCGCGTGAACCGGGACAATCCCCTCCGGTCAACGATCAGGAATGTGACATGATGCCGTTTTAAGGCTGAGAATAAAAGTGAAGTTACGATTCAATCGCCAATAAATCAACGATTATTTATCTTCGACGATTCTTTTCAACCGGACCGCCGTCCCGTACACCAGGATCTCGGCTGCATTGCCCATGATATAACTGGTGGAGAATTTCGTGTCCACGATGGCATCCGCGCCCATGCCCTGGGCCATGGCGATCATCCGGTCCAGTGCCTGCTCGCGGGCTTCGGACAGCAGTTTGGTATACTCCTCGATTTCACCGCCGATCAGATTCTTTAAAACTGCAAGAATATCATTTCCGACATGCCTCGCACGAATGGTATTGCCTTTGACCAGCCCCAGGGTTTCCACAATCTTTTTCCCGGCAATTTCACTGGACGGAACCACGATCATCGCTGTATCTCCTTATATGGATCACGTTTGAAAAGAAAGAATTTTTCCCGGATCACGGACACCAGCAGGGTGAACAATCCGCCCAGGACCAAAAGAATCCCCGCTTTTAAAATAATCGTCAAATGTGTATTTGCAATCACGGATTCGACAAACCGGAAAGCGCCATACGTCAGCAGAATCACTGCACCGATACTGAAAATGATCCAGCCGATTCCCCGCTCAAGACAGTTGTATACGCCCGTCCAGTATCGGTCCCAGACAGCATCCGTCGGCGTGCAGAAATGCATTTCCCTGGTGATATTTCTGACTTTTTTCATGGCCTCGTACTCTTGTTTGTAATCAAGTGACGCTTCCAGCATTTTTTCAAATTCAGCCGAGTCCTTTTCATTCAACTCGTGATCAAGCGCCTTCATCAGCAAAATCTGAAAGTTTTCCTGCTGCGCTCGGGTTTCTGCCATCATAAAATCACCCCCTCGAGCTTGGTTTTTAAGGATTTTCTGGCGTGATACAATCTGGACATGACCGTACCGAGCGGTATATCCAGAAGTCCGGCAATTTCCTCATATGAATAATCACGGAATTCCTTGAGAATAATAATTTCCCGGTGATCGGGCTTCAACTGCTGTATGGCGTTCCATACCTGTTCCTTCTGTTCCTGTTTCTCGAGCGCAGCGGAAGGATCCGCACCCGGATTCTCAAGATGCTGATATTGCATCTCTCCTATTTCAGAAAACGATCTGGCATGTTTTTTACGGTCACGGATAAAATTGAGACAAAGATTTCGCAATATGCGGTAGTAATATGTAAAGAAATTCCGTTCCTCATCGATTTTGTGAATGGCCTTATACGCTTTCACGAATGCATCCTGGGACAGGTCCATGGCGCTTTCATGATGGCCGGTAAGTCCGAGTGCCGTATAATAAGCACGCTGCATGTATCTCTCCACCAAAATACCGAAAGCCTGTGTATCGCCCTGTTTACACCGGATAATCACCGAACGATCATCACTCTTTTCCTGCAATCCCCCTCCCCCGGTCCGGGTCCCGTCGCCAGCAGCCGGACCGACATCAATGAAACACCTGGAAATAATATTTATTCAGTTTATTTTAATGTAATCAATATCGGTGAAGATTGCAACCGCATGAAGGGCCGGATTGGACCACAGACAGCGGACCGCAAAAAGCAGTAGCAGGGTATATGGGTAAATGAGTATATGGGGCCCCACAACCCTGCCCCCTTTATTAGACCGCCGACCGCTGACCGCAAATGCTTCGGAGAAACGGAGAAATGGTGAAACGGAGAAAAAAATGAACTTCTTCTCCTTATCTCCGTCTCCCCGTTTCTCTTCTCTCCGTTTCACGGTACGCTGCAACGACCCAACAGACATAAAAACTCTGCGTCCTCCGCGTCACTGCGGTTTTCTCCATCTTTTCCTCCGGCTCTCCGTTTCACGCTCCGACACACCGACTCAAGGACCCAATTGACCCAATGACCCTATAGACTCAAAGACCTCTTTAATCTTGAACCTCCCCCCTGATCCCTTTCCCGTCCAGGTCCAGTGTTTTTACAGATACGAGGCGGTTGATCAGGTCGCTGCGGAAAGGAACGGATACACGGATATATTCGGATGTCCAGCCGGACATGCGGCCGTTGTGATTCCGGCCCTCCAGAAGGACGCGGACATGCCTGTTCAACCAGCTGCCACGGAAGGCAAGCGCCTTTTCATGACCCAGCATGCGCAGGTCCGCCGCCCGTTCCATCCGGATCCGTACAGGAACCTGACCGGTGAAAGCAGCAGCCGGCGTTCCGTTACGGGCGGAAAACGGGAAAACATGAAAATAGGTAAAGGGGGTTGCGGCGAGAAAATCCCTTGTCTCGTGAAAATGCGAATCCGATTCGCCGGGAAATCCGGTGATAATGTCCGCGCCCAGACCAGGTCCTGCAAATTTTTTCAGGATCCGGCCGAGAGTGGCTTCGATCCCGGACAGACCGGATCTGCGTTTCATGGCTTTAAGTACATCGCGGCTCGCACTTTGAACCGAAAGATGAAAATGCCGGCATATCTGCTCATGATGCGCGATCACATCGAGAAGCCGGTCGGAAACATCCTCCGGTTCCAGGGAAGTCAGCCTGATCCGGAGCAATCCGGATATTTTGGTCATGGCTTCGAGCAGATCCGGCAAAAGGCCGGCGGGCTGCATGTCTTTGCCGTAAGCACCCACATGAACGCCGGTGAGCACGATCTCCCTGTAACCCCTGTCTGCCAGCTGACGGGCATGATCGAGCACAGTATCGAGCGGGATCGAGCGGCCCGGCCCCCTGGCAACCGGTACGATACAATAGGCACAGCGATTGTCGCAGCCGTTCTGTATCTTCAATATGGCCCTTGTCTGGGTTTGAAAATCCCCTGCCCCGGCTATTTTCTCCTTCTGCAGATTCTGCACAGGATTTACAGCCACCACCGGGCCGTCTTTTTTACCCGGACCCGGAAAATGACGGAATATCTCCAGTTTTTCCTGAATACCGAGAATATAATCCACTCCCGGTATGGACGCTATTTCCTGTGCGGCCACCTGTGAATAACATCCGGTTACAATGACCGTCGCTCCGGGATTTGCCGTCAGAACATGACGGATGGCCTGGCGGCATTTGGCATCTGAGCGCCCGGTCACCGTACAGGTATTGATGACAGCTACCTGTGCCTGCGACTCGCTTCCGGTCACTGTATAGCCATGATGCAGAAACGCCTCAACCATCAGGGCCGTCTCCGCCTGATTGAGTTTGCAGCCCAGCGTTTTAAACAATACAGCCGGCATGAATACTGTCCGCCAAATAAAAACTGGAGCCGGGCTCCCGGCCCGGCTCCAGTTCATGGTTACACATCAAATGAAACCGAGAGAGCGCCTTATTTCTCATCCTTTTTCTTTTTAACGGTTTTCGGCTTGGCTTCATCGGATTCGGCTTCCTTCGGTTCTTTGACCTTTTTTGCCGTCTTCTTGGGCTTGGCCTCAGCCTCTGCTTCATCGGGCTTTTCAGATTTGGCCTTGCTCTTTTTGGCTTTGGCCGGTTCCTTATCTTCGGATTTCCTGGTATCGGCTTCCGCAGCTTCTGATCCGTCAACTTCTGATCCATCAGTAGTTGACGCGTCATCCTGTTTTTTCCTGGTTTTGGCTGCCGGCTTTTTCTTTTCCGCCTTTTCTTCGGCAGGTTCCATATCACCGGCAATTTCGCCCAGCGTCGGTGCAGCCGATTTGCTCTCCATATAAGCTTCAACCTCGGCCTTCTCTTCCGCATCCATATGGCTTTTCTCGTCTTCTGCCAGCTTTTTGCGTGAGAGAATCACACGTTTGTTTTCCTTGTCGAACTCGATAATCTGAAGCTCGACCTCTTCGTTCTCCTTGAAGTGCTGGGATACCTGTGCCATCGAGGATTCCTGCAACTGGGACAACGGCACGAATCCTTCAAGACCGAGCGGCAATTCGACGACCATGCCCTTCTCGATAAAGCGGATAATCTTGGCCGTTGTATTCGTACCGGCCCGGTACGCTTCCTCAAACGCGGGCCAGGGATCCGTACTGACCTGTTTGTAACCGAGCGACAGTCGCCGCTCATCCTTGTTCATGTCCAGAACGACGATTTCGACTTCCTCGCCCTTTTTCAGCACCTCGCTCGGATGTTTGACTTTCTTGGTCCAGGAAAGATCGGAAATATGGATCAATCCGTCGATGCCGTCTTCCATCTCGATAAAGGCACCAAAATTGGTCATGTTCCGGACACGGCCCTTATGCCTGGATCCCACAGGATACTTTTCTTCGATATCGGACCACGGATCCGGAGACAACTGCTTGATGCCGAGAGAGATCCGTTTTCTCTCCTTGTCCACATTCAGGATTTTGATTTCGATTTCGTCACCCACATTCAGAATCTTGGATGGATGAACGATATTCCGGGTCCAGGACATTTCTGATACATGGACCAGACCTTCGACGCCTTTTTCAAGCTCGACGAACGCGCCGTAATCCGCAATGGACACCACTTTGCCCTTTGCTACCGCGCCCTCCGGATACTTGGCTTCGATTCCTTCCCAGGGATGCGGCGTCAGCTGTTTCATTCCAAGGGATATACGGTCTTTTGCATCGTTGAAATCCAGAACCACAACCTGAATTTTCTGATCCAGCTTGACCACCTCGGAGGGATGATTGACGCGCCCCCACGAGAGATCATTGATATGCAGAAGTCCGTCCACGCCGCCCAGATCCACAAACACACCGAAATCGGTGATGTTTTTAACGGTACCTTCCCGGACCTGGCCTTTCTCGAGCTCCTCGAGAATGGATTCCCGCTGTTCGGCCATGCTCTCTTCAAGCAAAGCGCGCCTGGAAACGACGATATTCTTACGCATGCGGTTGACTTTGACGATGCGAAACTGAAATTTCTGTCCGATCAGCGCATCGAAATCCCGGATGGGCTTGACGTCAATCTGGGAACCCGGCAGAAATGCATCCACACCGTTCAGATCCACGACAATACCGCCTTTGATACGGCGCACGCAGGTTCCTTCGATGGTTCCGCCTTCGTTGTGCACGTCCACGACCTGGTCCCAAAGCCGCATGAAATCCGCTTTTCTCTTCGAAAGCTGCAGCTGGCCGTCCACGTCTTCCAGATTGTCCAGAAATACCTCGACCGGATCACCGACTTTAACCGCCTCGATATCCTGGAACTCTTCCTTGGGAACAGTGCCCTCCGATTTAAAGCCGATATCCACAACAACATCTTTATCGGTAATGGCAAGTATTCGCCCTTGCACAATCTGTCCTTCTTCGATATCCTTCAGGGTCCGGCTGTACAAATCCACAAAACGATCATACTCTTCCTGCGAGTATTCCTGCTCATCGGACATGATGTTTTCCGGACCTTTGTCCTGTTTGGCCGGTTTCATTTTTTCAGTTTCGGCCTGTTGATCGACTTCACCTCCTTCCGTGTGTTCTGCCGGAATGTCTTCTCCGGTCATTTCATTTTGGGTGATTTTCTCTTCGTCCACCATAAAAACAGTCCTCCTTTTCTATTTTTTAACCCTTCCGGGTTTTTATCTTTGCTTCGGTTTTCCAGATAGGCCTTCACTTCTTCCATCTGCCATCTGGGTGTCGATGCGCCGCCTGTGATACCGACATTCTTTTTTCCATCGAACCAGGACCAGTCGATGTCCTCCGGGCTTTCGATATGATAGCTGCAGATATTGAATTTCCTGGCAGTTTCATGAAGCAGTCTGCAATTGCTGGAATGTTTTCCGCCCACGATCAGAACCACATCCTGTTTGAGGCTGAATGCCTCGATATCCTTCTGGCGTGTACGTAAAAAGCGGCAGGTCGTATCGATAATCTTCAGATTTGATAGTTTCTTCGACAGAACACGGCGTGCCTGCGAAAAGAGCTCCGGATCGACCGTGCTCTGTGCCAGCAGCAGGCTCCGCTCTTCAAATTCCTGCTTCTCCGCATCGTCGGATTTCGAAATCACGCTTCCGTTTCCGTTTGTCCTGTCGAGCAGGCCCATGACTTCAGGGTGTTCCTTTTGCCCGACAATGATAATGCGCCAGCCGTCCCGCATATGCTGTTCGACCATTTCCTGAGAATGTTTCACAATCTGACATGTCGCATCAATGGGATTCAACCCGCATCCGCGCGCCTCGTCGATGACCGGCTGACGCTCACCATGTGCGCGAACGAGGAGATCGGATCCCTCAAATTTCTTTATGTTTCCGGCACTTTCTTTGATCGCGTCGTATTCAACCTGAATCAGACCCAGTTTTTGCAGCCGGTCTATTTCACGTGTATTGTGTATCAGTTCTCCAATCGAATAGACAGTTTCCCCGTGGCGGAGCGCATCTTCAGCCATGGCTATGGCCCGATCCACTCCGGGGCAGGGTCTTGCTTTCGATTCAATGGTGACAATCATCCCTTAACTCCCCTATGCGTTTGATGATCCGTATCCTGTTCCGTTCCTTTACTTCGCCTGTTCGGCCCGTATCAGTCTGTCAATATGCCGGAGGACGAGGCCGACCTGTTCGTCAACCGTCATCCCGGATGTGTCCAGTTCGATTGCATCTTCCGCTTTTCTCAGGGGGCTGTGATCCCGCTGACTGTCGCGTGCATCCCGCTCCTCGATATCCGCCTGTACCGCCTCGAGCGATACGCCGAGCCCCTGTTTCTTCATATCCTGAAACCGGCGGTCAGCCCGGTTTTTTATGGATGCCGTTACATAGAATTTCAGTTCGGCTTCAGGGAAAACAACGGTTCCCATGTCTCTTCCATCCGTCACGAGATGGCCCTCACGGGCTATTTCCCGCTGAAGCCGGACCATCGCATCACGAACCGCCGGCACTTCGCAGACGGGTCCGACGGCCCTGTCCACTTCGGGTGTACGGATCTGATCCGTCACATCCACGCCGTCCACGAACACATGCATTCCCGTCTGACTCTGCCGGAGCCGGATCTGTGTCGTCGCGGCCATGCGTCCGATGGATTCCGTATCGTCCAGAGAAATCCCGCGGCGCAGCACCTTGACGGCCATGGCCCGGTACATGGCTCCTGTATCCAGGTAAAGCCAGCCCAATTTTCCGGCCACGAGACGTGCCGTCGTACTTTTGCCTGATGCAGCCGGGCCATCGAGCGTAATAACGATATTTTTATCGGGGGATTCCATTAACAATTTTCTTTATACACCCCGCTGTTCATTCATGATCCTTTTCCGTATTTTGCCTGCAGAGACCCGTCATGCCGTAGAGCGCATCCACTTCACCGGCAGTCAGGTGCCGGTATTTGCCGGGAGCAAGGCTCTGAACACGCAGTCCTGCAAAAGATACCCGGTTCAGCCGCATCACCGGATGCCCGACGGCCTTCATCATCCGTTTTACCTGCCGTTTCTTCCCCTGATGGATACGGATTTCAACCTCGCTGTATTTTTGACGTGTTTCCAGGATCCGGGCTTCTCCGCTCACGGTCACACCCGGATCGATTTCCACACCCTGTCTGAGCTTCAGGATACCGTCCTCCTTAATGAGGCCTTTGACGCGTGCCTGATAAATCTTCTCGATCCGGAATTTCGGATGGGTCAGCCGGTAGGCGAGATCACCATCATTGGTTATAAGCAGAACCCCTTCCGTGTCCATGTCCAGTCTTCCGACCGGAAAAAGACGTTCATCCGAATCGATCAGGTCCAGAACGGTCCTGCGTCCGTAACCGTCTTCGGCCGTGGTAATGACATCGGCAGGCTTATTTAAAAGAACATAAACATAGTGCCGGGGCAATGTCAGCCGTCTTCCGTCCACCTGAACGGCATCCGCATCCGGATCGACCTGCATACCCGGTTTTTCCACCCGGATTCCGTTTACCGAAATCCGTCCTTCTCCTATCAAATCATTGCTTTTTCGGCGTGAAGCCACACCGCATAAAGCCAGAAATTTATTCAACTGCATCTGCGGAGTCCACCGGCTGCGGGACTTCGGTTCCGGGTTCTGTGCCCTTATCCGTATTCTGATCCGCTCCGGCTTCCCCGGCTTTCAACGCATCCAGGCTTTCCACTTCCTCGGGTTTTTTCTCTTCCTTTAATATTTCATCGATTTCACGCGGTTTCGGAAGATCCGAGATGTCGTTGATACCGAAATACCGGAGAAATTCATCCGTGGTCTTGAAAACCAGGGGTTTACCGGGTCCTTCCCCCCTGCCCGAAAGCTTGATTAATTTCCGTTCCAGCAGCGTATGAATCACCCCGTCACAATTCACGCCCCTGATGGCTTCGACATCGGGTTTTGAAACCGGCTGTTTGAATGCAATCACGGACAGGGTTTCGAGCGCGGCCTGCGACAGCCGGGCCTTGATTTTTTTGTGAAACAGTTTTCTGATCCATGCCGCATAGGATTCACGGCTGACCATCTGATAGCCGCCTGCCACTGAAACGATGGTGAACGTGCGGCCCGTCTGGCGATAGCTTTCGTTCAGCTCCTGTACGGCCTGCTCGATCTGTTTCGGTTTCACTTCCTCGATAATACTCTGCATCTGTTTGACCGAAATCGGCGTATCCGATGCAAATATAAGGGCTTCGGTAATTTTCTGCAGTTTTTCCTTGTTCATCGACGTCGAATTTCCGCTCCATCACATGGGTTTCATTGCGTATAGGGCACCTGCATATCCCGTGGTACGGGCTCCGCTGCCATAGATCAATCCCTTCTGAGTATCCATATTTCTCCGAACGTTTCCGTCTGCTGAATCAGAATCCTCCGGGTACGGATCATCTCAAGAATGGCCATAAATGTCACGACGACCGTCAGCCTGTGTTTCAGCGTATGCATGAGGTCCGTAAAGGACAGCTGCTGCGATTCCCGCAGCCGGTTCTCCAGATACTCCATCTGGTCCTCAATCGTCACGCCGATTTCCGCAACCTCGTGAAACACATCCTGAGGCATATTGTCGATCACGTTTTTAAAAGCCGTAAGCAGATCGAACAGGCTGACTTCTTTCAGAACAACCTCTGTCTCTTCCTTACGGTATTTCTTCTGCCAGTTGAAGTACT
Organism: bacterium; assembly: GCA_016930535.1. Lineage (GTDB taxonomy): Bacteria > Zhuqueibacterota > QNDG01 > QNDG01 > JAFGCO01 > JAFGGN01. The sequence goes on from JAFGGN010000072.1 coordinate 19,838, forward strand.
TTCGCGGAAAAAGGCGTCTCTGCCTGTCCTCGATGTCCGTCAGGGATTCGGCGACTTCCTTGTACCGCTTGTATTCAAGCAGCTGCCTGACCAGCTCGGCCCGCGGATCCGCACCCTCGTCCTCTTCCGGGGCATCCGGATCCCTCGGCAGCAGCATTTTGACCTTGATCTGAATCAGTGTGGCCGCCATCAGTATAAATTCTCCGGCCACCTCCAGATCCAGCTCCTTCATCAGTTCCACATATTCCAGATACTGCTGCGTGATCGCAGCAATCGGAATATCGTAAATATCGATCTCTTCTTTACGAATCAGATACAGCAAAAGATCCAGCGGGCCCTCGAAATTCGAGAGCCGTATGCGGTAAGATTCCTTTTCGGTCAGAAGATCCACTGTTTCTATTCCAGATCCATGGCTTGCCTGACCTCGGACATGGTTTTCGACGCCACGTCACGGGCCTGTTTGTCCCCATCCGCGATAATGTCCTGAACCTCGCTGCGATGCGATTCGTAATAAACCCTTCGTTCCTGAATGGGTGCCAGCACTTCGGCGAGTTTTTTCGCCATCTGACGCTTATGTTCGACGCATCCCAGTTTGCCTTCAATGCAGTCGCATTCCACCTGTTTCACGGTCCCGGGTTCGAATTTCTGATGATAAGCAAATACCACGCAGCCCTCGGGATGCCCCGGATCCGTCTTTCGTATCCGGGTCGGATCCGTATAGGCCTGCATCACTTTCTTCTGTATGGTTTCCGCTGTATCGGACAGAAAAATGGAATTGCTCAGGGACTTGCTCATTTTTTTGCCGTCGAGACCCGGAAGACGGGCAAACCGCGTCAGAATGGTTTCAGGCTCCGGAAACACCTCCCGGTTATAGACAAAATTAAAACGTTTGGCCATTTCACGCGTGATTTCCACATGCGGCGCCTGGTCCTCGCCCACCGGAACCGCGTCCGCCTTGTACAGCAGGATATCTGCCGCCTGAAGAACCGGATATCCCAGATGCCCGAATGACATGTTCGACTCGAGTCCGAGATCGCGGGCCTGTTCCTTCACGGTCGGATTGCGCTGCAGGCGCGCCACGGTGATCAGCATGCTGAGAATCAGGTACAGCTCCGCATGTTCACGTACATGGGACTGAACAAAAAGCGGACTTTTATGGGGATCCAGACCCGCACTGAGCCAGTCGATCACGACTTCGATGCAATTGTCCCTGATCTCGCGCGTGGCCTCGGGCGCCGTGGTCAGCATGTGCCAGTCGGCTACCATGTGAAAACTGTGATATGTGTTCTGAAGCTGGATCCAGTTCTCGAGGGCTCCCACGTAATTGCCGAGATGCAGGCGGCCCGTCGGCCGCATTCCGCTCAGTATGCGCTTTTTATCCTGACCCATGTCCTCCTCAATTCATGAACAGATACGGTTTCCATTTCTCGTCCGGATTGCCGACCATGGACCTGACAAAAAACAGATACCCCGGTCTCTTGGGTTCTCTCATCAGGGGCATGGCCGCCTCTTTGGGTGTCCGGTTGCCCTTTTTACAATTGCATGTCATGCAGGCACATACGAGGTTTTCCCAGGTATCCCTGCCGCCCCGGTTCTTCGGAATCACGTGATCCAGCGTAAAGTCACCGGTCTTTGAGCCGCAGTACTGGCACTGGAAACCGTCGCGGCGCATGATGTTCTTCCGGTTCAGCATGACCCGGCGTTTCGGGGCGCTGACCAGCCTGATCAGACGGACAATGCTGGGCAGGGGCATGCGCTGGCTCACGGAGTGAACCCATCCATGATCCTTCTCCACCATTTCAGCCTTGCCCAGATAGAGAAGGATGATGGCCTTCCGTGCGCTGCACACGCTCATCGGCTCATAATTCTGGTTGAGCAGAAGTACACGTTCATTCAGCATCATCCGACCCTTCTCGATTACGAGAAAATCGGTCTAATTTACGATATTTTAATAACATTATCAAGTTATTTATCCTCTGACCGATTCCGGCCGATGAAATCAATTTTTTAAAAAAATAAATTTATCCTTGACTTTTTCAATGAAGCGTATTATAATTAGACTCCATAATATGAATTGAGGAAAATCCGTTGAACAGATCCATGCATACACATCACCATCATCATACCGGGGGGAATTCCCTTTCGGGTGGGATCTGTATGCGCTGAATCGAAAAAATGAAATAATTTCTATCGATATGCCCGCCCCGAAAAGGTGGGCTTTTTTTATTTCATTGAAACCAAACCGTGAAAGGATGTTTCATGACAACGCGTCAGAGTCTGAAAATCGGCCTGCCCAAGGGCAGTCTTCAGGAAGCCACTTTAAAATACCTTTCAAAGGCCGGATTCAATTTCAGTGTCAGCGACCGGTCCTATTTCCCGTCCGTGGATGATCCCGAAATCGAAGCCATCCTGATCCGGGCCCAGGAAATCGCCCGGTACGTGGATGACGGTGTTTTTGACGCGGGACTGACCGGGATCGACTGGGTTAAGGAAACACGGTCCGATGTCGTCGAGGTCAGCGACCTGATGTACGCGAAAGCTACGCTGCGGCCCGTCCGGTGGGTGCTGGCCGTGCCCAACGATTCACCGATACGGACCGTTCACGATCTCGGGGGAAAACGGATCGCCACGGAAGTCGTGAATCTGACCCGGGACTACCTGGCCGAAAAGGGAATTAAGGCTGAAGTGGAATTTTCCTGGGGTGCCACAGAAGTAAAAACACCCAGCCTCGTGGATGCCATCGTGGAAGCGACGGAAACCGGATCGTCGCTCAGGGCCAATAAACTGCGTATTATCGATACGCTGATCAGCTCGACGACACGGCTCATCGCCAATAAAACGAGCTGGAAGGATGCGTGGAAACGGCAAAAAATCGAAAAAATCGCCATGCTGCTCCAGGGCGCCCTGGCCGCGGAAACCCGGGTCGGGCTGAAAATGAACCTGCCCAAGGACAAACTGGAAAGTATCGTCGGCATTTTGCCTTCCATGAAAAATCCGACCATTTCCCAGCTCTATAATTCGGATTGGATGGCCGTGGAAATTATCGTTGAAGAAAAAATCGTACGCGATCTGATTCCCGAACTGAAAAAGGCAGGCGCATGCGACATCATTGAATATCCGCTGAACAAGGTGATCCCTTAACCGTCGTACGGACACCTGCAGCGGCTTCCCGCAGGAAAATTCGTAAGTCTATGATGAACCAAAAAAGGGGAAATCCATGATTGCCCTGTATCAAAACACGCAAATCGATGAATTTCTGTCCGTATTCGAGAACCGGCGCCAGGATATCCCGCAGGAGGTCCGTGACAGTGTCCGGGTCATTCTGCAGGCCGTCCGTGAAAAAGGGGATGATGCGCTTTTTGAACTGACCGGTCAGTTCGATCATGTCGACGTCAGACCGCTCGGACTTCGCGTGACCGGGGAAGAAATCGAATCGGCCGTACGGGACATGCCTGCGGGTTTTCTGGACATACTCGAAGAATCGGCGGCGAATATCCGGCGCTACCACGAACGGTGCCGGATGCAGTCCTGGAAGAAACGCGAAAAGGACGGCGTGATTCTGGGACAGCGCGTGACGCCTCTCGACCGGGTGGGTATTTATGTTCCCGGCGGCAGGGCGGCCTATCCGTCATCCCTGATCATGGCCGCGGTGCCTGCCCAGGTGGCCGGTGTCGGGAGCATATCCGTGGTTTCCCCGCCCGCCGGATCGGGTCAGATTCATGCCCCCATACTGGCCACGGCCGGTATTCTGGGGATTTCGGACATTTACCGTGTGGGTGGTGCCCAGGCGGTCGCCGCACTGGCCTATGGTACGGACAGCGTTCAGAAAGTGGATAAAATTGTCGGCCCGGGCAATATATTCGTGGCCGAAGGCAAACGGCAGGTTTACGGCCTCGTGGACATCGACATGATCGCCGGTCCCAGCGAGGTGGTCGTGCTGGCGGACGATTCCGCCGATCCCGGCTATGTGGCAGCCGATCTTCTGGCCCAGGCCGAGCACGATCCGCTGGCTTCGGCCATCTGCGTCACGCACGATTCGTCTTTGGCGGAACGGGTGCAGCAGGCCGTTGTCCGTCAGGCGGATTCATTGAAACGTCAGGAAATCCTGAAAAAATCGCTCGGCGACTGGAGCGGCATTCTGATCGCCGAATCCTGGGACAAAGCCGTGGAGCTCACCAACCGGCTGGCTGCGGAACATCTCGGACTCCACGTGCGGGATCCGTGGGAGACGCTCGCGCAGATCCGTCACGCAGGCGCCATATTCCTGGGGCATTTTGCACCGGAGACCGTGGGGGATTACTGGGCCGGTCCCAATCATGTGCTGCCCACGAATCAGACGGCCCGGTTCGCGTCGCCCCTGGGTACTTCTGATTTTCAGAAAGTCAGCAGTCTGATACAGTATTCAAAAAAAGCATTGAAAAAACATGCGGAAAAAATTATGACCTTTGCCAATATGGAGGGATTCGATGGACATGCCAACGCCGTCAGACAGCGCATTGACTGATGCGCTGAACTGCATCAAACCTGAAATCCGGTCACTGACCGGATATACCGCGCCGCCGCAGGGGAGCGTGGTTGCCAAACTGAACCAGAATGAAAACCCTTACGACATCCCGGCGGCATGGAAAGCGGAAATATTTCAGCGCATGCAGGAAACCGAGTGGCCGCGCTATCCCCAGTACAGCCCTGAATCCCTGCGTAATCGTCTCGCCCGGAGATTCAATGTCCGGGAAAACCAGATATTACTCGGCCACGGATCCAATCAGCTGCTGTACCTGATCGGATCCTCCGTGATTTTACCGGGCGACCGTGTGGTGATGTCCCCTCCCACTTTCTCCCTGTTCGACCTCGTGATGCGCATTTACCAGGCGAATCTCGAAGTCATCCCAAAGCTCCCGGATTTCTCACTGAATATGGAGGCCATCATCAATGCGGCGGGAAACGCGAAACTCACTTTTCTCTGCTCGCCGGACAATCCCACGGGGACTTCCATCCCTTTGTCCCGGCTGCGCGAGATCCTGGACAACGCTTCCGGACTGGTGCTCTGGGACGAGGCATATGCCGAATTCGGCGGGGAATCGGCGGTCTCCCTGCTCGGCACCTATCCGAACCTCATCGTTTCACGCACATTTTCCAAGGCCTTCGGGCTCGCGGGCCTGCGTGTCGGATACTTCATCGGTCACCCTGAAATCATCCGGGAACTCCAGAAGGCCAATATCCCCTACAATGTCAATCTTTTCAGCCTTCTGACCTGCAATTACATGCTGGATCATGCCGAATGGATGGATACGCATGTCGGAAAAATCATCCGGGAACGGCAAAAACTGTTTGACCGGATGTATAAAATTCCGCACATTACACCGTATCCCAGCGAGGCCAATTTTATCCTGTTTCAGGTAAACGACAAGAATAAAGTGTTCGGAGAACTGAAATCACGGGGAATTCTGGTACGGGATGTGGGCAGTGCCCCGCCGCTGGACCGCTGTCTCCGCGTCACCGTGGGAACGCCCGAAGAAAACGACATTTTTATCAATGCCCTGGAATCGATACAATGACCATCACACAGGGCGGGAGAGAAAACCATGCCGCGACAAGCAAAAATCGAACGCAAAACGAATGAAACAGACATTCGTGTGGATCTCAATCTGGACGGGTCCGGAAAATCCGTCATTAAAACGGGTCTCGGATTTCTGGACCACATGCTCAATGCACTCGCCAGGCACAGTCTGATGGACCTGAAGGTGCAGGCCAAAGGCGATCTGCACGTGGACGATCATCACACGGTCGAGGACGTGGGCATATGCATCGGGCAGGCGCTGAACAAGGCCCTGGGCAGCAAAACAGGCATTCAACGGTTCGGATGGGCCGTCTGCCCCATGGACGAGGCATTGACCCGCGTTTCCATGGATCTGAGCGGCCGTCCGCATTTTGTATGGGAGTTCCCGATGAATCTCCTTTCCATCGGACCGTTTCAAACGGAGACCATTCCCGAATTTTTTCAGGGACTGGCCATCGGCTGCGGTATGACGCTTCATATGGACCTGATCCGCGGCCGCAACCTGCATCATGCCCTGGAATCCATGTTCAAGAGTTTTGCCAAGGCGCTGCAGCAGGCCACGGCGGTTCAGCCCCGCGACCCGTCCGTGCCCTCCACAAAAGGGGTAATCGCATGATCGCACTCGTCGATTACGGCGCGGGGAACATTCACAGTGTTTCCAAGGCCCTGGAACAATGCGGCGGCAGCGTAAAAATCACGGACCGGGCCGCGGATATCGGGAAGGCTGAAAAAATTCTTCTTCCCGGCGTCGGCGCATTCGGACAGGCGATGGATGCGCTTGAAAATCTGAAGCTGGTTGAACCGCTGCGCGATGCGGTTCGTGAGAATAAACCTTTTCTCGGTATCTGTGTCGGGCTCCAGCTGCTCTTCGAATCCAGTGAAGAAAGTCCGGGCGTCGGGGGCCTGGCCTTGCTCGAAGGCCGGGTAAAACGGTTTCCCGCCGGTGTCAAGATACCGCATCTGGGCTGGAACGAGGTCCGTCTCGAGAAGAAATCCCCGCTCTGGGACGGCGTTCCCGATCAGCGTTTTTTCTATTATGCAAACAGTTACTTTACGGATCCTGAGGACGCATCCGTTATTGTCGGGACAACGGATTACAATGTCCGGTTCACGTCGTCCGTTCAAAGGGACAATCTGTTCGGGTGCCAGTTTCATCCGGAAAAATCGCAGAAATGGGGACTGCGCATCCTCGAAAATTTCGTTCATATGTCATAGGGGAACCGGAGATCCGTCATTCACGGTACCCCATGACCAAGGGAGGAGAAATGATTGTCATACCCGCCATCGACCTGCTGGACGGCAAAGTTGTGCGGCTGGCCCAGGGCAGGGAAAAATCGGCCGTGGTCTACTCGGACGATCCGCTTGAATTCGCACTCAGGTACCAGGAGGCGGGTGCCCGATGGATCCATGTCGTCAACCTGGACGGCGCATTCGGCCGTCCGGGAATGAACGATGCCGTGATCGAACGCATCACCCGGAACGTGAACGTCCCCGTGGAACTGGGCGGGGGCATACGCACGCTGGACCGGATCGAATTCTGGCTGGACCGGGGTATCGGCCGAATCGTTCTGGGATCTGTCATCGTCCATTCTCCCGAAATCGCGGAACAGGCCATCGTAAAGCACGGCAGGGAAGCGATCGTGGCCGGCATCGATATTCACGAAGGCCAGGTCGCCATCTCCGGCTGGACGCAGAAAGCGGAAATTCATTATATCGAGCTCGCGCAGAACATGAAAAACATGGGGATATGCAGGACCATTGTCACCGATATCGCGACGGACGGCATGCTGTCCGGCCCCAATATCGATACCATGATCGATATTGCAGGCAATACGGGCCTGGCCGTGATCGTGTCCGGTGGGGTGGGAAGCATGGAACACATACAACGGGTGGCAGATGCCGCGGATTCCGGTATCGAAGGCGTCATTGTGGGCAAGGCCATTTATGAAAATAAAATCGATATCGCCCGGGCCATAGAACAGGTTCAAACTTAGAAAGGGTGCCCATGCTGGCAAAACGCATTATCCCATGCCTGGATGTCAAGGACGGTCGCGTGGTCAAGGGAATCAATTTTCTCAATCTCCAGGATGCCGGCGATCCGGTCAGCCAGGCTCAATTTTATGACGAGCAGGGCGCGGACGAGATCGTTTTCCTGGACATCACCGCATCATCGGACCGGCGCGACATCCTGCTCAACGTGGTCCGCCATACAGCAGAAGCGGTGTTTATTCCGTTAACCGTGGGCGGCGGCATCCGCACGGCCGAGGATGCCCGGCTGCTGCTTGAAAGCGGTGCGGACAAAATCAGCATCAATACGGCCGCAGTGAAAAATCCCGCGGTCATCTCCGAATGCGCCGAGCGGTTCGGCAGTCAGGCCACTGTCACGGCCATCGATGCGAAGCGAACCGGGGATTCCTGGAAAGTGTACATTTACGGCGGACGGGAAGAAACGGAGCTGGACGCGGTGGAATGGGCACAGCGCGTGGAATCGCTCGGATCCGGCGAAATACTGCTGACGAGCATGGACCGCGACGGTACCAAGGACGGTTTCGACCTGGAACTGGTCCGGACCATATCGGAGGCCGTGTCCGTACCCGTGATCGCGTCCGGGGGATGCGGCAATCTCCATCACATCTACGAAGCATTTGCCCTGGGGAAGGCCGATGCGGCGCTGGCTGCTTCCATTTTTCATTACCGGGAATACACGATTGAGGAATGCAAAACGTATCTGAAAGAACGGAACATTCATGTACGGACACTGTCCTGATTTCCCGTGCAACTTTGGACAACTTTCAGGCGTTTACAGATAATCATTATTGCGCGGATGAGATTCCCGGACGGCGCTGTTAATCACAGGGAATGATTATCATATCTACTTAAATACACGATTCGACAAGGAGCATTGATGTCCGAACCCAAATCCCTTCAGGTGGATCCTTCACTCTGGAAAGATATCAAATTCGACGAAAAGGGCCTGATTCCCGCCATTGCGCAGGAGATGTCCACAGGCGTCGTTCTCATGCTCGCCTACATGAACAGGGAAAGTCTCGAGCAGACCATCAAAACCGGTTACGCGACCTACTGGAGCCGCTCCAGGCAGAAGCTGTGGAAAAAGGGGGAATCTTCCGGCCATGTTCAGGCCGTCAGGGGCATTCTGATCGACTGCGACCAGGATGCGCTGGTGCTCCTGATCGACCAGACCGGCCCGGCCTGTCATACCAACGAGAAATCCTGCTTCTATCGTGCGCTGGCCAAAGCCGGGGATGACGGAAATCAGACCGGATGCGGCGGCTGCGGCGGATGCTGCGGATGAACGGTTCCGGACCGGAGAATACCCTGTTGTTTTCAATTTCCATGATAACGAATCCGGGTTTCCGGAATCGACTGAACCACGCAAAGGGCCTGACAGGTGATGCGTTCTCATTTTGAAAGTTATTATGTGCATCCCAAAAACGTCCATGGCGAATTGCTCGTACTCACGGACGAGGAGGTGCATCATCTGAGCCGCGTGAAACGGCATCAGAAGGGCGACCGTATCCGGGCCGTGGATGGCCTGGGTACCGCCTATGAGGCCGAAGTGGACCGGATTTCAAAATCGAGAGCGGAGTGCCGGATCACGGAAACGCGGCGGCTTCTCGGGGAACCCGCCGGGGAACTGACGCTGGTCCAGGCCATGATCAAGGGGGACCGGTTCGACTGGGTCATCGAGAAATGCGTGGAAATCGGCGTGAAGCGCATCATTCCCCTGATCACGGAAAACACGATCGTCAAAGCCGGATCCGGAAAAATCAACCGCTGGAGGCGGGTGGCCCTGGGCGCCATGAAGCAGTGCGGCCGGAGCGTGCTGCCGGAAATCGCCGAACCGAGAACCCTGAAACAGACGGTCACGCTGGGTGCGGACTGCCAGGTCCGGCTCATCGCACATGGTTCGGAAGGCAGCCGGACCGTCCGTATCCCGGAAGAACCGGCCGTACGCTCCCCGAAAGCCATCTGCATCGTCGGCCCCGAAGGCGGCTTCACGGACGATGAAATCCGGATGGCCGCAGACAACGGATTCACGCCCGTATCCCTGGGCCCGCGGCGCCTCAGGGCGGAAACCGCGGGCATCGTGCTCACGACCATGGTCCTGTCTCAATGGGGAGAATTATGCTGAAGGCCATTCTCTGGGACAACGACGGTGTGCTGGTGGATACGGAAACACTGTATTACAGGGCCAACCGGGAAACGCTCGCGGAAATCGGAATCGAACTGACCGAGGAACAGTATCTCAGCATTTCACTCGACCAGGGGCAGAGCGTCGTGAACCTGGCCCGTTACAGGGGTTGTACGGATGAACAGATCTCGGATCTCCGGCAAAAAAGGGATCTCCGTTACATCGGACTCCTGAAGCAGGGCGTACGTGTGTTCCCGGGCGTGGAGGAAACCCTTCGGTTCTTTCACGGCAAAATTGCCATGGGGCTCGTGACGAGCTCACCCCGGCCCTATTTCGATGTCATTCACAGGCAGACCGGATTTCTGCCCTTTTTCAACCTTATCCTGACCCGCGAAGACTACGAAAAGGCCAAACCGGATCCCGAACCCTACCTGAAGGCGCTCGAAAGATCCGGCCTCGAACCCGGTGAATGTGTGGTAATCGAGGACACAAAAAGGGGACTCGAAGCGAGCAGGGCTGCGGGTATTCCGTGCATCATCATCCCGAACAGTTATACCAGGCATCAGGGTTTTTCAGGCGCCTGGCACGTGATTTCAGATATCCGGAAGCTGCCCTCCCTTATCGGGCCGCCTTCGACCTGATTGGAGCTCCCCGCGGCAGGCGACGGGGAATGCGCCCGCTGTTCAGATTCACCCGAAATGGAGGCATGACTATGAATATTCTGTTCATTGGCGGTACAGGCATCATCAGTTCCGCATGCACCCGGCTGGCTGCGGAACAGGGCTTCAACCTGACGCTCCTGAACCGGGGGAAATCGGACCGGATGATTCCGCCGGGCGTGGAGGTGATTCACGGGGACATGTCGGATGAAGAACAGATCAGGGCGCTTCTGAAAGACCGGTCGTTCGATGCGGTGGCGGACTGGATCGCGTTTACACCGGATCAGGCGGCCCGTGACATCCGGCTTTTCGGGGGCCGGACCGGCCAGTACATTTTTATCAGTTCGGCATCCGCCTATCAGACGCCGCCGCTCTGCCTGCCGGTGACCGAATCCACACCTTTGTGTAATCCATTCTGGCAATATTCCCGTGACAAAATCGCATGCGAGGAACTGCTGATAACCGCGTACCGTGAAACCGGTTTCCCGGTCACGATCGTCCGACCATCCCATACCTATGACGAAAGAACACTTCCCTTTCATTATCAGTACACGGTCGTGGACCGGATGCGCCGGGGGAAGCCGGTCATCATTCACGGGGACGGCACCTCTTTGTGGACCCTGACCCATCACCGGGATTTTGCAAAAGGCTTCACCGGCCTGCTCGGCCACCCGCAGGCAACCGGACAGGCGTTTCACATCACGTCCGATGAAAGCCTGACCTGGAACCAGATCTACCGAACCGTGGCCGAGGCTGCCGGGGCCGGTCTTGATCCGGTGCACATTCCCTCGGACCTGCTCGCGGCATGGGATGGCGAATACGGCCCGAATCTGCTGGGCGACAAATCACACAGCATGATTTTCGACAACAGCAAAATCAAACGGCTCGTCCCCGGGTTTCAATGCGTTATCCCGTTTCATCAGGGCGCCCGTGAAATCATGACCTGGCTCGACGCCCATCCGGAAAAAAGACGCACGGATCCGGCTGCGGATGAAAGAATGGATCAAATCATACGGGCCTTCGAACGGGCCCGGCCGGTGTCCGCATGACCGTTTCAAAACCCTATGTCACGCCGTGGCTCCGCATCGTACTGCTCATCGCAGGATTCGTATCCCTGGTTCTGGGCATTATCGCGCTCCTGGTTCCGATCGTTCCGACCACGCCATTTCTCCTGGTCGCTGCCGCCTGCTTTTTCCGCAGTTCGCAGAAATTCTACGACCGGCTTCTGTCGAGTCCCTATTTCGGACCGAAAATCCGGGATTACCGTGAAGGCCGCGGGATCCCCCTGCGCACCAGGCTCACCATGATATTCGTGTTCTGGATCGCGCTCGGCACCTCAACCTGCCTGTTTGTCAAATCGCATCAAATACAGCTTGTATTGCTCGCCGCAGCACTTCTTGTGGCCTTTCTGATTCTGAGAATACGGGGAGATGCTGAAGGAAATTCTCTGGAATAGGCCGGAAACGCATACGCATCGTTGCATGCTCCCAATATCCTGCCAAAGCAAACAGTGTACACTATAGATGAGTCTATAGACTCATTTGTCGGGGGATTCACCTGATATATTCAGGATGGTTTGTTATGGAATCCGGCTTTGCCATGTTCACAGCAGATTCGCTGCAGGGATCACTGATTCTGAACTCATCTTACCCGCACGGAACCGGGCTAATCCACATCCTCGTTAATCAGATATTTTGCAGCGACTGCCTGGAGGTGCGTACCGGAGGGCCGGCCCGCATGGACCGCATGCAGGGCATCAAGATCCGTGGCCCAGGCCGTATCACCGGGCGCGAGGAGGCACACGGAACCAGGCTCATGTTTGATATACAGCCGGCCGTCTTTGTAATAAAAATGTTCCTCGCTCGCCCGTGTTTCGTAAATCCGCATGGAAGGCGGAATGTCATTGGGCTTGAACCAGAGTTTGATTTCCCTGTCTGCCTCTTCGCTGGTCGCCGATGCATGGATCAGGTTGTCCAGACGTTCTCCGATAATCTTTCCCAATCCGTCACGGACCGGTACAATGGCTCCCATGGACCGGATACTGCCCGGCAGTTTTTCACGGGCCACATTCGGATCCGTGGGCCCGGCAATGGCCCGGACATGGCGAATCGCCTCATTGCCCTGAAATACCAGGGCGATCACACGGCGCTTCCACGCTTCATCCGGATAATGGGCCACACCGGTCAGATACTCGATCAGCGCATTGAAAAAGGGCTTTTCCCGGTGCTCCGCATAATGGGCCTCTGCCAGCATACGGCTTACGCAGACAATCTTGGCTCCAGCGAACCGGAGACCGGAATGAAACTCGGACAACTGTGAAAGCACATACCCGGTCATGGAATTTTTAAGCGCATCCGGTTTGATCAAAACGAGTGTCTGTTCAAGTTTGTTCGCGCCTGCCGTCATATCAACCTTCCTCTCTCCCCGTTCGTCGCTGGAAACCGGCCTTATTCAGACGAATTTACATGAAAACCGTGAGTAACTCAAGCGGTTTTTAATGGAAAATGACGCCGATCCAGAGGACGATGAACGGCATTGCCGGGCATCACATGGTGCATGCGGCCAGAACAGCCGTGGCTTGATTTAACTGCGCCGGAACAGGAATACGCCCTGGTTTGCTAAAACAAATCTCACGGACGATACACGTAGCGGTCAAGTGCAACCCTGCCCCTCGCATCGAACACAATGCCCTCGGATTCCAGAAGCATCCGCTGTGTCAGGCTGGAATCGGGATCCGGCAGCAGACTGATCTCGCCTTTCGCATTGATGATGCGGTGCCAGGGCACATCCATGGTTTCAGGCAGGGCATGCAGCGCGTACCCCACCAGTCTCGCCTGTCCCGGCATCCCGGCCATTTTTGCAATCTGTCCGTACGTGGCCACCCTGCCCCGGGGAACCCGGCGAACCGCTTCGTATATTCTTGCATGGGTGGATGTATAGTCAGGTTCTTCGTTCATTTATTTCTTCAAGTTTATAACAGAAGACCGCGGACCGTGGACGGCCAGGCTGGCCGTCTATGCGGCGGAGAAACGGTGAAGCGGTGAACCGGGGATGGCAATCACTGATCGCGGACGACTGACCGCTTGACAGGGACAGCCAGGAAGGCCGTGCGGCATTTAAAACTCTGCGACCTCTGCGCCTCTCTGCGGTTTTCTTGATCTGTTTCTCCGTCTCTCCGTTTCTCACTTCACCATTTCACGGACCGACCCAATGACCCAATGACCCAACGACCCAATGACCCAACGACCCAATGACCCAATGACCCAATGACCCAATGACCCTAAATTTACCTCCCCGAATCCGCGAAATCAACGGAATTTTATTTGCTTTTTAAAGGCGTATTTTGTAAACTCCGGTTACAACCAGCATAATCCATTGTCCCAAAATTCAGTTCATTTGACAAAATCCGTGGAGCGGTTATGTTAGATCCTGTTCCGGAATTCCTGATTCCGTGTCTGTTCGCGGGTCTTTCTCTCTTTCGCCTGTCCGTCTGGCTGAGCCGCGGCCGCTGGCAGATGCCGGAGGCGCTGCAGCTGATCTGGATATTTTCGCTCATCATCTCCGTGGCAGAATACCTGTCATTCCACTGGGCATTATGGATGCTGGCCCTGTACGCCTTTTTTGCGCTGCGGGAATTTTTTTCCCTTGTGGACATACGCATCGAGGACCGTTTCGGCATTCTGTTCGCCTATCTGTCCATCCCCTTCATGTTTTATCTCATCCATATACTCTGGTACGGTCTTTTCATCATTTCGATTCCGGTGTACACTTATTTGCTTGTCCCGTTTTTCGTGGCTGCGGGCAGAAAGACGGAAGGCATCGTTTTTTCGACAGGCGTCATCGATTTCGGTCTGTTTTTCTACGTGTTGTGCATGGGCCATATCGCTTATCTGATTTACTTCTCCGAACGGATGGCGGCATTGATGATCGCCGCAGCCGTCATTTCGGGCGTTGTATTAAAAGTACTGATAAGGCGGCCTTTTGTGATCCGATACGGTATTCTCGTGGTCCTGATCGGCTGTCTCTATGTCCTGTCCTCATCATGGTCCGGCATCCCGTGGTATCACTGCATCGCACTGGGTGGGCTGGTGCCGCTTCTGACCTGTGTCGGTCATTTTACGCTGAATAAAATCGAGGATGATCTGGGGATCCGTGCGGACCGGCTTCAGCCCGGACGCGGCCGCATGATTCATTCCATGCGCCTCATCCTGTTCACGGCGCCGGTCATGTTCCATTATCTTCGCTGGTTTCTGCATTGGGGTGACATACAATGAACCTGCTGCGACTTCTGCTGCATGTTCTTGTTTTCAGACCGCTTCTTTATCTGATTTTCGGCATTCACGTGACCGGGCAGAATAACCTGCATAGCCTGAAAAATTTCATCCTGTTCTCGAATCACAACAGCCATCTGGATATTTTCCTGTTATACTATACGCTTCCTCCATCGATGATCAACCGGTCGCATGCCGTGGCCGCACTCGATTATTTCAGAAAACCTGCGTGGCTGTACAGGGCCGTGCAATTCCTGTTTCAGCCGATCTGGGTGGACAGAACCACCTATGCCGGTTCCATGATCAAAGAAATCGAGGCCCGGCTGAAACAGGGGCACAGCATCATTATTTTCCCCGAAGGCACGCGGGGCCAGGACGGTTCGCTTCAGGAGTTCCAGGCCGGTATCGGATTGGTCGCAAAGCGCAATCCCGGCATCCCGTGTATCCCGGCATTTCTGGAAGGACCGGAACGCTCCTTCCCCAAAAAGGCGCCTTTCCCCCTGCCCCTGTGCAACCATGTGACGATCGGCCCTCCGCAGCGGCTCGATGGGGATATAAAAACCGTCACGTTCAGGCTTCATGATCATTTGAAAACCCTGGCCGATGAAGAACTGGCATACAGACAGAGACGTCCCCTGAGTCCGGGCAAGCCGGCCACCGTGTCCGTGATCGGCATCGACGGATCCGGGAAAAGCACCCTTTCCCGGGCCCTGATCCGTCATTCATCCGGAGAAAGCTGCTTCGTGGGTGACTCTTTGGAAAGGTATCATGACGGGATCCCTTACCCGGCCCAACCTCTTGTCATGAATGAAATCCGTCAATGGATGGGCCACCGGGCCAAACACGCGGAAAATCTGTCCGGATATAAAATCCCGAAAATGGCCGAACTGCTGCTCAGGGACCGTCTGCTCAACGAAGTGATCCGCTGGTATCGTCCGGAACGGATTGTCATGGACGGTTCCCCCCTGCTGAACATGACGGCCTGGGCCGTTCTTTACAGGGAACAGTTTTTCAATGCGTCCATGTGCATGAAAACACTGTCCGTGCTGACAGGAAACCGGAAATTGAAAAAACGGGACCCCATGCTGAAACAGTTCCCGGAACTGAAAATCCTGAACAGGCTGCACCTGAACCAGCTGCATATGCCCGATATGATTGTTTTTCTGGATGTCGAACCGCAATTGTGCCTGGAGCGCATTCAGTCGAGAGGTGAGAAATTACAGGCTCATGAAAATCCGGAACAGCTCGCCAAGCTGAGAGACGCCTATACCCTCGTCTGTGAGGTACTGGCCAAAACGCATCACGTGCTTCACCTGAAGGGGGACCGCCCTGTCAAAACCCTGGTTCAGGAAACGAATCAGATCATGGAGAATCTTCAATGCAAACCATTGACGTGATCGCGACCACGATCTCCGGCTCGATTTCCGACTGGAAAAAAGTGGAAAAAATTGTGCCCCTCTTCAGGGAACACGGATTCAATGATGTCCGTCTGCATGAAGTGAACAGCCATGCCGCGGCACGCGAGACCGCATGCAAAGTGATTGCCGGGGGCGGGCGTATCCCCATTTCCGCCGGCGGATCGGGTACATTCCGGGCTGTTCTCGAAGGCTGTATGGATGCCGGAGTGCCGCTTCAGGATATCCGCCTCGGATTTTTAAGAAAGGGATCGGCGGATCTGATCGGAAAAATTCTGAATATGCCGGACGAAATCGGTGCCGCGGTCCGTGTGTTCGCTGAATCCATACGGTCCGATTCGACGCTGAAGGCCGATGTCCTGATGGCCGAGTGCCCTTACTCGGAAGAACGGCCCCGGCACTTTATCGGGTACGGCGGTGCCGAATTGTTCGGCCGTATTCCGTATTTTACGGAAAACCGGTACATGAAATACTACAAGGGCCTGTTCGGCCAGCTGTTCGGCGATCTCGGCCCCTTCACCACGGGCATGATGCTGGCCCTGATCGAAAAAATCATCAAACTGCCTGTTACACGCAAACGGCACTGGAAAATCGTCGCCGACGGACAGGTTATGCTGGAGAACCGGTACCATGCCCTGATCGTGGTGAACGGATATCTCGGACCGGAGCTGCCGTTTTCGGATCAGCCGCTGGATTCGGGATCCTTTCAGGTATTCGGATTGAAGCATATCGGATTTCGCAGACTGATCGCCCAGGCCCGTCGTGCAAGAGACGGCTCGATTATGAAGGATCCGGTCCGCTGGGGACTCGATTCCGCACACGTGAACGAAACCCTGGAGCTGGTTCCGGACACGGAAAACCCGTTCCCCGTCAATGTGGACGGCAGCACATTCATGGCCCGGAAGACCATGATTTTCAGGCGCGTTGCGAAAATACCGCTGCTCAAAGCCGCGGAAAAACAGCATTAAACAGGTTCAGGCTTCCGGATTCGAATAATTTTTCAGATAATCCAGATAGGGCCCGCTGAAATCGACATCCAGCTCCACCCATAAAGGCAGATGGTCGCTGATCTGATACGTCCGCCACGTGTTGAGATAATACTGTTTCATCAGAGCTGCATCATTCAGTATATTCCCGTATTCCTGTACCGCTTTTTTTGCCGCATTGATCTCCCGGGTTTTGCCGGCGGCCTCCGCCTCATTGAGCTTTTGACGGGCATTGTTCAGTTTCCGGTTCAGTGTTTCCCTGACATTATTTTGGTATATACCGAAATCCGCATCCGTAAACACCGCCTGGAATACATCGAGAACACCCTGATTCCTCGGCGAGCTGGTCTGGCGCAGCACGCTGTCCTTGGGGATCCATGATATCTGATCATAAAATTTATTGCGTTTTGAATTGCTGCCGACATTGTTCTCGAATGTCTGAAACCCCTCGTCTTTCAGGGCATTGTGTGCCGTATCCCCGGTCTCGTCGATATTGAAATCGCCGACCAGGATATAATTGTCCTTTTCCTTGGCGGCCCGGTCTTTCAAAAATTTCGCCACGGCCCTGATTTCTGCCACGCGGCGTTTGTACTCGGGACTCGATTTGGATTGATTTCCGTAATAAATGTGCACCGTGGACAACACGAACTTGAACCATCCCGCCTGAAAGGCACTGCTGAAAGGCGTCCGTGCAAACTGCCGCTGTTTCGTGACATCGCTGATCTGCTGTTTAAAGGGCAGCACGATTTCACCGGCTACATTACGGAACCAGACCTTCTTGGTATTGTAGGCGAAAGAGAGCCTTTCTGTATTGCCGCTGGGCCCTTCCGTGACATCCGTGACAATCATATCGTAACTTTTGCCCAGGATCGACATGACTTCCTCCCACGGCGTCAGATCCCTGCATATCTCCTGAATCGCGATGATATCGAAGGCCGAAATAATTTCAGCGATGTAGAACAGCGATTCTTTGAGTCTCGGACCGTCCCCGAACCGGTTATCGTCGAAGTTCCGGATGTTCCATGTGCCGAGCACCAGTGTTTCGTAGAGCGTACGCTGCGGCATCAGGTCACCGGTCAGCTGCCTGACAGCCCGCAGCCTGTCCACGGCCCGCGGACGAAAAGATTCATATTGCGGTTTCTTCAAGTAATAGTAATTAATCATTCAAACCTCCTTTCACCACGGATGACACAATGGCTCATGAACAAGTGAATATCCTGAATCAGACTGCCCGGAACGGGACAAACCGCCATGATGCTTACAAGAAAATCAGCTGGCAGCCGGTTCCTGTCCATCTGCCCAAGGCCGAAGTTGGATCTGCTGAAGGGAACCAATGAAGTGAATGGCGCGATGCATTTCCTGATGGTTTCGGTGATCAGAAGAGTATAATAAAATCGGGCTGCAAATGCAAGGTGAAAGACATTTGAAAACAGGTATATGGGTATATAAGTGTATGGGTATATGAGTCCCTGCATCCCCCGACCCCTGTCAATGACCGCGGACGGCGGACAGCAGACCG
>JAFGGN010000073.1 GCA_016930535.1 bacterium
GAAATCATCGACATGTTTCACTGGCTCGGCGCCCTGATCACGAATATGGAAATCATCGGCAGAACGGACACACCGGTTCGTGAAGTCATCAATCGCGCGGCGTCGCTGCTCGACAGGCCGGTGGATGCGTTCTGTCTGGTCGTGAAGGACGGCAAAGCGGCCGGATTGTTTGCGGGCCCCGCAGCCGAAACATGGCAGCAGGCAGCCCGGCTGTCCGAAAAACTGCATATCGTCTACAAATCCCGGTCCTTCGGGCAGGTGCTTTCCTGTGCGCCGCGCATGTACGATGACTTGTGGACCGGGGCGAAATGCATGTATAAACTGGAACCGGTCGTGGCCGACGGCGGCGAGTTGATCATCTACGCGCCCCATATCTGCGATGTTTCCGTCACGCACGGTAAAACGATCCTGGATGTCGGATATCATGTCCGGGATTATTTCGTGCATCAGTGGGACCGGTTCCGGCATCTCCCATGGGGCATACTGGCCCATTCGACGCATGTGAAAGGTCTGGGCAGGTTTGAAAACGGCGTGGAGAAGCCGCGCATCCGGGTGACCCTGGCCACGTCGATTCCGGAAAATATCTGCCGGAAGATCGATCTGGGTTACCGGGATCCGGCTTCCATCGATCCGAAGGAGTGGATGAACAGGGAGGCGGAAGGCATCCTTTACGTGCCCAAAGCCGGTGAAATGCTGTACCGGCTCGAAAAGCCGGATTCGAATGAAGAATAAAGACTGAATCGGGAGTCAAATCATGAACCTTGAATGTCGGTCCAAAGACGAATGCCTGTTCGATGAAATATCCCTGGGTGAAGTCATGCTGCGGTTCGATCCGGGGGAAGCACGCGTGCATACGGCGCGCCAGTTCAAAGTCTGGGAAGGCGGCGGCGAGTACAACGTGGCCAGGGGACTGCGGCGCTGTTTCGGTCTGAGAACCGCGGTCGTGACCGCTTTTGCCCGGAATCCGGTCGGAGAGCTTGTGGAGGATTTTATTCTGCAAGGCGGTGTGGATACCCGCTTTGTACAATGGGTCCCCTATGACGGACTGGGACGAACCGTACGCAACGGCCTCAATTTCACGGAAAGGGGATTCGGGATGCGCGGCGCGCTCGGATGCGTGGACCGCGGCCATACGGCAGCCAGTCAGATGAAAGCCGGCGACGTGGACTGGGACATGATTTTCGGAAAACTCGGTGCACGCTGGTTCCATACGGGCGGTATTTTCGCCGCGCTTTCGGAAACAACACCCGGCGTGGTGATCGAGGCCATGAAAACGGCCAGGAAATACGGCACCATCGTCAGTTATGATCTGAATTACCGGCCGAGCCTGTGGAAATCGATCGGAGGCCCGGCCAGGGCCCAGGAGGTGAACCGGGAAATCGCCCGTCACGTGGATGTCATGATCGGGAACGAAGAGGATTTTACGGCCTGCCTGGGATTCGAGATCGAAGGTGTTGATGAGAACCTGACAAAACTCGACGTGGGGAAATTCAAGGCCATGATCGGGCGTGCACTGGAATCGTATCCGAATTTCAAAGTCATTGCCACCACATTGAGAGGCGTGATCACGGCCAGCGTGAACGACTGGGGCGCTGTCTGCTGGCATGACGGAACCTTCCATGAAGCGGCTTTCAGGCCCGGGCTCGAGATTCTGGACCGGGTCGGCGGCGGGGACAGTTTCGCCTCGGGGCTGATTTACGGACTGATGTGTCTTGAGGATGCAAAAAAGGCCGTGGAGTACGGAGCGGCACACGGCGCCCTCGCCATGACCACGCCCGGGGATACCACCATGGCCAGACTTTCCGAAGTGGAAAAACTGGTTCAGGGTGTCGGGGCGAGGGTGGTTCGCTGACTTACAGGGATTTATCTCCATGCAGCGTATCGAAGATCCCGAAAAGACTGTGTGCCATGCTGAGAAGCCGGGCAAACCGGTTTTGAACCGTTTTCAGTGTGTCCGGAGGCGACCAGCCGTTTTCGGTTATGCGGTCGCTCCCGATCATAAGGGCCGTTACCGGGATACGGTGATGCCGGGCGATGGCAAACAGGGCCGATGCCTCCATGTCCACGGAGATGCAGCCTTTCTTGCGGACCGATTCAATAAGTCCGGATGTTTCCATGAAGGGTGCGTCCGTGGTCCAGTGCGGGCCGGTATGTACGGTCAATCCGTCTGAGCGCAGTGTATCGGCCATGCAGCTGTTCAGGGACGCATTCACCTGAATATCCGATTCTGCTCCAAGATAATGGGCGGACGTGCCTTCATCGCGAATGAAGGCAGACGGCACAAATAAATCGCCTGTCCGTCCGCTGCCGTTCAGAATGCCGCAGGTTCCGATCATGATAATTTCACGGGCCCCGAGCTCGATACAGATTTCAAGCGTCATGCCCGCGGCCGGCGCACCTGTCCCCGCATAGACCAGGATATGGTCCGGTTCGCCTGACCGGTAATGGGCATCAGAACCGAAGAGAAAACGCGACCGTTTGGTGTTCTTCATACCATTCAGCCGTCCGGCATTCGGCATCATGTGCAGCAGGCATTTTTCAGGCATATTCAGCCGGCGCAGGTGAGGGGCATAGTGGCGTATGAAATGCGCGGGCGTGAACAGCGGATGACAGTCCGGGTTCATCATGAATCCTGTCAGAAGAATGGATGCGGAACAAAACCTGGTCAAGTGTACGAAAAAACCCGGACATTATCAAGGCGATATTGGAGCCGAGTGTATCATGTTGAAACATTTATCTTGACTTTTTTATGAAACATGCATACATTGTACCGCTCAAAAACGGGTTTTTCTGCCTGTTTCTGAAAGTCCGGTTTGAAGCCGGAATGCATTTCAAAATGTGATTGAAAATCATTCAGCACGGCAATTTCAGAATGGACCGAATGTTCTTTAGAAAAGTTATAAACTATTAATAAACAGGCATTAATGTTATTTTAAACGGTTTATTTTATTGATTTGGCAGGGATTTTGCATTGAAACGAGCGACACTACTCAACTTATGCCTTAGGGAGGGCATGATCATGAAACGATTTGCCATTATTGTATTTATCTGCTTTGGCAGCGTTCTTTTCGGCCAGGGATTCAGCCTGACACAACCGGACGCTGTGGGCGGCAATTTTGTCGCCATGGCCCAGGACCAGGCCACTTATCCCGAGGGGATGGGTGTAGAAGAGGGGATGGCCTTTGGACCCGGCCTGGAATTCTTCCTGAAATATGACGTATCCCCCAAACTGTTCGTCACCATCGGCACGGGCCTGAACACGATCAATCATAATATGCCTGATTTTTTTGATGTGGCCAGGACCACCCTGATCCCGACGTTTGAGATCAAGGGGGCCTACAAGCTCATGACGGGCAGCCAGTTTACCCCGTTCCTGCTCGCGGGCGTTCATGCATTCGGCCATACCACGACCATGGAAGGCAATTTCGGCGGTGCGGATTTCTCGTCCACGACCGACCGGTATTACGACGGCGCGATTTTCGTGGGCGGCGGTGCGGATGTGGCAATCAATGAGCGCACATCCCTTCAGGTATCCGGGGATCTGAGATTCGTGGTCAGCTCCGATGCGGATCCGCAGCCCCAGTACTGGGTGGCCAAAGCCGGCATTGCGTATCAGCTTGACAAGAAATCCCAGCAGGGACCGGTTCAGGAAGAAATCGAGTATCCGCTGGGTGACGATGAACTGGCCTCTCTGGACGATCTGTTCAAGGACAGCGGATCCGGGGATGGATTCGACGATCTGGACCTTCTGTTCCAGCCTGAAGAAGAGGCCGCCTCTTCCATGTCCGAATCCTATGCAGACAATACCTACGATGATCTGTTTGACGAATCGTCATCAGGAGCCGGATCTTCAAGCTATGACTATTCCGGCTCGGGTCCGTCCACGCTGACGGCGCGCATCAATGAACTGAAACAGAAGATGGATGCGGGATTCCAGCAGATTTCCGTTCTGGAAAATCAGGTTCAGGAGAACGAGCGTGTGATCGCGAATCTCAGCGGAAATGCGGCGGGAAGCTATGCTGGCGGCGACAGACTCTCGGGTTCGGATTTCCAGCGCCAGTATGACAATAATCTGCAGAAAGTGAATGCCAAGAATTACCGGGACGCCATCGCCGGATTTTCACAGCTGATGTCAGGCAATCCGGATCATAAGCTGGCCAGCAACTGCCAGTACTGGATCGGTGAATGCTACAATGCGCTGGGAGATTATTCCAAGGCCATTCAGGCGTTCAACAGCGTGATGGAATACCGGTCCTCCTATAAATTTGACGACGCACTGATCATGACAGGTCTGTGCAGCATGAAAATCGGTGACAATGACCGTGCACGGCAGAAGTTTCAGGAACTGGTCAACCGGTATCCGGAAAGTGAATATGCACCCAAAGCCATGCGGTATTTGGGGCGATTATAAATTAAACCTGTGAAAGGGTTGAACTGCAAGGGCTGACAATATGTCAGCCCTTTTTTTTATCCGCAAACCGGTCGGTTATGGGAAAATGGCCGTTTAAATGGTTCCGGGTATTCGGTCAGGCAGTGAGAAAATGCAGACGGTTTAAAAATCCGTTTCCTGTTCCGCGGCATGCCTGCGTTTTTTCGCCATACGGGAAACCAGAATGCTGAACTCGTAAAGAAGGATAAGCGGAATTGCCATCATGATCTGGCTGGCCGGATCCGGAGGGGTCAGCAGGGCCGCCAGGATGAATATCAGAACAATGCTGTATCGTCTGTATTTGATGAGAAAGTCCGGAGAGAGCACACCGATACGTGTCAGAACGAATGAGATCACGGGCAGTTCGAAAATCACGCCTCCGACCAGGATCAGCCGCAGAACGAAGCCGATATAATCATTCAGATTGATTTTGGCCATGATGGTCTCGGTGCCCATACCGTAGAGAATCGGCAATACGGTCGGGATCAGAATATAATAGGAAAATCCCATGCCCGCAGTAAAACACAGCGTGGTCGATAACAGGCCCGGAATGAAGTATTTTCGCTCGTTCGGCATCAGTCCCGGTGCCACGAACTGCCAAAGCTGATAGAAGATCACGGGTGAGGCCAGGATCAGACCCGCAACCAGCGAGGCTTCCATACGGACCATGAGTGCACCCGTGGGCTTCAGAAAGATGATTTCCGCAGGATTTTTCAGTTGATCATTGGGCTGTGTCAGCAGGTTCAGCAGTTTTTCACTGAACGGGAAGATGCCCACCGTAAATAAAACGGCTGCACCCAGGCATTTGAGTATGCGTATGCGGAGTTCCTCGAGATGATCGAGAAAGGGCATTTCCCTGGGATCATTTTTATTATTATTCCTGTTCATTTCAGCCGATCTTCAGGCCGGCGAAGCCAAGAAACGCCAATGCCATGCAGCCTGCCATGATGAACGCGATCGGCGCACCGCGCATGGCCCGGGGTACATTGGCAAGCTCTAGTTTCTCACGGAGCCCGGCCATCAGTACAAGCGCCAGCGTGAATCCGATGCCTGACATGAATCCGTTGGTGAGACTCTGCAGAAAATTATAATCCTGATCAATGTTCAGAATGGAGACACCCAAAACCGCACAGTTGGTCGTGATCAGGGGCAGATAAATACCCAGGGAACGATAAAGGCCCGGACTCGTTTTCTGAATGACCATCTCCACGAATTGCACCAGCGAAGCAATGATCAGAATAAACGCTATCGTACGCAGGAACGTCAGATCGGGCGGATTGACATGAAGCCATCTGGCCAGCAGATTTACAGGCGTCGGTTCCAGGAAATAACGGTAAACCACCCATGTGACCGCAGAGGCGATGCTCATGACAAAAACAACGGCCATACCCATGCCCACGGCTGAATCAAGCTGTCTGGAAACACCGATATAGGGACACAATCCCAGAAAGCGGTGCAGTACGAAATTGCTGACCAGTATCGCACTGACAGATATAATCAACAGCATTTTAATTTCCATAGATCAATCCCCGAATCATCATGAATGACGTATTTTTCGTGCGTGATCGGTCCAGTTCAATAATCCGATCAGCAATCCGATGGTGATAAATGCACCCGGCGAAAGAATCATCAGCAGTACGGGCTCGAAAGACGGCCCGAACAGGGGAACCCCCATCCATGTGCCGTTTCCCAGAATTTCACGAAACGTGGCGATGATGGTGAGTGCAAGTGTAAATCCGATACCCATGCCCAGTGCATCCAGAATGGAGCGGAATACCCCGTTTTTACCGGCAAACGCCTCCGCGCGTCCCAGAATGATGCAGTTGACGACGATCAGGGGTATGAACAGTCCGAGACTTTTATGCAGGTCGGGCAGATATCCGGCCATGACCAGATCCACGATGGTGACAAAAGTTGCGATAATGCTGATGTAAATGGGAATCCTTATTTTTGCGGGGACCCAGTTTCTGACCAGCGAGACGATGATATTCGAACACAGAAGGACAAAAATGACGGCCGATCCCATACCGAGGGCATTCTGAACAGAAGTGGATGTGGCCAGTACCGGGCAGAGCCCCAGCATCAGTCTGAATACCGGATTTTCCTGAAAAATTCCCTTGATCAAGTCCTTTTTGAATGACATGCCGTTACTCCGTCATTTTCAGTTTTTCGATAATGGTTCCTGAACGCGCTGCGATGTCGTTCGTGATGGCCCTGGAGGTAATGGTCGCCCCGGTGATGGATACGATTTCACCTCCGTCCTTGTCCACCCGCAGGTCCGGCGCAAATTTTCCCTCGAACTGAGCCTGCCACCAGGGTTCGGATTCACCTGAACGGATTTCCATGCATTTGGTCCCGAGGCCCGGGGTTTCCTGCTGACCCAGCACCCGGATTTTCATCACGGTTCCGTTCGAATCCAGCCCGACAAGGGTCCAGATGGTGCTTGAATAGCCTTTGGCAAAAGAAGAAAATGCAATTCCCCTGAAATCCGATGTATCCTGATTTGCGTATCCGCGATAGACCGCATTTTCTTCATCAGGTACGATGATGCCATCCGCCGTACCGGGCAGAACGGCAGAAAGGCCCTTCTGCAATTCCAGCTGTTTCTGTGCGGCTATTTTCGGCTGCGTCAGCTGATTCACGAATCCCAGGGCTCCCGAAGCCGCAAGTGTGACACACATCAGTATCAATGCATATTTGAGCATTTCCCTCAGCAATGGTTTATCCTCCGAAGACTTTAGGCCGTGTATATTTATCGAGCAGCGGTGTGACCAGATTCATCAGCAGGATGGAGTAGGAGACGCCTTCAGGATATCCGCCCCAGAACCGGATCACGACTGTAAGAATGCCGCATCCCACACCGAACAGGAGCCTGCCGCGGAACGTGACAGGGGAGGTGACCATGTCCGTGGCCATATAAATCGCACCGAGAAAAAGACCGCCGCTCAGGGCATGAAACAGCGGATTTTCACCCAGAATCGTTGTGAGAATCATGACGGTTCCGATATAGGCCACCGGGATTTTCCAGCTGATGATATGATGATAGAGCAGATAGCATCCGCCGAGGAATAGCAGCAGGGCGGAAACTTCTCCGATACATCCGCCGACCTGACCGATGAACAGTTTCATATAGGCGCCGTTCAGCTCTGCCATGGTCTGCTGGGCCTGGGTCACCTGTTCCGGCAGCAGATCCGATTTGTGTATCAGTATTTCACGCATATGTTTGAATACGGCCAGGGGCGTGGCTCCGGTGACACTATCGATACCCGATACCGGCATGTTGTTTCTCAGGGGGGCATCGAAAACCGTCATATGAACAGGCCAGGATGCCATCAGAAAGGCCCTTCCGATCAGGGCCGGATTCATGGGGTTGAAGCCCAGACCCCCGAAAATCTGTTTCCCGATAAAAACCGCCACCAGCGAGCCGACAGCCGGTATCCAGAGCGGCACGTCGGGCGGCAGATTGTAGGCCAGGAGCAAACCGGTCAGCACGGCGCTCCCGTCCAGAATGCTGACCGGCCGTTTCATGATTTTCTGACACACGAATTCGGTGAGCACGGCCGAGACAATGGCCGTCAGCGTGATCCAGAGAACCTGAAGACCGAAAAGGTAGATGGCCCACGCACCGGCCGGGATCAGGGTAATGATCACGGTGACCATGATTTTTTGTATATTCAGATTGTCATGAATATGGGGTGACGCACTGATAAAACGCTGGTTCATACAGGCGAATCCTCCAACCGTCTTGATTATGATGAGTTGCGTTTCCTGACAAGCAATGCTTTACCGTGTTTGATATAATGCACCAGGTGTCTTTTGGCGGGGCAGATATAGCTGCAGGATCCGCATTCGATGCAATGGGAAAGTCCATATGCAACCGCTTCATCGATCCGGTCATGTTCCACAAACGACGCGATACGGTTCGGCATCAGTTTCATGGGGCAGACATCGACGCAGCGCGCACAGGAAATACAGGGCTGCTCCCGGCTGAGGTCCGAAACCGACTGATCGAGCACGAGAATACCCGAGGTGCCTTTGATCACCGGTACCTGATCGGATAATTCTGTAATACCCATCATGGGACCGCCGTGTATGATTTTCACATCGGAGGTGGTGTAACCGCCGCTTGCGGTAATGAGATGATGAAATGGTGTCCCGATGCGCGCTCTGAAGTTTTTGGGCTCCGTGATGCCTGGTCCGGTTACGGTAACGATTCGCTCGATCAGGGGTTTCCGAAAGGCGACAGCCTCGTATACAGCCAGGGCTGTGGCCACATTCTGAACAATGCAGCCGATATCCATCGGAAGCCCCCCCGCAGGCACCTGTCTTTTCAGGGCTGCCCGGATCAGCTGTTTTTCTCCGCCCTGCGGGTATTTGACCGGCAGCGGAAGTACGGAAATTTTTTTCCATCGCTTCGTCTTTTTCTGCATGAGCTGTATGGCGTCGGCCTTGTTTTTTTCAATGCCGATAATGGCCTTTTTCGCCCGGACAATGCGCATCAGGATATGCAGCCCCTTGAGAATTTCATCCGTCTTCTCAAGCATCAGACGATGATCTGCGGTGAGATAGGGTTCACATTCCACACCGTTCAGAATGATGACATCGATTGGTTTGTCCGAGGGAGGAGAGAGTTTGACGTGGGTCGGAAAGGAAGCGCCGCCCATTCCTGCGATACCGGCATCCTGTATCCGTTGTTTTAAATCATCGATGTCGATATTGTCTGTATCGATCGGGGTGTCGGGAGCCGGATCGAACCACTCATCCTTTCCGTCGTTTTCGATCACGATACTGAGCGATTGGTTTCCGCCGGGATGGGGCCGTTTTTCAATGGCCGCGATCCGGCCTGAAATGGATGCATGGACCGGCACGGAAACAAACTGCGTGGATTTGGACAGGGGCTGTCCTGTTTTAACGGACATGCCTTTTTCAACAAGACATTCGGACGGCGCACCGATATGCTGCTGCAGGGGAATAATCACGTAATCCGGCAGGGGGCATTGTTCGATGATTTTGTGTTCAGTGTAATGTTTGCAATCCTCCGGGTGAACGCCTCCGGAAAATGCCCTTGAGCGTACAGATCCTGCAATGAGGTCCACCAGGTCAAGCAATGCTGTTGCGATGATGTTCATATATTCTTTCCGTCCAATGCGTCATGGTCCTGTTGAATGACCGGATCTCAATATTCAATATCAGGTGCCCGGTTCTGCGGGAGAACCGGAGGAACGGTCCTTCATTTCATTCAATTCTTTAAGAAATTCTTCCTTGTCCTTAAAATTTCGGTATACAGAGGCGAACCGGACATAGGCCACTTCATCCAGTTCCCTTAAAAATTGAATCACCAGTTCTCCGATCCGCATGCTGGGTATCTCATAAACAAGATCGGAATCGATGTCTGATTTGACCCGGTCGACAATGCGGTCAATCTGGTCCGTGGAAATCGGGCGTTTTTTGCAGGCGATTTCGATACTGCGCCGTAATTTTACAGGGTCAAATGATTCCCGCCGTCCGTCGGATTTGATGATGGAAAGGGTTTTCTGCTCGATTCCTTCCAGAGTGATAAAACGCCGGCCGCATTGATTGCACAACCGCCTTCGGCGAATCTCGGCTCCGTCGGTTCGCGTCCGCGTATCAACGACCCTGTCATCATCTACGCCGCAAAACGGACAACGCATGGGTTTAGTCCATTAAAGACTGATAAAGAGGGAAATTCTGACAAAGCGCTTTCACTTCCTGTCTGACCGCGTTCAGTACGTCGCTGTCTTCCGCATTCGCAAGTACACGATGTATGAGACCGGCGATCGTTTTCATTTCAGCTTCTTTCATGCCGCGTGTCGTCAGAGCAGGACAGCCGATCCGGACTCCGCTGGTCACCATCGGACTTTTAGTATCGAAAGGAACCATATTTTTATTGACCGTAATTCCCGCTTTTTCAAGGGCCTGTTCCGCGGCCTTTCCGGAGATGTCCTTATCGGACAAATCGACGAGAATCAGGTGATTGTCGGTTCCGCCGGAAACCAGCTGATAACCGTTCGCAATAAAAGAATCAGCCAGACATGCCGCATTTTTGACGATCTGTTCACAGTAAATACGGAATGACGGTTCCAGATTTTCCTTGAATGCCACGGCTTTGGCCGCGATGACGTGCATCAGCGGTCCTCCCTGAATGCCCGGCATAACCGCGCTGTCGATCAGTTCCGACAGCATTTTGGTCCGTCCGGATTTCGCAGCCGTGATACCCATGTCGTTTTCCCTGTCTTTGCCGAGCAGGATCATACCGCCCCGCGGTCCGCGCAGCGTTTTATGCGTGGTCGTGGTCACAATATCACAGAAAGGGAGGGGATCCGGATGAAGACCGGTGGCTACCAGACCTGCCGGGTGTGCAATGTCCGCCATCAGATAGGCGCCCACTTCATCCGCGATTTCTCTGAATTTGCTGAAATCGATAAAACGCGGATAAGCGCTGGCACCGGTGACAATCAGTTTGGGACGATGTGTTCTGGCCTGAGTCAGTACTTCGTCGTAATCGATGGTACCGGTTTCCTTTTTAACGCCATAAGAGACGAACTTGTACAACTGTCCCGAGAAATTCACGGGACTGCCATGGGTCAGGTGGCCGCCATGGGCCAGGTTCATGCCCAGTACCGTGTCACCGGGTTTCAGAAACACCATGTACGCTGCCATATTGGCCTGCGATCCGGCATGGGGCTGCACATTGGCATATTCGCAATTGAACAGTTTTTTGACCCGGTCCCTTGCGATGTTCTCGGCATTGTCCACGAATTCGCAGCCGCCATAATACCGTTTGGCCGGATATCCTTCGGCATATTTGTTGGTCATGACACTTCCCAGTGCCTCCAGGACGGCAGGACTGACAAAGTTCTCCGAGGCAATCATTTCAAGCGTCTCATCCTGACGGCTGACCTCGGATTTCATGATCGAATAAACTTCAGGATCCGTGGTCCTGAAAGAAGACATGGATCACTCCTTTTTTTAAGGTATATACAGTAAATGGGACATGCGTCCCATTTACGATAAACTCGATCGATATCTGTTTCAACGGGAACGGCACGGCTGACAGGGAAAGACAGCTCTGCCGTTCGCGGTCGGCTTTTATCACCCTTGAATGATTACTGAATCCATTCGTAACAGGGACCGGAAATGGTTTCATTTCTATGCATGAACAGGTCCGCCTTCGTCGGCAGCAGCGGTTTTACATAGCCGATGCGCTGATTGGCTTCCTGTTTTTTGGATAAATCCCGTGTCGCCTTGACATATTCATTATAAGCCAGTTCATAGACCAGTTTATCACTGAAGCTCAGCTTGTTGTTTTTCGCTTCCGCACACTTGTCAGCCGCGGTTTCATAAATCAGCCCCCTGGTGATGTAGGTCAGGCCGTAATCCGGATCCAGGGCAAGGGCCTTTCTCACATGGGACATGGCCGACGCATACTGTCCCTGGGCCGTGTAGGCCATGGCCAGATTGCACAGATTGTTTTTATCGTCCGGCTTGAGGGTCTGTATTTTCGTAAATGCATCCACTGCCTTGGAATAGGGCCCGGTTTCGAGATAACAGCGTCCGGACAGATCGAGCGCCTGAATGTTCTCGGGCTCATTGGAAATAGCCACCTCCAGGTTGGAAGCCGCTTCACGGTACTCTCCGATGTCCATGTAGTTTTTGGCCAGATCGACACGGTGACGCACGTTTCCGGGATCCTGGTTGACGAGGATCTTGAGTGACTCGATGATCTGATCCGTATCGATACCGCAGTCCTTCATGTGTTCCGAGAGTTTTTCATGAATGTCGGGATTCTTGGGTTCGAGTGCCACGGCTTCACGGAAGCTGGCGATGCCGTCTTCGCAGTTTCCGTCCGCGATCTGCATGTCGCCGAGCTCCACCCAGTACAGAGATGTATCGGGTACCAGACCCGTCAGGATGGAGTACATGTCAATGGCTTTCTGGATTTCGCCGCGTGTTTTGTAGATATATCCCAGCATTTCAAAATTATAAGGATAATCGGGCAATTGTTCCGTTCCGCGAATGTAAGACCATTCCGCGCTGTCCCAATCGGCCGGTTCCATCTGAATATAGCAGGTGCCGAGATACTGATACACTTTCTGGAGCCGCCTGTCATTCAGGCCCATAAAATCCATAAATGCGATCTGGCGGAAATACTTCTTTGCATTCCCGTAGTTTTTCTGTTTGTAATGCTCATAGCCGAGGCTCCAGAGAAGATTCAGGGAGTCCGTTTTCTGTTTCATCAGGGAATCCTGAATGGCCTGACGCTGTTCCGGAGTCAGCTCTTTGGGTGCGGGCGGTGTGCAGCCGTTTAAAAGGAAAATGGCCGTCAGAACCAGCAGAACACCTGCAACGATGCCAAGTTGTTTGATTTTATGCACGAAAAACCCTCCTTAAGTGATGGGTGCATTTTTTAATTTAGCGAAAAATTATTATACAATAATTTAGGATGAAAATCAAGTTGTTTTTCACCTTAAAAAATTTTGCAGGGGCTTTCTCGTCAGGGTTGAATACATCCCATGGAGCGCTGTGATACAGACGGATACGGACGGCAGCTCACGGG
The DNA here is from genome assembly GCA_016930535.1 of bacterium. GTDB lineage: Bacteria > Zhuqueibacterota > QNDG01 > QNDG01 > JAFGCO01 > JAFGGN01. The sequence continues at coordinate 13,008 of JAFGGN010000073.1, forward strand.
CTGACTTTTTTAATTTCGGGGGCTCACAAAGACCGGTTCACCGGGCTCTTCTTTCGAACCACTTTTCGCCGGCATCCAGTGACAGGACGATACGGTAAAGGTTTTCGGACAATCCGTTCGATTCCAGATCGCCGCGCCGGCCGTAGGCGAACGCGATATTGGCCCTGGATGTGTTGTTCCAGACAGGCAACCCCATTCCCAGGCTGATCCACCACTGATGAATGACATTGCTCCTGGCATCGGTCAGGTAAAAGGGCTCATAGGAAAATCCGGTCCGGTACGCCGACCTGCTCCAGATGGAGGCATACGGATTGGATGTGGAAATATATTCGAGGCCCGCACTCCAGCGGGTTGTATTGCGCGAACGCGGGGCCGGTTCCCGGTTGATTTTCATATCGTTCCACAACGTGGTGGCTGCATCCAGCCCGACACGGATGTTTTTGCTGGCCTGCCATCCTGCGCCGAATCCGAATGAGGCAGGCAGCGTGATGGAACCTTCCAATGTGTCACGGAGATGCAGATAGGTGAGGCTCGTGGCGTCATCCATGGATTTGTAATCACGCGTGGTCCGGGTATCGAGCCGGATCTCCGGTGTGAACACGGCGCCGAGCATGACCTTGTCGAATCTGTACTGAACACCGGCGAGAAGACCCGTTCCGTAAATCCGGGTGGCATAGGTGTTTTTTGTGGTAAACAGATCGGATTCGGGGAAATCGATCATCCAGTCATGTTCAATTTTTCCGAAATAGAACCTGCCTGTGATGCCGAGCGACAGTCTGTTCTTCACACGGAAAGCGCCGGACAAATTCAGCGCGTTGATTCCGCCGGATCCCGTGATGACCTGATCGAATGGTTCCGTATTTACCTGTCCGGGGATTCCGGTCTTGAAATCCATACGGGAATAGGGAATCAGGCCGAGTGAGATGCCGGCCCTGCCGGCGACCGGAATGGCGAACATGAAACCGTCAAAATTGGAATAAGGCGTCCGGGCCGAATTCAATCCGTCTTCACTTTTATTGGATTCATACACATACTGTATCGTAAATCTCGACAGGTCGATATAGCCGAGGCCGGCCGGATTGATTCGAGGGATGTCATAGGGATCGGCCAGCGCGATGGCGGTTCCTGCCATGCCCATGGAACGGGCGTTCGAAAGCCCCATAGGAAGGCCGATACCGCCGGAAGACAGAATCGAACCGGCGTGCAGAACCGTCAAAATACCGGAAAGGGCAAGCAAAAGGGAAAACTTGATTTTCATGAAAACTCCCGTGATTAAAACGTGCTGCCGACAGGTGTTGTATAGTAAATTTCGAGCCGCGGTTTTTTTGCGGAATCGGCTTCCGTACTGTAAAAAACAAGACGGTTGATCAGGCTGGATTCGGCTGTGCCCTCGATGAGAATCCCGTAATTTTCCAGCTGTTCTGAAATCATGGTCTGAATCTGATACGTCATATCCACGGTTCCGAGACCGTTTTCAATGCTGCCGTAACTGACATTGGCCGAATTGCATTCCATATCCTGTAATGCAGCACTGCTGTCCAGCGTACAGGCTGTAAGCGTCGGCGCATCCGTTTCCGGAAGGGTCAGGGTCGTATCGGCCGTCAGGATGATCTTTGCGCCGTTGATGATCATATCCCGCGTGAATCCGGACAGGTCGAAAGTCATGAATATTCTCGAGGCGATACCGTTTTCCAGAATCAGGGTACCGGGACCGTGAACGGTTTCCGAACCGGCGATAAAAATGTCATCCGAGGCTTCGGTGATTTCCGGGTACCGTGTGCTGTCACCGGTAAAATACACAAGTATCTGCGGTCCGGTGCTGACAGAGGCGCTGACGTTCCGGCTGTAGCACTGCAGCATCACCCCGTCATCGGAATCGAGCAGCAGACCGAAGTTGCTGCCGGAGCCGGTCGTATCCATCCAGGTTCTGACGAGGTCCGGATCGATACTGAAACGGAGTGAGTCCAGCGTGTCTGTCTGAACCGTGACCTGAGCGATGAGATTGCCTGCCATGGATTCATCAAAATCGCCGAATGTCATTCCGTCCGATTCCCATGCCTGCGTTATTTCATAGATATTGACCGTAGCCGGAAGGTCACCGGAATGGAGTATCCGGTAAATATCCAGTTTGACGACGGCACTGTCGATGTCCGCCGTATCCTCGATGCCGCTGAAAAGGAACAGGGTGCGCGCATGGATGTCGTCGAGTCCGCCGAAATACAGGTAATCGCTGGTTCCCGTTTCCGCCGGTATGTGAAAGGACGTGTCCGATGCGGCAGCGACCAGAATCCGGTGACCGACTTGGCTGATTTCATCATCCGTAAGCAGGGATGATCCCACCGGATTCGACTGTTTCTGTGTGCATTGAAATACGAATAAAGCCTGAACGGCAATCAGGCAGATGACAATTTTTTTCATAAATGAACTCGCATTCGTTTACTCATTAAATAAATTTTCAAGGTTTTAGTTTACGATATTTTCACGACATTGTCAAGTCTGTTATTGCCTTGACATTCCAACCATTATCCCGTAAATTATGGCTCAATATCTTGCATCAATCCTTATAAGGACATGGCGAACTTTCAAATAGTTTCAGATTTCGAACCGGGCGGTGATCAGCCTCAGGCCATCAAATCCCTGACAGCCGCATTCGAGCGGGGAGAGAATTTTCAGACGCTTCTGGGAGTCACCGGCTCGGGAAAAACCTTTACCATGGCCCATGTGATCGCGAATCTCGGCAAACCCGCCCTGATCATCTCGCACAACAAGACCCTCGCCGCTCAGCTTTACGGGGAATTCAAGGGATTTTTCCCGCACAATGCCGTGGAGTATTTTGTCAGTTACTACGACTATTATCAGCCCGAAGCCTATATCCCGTCTTCGGATACGTACATTGAAAAAGATTCATCCATCAATGAGGAAATCGACCGGCTGCGCCTGAAAGCCACCAGCAGTCTGATGCAGCGCAGGGATGTGATTATCGTGGCCTCGGTTTCCTGCATCTACGGACTGGGTTCACCGCAGGATTTCAGGGATCAGTTTCTGTTTATCGAAAAGGGGACCACCTTCGAAAGGCGCAAAATACTCGAACGCCTGATCGAGATCCAGTATACGCGTAACGATATGGATTTTCGCAGAGGGACCTTTCGCGTGCGTGGTGATGTGCTTGAAATTTTTCCCGCGTATGAAACGCATGCCATCCGCGTGGAGCTCTGGGGCGATATGATTGAAAATATCATGCAGATCGATCCCCTGACCGGCGAAGTACTGGATGAACGCGGCATGGCCGCTGTATATCCGGCCAAGCATTTCGTCACCACCTTTCCGAAACTCGAAGCCGCGATGCAGAGTATCCGTGAGGAACTGAAGGACAGATTGTCCCGGCTGCAGTCGCAGGGCAAACTCCTGGAAGCGCAGCGGCTTGAATCGAGAACACAGTACGATCTGGAAATGATGCAGGAGATCGGGTACTGCAACGGCATCGAAAATTACTCCCGCCATCTGGCCCAGCGGAAAGAGGGGGAACGCCCTGCGTGCCTGATCGACTATTTTCCTGATGATTTTCTTGTCATCGTGGATGAATCCCATGCCACGATTCCCCAGATCCGGGGCATGCACAACGGGGACAGGTCGCGAAAAACCGTACTCGTGGAACACGGTTTCCGGCTGCCTTCCGCATTGGATAACCGGCCCCTGAAATTCGACGAATTCGAGAGCCTGATGCATCAGGCCCTGTTTGTGTCCGCGACGCCGGCCGAATACGAACTCGAAAAAACAGGGGGTGTCATTGTCGAACAGATTATCCGTCCGACCGGATTGATGGATCCCGCGGTCGAGATCAGGCCGACTCAGGGACAGATCGACGATCTGATCGGTGAAATTCGCTCGCGTATTTCCCGGAAGGAGCGCATTCTGGTCACCACGCTGACAAAACGGATGGCCGAAGAACTCGCCACGTATCTTTCTGAAGTCGATATACGCGTTCGTTACCTGCATTCCGAAATCGATGCGCTGGACCGGGTTGAAATCCTGCGCGGACTGAGACTCGGTGATTTCGACGTACTGGTCGGCATCAATCTGCTGCGTGAGGGGCTCGATCTTCCGGAAGTGTCGCTGGTCGCCATACTGGATGCGGACAAGGAAGGATTCCTGCGGTCGGAACGTTCCCTGATTCAAACCGCCGGCAGGGCGGCCCGGAATGCAGGGGGACTCGTGATTCTCTATGCGGACCAGATGACCGACTCCATCCGGAACCTGGTCAGTGAGACCAACCGCAGGCGGGCCATTCAGCATCAATTCAATATAGAAAACGGCATAACGCCGGAAACCATATACAAATCGGTCGATTCCATCATGACCACGACGTCGGTGGCCGATGCGAAACAGGCCCTGCAGGTCGACAAATCCTCATTTCAGGCCCTGTCCGTTTTCGAACAGGAAGAATTGCTGGAGAATCTGGAGCGTGAGATGCTGGCCGCAGCGGAAAAGCTGGATTTCGAGCGCGCTGCCGAATTGCGTGATGAAATACAGAACCTGAGGGGCAAAAAACAAACGACATTTCAAGGGACGCGTCCAAAGACGCGGTACAGAAGGAGAAGAAGATGAACATCCTGGTCATTGGAAACGGAGGCCGTGAGCATGCCCTGATCTGGAAAATTGCACAGAGCCCCTACGTGGAACGCATTTTCTGTGCTCCGGGAAACGGCGGCATTGCGGAACTCGCCACCTGTGTGCAAATCGATGTCACGGATTTAAAAGGTCTGACCCAGTTCGCTGTCAGGGAAAAAATCGATTTGACCGTCGCGGGCCCCGAGCTGCCGCTGACCCTGGGTGTGGTGGACGCGTTCAGGAGGGAAGGGCTGGTCGTTTTCGGACCGCGAAGGGATGCAGCCATTCTGGAAGGCAGCAAGACGTTCACCAAGGATTTTCTGGCCAAATACAATATCCCGTCAGCCGCTTACCGTAATTTCGACGATCCGGAAGAAGCGGTTCGGTATATTCACGATACTCCGCCGCCATACGTGCTGAAAGCGGACGGCCTGGCGGCCGGAAAAGGCGTGATTATTTGCCGGAACCGCAATGAGGCGTTCCAGGGGATTGATGACATCATGAAAACACGAAAATTCGGCGAAGCGGGCAAACGGCTCGTGATCGAGGAATTCATGACCGGTGAAGAAGCCTCGATACTGGCCGTTACCGATGGAGAACGTTTTGTCACGCTGCCGCCCGCACAGGATCACAAGGCCGTTTTTGAAGGGGACAAAGGTCCCAATACCGGCGGCATGGGCGCCTATGCGCCTGCACCGGTCGTGGATGAACGGCTGCTGGAACAGATCAAAACCACGATCATTCAGCCGACGATTGACGGCATGAAAGCCGAGGACCGGCTGTATCAGGGTGTTCTGTATGCCGGACTCATGATCACTGCGGAGGGACCTAAAGTCGTCGAGTTCAACTGCCGGTTCGGTGATCCGGAAATTCAGGCCATTCTGCCGCTTATGAAAACGGATATTGTGGATCTGATGATGGAAGTTGCGGACGGGAAGCTGAAACCTTTGGAACCCGAAATTTCACATGATTCCTGTATCTGCGTGGTGATGGCCTCCGGGGGATATCCGGGATCCTATCAGAAGGATAAAGTGATTCTGGGACTGGAAGACGTCAGAGATCAGGATGTCATGGTGTTTCACGCGGGAACAAAAAGATCCGGTGATCAGACGGTCACCTCCGGCGGCCGGGTCCTCGGCGTCACGGCCACGGGCAGGACTTTTCTGCAGGCCAGGGAGAAGGCCTATCAGGCTGTCGGAAAAATCACGTTTGACGGGGCGTATTACCGCAGGGATATCGGTCACAGGGCACTGAAACTGCGGTCCGAAGGCTGATATGCATTTCACCCCACGACAATTGAAAAGGCCCGTATGACCGCAGATGAACCGGATCTGATTTCCGCTTTGGACGAACTCCCGCTCTGGTCGGCGCCGTTCGGACTGAAACTGCTCGAGGTTGCCACGCTGAAAAAGGCGATACAGGTGCTGGACATCGGATGCGGCAGCGGTTTCCCACTTATCGAAATTGCCCAGCGCCTCGGCAGGACATCGCGCATTTTCGGAATCGATCCGGAAAAACCGGCGCTTGAAAGGGCCCGTTATAAGATCGGCGTATTGAATATTGAGCATGTGATGCCCTTGTGCGGAACAGCGGAACAACTGCCGTTTCCCGACCGGACATTCGACCTGATTCTGTCCAACAACGGTCTGAACAATGTCCGTGATCCCCGGTCTGCATTGAAAGAATGCAGCCGAGTCTGCAGACCCGGCGCACAGGTGGTGATCAGTTACAATCTGAAAGAAACCATGATCGGTTTTTACGGATTGTTCCACCGGATTTTGAAAGCGCACGGTCTGGATGCGGAAACGGAACGGCTGAAATCGCATATTCTCGCCAAACGAATGCCTCTTGCCGATTTCAAACGACTGCTTTCGGATTCGGGATTGACCTGTGCCGCAAGCCATTTCAATACATTTCACCTGGAATTTATGGACGGCACTACCATGATGCGTCATGGTTTCATCAGTCACTGGTTTCTTTCAAACTGGCGCAATATCCTGCCTGAAGAACACAGATCCACGGTCTTCGGAGCACTTATTCAGGCCCTCGACGAAATGGCCGCCTTGAAGGGCAGCCTGCTGTTTAAAGTGCCTTTTGCAACCCTGAACTGTTATCGAACAAACTGATCCGGGACCGGATTGATATTCACGGCGGCTTCAGCCGCTGTCCATCCCGGCCGGACAATATCCGCACATCTGATGAATGTCTTGACAAGCCCTACAGAAGTCATTATATTGATCCCGGTTTTGCAGCGTATATAAGGAGACACCGATGTATGATGATATGAAACGTCAGCTTGACACAAATCAGTCCCGTATCGATGAACTGCGGAGGCATCTTTGACATCGACGGCAAAACGGAGCAGATAAAAATTCTTGAGAGCGAAACGACGCAGGCCGGTTTCTGGGATGACAATGAAAATGCCCAGACCGTGCTGAAGCAAATCACGGTTCTGAAATCATGGACCGAGTCCTGGTATAAAGCCAGCCAGCATTGCGAAGAGCTCGAACTTCTCCTCGAGCTTGCCCATGAAGAAGAGGACCAGGCCACTTTCGACGAGATCGGCACCGGTCTGGAGAAACTGGAAAAACAGGTGACGGATCTCGAATTCAGGCGCATGCTTGGAGGGGAGGATGACGCAAGGAACGCTATTTTGACCATTCATCCCGGAGCCGGGGGTACGGAATCCCAGGATTGGGCCGAAATGCTGTTCAGAATGTATATGCGCTATTGCCAGCGTCAGGATTTTACGGCCAATGTCATGGATTATCAGGACGGCGACGAAGCCGGAATCAAAAGCGTCTCCATCGAGGTCGTGGGTCCGTCCGCATACGGATATCTGAAAGCCGAAGCCGGAGTGCACCGGCTTGTGCGTATTTCACCGTTCGATTCGAACAAACGCAGGCATACCTCGTTCGCTTCGGTATTTGTTTATCCCGAACTGGACGACGATATCGATGTGCAGATCAATCCCAGCGATCTCCGTGTGGATACGTACAGGGCCTCGGGAGCCGGCGGACAGCATGTCAATAAAACGAGTTCGGCTGTACGGATCACGCATATTCCGACCGGTATCGTGGTTCAGTGCCAGAACGAACGCTCCCAGCACCAGAACAAGGCGAATGCGATGAAAATTTTGGCGGCCCGCCTGTATCAGAAAGAAAAGGAAGAAGAGGAGAAAAAGCGGGAGGCCATGGAATCCCAGAAAAAGGATATCGCCTGGGGTCATCAGATCCGTTCCTACGTTTTTCATCCTTACAATATGGTCAAGGATCATCGGACGGATGTCGAAACCTCGAATATTCAGGAAGTGATGGACGGCGGCCTGGATGATTTTATCCGCGAGTTTTTATTAAAATTCAGTCAGTAAAAAGCGTTTGTTTTTTATTTAAAATGTTGTTAAATTTTTTAATGATTCAATGTCCCGTCGGACTGGTCTGACGGGATATTTTGTAATGAACAACCTGACTGGAGAAGTTGTTTTGGAACCCCTATCCGATCTGAGAAAACAGCGTCTTGAAAAACTGAATCAAATTCTGGAAAAGAACCGGACAGCCTATGCCTATCAGTTCAACCAGACCGATTTTGCACAGCATGTCATCGACGGATTCGATGAACGGGGTGAAGGGTTCGACGTGTCCCTGTCCGGCCGGCTGATGTCCCTCCGCCGCATGGGAAAGGCCAGCTTCGGCCATTTGATGGACAATACGGGCCGTATCCAGATTTATGTGAAGACGGATCAGGTGGGCGAAGATGCGTATGAGCTGTTCAAACTGCTGGATATCGGCGATGTGATCGGTATCACGGGAAGCGTATTCAAAACCAAAACCGGTGAAATCACCGTGGTGGCCAAAACGCTCGAGCTGCTGGCCAAAACCCTGCGGCCGCTGCCGATCGTGAAGGAAAAGATCGAGGACGATGAAAAGGTGATTTACGATGCCTTCAAGGACAAGGAACTCAGATACAGGCAGCGCTATGTGGATCTGATCGTCAATACCGAAGTGCGTGACCTTTTTGTGAAACGGTCGAAAATCGTTTCCGCCATGCGCCGCTTTCTGGAGGACAAGGGCTTCATCGAAGTGGAAACGCCGGTCCTGCAGCCGCTGTACGGCGGGGCCTTCGCCCGTCCTTTTGTCACCCATCACAATGCACTCGATATGGAACTGTATCTGCGCATTGCCGATGAGCTGTACCTGAAACGGCTCATTGTCGGCGGTTTTGACGGCGTGTTCGAAATTGCCAAGGATTTCAGAAACGAAGGCATGGACCGGGATCACAATCCCGAATTCACCATGATGGAACTCTATGTGGCTTACAGGGATTATAATTATATGATGGACCTCGTTGAGGAAATGATACGAACCCTGTGTGAAAACGTGTTCCGGACCACGGAATTCTCCTATCAGGATCAGGTCCTCGATTTCGGAAAACCATGGAAGCGGATCGGATTCTTTGAGGCCATCAGGGAAGCCAGCGGCGCCGACTGCTTCGGCAAATCGCTGAATGAACTCCGGTCGCTGGCTGAAGCGAAGGGAATCGAACTCGAACCTTCGGCCAACAAGGGAAATATTCTGGATGCTCTTTTCAGTGCATTCGTGGAACCGAACCTGTTCCAGCCGACCTTTATCCTTGATTATCCCATCGAACTGTCCCCGCTGGCCAAAAAGCACAGAAAAACACCGGGACTGGTCGAACGTTTCGAAGGATTCGTGGGCGGCAAGGAGCTTTGCAACGCATTCAGCGAGCTGAACGATCCCATGGATCAGCGGGAGCGGCTCGAGGCACAGGCGGCGCTCAGGGCCGAGGGCGACGAGGAGGCCATGGTCATCGACGAGGATTATCTCCGGGCCCTTGAATTCGGTATGCCGCCCACGGCGGGACTGGGACTGGGCATCGACCGTCTGACCATGCTTCTGACCGATGCGCCCTCGATACGCGACGTTATTCTGTTTCCGCATATGCGGCCGGAAAATACCTGAATCTGAACAGGGGCCTATGAGAAAATCGTACGAATTTTTTATCGCACGGAGATATCTGCGGAGAAGGGGCAGATTTTCCATACGCCGGTTTCTGACGGGTCTGCTGCTCAATTTTCTGCGCCTGGCCTGCCTGATCGCCTTCGGCCTCTCCTTTATGATCGACGACATTCCATTTCTCAATGTGCTGTCCGCCGCGGTCTTTCTGCTACTCATCATCCTTCCGTTTCTGAAATCCAGAAAAACGGGAAAATCGGGAGGAAGCGCCGGCGGTTTTATCAATATCATTACCTATATTTCCATATTCGGGGTCATGATCGGCGTGGCTGCTCTCATCATCGTGCTTTCCGTCATGAACGGATTCGAATCGGAGGTGCGGAACCGCATTATCGGCTTCGATACGCATATACGTCTGCGTACCTATCATGACCGGGGAATCGAGGATTACGGAAGCGTGGAGGACAGCCTGCGGGATATCCCTGAAATCACCGGCATGTCTCCCTATATTCTGGACAAGGGCATGCTGCGCCATCAGGAATATACGGCGGGCGTTCTGGTCAAGGCCGCGGATCCGCGCACGATCTCCCAGGTCTCGGATCTGGACAAGAACATCGTATACGGCGAACTGAATCTGGACCAGGTCCGGCTTTCGGACGGGCGGAAGCGTCACGGCATCGTGCTCGGACGCTACCTGGCCGATCAGGTGTGGGCCGATACAGGAGATGTGGTCCTGATCATGAGCCCCAAAGGCATCCGCTCCATGTTCCAGGTGCCGGAAGTCATGCCCTTTATCGTGACCGGGTATTTCGAAACGGGCATGTTCGAATATGACAACAGCTATGCCTTTATATCCATCGAGGCAGCCCAGGACCTCTTTAAACTCGGCGATAAGGTGTCCGGTATTGAAATACGGCTGAAAGATGTGTATCAGGCCGAACGGGTCGTGAAAAAAATAGACGACAGGCTGGGATTTCCATATTTTGCCCTGTCCTGGTTCGAGATGCGGAAGAATCTTTTTGCATGGATGCAGCTCGAAAAAATTGCCATGTTCATCATTCTCTGCCTGATCATCATCGTGGCCGCGTTCAATATTATCAGCACCCTGATTATGGTGGTCATGGAAAAAACCAAGGAAATCGGTATACTGAAGTCCATGGGCAGCACATCGGGCAGCATTATGCGTATTTTCCTCTATGAGGGACTCGTGGTCGGGGTTCTGGGAACCCTGCTCGGGGAGCTGATCGGTTACGGCCTGTGCTGGGCGCAGCAGACGTTTCACCTGATATCCCTGCCTCCGGATGTCTATTTCATCACCAGCCTGCCCATCCGGATGCAGCCGTCCGATTTTATTGTCATCGGCCTGGCCGCCATTGTCCTGTGCCTGCTGGCCGGCGTGTATCCTGCACGGCGCGCCGCATCGCTCGATCCTGTAAAGGCGATCCGTTATGAATAAAAAGAATGCGTTGAAAACAAAAGGCGGGCAGCTTCTGTCTGCCTCCCGGATCGAAAAGGTGTACAGCATGGACGGTGCGGATCCGCTTCATGTGCTGAAGGGAATCGATCTGTCCATTTACGAGGGTGAAATCCTGGCCGTCGTGGGTCATTCGGGCGCCGGAAAAAGCACACTGCTCCATATTCTGGGCGCATTGGACAGGCCTACAAACGGGACCGTACATATGGAGCAGACCGATCTCTTCTCGATGACGGACCGGCAGCTGGCCCATTTTCGCAACAGGCACGTGGGATTTGTTTTTCAGTTTCACCATCTGCTTCCGGAGTTTACCGCACTTGAAAACGTGGCCATGCCTGCATTCATACAGGGATTGCAGGTGAAAGAATCGCTGAAACGGGCCTCATATCTGCTCGATCAGGTGGGATTGATCCGGAGGCAGCATCACCGGCCGGGAGAACTGTCCGGCGGGGAGCAGCAGCGGGTGGCCTTTGCACGGGCCCTGATGAACGATCCGAAACTGATTCTGGCGGATGAACCCTCCGGAAATCTCGATCTGAAGAACAGCCAGGCGCTTCATGAACTGATGTGGGACCTGGTCCGCAGAACGGGCAAGACATTTGTGGTGGTGACGCATAATCATGAGCTGGCCGAGCGGGCGGACCGGCTGATCGAGCTGTTCGACGGCCGTATCAGCACGCAGACCTGAAAGAACCTATTTTTGTGGTTGAAAAACTAATGTCAAATGCGTACATTCATTGGGAACCAAAAGGGAATCATGTGAATTAAATGATTTAATTGATGCATATAACAAAGAATGGCTCGAATTTTGCAAAATAATTGCCATGAAAAAGGCATTTATCGATAAAGGGTAACATCCATGATCCGGAATAATTTCTCTCAGCGTGTTCAGGTCGTCATTCAGCTTTCGAGGGAAGAAGCGATCCGTTTGGGGCATGATTATATCGGTACCGAACACCTGCTTCTCGGCTTGATTCGTGAAGGCGGCGGAATCGGCGTTGAAATACTTCAGAACATCAATCTCGATCTCGATGAAATTAAAAAAGCGGTGGAAGATGCGGTCCGGTCCACGGGCGGAACGATAACCGACGGCACCATTCCGTTTACCAAACGTGCGGAACGCGTGCTGCGTGTCGCAGCTGCAGAGGCCGAACGGTTCAAATCGAGCTCGATCGGGACCGAGCATCTGCTGCTCGCCCTGCTCAGGGACTCCGAAGGCGTGGCCGCCCAGGTGCTGCAGAGTTTCGATATTATGTATGAAAATGTCCGTGAAGAACTTGAAAATATCATGAAGGGGACGGGAATCAGCCGGTCCCCGAAGGTCAAATCACAGACTCCGGCGCTGGATCATTTCGGACGGGATCTGACCGAGCTGGCAAGACAGAGCGAGCTGGATCCCGTGATCGGACGCGAGGGTGAAATACAGCGTGTGGCGCAGATTCTGTCCAGACGAAAAAAGAACAATCCCGTACTGATCGGTGAACCGGGTGTGGGCAAGACCGCGATTGCCGAAGGACTCGCCATGCGTATTATCGAAAAAAAGGTTTCACGCGTCCTTCATAACAAACGGGTCGTTACACTGGACCTGGGTGCGATTGTCGCGGGTACGAAATACCGCGGACAGTTCGAAGAGCGCATGAAGGCCATTATGAACGAACTGATCAAGTCCAAGAATGTCATTCTGTTTATCGATGAGCTGCATACCATTGTCGGCGCGGGCGGTGCATCCGGCTCTCTGGACGCATCCAACATGTTCAAACCGGCGCTTTCGCGAGGTGAACTGCAGTGTATCGGTGCAACCACGCTGGACGAATACAGGCAGTATATTGAAAAAGACGGTGCCCTGGAACGGCGTTTTCAGAAGGTCATGGTCGAACCCCCGTCCGTGGATGACACCCTGGCCATTCTCAAGGGCCTTCAGGCACGCTATGAAAAGCATCACAGGGTCAGGTACTCCGAAAAGGCCATTATAACCGCGGTCCAGTATTCGGACCGTTATATCTCCGATAAATTCCTTCCGGACAAGGCCATCGACGTGATGGATGAAGCGGGAGCCAAGGTCCATCTGGCCAATATTTCCGTACCCCGGGAAATCACCATGCTCGAAGAGCGGCTGAAAGTGATCCGGTCAGAGAAGGAAAACGTGATCCGCAATCAGGAATTTGAAAAAGCGGCCGTGCTTCGCGACCGCGAAAAGAGGCTGACCGTCGAACTGGATGAAGCCAAAAACCGCTGGGAAGAGGAGGAAGGGGAAGTGCTTGCGGAAGTCACCGAGGAGGATATTTATGAGGTGATTTCCATGATGACGCATATTCCGGTGGCCCGTGTCGCTCAGTCCGAGTCGGAGAAACTCCTGAATATGGCCGACGCGCTGAAACAGAAGATTGTGGGGCAGGACGAGGTGGTCGAACTGCTCAGCCGGGCCATTCAGCGTACCAGGGCCGGATTGAAGGATCCCAACCGTCCCATCGGATCGTTTATTTTCCTGGGGCCCACGGGTGTCGGAAAAACGTATCTGGCCAGAATTCTGGCCAAGTACCTGTTCGACGATGAAACCGCCCTGATCCGGGTGGATATGTCCGAATTTATGGAAAAATTTGCCGTTTCCAGGATGACCGGAGCGCCTCCGGGATATGTCGGCTATGAAGAAGGGGGGCAGCTTACGGAAAAAGTGCGCCGCCATCCCTATTCGGTCGTCCTTCTCGACGAGATTGAAAAGGCCCATCCCGATGTGTTCAATATTCTGCTGCAGATCCTGGATGAGGGCCGGCTGACCGACGGTCTGGGCAGAAAGGTCGATTTCAAGAACACGATACTGATCATGACTTCCAATCTGGGAACACGTTCCATGCAGAAGGGGGGACTCGGATTCAGCCGCCAGGACGATGAAGTGGATTACAACGCCATGCGTTCCTCCATGCTTGAAGAAACGAAGCGGCTCTTCAGTCCAGAATTTATCAACAGGCTCGATGAGGTTGCCGTATTCAGACCGCTGACCCGCGATCACATTCTGAAAATTATCGATATTATCATGGAAGAGTCCCTGATCGGCATCAAGGAACGTCAGATGTCGGTTCAGCTGTCCAAAGAGGCCAAGGAATTTCTCGCCAGGGTGGGTTATGAACCGATGTATGGCGCCCGGCAGGTCCGTCGTACGCTGCGAAAATATGTGGAAGATCCGCTTGCTGAAGAAATATTGAGGAACAAATTTCCTGAAGGCAGTCAGATTGAAGTGACTGCCAGCGGCGAAAAATTGTCCTTTGTTCTGGCGAAGAGTGAAAAGAAAAAGGTGAAACAAACGGAAGAAGCTCCAAACGAGGTCAGCTCCAAAGATACAGCCTGATTATTCCGTCTTTCATTCTCACCATGACCCGTTTCCTGATCCATTGGCGGTGCAGAAGGCGCCGCAGGTCAGGAATGTGTCCTGAATCTGAACAGCAAATGCATTCTCCGCGGTTTGCCGCGGGGAGCTTCAAATCTCACATCTTCTTAAATAATGATCCGATGTCCCGGGAGGGAGACTTTCATTGTTCTCCGATACGCCATTCATGTACGAACACCTCGTTTTATGAATCAGCGTACGGCACATGCAGAAAGCCGGTGTCCGCTGTGTCCGGTCATTCCATCCCTCGCCATCGAATAAAGGAGTCCATGCCTCATGCATATTCAGGAACTCGGTAAAAGGGTTGCAGTCGCCGGCGTCGGTATTCCACTCATTCTGCTCAGTGTCATCATCGGACATTGGCTTTTTCTGGCTGTCGTTCTGGTTATTCAGACGTTCATGATCATCGAGTTTTACGGTCTTGTCAGGAAAAAGGCATTGTCGCCCAACCTGCCGGCCGGGCTTGCACTGACCCTGATACTGACGTCCGAATTTTATTTGTTCGGATTCGCACCGGTTTATCCCACCCTGATTATTGCCGGTATGCTGATCATGGTCATCGACATGTTCAGGGGGCGCAAACAGGCGCTTTCCGGCACGGCCCTGACCCTTTTGGGCGTCATCTATGTTCACCTCTTTTCATTTTTCGTTTTGATCCGCGAATCCGCATCGGTACCGGGACATTCCTATTCTCTGGGGGGCCGGCTGATTATTCAGATATTCGGAACGATCTGGATATGTGATACGGCTGCATATTTCGGCGGCAGGCGTTTCGGCAGGCACAAGCTGTTCCCCAGGGTAAGTCCCAAAAAAACCTGGGAGGGAGCGATAGCCGGATTCATCGGCAGCATTGCAGCGGCTTTACTGCTCCGTTTGATATTCGTGCATGAATCCTCGGTGAATTATGCTGTCGCCCTTGGATGTATTGTCGGTATTTTCGGACAGATAGGGGATCTGGTCGAATCGTTTTTCAAGCGCGATGCCGATGTCAAGGATTCCGGCTCACTGCTTCCGGGGCACGGCGGTTTCCTGGACCGCTTTGACAGCCCGCTTTTTGTCGCCCCGCTGGTTTTTGCGCTTCTATCCTATTTTGGTTTATAAGGATCGCATTCCGATGATTGCAACGATTGTTATATATATGTCAAAACGGACATTGTTGCCGACTTATTTTAGGAAATATTTTCCTTTTTTAACAAATATTGTATTTGTCAAAATTGTGAACACTACGTAACAAATTTAAAATTTGTTACTTACAAACCTGCCCTGTTCATGGCATGGATGTTGCCTGAAACCGATTGAAACAAACATTGGATCAAGCAAAAGGAACACATGCCATGGATGGAAAGAAAATTCTGCTTTTGATCTCCAATACCACGCTCGGCGACCGCCTTGAGCAGGCATTTTTCAGGGCCAATTATGAGGTTGTTCGAACCGACAGTGGTAAGGATGCCGTGCGCCAGCTGCAGACCAATCCGCCCCAGGCGATGATTGTCGACTGGGATATTGCCAACGGATCTGTAGATGACATACGGCGAATGATCAATGAGAAATGTCAGAAGACGGCCTTTATTCTGCTTTCTCAAAATAAACGGCCCGAGGACCGAATACATGCGCTCGAAGAAGGAGCCGACGACTGTGTCAGTGCCATTCCTGCCGTGGATGAACTTGTGGCCAAGGTCAATGCCCTTGTCCGCCGGATCAATCTTGTGGATCATACACCGCGGAATCTTCAGATCAAGGACATTGAAATCAACCTTGATAATCATGAAGTCCGCAAAAACGGCAAACTGATTGATCTGACCTATACGCAGTTCAAACTCCTGTATCTGCTGGCCTCAAAACGCGATTATATCTTTACAAGAAACGAGATACTTGAAAAGGTATGGGGTGAAAGCGCGTATGTCACGGACAGAACAGTCGATGTGCATGTCAAGCGTCTCAGGGAAAAACTGGGAGAGGACAGGCTGCCCTCGAGATATATACAAACCATACACGGTCTGGGTTACCGGTTCGCATAAACCAGCTGACCCTTCGACTGCCGCAGGGGAATCCGGCTACGCTGCGGAACTTTTATGACTTTGAATGGATTCAATAATGATTCTGAACACAACGGATTGATCATGGCACGCCTACTGGAAAATATTGCAGCGCAAATTGAAGACGGCATCGCTTCCTCTTTTTCAGAATTTACTTTCACCTCACCCATGGCACTCGACAGGAGAAAACCCGGTGTCCGGACTTTTTCAATGCCGCATGCCGTGAAGCGGATCTTCGATACGCTCCTTTCACTCGTATTCATTCTCATCAGCGCGCCGTTAATGATCGTCATTGCAGCTGCAGTCAAATTCAGTTCCAAAGGTCCCGTCTTTTTTACGCAGGAACGTGTCGGACACCAGGGAAAGTCGTTCAGAATTTTGAAATTCAGGACCATGCGCCCCGAAAATTCACAGGAAGAACATCAGGAATATATCCAGAAACTCCTCAAGGAAGATTTTGAGGTGGACAATGAGAAAGTGGTGACGGACTATTTCGATTATATCGACAACAGAACCACGCCTGTCGGACGTTTTCTTCGTGCGAGCAGTCTGGATGAGCTGCCGCAGCTGTTCAATATCTTTCTGGGACACATGAGCCTGGTCGGTCCGAGGCCCCATCCGCTGTATGAAGTCAAAGAGTATAAAGAATGGTACAAACGCAGGCTGCATGTCAAACCCGGTCTCACGGGATGGTCCAAACTGAACCTGCGTCTGACACCGCAGAACTATGAGGAATCGATTCTTTATGATCTGTGGTATGTGGATAACTGGTCCAATTGGCTCGATTTGAAGATTATATTTATGACAATTCCATTCGTGCTGTCAATGAAGGATGCCCACTAAAGGAGTGATTTATGCGGTTCCAGAATATGAAAATACTGGTCACCGGCGGTGCCGGATTCGTGGGAAGCAATCTGGTGAACAAGCTGGTGGAAGAAGGTGCACTGGTAACGGTTCTTGACGATCTGTTTACGGGCAGAAAAGAAAATATTGCCTATCTGGATGATATCGAATTTGTAAAAGGTTCGGTGACCAATTTTACACTCCTTGAAAAACTGATGAAGAAAAAACAAATTGTTTTCAATCTGGCGGTGCGCAACATCATTGTATCCGTCAAATCCCCCCGCCTGGACTTCAAGGTCAATACGGAGGGGACATTCAACGTGCTTCAGGCTGCCAAGGAGCTGGGTACGGAAAAAGTGGTTTATTCTTCATCTGCGTCCGTTTATGGCAATCCGAAATACCTGCCCATCAATGAGGATGACAGGCTGAGCACCATCAATCCGTACGCCGCCAGCAAATTATCCGGCGAGAATTACTGTTTTGCCTTTTATGAGACCTACCGGCTTCCGGTTTCCATTGTACGTTATTCCAATGTGTTCGGTGTGAACCAGTCCCCGCTGAATCCCTACTGCGGTGTGGTTTCCAAATTTTTCGAAAGCATCATGAAGGGAGAAGTTCCCCAGATACACGGTGACGGAGAACAGACCCGCGATTTTACCTACGTGGACGATGTGGTGGAGGCGACACTGCTTGCCGCCGTCAATCCGAGAGCGGAAGGTGAAGTGTTCAATGTGGGAAGCGGCAAGGAAACCAGCGTGAATGAATTGGTACAGCGTATTGTCAACCTGACCGAAAGTTCCGTAAAACCCGTTTATATCGACCGCCGTGATATTGACAATATCCGGCGCCGCGTCCTGAACATCGAGAAGAGCCGCCGCATTCTCAGGTGGACCCCGCAAATCACTTTAGAGACAGGATTGAAAAAGACCTATCATTGGCTCCTTGAGAACGAGGATCATTGTCCGCAATGCATTCCGCCTAAGGTTAAACCGATGAAATCCATGATCGGATGAGTGATTCGCATTCATGAAGAACGTCGAAATGATCCGGGAGCGGCTCCGGGCGCGCTCACCGTACAATGCCGTTCAGCGCATCTTCAATATTTTCGGTCATTACGGTCCGACCGTCTCACCGTTCCGTGCGTTGCTCCAGGATTTTGTCAATCTCTGCCTGTCGCATCATGTGCTGCCCACGTTCCCGGTCACGGCCACGGCTGTAAACCGGCATCCGGGCTTTTTCCGGCATTTTCAGACACAGGGCATTGAATTCGCGATACACGGCTGCCGTCATATCGATCATACATTGTTGTCCACAGACGAGTTTCACGAACAAATGCAGCGGGCGATCCGGATATTCCGGCACAACGGCATCCGTTTTTCGGGATTCCGTTTTCCCTTCCTGCGAAGGAATCTGTCCCTTTCACGTATCGTATCCGGATATGGATTCGAATGGGAAAGCAGTGAGGTGATTTCCTGGCCCCTGCCGGGATGTGTGACCGGCTGTATGGAAAATCCCAGGGATTATCAGAAAATTATCGATACATACGGCGTGGCCTCTCATGAAGCTGGCCCGGCACTTCCGTTTGTTCATCAGGGTAATCTTGAAATTCCGGTCACCGTGCCCGATGACGACATTCTGATCGAGCGGCTGAATCTGTCCAGGCATTGCGTACGGGAATCCTGGCTCGAAATTCTGGGACACACGCGCCTGCGAGGCGATATGTTCGTGATGCAGCTGCATCCGGAACGGTTTCCTTTTTTCCGCTCGGCTTTAAACGATGTACTGAACGAGGCCAGGATGTCGGGCAGCGTGTGGATCGCGCCCCTCGGAGAGATTGCCGCATGGTGGAAATCGCGTTTGAATGCCGCTTGTTCCGTGAGCTGCTCCGGAGATGCATCCTGGAAGGTCATGTGCAAAAACACGGCCTGTGATCAGGTTCCGCTGCAGCTTTGTTGTGCCGGGAAAATCCTGGATGAATCCGGCAGGGAGAACCGGGATTTGAAAGTGAAAGCGCCGGTCAAGCCCGTGATCGGTCTGAATCCGCCGGTCGCACAGGAATTCATTGACTTTTTAAGACAGGAAGGCTATCTTTTTGAGGAAGCCGAAAAAAAACAATCCTATGCGCTTGTTTTCGATGGCGGGTCGTTTTCCGATAAGAATAAAGCGGAGCTGATTCGGGCCATCGAAGGATCGGACAAACCGCTGCTGAGATTCGCCCGCTGGCCTTCGCCATACAGGAGCGTGCTTTCGGTGACCGGGGATATCGACGGACTCGATTTTTGGGATTACTGGACAAGGTTCTATGGAAAATAACATGCTTCTTTCGGATCTTTTACGGCCATTCAGGAGAAACCGATGGCTCATTATCGTGCCGTTTGTCAGCATCGTTCTGACAGTGACCGTGCTGACTTTGCTGGCCAGGCCCATTTATGAATCCAAGGCCGCGGTCTATATCGGCAGCAACGATCAGCTGACATTTTCACCCACGCAGATGGCGGCTCAGAAATACCTGGTGAAAAACCAGATTCCCATTCTGAAAAGCCGCCGCCTGGCCGCCGAAGTGATCCGGAGATTTCAGAAATCGGATGTCCGTGATTCCCTTTTCATTCTCGGTAAACGGGAGCTGCCTGCCAGGTTCGGTTTCATGAAGCGTCTCGATTCGGTTGTGACAGGCGGTAAAAACCATGCGGACACACTGAGTTTTATCGAACTCGTCGAAAACTTCCGGGATGTAACCAAAGTGTCGGAGCAGATGGAAACGAATGTGATTCTGCTTCTGGCCCGGTCTCCTTCTCCCTGGGAAGCATCCTTTATTGTCAATACCTGGGTGGATGCCTATCAGGAATACGATCAGATTCTGAGTCAGGGTGACGCTTCCGAGAGCAAACGGTTTCTGGAGGCCAAGCTGAAAGAGGTGGAGACCCAGCTCAGGGATTCGGAGAACAGGCTGATGATGTTTCAGCAGCGGGAACGTGTGGTGTCCCTGAACGAGGAAACCTCCCAGCTCGTCAAACAGCTTTCGGAATTTGAATCCCAGTACAACAAGACACGGACGGACCTGGAATCCAATGAAAATCAGCGTCATTATCTGAAAAACCAGCTGGACGAGAGCCGGCGGCATTTTGTAGACGACATTTTAAAGCTGTCCAGTCCGGTTCTTTCCCAGCTTCAGCAGCAGATGGCCCAGCTTGTGACCGAAAAAGCCGCCTACGAGGCCCAGCTGATCGGCGCAGGCCTGGATCCGGAGCGTGACGGAAGGCTGGCCCAGCTCGAAAGCCGTCTGAACGGCATCCGGGAGAAAATTGTCGAAGAAACCTCCAATTACATGAAGACCGACCGGACCGGTATCGATCCGGTGGCACATTCCGAGACCCTGATCGCTGAAATTCTGAAAATCGAAACCACACAGCAATCCCTGAAAGCAAAAGCCGCTGCACTGAAAAGAATTGTCGACGAATACAATTACAAATTGTCCGGCCTGCCTTCGAAGAGCCTGCAGCTCGCGCAGCTCGAGCGGGATGTCCAGGTCAATCGTGAAATATACGCGATGCTTCGCCAGAAATTTGAAGAGGCGCGTATCAAATCCACGGGGCTGGGCGGCAACATCATGATTCTGGACCGGGGAAATCCTCCGATTTACCCGGTGTATCCCAGGGTTCGGTTCAATATTGCCCTGGCCATACTGTTCGGTCTGATTCTCGGGATCGGCCTGGCTTTTGCCAAGGATTATTTCGAGGATTACCTCTGGCAGACCGAAGAGATCGAGGCCCTCAAGCTGAAGGTGATCGGTTCCATACCGAGGCTGGATGAAAAGTCCCGTCAATTCCGGAAAACAGAGAAAGCGGATCATCTGATCGAGCGGGCCCGGTCCATCTCTCCGTATCTGATTACCCGGCAGGATACGCAATCGGCCATTCCAGAGGCCTACCGGGTGATCCGGACCTATATTCACTATAAAATGCAGACCGAGAAGGTCAACACGCTCCTGGTCACCAGTCCCGGTGCCGGGGAGGGCAAATCCACAACCGTGGCCAATCTGGCCATTGCATCGGCCCAGAAAGGATGCAAAACACTGCTCGTGGACTGTGACCTGAGAAAACCGGTACAGGAAATGATTCTGAACGGCATCAGCAGGGACGAGGGCCTGATCACGTATCTGCACGGCGATGCTTCCTGGGATGCGAATATACGGGAAACATCCGTCAAAAGACTCGACCTGATGGCCGCAGGCGCCCCGACAAAGCATGCATCCGAAATGCTCGGATCCAAGCGTATGCTTGAATTCATCAAAACCGCATCCAATCATTATCAGCTGGTCCTGTTTGACTGTCCGCCCATTCTGCCCGTGACCGATGCCGTCCAGCTTTCCAAATGGATCAGGGGACTGGTCCTGACCGTCAAGGTCGGGGCCACCACGCGCCGCGGACTGCAGCTGGCCCTGAAGCGTCTTCAGAGCGTTCAGGCACCCGTCTGGGGCGCAATTTTTACGGGTGTTTCCGACGATGCACAATACGGATATGACGCGTATTATGAATCATGACGGAGTATGGGAAATATGCCCGGTGTTTCCGGAATCACAAACCGAAGGGCATATCATGATTGATCACAGTTGGGTGTCTGCTGTTCATCAGTTCAACATCAACCATGCACGGAGTTGTCTGCAATGAGAATCTGCATGCTGGGCTATACAAAATTCGAGCACGACGCCAGACTGCACCGCTACGCACTGACACTTCTGGAACAGGGGCATACGGTGGACATGATCGGCCTTGGAGAGCCGATCAGGAATGAACCCGCTCTCGTGCAGGGGGTTCAGGTTTACCGTATTTACAGCCGGGATTTCAATGAGAGCGGTCCGGTTTCATACCTGCTTCAGCTGTGCACATTTTTCATGAAATCCTTTTTTGTCATGACACGGCTTCAGAAGGAAAAACGGTATCACATCATTCACTTTCACAATATTCCGGATTTCGGCGTGTTTTCCACGCTCCTGGCCAGGATGCTGGGCGCCAGGGTGATTCTGGATATCCACGATCTGGTTCCGGAATTTTATATGCGGAAATTCCAGGTTACGGAAAAACACGGATCCATCGTGTTTTTAAAATGGGTTGAGAGGCTCTGCTGCCTGTATGCGGATCATGTCATCACCGTGACAGAAATCTGGCGCCGGACGCTGATCGACAGGCGTTCCGTACAGGGTCCAAAATGTTCGGTGATGATGAATCTGCCCATCGCGTCTCATTTTCCGCGCCTGCCTTTCAATACCCATGTCAAGGGCAGGCCCTTTTATCTGACCTATCACGGGAACCTGGCGGAACAGACGGGGATCGATTTGCTGATCCGGGCGGTTCATCGTATCCGGGACCGGATACCGGAGCTGCAGCTGCAGATTATCGGCGGGGGCCGGGAAGAGGAATCATACCAGGCCCTGGCCAGGGAGCTCGGGCTGGATCAGCGGATCCATTTCAGGGAAACGGTGCCCGTGATCGGAATTGCCGACGCGGTCAGGCATGCCCATTTGGCCGTGGATCCCAAACGCGGCGGTGTGTATGCGGGGGAGACATTGAGCGTCAAATCCATGGAATATCTCGCTCTCGGAATCCCGCTCATCGTGGCGAGGACCATGGCAGCCGACTATTATTTTCCTGAAGCGTCGGTCCGCTTTTTCGAGCCGGACAGCGTGGAATCCCTTTCTGAAGCGATTCTCGATTTGTACGATCATCCGGCGAA
Source organism: bacterium (assembly GCA_016930535.1). Classification (GTDB taxonomy): domain Bacteria; phylum Zhuqueibacterota; class QNDG01; order QNDG01; family JAFGCO01; genus JAFGGN01. Next base: position 36,054 of record JAFGGN010000073.1, read on the forward strand.
AAGAAAATCCCTGTATGCAAATTGTGATCTGTTCAACAGCAAATATAACTGGAACCAGGCCGGCCGGTCTTATTTACAATTGATCAGCCGATTGCCCGGGAGAAATTCCGTTAAAACCCATTGAAAACCCGTTTCATGAAAATGCTGCTGCTGGCACTGATGGGCCTGGGATGCGGATTCATGCTTTTCAGCGCCCTGGCCATCGATGTGCCGCTCATGCAGACACTGGTCGTGATCTGTGCGCTCATGCTGCCGTTTGTATTCATCTGGCAGGATCTGTCAAGGGACATTCTCATCGCCGTGCTGACGCTGACCCTCGCATTCAACGTGGATCAGACACTGAATCTCCACGAGACCCATGTGGGCGGTGCGCAGGGGCTGGTGGTGTCCGTCAACGGCATTTCACTTATTCTGCTTCTGATGCTTTATTTCATCGATCTGTACCGCAACCGGGATAAAACGCCCTCCGCTCTGGCCTTGTATATGGCGCCCCTGACCGGCATTCTTCTGATGTGCCTGTTTTCCATGTTCAGAGCGCCCGACCGCATGCTCGGACTGTACGAGACCCTGGAATTCCTGAAGATGGCGGGTATTTTCTGGTACATCGCCAATGCGGTCCGGGATAAAAGGACATTCCACTTCATCATCATTATTCTCGTAGCGGGTCTTTGTTTCGAGAGCCTCATCGCTCTTGCGCAGAAAGCGACGGGAAGCACCCTGAATCTGAAGATTCTCGGTGGCGCGGATTCCGCGGCCGTTCAGCGTATCGAAGGTTCTGCCGTGTACCGTCCCGGAGGAACGCTCGGCGGTTCCAATGCACTGGCCTGGTATCTTGACTTTCTGCTGCCGCTTATCCTGGCCCTGATTCTGCGCAAAAGCAGGCCCGCTATCCGGATCTCACTGATCGCGGTATTCATTACGGGACTGGCCGCTCTCATCCTGACGCTCTCCCGCGGCGGATGGCTGGGTTTTCTTATCGGTGCATCTCTTGTGGCTTCCTTTCATTTCAGGCACATTCCGCCGCTCAGGCGGCTGTACCTGTCGATCCTTTTCATACTCTGTATCGCTTTGTCCGGTCTGTTTCTTTTCAAGATCGACAATCCGATACGGACACGGCTGATGGCCAATGACCGAGGATCGGCCCTTGTGCGCATTCCGCTCATGCATGTGGCCCTCAGAATGATCCGGCACAGTCCCGTCCTGGGAAACGGCGTCAACAACTACACGCTGGTGCATCAGAATTTCGACGATACGCCCGAACAGGTGTCCATCTATTTCCCTTATCCGGTTCATAACATGTATCTGCAGACGGCGGCCGAAATCGGTCTGCCGGGACTGGCGTTTTTTATCTGGTTCCTGATTGCCGTTTATGCAGGGATATGGAAGACGATTCCGTCCGCGGAAATCACGGACAGCGCATTTTTGGTCGGTGTGACAGGGGGCATTGCCGCGGCCCTGGTCCAGGGGCTGGTCGAAAACAGCACTATCGGCAGTTATCATCTCATGCCGCTGTGGTTTCTCAGTGCGGCTGCGGCCGGCAGGATCCTTCATTACAGGGCGGCCTCACCGGAGCCGGATGCCGGAAGGCGGACCGCATGAGCAAATCCAAGAGCGTGGTAAAAAATACGGGGGCCATGCTGCTGGGCACCATAATCCGGATGTCCGCTTCGCTCGTACTCGTGGTGTTTATCGGCCGGAAACTGGGTCCGAAAGGGATGGGAGAGTTTTCCCTGATCCTGACCCTGTTCTGGATCTTTCAGACCATGGCCGGTATGGGAATACAGCCGCTCCTGATCCGTGAAGTGGCCAAAGACCGGGGGAAAACAGGTCTCATTCTGGTTAATGCCACGATTCTGACTTTTCTGGTGTCCCTGCTGATGGCCGGCTGTATGATCGGTTTCGGCCACATCATGGGTTACAGCGCCATTGTCAACAGCGCCACACTGTGGATGGGGCTCGCCCTGGTTCTGGCCACGGTGAGCCTGGTGTTCCAATCCGTGTTTATCGCGTGGGAGAAGGCGGAACTGGTGCTGCTGGGCATGACCTGGGAAAACTGTGTCAGGCTGGGAACCGGCATCTGGGTCCTGGTCCGGGGAGGCGATGTGGTGGCCATTGCCGCTGTTTTCGCACTTGCGAGCCTGGTCAATCTGTGTGTCAATATATGGCTTTCATGCCGGCGCATCACCTGCGCCGATCTGCGGTTCGACTGGCATATCTGCGTATGGCTGGCCCGGCTTGTGCCGGCGTTTGCCGGTATTTCCGTATTCAGCACCCTGTTCTGGAACATGGACATTCTTCTTTTATCCCGCATGGTGACCATCGAGGAAGTCGGTTATTACGGAGCACCCATGCGGCTCGTCAATGTGATCAAACTGATACTTCAGAGTTACAAGGTCGCTGTTCAGCCCGTGGCCGCGAGGCTGTTTCTTGAATCCATGGAAGAATTCCGGACATTTTGCGAGAAATCGCTCTTTTATATCTTTGTTTTTACGATCCCGGTGTGCATCGGCGGACTGATTCTGTCGGATCAGGTGCTGCCGGCCGTTTTTGGTGATGCATTCGCACAGTCGACCCTGATTTTTAAAATCGTGATCTGGATGGTGATTCCGTACGGTATTCTCCTGGTGTTCGCCACGTTCCTGATCGCGAGCCACAATCAGAACGTGGATCTCCGGATCAATATCATCAGCATGGTTCTCATCTACATTCTGGGATACGGATTTATTTCGCTTTACGGAGGCATGGGTGCCGGTATTGCCGTGCTTGCCGCTGTCACCATTTTCATGGCGCAGCAGCTGGTCTTTATCATGCGCCATCTTTTCAAAATCGATTTCTGGCGCCTCACGAACCGCATCCTGCTGTCCGCCCTGGTCATGGGGGCCGCGGTTTATGTTCTGAGAGGCATTAACGTATTTATCAACATCGGCACGGGCGTGATCGTTTATTTCGGCATGCTGTCCGTGCTTCGTGTGTTTTCGTTCAGCGATGTCCGGTATCTGATCCGGATGAAAAAATAGGCCTCATTTCCGGATATCCTTGAATCCCGGTTTATAACAAAGGGAGTCGGCCTTTTCATGAAAAAACTGTCTGTCATCATCATCGGGCGCAACGAGGAAAGGCATATCGATGCCTGCCTCAGGTCCATCGTCAAAGGCATCCGGATGGTTCCTGACAGTGAAATCATTTATGCGGATTCCGCGTCCACGGACAGGACAGTCGAAATCGTGAAAACATATCCGGTCCGGATTCTTCTGCTGCGGCCGGAATGGCCCCTGTGTGCGGCAGCCGGACGCACTGCAGGATACCGTCATGCAGAGGGCGAGTTTCTTTTTTTTATCGACGGGGACACGATGCTGTACCACGACTGGTTGCGGAAAGGCATCGCCTGGCTCGAATCGCATCCTGAAACAGGGGGCGTCGCCGGGTCCGTGCATGAAATTTTCGAGGATGAAAACGGCCGGAAAACCGGATTTCTGAAACACCGGTACGGCCTGCAGACCGGTCCGCGTACCGAAAAAACGCTGGGCGGCATCGCACTGTTCAGGAAATCCGTGCTCGACCAGACCGGGCCGTTCAATCCGTTTATCGCGGCCGACGAGGAACCGGAGCTGTGCATGCGCATACGGCATGCGGGCCATACCCTGGTCCGGATCCCGGACAGCATGGCCCTGACATTCGGACCGCCGCGTCAGACCGTGCGTGAGCTTTTCCGGCGCTACAGGTCCAGGCTTTATACCTTCGGCACAACCCTGAAATACTGCCAGCGGAACCGGATGGCCATGCAGTACATCTCGGAACGGCTGGATCATATTGTCACGTACCTGATGGCCATGGCCGGTTTTCTGGTTCTGACGCTCATTGCCATTGCCAGGGGCCTTTTTCTCCGCATGGCAGCCGGAATTGTGATCCTGGTCGTACTCCTGAGAATTTTTCGTCCGAACCTGTTTCACAGGCTCTATATCAGCTTCATCAAGCGGTCCCTGATGACGCTGCGTACATTCGAATCGTATTTTTATACAAAAACGCGGGATATGGATACGTATCCCGATGACGTGACCGTGATCGAACCGGAGTCCCGTGCATGAAAGTCCTGATGGTGTCCAATATCTACCCCACGGACCAATACCCGGCACGCGGGAGTTTCGTCAAAAGCCAGGTGGAATCCATACGCAGGGAGGGGATCGAGGTCGAGGTGGAGTATGTCAATGCCATCGATCACCGTTCCGCGTTCCTGCGCAGTGCGTTCCGCATTTTCAGAAGGTCGTTTACGGATGATTTCGACCTGATACACGCCCATTTCGGCACCACGGGTATCATTTCGCGCCTGCAGTGGAGAAAACCCGTAGTGGTATCGTATCTGGGAAGTGACATACTGGGCAATCCCCGGGATTCGGGAAACGGGAAAACCCCGTCCAGCCAGGTGGTGGCGCTTCTGGGAAGGGCATTTTCACTCGGCATGAATGCCGTGATCGTCAAATCAAGGGAAATGCGCCGTATCATTCCCAAACGGCACAATGTGTTTGTCGTGCCCAATGGCGTGGATTTTCAGACTTTTTATCCTTCGGACCGGAAGGCGGCCAGAAAAAAGCTGGGGCTGAAATCCGGCAAAGCCTATGTTCTCTTTCCGTCCAATGCCACATGGCCGCGCAAACAGTTTGCCTTGGCCGACCGTGCGGTCAAAATCATGCAGGAACAGGGGATCCCCGTGGAGCTGATCACGCTTTACGGAAAGGAGCAGGCCCTGGTTCCGCTGTACATGAACGCCTGCGACGCCATGGTCCTGACCTCGCTCTGGGAAGGTTCGCCGAACGTGGTCAAGGAGGCCATGGCCTGCAACCTGCCCGTGGTTTCCGTGGATGTGGGTGACGTGGCCGAGGTGATCGGCGGATGCGACGGATGTGTCCTGGTGCCCAGAAAGGCGGCCGATATCGCCCGGGTGCTCACGGAACTCGTTTCGAGCGGTGCACGCACGGACGGCAGGAGCCGGATCCGCCATCTCGAAATCCGGGTCGTGGCCAGGCACATTATCCGGATATACCGGTCCGTTCTGCGAGTTCCGGCCGACCGGATCTGAACTGTTTACTTTTTTTAATTTTATATATAACATCGTCGAATATCCGCCGGCGTGAAGGTGAGGATAAAATGATGAATACACGAAACCGTGTCTGCACAGCGATTCCGGGACTTCTGCTGTCACTTTTTCTTGCAGCCAAACCGGCGAATCCGGGACTCCCGGATATGGACATGGTTCTGGTCAATGACGATGCCGCAGGAGGGGCCTGGCAGACAAGCCCCCGGTTCGGTATGGATCAGGACTTACGCATCCATATGGTATGGGAAGAGGGCCGTGAGGGAGACATCAACATCTACACCCAGAAGCTGAATGCGCAGGGGGCTCCGCTGAACAATGCGGCGCGTCTGAATGACGATCCGGGATTCGCGGATCAGCGGAATCCGGTTATTGCCGTTCACCCGTCCGGCACCAGCCTGACTGTCTGGGAAGACTGGCGGGGCGGCGGTCAGGACGTTTATTTTCAGATTACAGACCCTTCCGGGCGACTGTTATCCCGGAATCAGCGTATCGGTGATGAAGGAACGGGCGGTGCCGTTTTCCGGTCGCCCTCTGTCACAGTGACACCGGATACCGTTTTCTTTGTCTCCTGGTCCGACAATACGGACGGCGCATACGAAATCCGGATCCGGGGAATCCGGACCGGAGGAGAGATGACACCGGTTTATACGGTCAGCCAGGATGCGGCTGATGACGAACACGACAATCCCGCGGTCATCGCGTGGAGCACGGACACGCTGATCGTGGCCTGGCAGGCCTGTACAGGTGAAGATTGCGATGTTCTGGCGCGGACCGTCCCGGTTTATCCTGATTTCGATACAGAACCGGCTGTCCGCATTGCGGACGGCATGTTCCCGGCTGTTGCGGCAGGCGCCGATCAGCGGCTGGCGCTGGCCTGGCTTTCCGGCAGCGGAACAGACAGAACGCTGAACTGCCGGATTTCGGACAGCGGTTTACAGCCGCCGGAACCGGCGCTTCAGCAGGCGGTTGTCTGTCCTGATTTGCAGTTGTACGGGTATTCGCTTTTTTCAGTGCAGGGATCATTCGGTATGCTCTGGCAGACGCATGAAGCGTACGCCGCACTCTGGGTCCGGACCTTCGATCCAACCGGATGGACAGGGGAGGCCGTGCGCCTTCTGGTTTCGGACCGTGCCGGCGACCAGGTATTGCCGTTCGCCCTGAGCGGATCCGGAACCGTTTATTTCTGTTTTGAAGACTACGCGCAGCGGGATGCGGATGCGCTGCTCGGACGTTTTGCACCCGGCAATCCTGAAGCGGCCGAACTGTCCTGGATATCAGAGGATGTGGGAGCTGCGGATCAGCAGACACCGCAGGTCGCTGTCAGTACCGGCGGACGCTGGATCGCGGTCTGGGAGGACCTTCGGGAAGGCTATGTGGATATTTACGCCCAGTGTTATCATGCGGTATCCAACCCATCCGGGAACAATACCCGCATCAATACGGATACAGGATCGCGGCATCATCGCTTCCCGGATGTGAGCATGAACCGTCCGGGTGAAAGCGTGGTCGCATGGCGGTCCGAAAGCGAAACGGGAACGTATATCTATGCGCAGCGGCTGAATCCATCCGGATCGTTGTCCGGCGATCCGGTCCGGATCAGTGATTCGGCCTGCATCTCCAGTGAGAATGCGCCCTGTGTGGCCATGGATGACGACGGGTCCTATCTGGTAATCTGGCGCGTACAGGACAATGCATATGATCTGATGTATCAGTTCGTGGATACCAACAATGTCAAAATCGGTTCCAACAGGCGGCTGAACGACGATGCGGGCGGTGCGGTTCAAAAATCGCCGGATGCGGCCTCGGACGGTAACGGGCATTTCGTGGCCGTGTGGGAGGACAACCGGCTGGGTGCGGAAGATGTATACGCCCAGTTATTTGCAGGACATGAGCCGGCAGGCGTGAATTTACCCGTGCACGGCCACACGGAACTGTACCAGGGGGAACCGTCCGTATCCATGAATTCGGGGGGTAATTTTGTGATCGCCTGGCGGGACAACCGCAATTATATCGCGCGGATTTATTACAGGCGATACGGTTCCGATGGAACGCCCGTATCGACCGAGATCATGATCGATGCGGCCGCGAGCGCCGTACAGAAAACACCACGCATTTCCCTGACAGACCAGGGCATGATTGCAATCGCGTGGCTCGATTATGCCACGGGCGGTTACTCTCCCGTGTTGAATATGGAGCGGCGCGATGCCCTGGATGCGCTCATGGAAAACCCGTGGGCTCTTGGAAATTCGTATGTGGCCCATGCGGATGTCGCGGCGTCGGATGAGGCCATTGTCCTGGTATGGCAGGACAACGGCCGCCACAGGGGCTGGGATGTCATGGCCGGCCTCACGGATCTGTCCCCGGTCGCCGTGCATGAACGGCCTGCGGATACGGCAGGGCCGGGTGCGATCCGGGTTTTCCCGAATCCGGCGAATCCGGGAACCGCGGTCCGTATTCAGGTTCCCGGCAGGGATGGGGCCCGTCTCAGGCTGTTCAACCTGCAGGGGCAATGTCTGAGGTCCTGGTCCTTCGGATCCCGTTCCGGTGAGGATATACGGCTTGTCTGGGACGGCTGCGACAATACGGGACGTCACCTCCCGGCAGGGATTTATATGCTCCGTTTCGAGACTTCATCGAGCTCATTCCTTCATAAAATCTGTATATTGAAGTAGCGGATGATACCGGCAAAAGTTGCCGGTCACACCGGGCATATATGTCATTTTCGAAAAATACATGACATTTCCAACCAGAAAATGTGTTTTTCGTAACTAAATAATAATACTTGAGTTATGAATCCTGTTAAAAAAATGTCATGAATGTTGTACAGTGGCAAGGATCTTGCTTTAGCATCTGATAGTTAACAAGGGTAACAAGGGAGGCAGCACACTCAAGGGGGTTGATGTGCAAATCAGATTCTTAACTCGCCTGCTGATCGTCTCGATCTGGGGGATCCTGACATATTCGCTGACAGCCGGGGTGGCACTGTACAAACATATCGATCTGTCCGCAAATTCCGTTGAAAACTGCCGCATGACCGTGGGGGACCTGAACGGCGACAATCTCGTGGACTATGTATTCAACGACGGGCGCCGCGTGATCAAGGCATTCGACCACAACGGTGCGCTTCTGTGGCAGAAATTCAATCCCAACGATCCGGGCGTGACCGAACAATCCCACAATTTCACCATTTCCCTGTACGATATCGATCTGGACAACAAGGAGGAAGTCATCTGTTATCTGGAAATCAACGGGGAAAATGCGCTGGCCATCGTGGACGGCGTCACCGGAAATATACAGACGTCCGTGGTCGTGCCTTTCGATTCGCCCAGGGACCATGAATTTTTCGGCCTGGACAACGTGAAAATGCAGGATCATGTGGCCATCGCGAACCTGCGGGGCCTTGCCGTGCCCCAGGATATCCTGGCCATTCATGCCAGCAAAATGAAAGTGGCGGCCTATCATTATATCGACGGACAGCTCGTGCGCCAGTGGTACTGGGTCACGGACAGCAACGGATACTCGTCCGGTCATTATGCGTTTCCTTACGACATCGACGACGACGGCCGGGACGAGGTGATCGCGGGTGTGGACATCCTGGACGAGAACTGCAATCTTCTGTGGAACCTGCCCATTCTGCCGTTCGATCCGGCCCATCCGGACTGGGGTCTGGATCATGTGGATGCGGCCGCGTGCGCGGACATCGATCCGGATCATCCGGGCAAGGAAATCCTCTTCGTGGCCATGGTCGGCATTTGGATGATGGATCCGGACGGCAATGTGCTCTGGTTCAAGCCGAGCAAGGTCACAGATCCGGTGAACGGGCTCTTCCCGGGCGAGGGCATCCAGGAGCTGGTGGTCGGCAATTTCCGCACCGATGTACCCGGCCTCGAGGCCGTCATCTACGCGGAAGGCATGTACGACGCCAACAATGTGGCCATTTTCGACAGGGCCGGGAACGTGCTCAAATGGGGGAGCCAGGTGCAGGGACCGCGCCGCTGGATCACGTGCGCCATGGACTGGGACGGCGACCGGTCCGTGGACGAGATTTACTCACGGCTCGGCATTTTCAACGGCCAGTTCACGAAAATCTCGGAATCCGTGAACTGGAGCTACATGCAGTCCGCAGACTTCGACGAGTTTCCGCCCGTGGTCTGCGACGTGCGCGGGGACCAGCGCGAGGAAATTATCTGGTATGACACGAACGAGCTCTTCATTATGTACAATCCGGCTGCGCTCGTGGGCGAGGTCAAACCGTCCCCGTGGGAGAACATCAAATACAGAATGCGCTACGCAAACCTGAATCACTGCAGTCCCATGTATTTCGACTGGACGGCCATGGACGAGGTGCCGGACACCACGCCGCCCAACACGCCGGTTCAGCTCAACAGCATCGAACGGACCGCCTCGAGCGTCACCCTGTCGTGGCAGCCGCCCCCGGCCGCTCCGGACGGGGACATCGCGGACTGCTACTGCATTTACCGCGACGGCCAGCTGATCCAGTCCGTGACAGAGACCCGGTTCACGGACCAGGGCCTGACAGGAGAAACGAACTATCAGTACGCACTGTACGCCATGGACGAGGTGCCGAATACCTGCGTTTCACCCGCAGTGCTGACCGTGCAGACCCTTGACGGCATTCCGCCGAATCCGCCGTCCAATTTGCAGAGCCTGTATCAGACCGAGAGCGAAATTTCCCTGCAGTGGACAGCCCCCGGACCGGCTTCGGACGGCGATCCGGCCGCGTCCTACCGCATTCTGCGAAACGGCAGCCAAATTGCCACGGTGACGGTGACACAGTACCTGGATCACGACCTGTCTCCGGATGCCGCTTATACGTATCAGATTTATTCGCTCGATCACAACGGCGTCCAGAGCCAGTCGGCTGCCGTGAAAACGTTCAACACCCTGGACATACCGCAGCCCAACGTGGTGCTGCGCGAGCTGAATGCGGTCGTGCTCACCAGCCCGCCCGTGCGCCTGTCCAACGGCATGAAAACCATGTCGTTTCAGCTCACCACCACGGCGCCCGTGTCCGAACTGCCGCCGCCCATTACCATGGTCGAAAGCGACGGATCCATGACCCAGATTCCGGTCACCGGTTCCGTGCCGGGCACCCAGTTCACGGGCACCCTGATCATCGACAGCTCCATCGCCCACGGCGAGGCGACCCTGCTGCTGCAGGAAGGCAGCCTCATGGATTCGAATGGCAATCCCTGCTCCTCGAGCATTCTCACGGGCAGTACGGTGTTCATGGACCAGCAGGCGCCGGTCAGGCCGCAGGCGCTGAGTATTATCTCGTCGAGATAAAAATGTAGAATGGTAAAAGGGTAGAAGTGTAGAAGGGTTGGAAAAGATTAAAGAGACAAGATTAAAGATTAAAGAAAACCGCGGAGGCGCGGAGACGCAGAGGAAATGATTAAAAGTTGTAGAACGGGCATCCTTGCCCGTCCCGCATTAGCGGTTCCTTTGAAAATCCCATTCAAGCTTCACTGGGTCCGCCTTGTCAGGGAGATCAGGTTTGTCACTCGCAGTTGTTTATGAGGGGGGTGTGAGGCCCCATATACCCATATACTCATATACCCATATACTATTTCCGGTCTGCGGTCCAATTTAGAAATGTATAACCATTTCAATTAAAATTAAATTGACTTCCACGCATAGAATTTGTATTTTAATGGCCGGTCATCCTTTCCACTGACCGGTTTTTCTTTGAAAACCGCCCCCGTAGCTCATCTGGATAGAGCAACTGACTTCTAATCAGTAGGTAGCAGGTTCGAGTCCTGCCGGGGGTACTTTTTATTTTTAAAGAAATTAAGTCCGATAGAATTCAGGTATTTCCACTAAATTTATCTTTCATGTGTCTAATATGTGACTATTATTAGTTATTAAAATGTCGTAGTTAGAATATTCAAATTATTTTTGTTATAACATATTGCTAATAGAATAGATTTTTTGTAATTCAATTGGGAGTGAATATAATGGAAAATTTATTTTACATATTGATAATTGGTATACCTTGTTATCTAATAATTGTGTTTCTTTCGAATAGAAAAAAACTAAACGTAAATTATCATACATTTTTTATTCTTGGTTTAACATTATTCATGATACTTTTTTATACTCGTGATACACACCGGTTAGCTAATTATACAAGTAAAATCTACTTTTCACCAAGAGTCATTTCTAATTTATCAGTAATATCACAAAATGACACACTGATACGATCAGCTATAAAATATCAGAATCTAACTGAGTTTTATATTGATGTGTATACAAAAATAACAGTGCATTGCTTTGATGATACTATTCAAATGCCTGATTATACATTAAAAGGAAAGACAGCAAGAAAATTGCCACCGTTACTGACAAGAAGCGGTAGTTTTTGGATCCATGATAACAAAATACGTAAAACACACCGTAAAATCAGACAATTAAAAGAGAGCAAATCAAATAGAGCATTGATTCTTGAAGTGGACTTAACATTTAAAAATGATGAACGATATTGTACTTCCATTAAGACTTTATATAGTTATAATTTTGATACTAATTCATGGGATGAATACATTGATGATCTCAAAGAAAGTATGAATGACCTAAGGAAATATTGATACGGAAAGAAATTATGTTAAGAGAATGCGGATAGGTAGCAAGTTTGGATTTCGAAAGAAATGGAATAAATGGTGGATTATTTTATGATAAAACTGATGAAATAGAAGCTTACACAAGACAAAATTTATTTGGAAGTTATCAAGTTAATCCAATCAGCTATGTAAATCAGGTCCAACCTTCGTTACAACCTGGTCCAAAATCGTATTCTTTGCTTACACCAAATGAGCAATTTACATATTTACAATTATTGAGGATTGGACGATTTCGTTAATCGTTATAGAGCACCTTAATTTACTAAAGAAAAGGAATTAATTACTGTTATGATTAAGAAAAAAGTTCACTTTCATTTTTTATTAACTATTATAATTCTGTTTAATTGTATTAGTTATTATCATGGAAATGTAGTTGGTATCTATGAGTCTATGTCGGATGATTATTATCATAGTCTAAGAGTTTATAATGATAGCAGTTACGTTTTTATATTAAGTGGAGGATTAAGTTCTGATACATTAAGTAACTCGTGGGAAAGAAAAGGAAATACGCTTATTTTAAAGCTGGCTATACATAATCCTGTGTATTTTATTGATTATTCAGATACATGTTCATCAATTCATCTTGGGACATATGCTAAAAATGATAGTCAACCTATTCCTGCGTACTTCAAAACTTATAATAACAATATCACTGAAATTGAAGGATTTATTGATATAAATGGAAAGGTTAATATTTCTCAAAAAATAGATAGTATATATATAACATGTTTGGGGTTTAAGTCTTTAGGTATAAAAATTGAGAAAAATAAATGTAATATAGAGGCTTTTTTGCCTGAAAATGATGCTGATTATATTCAGTTTTTACAACAAGATTGGATTATTAAGAAGAATGAAATAATGAGCTCTAATGGTCTAGTTCTAAGAAAAGTAACAAAGTTTAGGTGAAAACATGTTCTTATAATATACCTAGACTATCCATCCTGAGCTCAATTCCAAATCCATTAATACTCAATCGGCGCAAACCCGATAAACGACAGTTTCGTTTTGTGCGGCCGGATCCGCTCCGCCATGAAATGGGAGGCGGCGGAATAGTCGTACGTAATTGCATGGCCGTTCAGCAGATAAGGGAAACCGGCCGGATTCGTCCGGGTTCCACGCACCGGTTCCGTGAGCAGCGCCTCGAAAGGCACGTATCCCAGAATGCCGTCCGGTACGATGATCAGGGCGCGGTCCCGGATTTCGTCCTCGAACGGCCGCATCAGCATTGCGTAAAGCCGGTACGCATGTTCCGAGTACATATCCGGATTCCTGTCTTTTATGCCTGTCAGCATGGCCTGCACGGATGCGTGCGCAGAATCCGCAGGCAGGCGGATCATGTCCAGACGATCTCCCGAAAGCACGAAGCCATATACGGATCCGTTGCCGTAAAAATAGGAGAGAAGCACCTTGCCGTTTTGTGTCAGTTTTTTCTGAATCGACGCAGGTTCCGGCACATCGGTCTGCCGTTTAAGCGATCTGTAAACCGGATAATCCCGTTCCATGCCGGTCAGGAAAGATTCATACAGCCTTTTTGTTTCGAACAGTTTTTTTCTTGTTTCACGTTCGGCCGCAATGTCCCGGTCCGTGGAATCCGCTGTCAGTTCGTTCAGACGGTTCTCATAGTACATCCAGTCCGACCGCAAATCGTTTTCCTGCGCCAGCCGAGACTTCGGGACATTGGACAGTGTTTTGGCCCGGTCGTTCTGTATCATCGAACGCAGCACGAAGGATTTGGCGTTTTCGCTGATGATGAATGCTTGACGGATCATGCCCCTGTCACCCGAGGATTCGGCAAGCCGCCAGCAGGTATCGATGGATTTTTCGAACAGGGGAAACCGGTCTTCCGAAAGAAAGCGGGCCGAAGGCGCGGACCGGAAACCGCTTCGCAGCGTGTCCAGCACGGCCATGGCCGCCGTGTAATTTTCCAGGGTCGGGTATAAAAGACTGTCATGGCCCGATGATGCAGCCATGGCCCGGTACGCATCGCCGTTCAGTTCGAGCGTTTCAAGCAGCAATACCAGGTCGTCCGACTCCTGAATCAGCGAAGGCGGAAAGGAAGTGCTGAAATCCCTGCCCGGAAGAAGGACCGCTATCGCGTCTTCATAACAGGATACCGCTTTTTCCGGCTCGTTCCGGTTAAAGTAGAATCGTCCCAGCTCCTTGCGGGCCTTCGCCACCTGGGGATGCGCTTCTCCCAGGATCGACCCTCTGATATCGAGCGATTTCTCAAAATAAGCCTTCGACCGGTCGTATTGTCCGAGCTTTTCGTAGGCCTGGCCCAGTATTTCATAGTTGTTTGCGATATCCGCGTTCTGTTCACTATACAGCTTCTGACGCATTTTTAAGGACTGCATGGTATATTCGACGGCCTTCTGCGGTTGTTTGACATCGAGGTACGTGGAACCCAAATTGGCCAGCCGTATGGCCAGTTTGGACGAAGCATCCGGATTTTCAAACCTGTAATCGATGCGCACGGCTTTGAGGAACATGTCGATGGCCCTGTCATATTGCTGCATGTTGGCATAGGTATTGGCCATATTGTTGCAAATCATGGCAATATCCGGATGCGCATCGCCGTATTTTTCCGTATAGATATTCAGTGCATGCTCGTAGAACTCCAGGGCACGCATATATTCGCCATTGTCATTATATGCGATGGCCATGCCGTTATAGCATCTGGCCACATAAAAAGGATTTTTATCTATATTCATTTTTGCGATTTCAAGGGCCTTGCTTTTAAATTCGATACTGCGATCCGGATTGCCTTTCGCGGAATAACAGGCCCCCATGTTCGAATAATTCATGGCCAGGACCAGATGATCGGGAGGCAGCCGTCTCAGACGGATCTGCATGGATTTTTCATAATTTTCGATTGCGCGGTTGTAATCCCCCTGAAAATAATACGTCACTCCGATGTCATTATGGGTCTGCGCGAGAACGAGGCTGTCAGCGGATATGAGATCCGATAGGGAATCAGTAACCATACTGAAGCAGTGAAAGGCCCTGTCGAATGAATCTGCCACAGCAAGCATGAAACCTTCGGCGTTCAGGCATTTTGCATAATCGATCCACTGCTGATGCTTTTTGAACAAAGCTGCGGATTCACGATAGCAGAGAAACGCGCTATCGGTCTGGGCATTTCTCTGAAGCTGTCCGGCCTTGACAAAGAGCTGTTTGGCCAGGGTCGTATCGGCCGCGATCTGTGAATCATCGGATCCGGAAGGGACCGGATCCGTGCCCGTGGCCGCGCAGAGAAATACCAGACAGACCAGCATGGCCGCCGCGATTTTTTTACGGCGCAGGATAAAAATCACGGCCGTTAACAGCAAACCGGCGGCGACATACATGACCAGCATTTTCAAATGACCATGATTAGGAAGAGGGCCCGGCTGCCCGATGTGGAGCATGCCCGCCCAGAAAAACGGCCCGGTTCTCAGGGAATCCCCATGCTGAATGTAATCCAGCTTGGCCCGGCGGAGCGCCTCGTCCTTGTCCATTCCATTGGCCAGATTCCGGTAAAACACGGTCATGAGCTCCTGCGTGGCCTGGTCGTCCACGGGCCAGAGACTCATGATCACGCTCGGGCATCCGGCCGCCATGAATCCCCTGGCCAGGCTCATGATGCCCTCGCCGCGCAGCATTTTGCCGTATCCCGTATTGCAGGCACTGAGTACGGCCAGGTCCGCGTTCAGTTGAAGATGATAGAGCTCGTAGGCGTTCAGGAAACCGTCCTCGCCGTTCGCCGTGTCCGCGTTGAATACCAGCTTGGATTCCATGGGATTGCCGTTGTCCACCACCGCATGGGTGGCCAGGTGAATGATGCGCGCGTCCCCGGCATGGGTTTTAAAGGCCGACTCACTGGCCGATTCACGGATGAAGGCCCGGCCGTCGTACAGGTCCGCCACATTGCTGACTTCCGCTTCCGCCCAGGGCAGCCGGATCAGGGAACTGCGCAGGTTCAGGGCGGTTGAATCCGCGGGTTCGGATGCGTTCAATAGCATGGCGGACAGGTAAAAAAGGATATAAATGGTCTGTTTCAAAGGATGTTTCAAATCCATGATCGCTCCTTGTTGCGAAAATTTGTATCCATGGAAAAAGGCGTTGATGCAGACGGCAGTAGTCAACAGGAATACCTGAATAATCTCGCTGAATCCGTTTGTCATTGCCCGGGATGGCGACTATTTTTTTCTGTTACGGAAGATGAATCGCTCCTGCCGAATCAAAGCACTTGCAGAATTTTACGGCTGCGGTTCTGATACGGGCCTTCGGTTCCGGATAATTTTGAAAAATAAACCCGGACGCTGTCAGGATTACCGATCCGAAGCCAGGCCAGTCCCTTGTACCAGTCCAGCGCATCCTGCACCGTCTTGTTATCGACCGATGAGGCGCGGTTCAGATATTGAACAGCCTCGGCCGACTCTCCGAGCGCAAGGGCCGAAATGCCGGTGTAGAATGCGGCCAAAGAGCTGTCCTTGTCCGTATATGCAGCTTCTTTCAGAAGCGGGAAAGCGTTTTGATAATCATTCAGGGAATAGTATTGAAGGCCTCTTTCAAACACGGAAGGATCATTGCCGCTGCGGACGAACGGAATGATGTTTGGAAATGGTTCGAACTCCTGATGAAACAGGGCCAGGTGCTGCGGCTGCCTGTGTATCTGCCTGTTTACAGTGAAAAGCCCTATTAGAAGAATAGCCGCGGCAGCGAGCCAGTGAATTTTTCTAAACCGGACAGTTTTTTTTTGAGAAGGACCTACGCCGCCCAGGTCCGATGTTTCCTCCATCAGAGCCTTATAGTCTTCCGAATGCGCTTCCGCGCCTTCCACCGCATCCCGGCACAGGGGGCATTGACTGAGATGCCGTTCGGCTTCATGAAGTTCGGCTGAGGAAAGCCGGCCGTCCAGCAGTCTGAAAATCGTTTCGGCGATCAGGCATTCTGTTTCGCCGAATATCCTGTCATGAAGCCTGTCGCGCGTCTTATCGGGCATAATCTGTCTCCGGTATTTGTGTCAGGAGCCGTTTCAGGTTCTGCCGTCCGTTCTGGATATGGCTTTTCACCTGTTTCAGATCAAATCCCGTAATCTCCGCAACTTCCCGGTATGACTTCTCCTCCAGATAGAACAGCCGGATGCACTTTTTCTGACCGTTCTTGAGCAGTCCGACCGCCTCGTGGATTTTTTCATCGGTCCACTGTTCATCATTGGGATGCATGTCATCCGGAAATTCCATGAAATTCGTATCTCCCCGGGCTTCTTCCAGATCCACAAATGTCTGTCTCTGCTTTTTCCGCAGGATCTCGAAACAGTGATTCCGTGCCACGATATAGAGCCATGATTTGAAACTGCGTATCTCATGCTTCCGGGATTCAACGGCCAGTTTCTGACAGATTTCCGTCACTGCATCCCGGGCGTCCTCCCGGTTTTTCAGGTATTTCAGGCAGATACCGAGAACCAGGTGGTGGTACCGGCTATAGAGGGTTTCGAGCCCCTTGGATTCAGAATCGGGGAATTCAACGGTTTCGAAGGATCCGGTGCCGGCATTTTTTTTCAGGGCTCTGTTGAACATCGGGTTAACCATTTGATTGAATGAGATTTAATATAAAAATATTTTGTCTGAAAAACAATCGAAAATGCCTCTCATGCCGTGTTTTATAAAAAATATTTTTGTGGAAAATTCAGCTGATATTATTCCCAATGGAAATCTTGAATAAAAACAGCAAAGGAGGTCGGCATATGGGATGAGAAGGTTTTTTGTGTGTCCGGCATTTTTTATTAAACAAAAAAAAGGAGAAGAAAAATGAAGGTCAAAATGTGTTTTATATGGATAATCGGATTCATCGTTTTCGGTATGCCTGTTTTTGGCAGTGAATCCTATTACGGGTTCGAGAAAATCGACCGGGGATTTACAGGTATTGCAGGTGATGGGCGCCGGGTGTTTCTGAGCTGGAGACTGCTTCAGGAAGATGTGAAAGAAAATAAGGTGACTGGATTCAATATTTACAGATCTGCATCGGAAAGTATCGACGGGGACCTGCTCAATCCCGGAGGACCGGTATTAAATCAAACCTGTTTTGAAGATATACCTGTTCCTGAAGGGAACAATCTGTATTACTATACATTAAAAGAAGTCATTAAAAATGTCAGTGGTGAATGGATCGAAAGCACAGAAAAAAACCAGATACTGGTTGATCTGGGATCAGTAACCAATAATTATTATCGTATTATCATGACAGGTGGCCCGTCCGGTGAGATCGCGGATAATTCCATGAGCGCAACATCTCTTCCCATCACCATCGGGGATTTAAATGGAGATGGGGAAATGGATTTTGTCTTAAAGCGACATGAGAGAAAATATGAGTCAGGTGTGATTTCCGAGTTTATTGCCTACTATGATGCATATCGTCATAACGGACAATTTATGGCTACGTTAATCTTGGCCGACAAGGATGAGGATGTAGATTTTAACATCGATAACGGCGCCTATACCCATCCCTTTATTATCTGGGATTTTGATGGTGATCTGACCAATGGAAGTGAAGTCGTTACAACAAAGTGGTCCGTATTTAATCGATGTTATCAGATGGTCATGTATCGTGTTTCCAATGGTCAATTTACACAGATTGCGGAAATGGATCTCCCATCACCCTATGAAAACGGGGTTTTCAAAGGTCAGCGTTTTCGAAACGCCATGTGCGTGGCTTATTTAAACCCATCGAATCCACAACAGCCTTGCCTTGTTTATCAACAGGGTGTTTATCCCAATGACCATGCGCGTATCCAGTATTATGCCTATACCGGGACAGGTTTTACCGAATTACTGAGCAGTCCGGTCGACCTGGCCATAGAAGGCATATGGATGGGAGGCGGTCATTGGATCAAGGTCGGGGATTATAACGGTGACGGAATCGATGAGGTGTTGATCGGCAATCACTGTTTCAATTATCTGGGTCAGCGTATCTGGGACGGGTGGGCCGAGGGAACCCAATACGAATATGTGCCCAAACACGGAGATTATCAGTGCCTGCGCGATGTGGATACGGATGGGTTTTTGGAAGTGGTGACTTCCTATGAGGATGCCTATCTTCCCAACAATAAAGTGCAGGTAGATGATATTGACAACACGGATGAGAACAGCATGATGCTGAATTTTATTTCCAGCGACAACATCGATGTAAAATGTGTTTACTCCGGCAATTTCGATCCAAGTGATCCATCCGACGAGATTTATATGCGGTATCAAATGCTGAATTATTCAACTCCGAAATATAAACGTGGTATTTTTAAACTGAATACGGTGAGCGGTCAATTCGACCTTATATATCAGGGTGAAGACAACTGGGAGAACGATGACAGCGGATCACTTATAGAATGGGACGGATTACGTTCGGGACTTTATCGTACGGGCAGTATGTATTTGTATCAAAACGGTGTAATAAGTGGTGAATCCCTTTACAGGCAGATCGGTTCCTCACCGCTTGTGGCCGATATTAGCGGCGATTACCGTGATGAAATCATATCGATCAATTATAACCCTTTGGCCATACGCGTCGATATGAATACATCCATCATTCAGAGCCGTGCGGTTACAGCGCTTCAGGACCGGATGTACCGTCAATGCCGTATCCGATCCGGACGCAGGGAGAACGGTGTCATTTCAGGACAGATCACGGGCGACTGGAACGGTCTGGGATTACCCGGTGTTGTCGTTCAATTGACCAGCGTTTCAGAGTCGATTGAACGTGAGTGCCGCACCGACAATCAGGGGCAGTTCAGTTTTCAATTTTTACCAGCAGGCGATTACATGGTGAGTCCGAAGTTATATAATCCGCCTTTTCTACCGGATTACTCAACTGTTCAAATTACCCTCGCATCGGACAATGATGAAGAAGCCTGTGCATTTCATGTCCAGCGAAGTCCGGAACAGTCGGAACACAAGTACTATGATTTCAGCGATGCGTTTCAGCTCGATGATTTTTTCGCTGCAGGAGGAAGCGGAACGAGGATTCAGGATGCCGAGAACTGGTTTTACAGGATTTCTCCTCCTGCAAGCGGTTCGAGTGTGGTCCTAATCGACAGGGGATATTCGGGAACAGATCCGGTCACCGCGTATTATTATGATAATTTTGAGATCACGTTCAAAGCCAAATCGGACGAATGGTCCACGGATGCATGGGCGGATTATTGCCTGTATTTCAATTATAATGACAATGACGGAGTTGTCAGTTTTTATAAACTGATGTTCAACAAACAGGCAGGGGAAAGCAAACTGTTTTTCACGGACAATGGTGTGCAAACAGTCTGCAGGGTTTTATCAGGGCTTCAATTACTGGATGGATTCAGGGACATCGAAGTTGAACTGCAAAATGGAGCCCTGACTGTCATGTACAACGGGATTACTTATCTCGAACAGTATACATTGACGAATGTTCTGGGCGGCCAAATCGGCTTTGGTTCCTATAATGATGTGGCCTCATTCGATGATATTGCGGTGACCTTGCTAGATCCGGCGGCATTGACGGTCGACGCGGGCCCTGACCGTGTGATCTCCCTGAACGAAACCCTCACACTACAGGCTTCGGTCCTTCCCGCAGGCACTCCCGTTTTGTGGGAGAAGGTGAGCGGCCCCGGAACCGTGAGTTTCAGTGATGCGGATGCGGTCAACAGCCAGGTGAGTTTCGATCAGATTGGTACTTATATGCTGAGCCTGACTGCGGATAACGGGGAAAACACTGTCAGTGACAATGTGACTGTCGAGGTGACCGAAACATTGATCACCGGCACAGCCGCGCTGAATCCGCGGGCCGACAACTATCTCGAAACGATAGAAAATGATATTTATACCAGGACCTATGTCAATACAGCACATGGGATTCTGCTGACAGGATGTAAATATGACAATACCAAAAAATATCGCAGGCGAATCGTGCTCGATTTCGATTTTTCCACGATTCCGTCGGGTGCAACTATAGAGCAGGCTGATCTGAAACTGTATTGTACCGATATCACGAACGACGCCGGAATGCAGACCATCGAGGTGCATCAGATTCTGGCTCCGTGGGTGGACAATCAGTCCTGCTGGCTCGAAGCGTCATCCGGAGGCACACAGTGGCTGGGCTGTGAACCGAACAACACATTTGCCGGAACCCAGGTTTGGGCTTCCACAGACATCCAGTCCACCAAATTTCAGTGGTATGCCTTCGATGTGACCGGTCTTGTCCAGCATTTTGTGGATTCGCCCTCACAAAATTACGGTATGCTGCTGAAAATTGTCAATGATGCATTTACCACGCAGAAAAAGCAATTTCAGTTCTGTTCGACATCCGCAGGTGATCCGAATCTGCATCCGGTACTGGAAATCCAGTACACATGGGACGGCATCGAGGATCTGCAGGTGGATGCGGGACAGGATGCATCGGTCATGATCGGGACACCCCTTCAACTGAACGGTACGGTGACACCCGAAGACGCATCGGTTGTGTGGGAAAAAGTCAGCGGTCCCGGAGAGGCTGTTTTCACGGATGCGGCGAGTACCGGCACGTCCGTCACATTCGACCAAATCGGTTTCTATGTACTGTCCCTCAATGCGAACTATGCAGATCAGTCTGAAACCGATGAAGTGCTGGTGGAAGTCACAAGCGCCGTGATCACGGCGACGATGCATCTGAATCCCGTGGCCGATACGTATCTTGAAATGGATAATCAGAACGACTGGATGCTTGACAGCAAATGCTGGAATCACAGCATCCTGTGTGTGGGAAACAAGGATGTCAGCGGAAGGAAGTACATAAGAAGAACCATCTTGAAATTCGATCTGTCCGGACTGCCGGCGGATGCCGTCATTCAAAGCGCCGCCTTGAAACTGTGTTCCACAAATATCACGGATGTATCAGTCAGCAGCGCAGCCAATGTCTATAAGGTGCTGGTTCCCTGGATAGAAACAGAAACCTGCTGGAGACGTTCTGCATCCAGCGGTCTTTTATGGAACGGCTGCAGTCCGAACAATGTGTATGCGAGCAGCAGCAGTTCTGCTTCAACCATGCTGAATATGGCACTGGGCTGGTACACATGGGATATCACGGCCCTGGCGGCAGACTGGGCCGCAGCGCCGGAGAACAATCACGGGCTTCTGATCAAACTTCCGAACGATGATTTTACCACGACAAAGCGTATGTATGTATTTGCTTCCATGCTGGCTTCGGCGGATAAATATCCCGAACTGGAGGTCGTGTATACGACATCGCTGGCGAAAAAAGGCGAAGAAGCAGGTGCTGAAGCATTGCCCGAAACTTACGCGCTGCATCAGAACTGGCCCAATCCGTTCAATCCCGTCACCACGATCGGGTATACGCTCCCCGAGGCCGTTCATGTCGAGGTGGCTGTCTACGATATGCTCGGACGCCAAATTGCCGTTCTGGCGAACGGGCATAAAGAGGCCGGAGCCTATCAGGTGCTTTGGGATGCCAGGAACGGGGCCGGAAGCAGGGTGTCCAGCGGCATCTATTTCATCAAGATGACGGCGGGCAATCAGCGGTTTACAAGGAAAATGGTGCTGCTGAAATAAACCTTCTTTTTAAATTCAGAGATTTGAGGTATAAATCGGGTCACCGAAGACGGTGGCCCGATTTTTTTTTAGAATTTTTATGGAATTTCATTTTCATTCCCATCTCAATAACAAACTGTTACTCGGCATTGTGTGAAACGCTTCTCTTTTTGATTTTTATTAATTATAAAATATGATAAATATCCGGAGGAATAATGAAATCGTCATACGCATTTTCCATTGTATTTTCCGTAATCATCAAACGGATTTTTCTGTTCTGTATGTTTACAACCCTCACCGCACTATCGGCCTATGATCTTTTTAATGAATATCAGCTGCAACCGGAAGTCTGGCATCCGGTTCAGCCAGAATTTTCAGAAGTGGATGCGAAAGGAGATTTGAATCTCAGGATTCCTGTACTGACTGTACCGGGCCGCAATTTGGATTTTCCAGTTGTATTCAATTACAGTTCGAGTGTTACTGTATTTCAGAATTCATCATGGATCGGATCGGGCTGGAGTTGGGATCCTGGCAGCGTCACACGCAGTGTCAATGGTTTTTCAATTTCACCTGGCAATGAAGTGCAGGGAATCGATTTTCCGGATGACAACGTGCAAACGGCATTGGATGTCTACTATGTACATTTGAATAATCAGTCAGTGCAGTTTTACAAATCCAATGCTGGAACAGTGATGAATATTACTCCCCAAAATGAGTATTATCCAAATATCTGGAAACAGTGGAAAATAGAATTTGGAGATTTGAATTATCAGACTTTTCCTGATTTGAGTCAACCTCGAAAAATCGAGTTATTGAACGAACCTGTTCATATGCGCGATTTCGGGAAAGTCGTGATCACGATAAATGACGGTACGCGGTATATATTCCGTGTTCCCACATTATCATCGTTTCAGAATTTCAAGGCAGTAGGAGGAGGTTTTGATATCGGAGGTGTTTATGACAACCGCTATATTTCTACCTGGAGACTTGAAGCAATTTTAGGTCCGGATTATGATGACGGGAATGGTAATTATTTGATCCCTTCCAATGACAGACCCGGTGCTTGGATCCGTCTGGAATATGCTTATGACAGTACACATTTATATTATTTGAATCAGGATCCTTTTTTACAGCTGACCTATCTGTCTAAAATTGTCACACCTACCCATGAAGCCCGTTTTATTACCGAACTCAGAGGTGATCTCGATCTGACATTGCCTGGCGGAACAGCTGTGCATAAGCGCCTTCGGCGCATTGAGCTTTACAATAAAAAAGATATGAGTCATTCGATTCAGAGCGTCGAACTTGAGTTTGATCCCGTTTCAGGAATCGTGGAACAAAGTTATTTAAAAAGACTCACAATAATGGATAAATCGGGCTCATTGAGCGGTGAATACGGATTTGATTATTTTCCTGTAACCAAATCTGTATCAAGTGCCAAAATGGCATATGATTATGATGAATTCGGATTCTTAAATTATGACGGAATTACAGGATATGATTACAGCAGCGGTGCGACAGCGAAGAAAAACGGTTTACTGAAAACCATCTCGTATCCTTCTGGGGGGTATGAGGAAATCATATATGAAAGTGACGTGATAGATATTTTGAATTCGAACAACATAATCAGCTATACTGCATACAACTGGTCTGAAGGATCAATTGGTAATTTGACCTACACACCTGGATTGAATCGAAAATATCAGGGCGGACAGCGTGTTTCACAGATAGTTCAGTACGATGCAATGGGCGGCAGCATCGCCACGGATTATAGTTATCCTACCGATGGATTTTTGACAGGCGTTCCACCTTTTTATTATGCGCGCCAGGGAAATCTTGATTTGAATCTGAGTTATGGTTTAAGGGGGCAGTCATCCGTTTATTATCCCTTTTTAAAAATCACATATGCGGACAACAGTTATCAGGTGAAAGTATTCTCCATCGCCTCACCCAATACAATCATTAAATCTGCTCTGGTCGGAGCCGCAAATTCCTATTTATCCGTCCTTCAAAGCAATAACGATGTTGCCTGGGGACAACTCACTGAAAAAAAATACTATCAGGATAACAATTTGTTAACACGACATGAAAAATTTCTTTACGCCCAGAATACACTGAAACCGATGGCAAACAGCTCGTATCTTGATGTCATGGATCTTCCCTTATGCACATTTTTTCAGATTTTAGAGAAACAGGAAATCATTGATTTTGATATGAATTATCCCGGAAATACATTTACAGCGACTACCGAATATGATTATACGCATGATTTTCAGATTCGAAGAAGGTATATGTATAACAGTAATGCCGATGAGGCAAAAGCCGAAGAAACGACTTATGCACACGAATGTTATGATGCACTGAAAACCAGGAACATTTTGACACCGGTATCCAAATCGGATATCTATTCCATCCATCTGACCGGTCCAACCGATAATAAAATCATCGATGGAGTACCCCACTCCATTCATGTAGCTAAAATCTCGAATCCGGCGAATCCGAATCCGGTTTATTCAGCGATATTTAATGTTAATTTGATCACAGTATCACAAATTACCGGAACCATCAATCGTGAATCTTCAAAAGACAATGTATATATCACACTGGAGAAAAGGCTTTCAGGTACGTATGACTATATATTCGTTGAAAGCTGGTGGAGGGAAGAGTTGCTGCCGGATGAAGTAACCCTGGAACCCGGTTACGATTACCGGTTAAAGGCTGTTGCTGTTCCATTTTTAACTGACGGTGAAGTCGGTTGCGGGGCTACGTTATCTTATATAGAAGAAATTCGTTCCTATTATGCTTCAAATGCTATGGTCTGGCGTCTGGAATCCAATATAGTCAATGCGTTTTATAAACCGGATGCAACGTACCGATGGGCTGCATCTGAACCGGTCCCAACATGCCCGGTTTTTTCTTACTGGGATCCCTCAACGACACCACCTGAAGGCAGTGACTGGCGCTTACAGAGAGATTTCACAGACTATGACCGGCATGGAAATCTGATTGATGTGGCCGATGCCCACGGCGCACACACTACTTTCCAATATGATCCTGTATATGGCCATTATCTTGAAACTGTGGCAAAAGGAGGTATGGAAATTGAGTTCATGTATCACACATATTGGCAGTTGCCCGAAAAAACAATCGATGAAAATGATGTGGAAACAAATTTTGTTTATGATGAGGAGGGACGTCTGTCACAGGTGATCAATCATGATGGACACCTGGTTTCCTCGAATGAATACTATTTATCCAAAACAGAGAATGGCGGAGTTTTTGATCCTGCTCAACCCAATTTTGTACGAACAACGAAATATCCGCAGGAATCCTGGTCCGCAAATCTCAATTTTCAGGATTCTCCTTTAAATCATGGCTGGCAGATTTATGAAGGGAGCGGATCTTTATCCATGGTCTGGGACGCAAACGAAAACAAGTATGTTTTACGTGCTCAGACAACAGCAAGCCCATCCACAGGATTTGGTGTGGTCTACCCGGGTGCCCAAAACCTGGATCTGAGAGCTTCACGACTCGATTTGAAAATCAAGGACATAAATTCATTTTGGTTTTATGTGAAAGTTAAATTGACTGATGAAAGCGAAATATACCTGCTGTATATTCCGGGTTCAGGAATCGACCGCGTTGAAAACGGATACGCTTATATATATATTGGCACTTCCTACATCGATGGGTACTGGCATGTTATTGATCGAAATCTTGTAGCGGACCTTGCCCGGTTCGGATTGCAATTCGAATCAATACGATGGTTCTGTATTCGCGGTGATTATGACCTTTCATATATTCGATTGCATGAAAATCCGGGTACGACTTGTGTTTACTATGACGGCATTGGCCGGGATATTCAGACGCAGTCGTATGAGGGGGATATTGTGGTGGTCAGTTTGAAAGTATATAATGAAATGGGAAGTCTGGCTTCCGAATTGATACCAAGGCGTCATGCAAATCCTGACAGGCATTACCTTGAATACGATGAGGTCAACAATCCCGATTGCAAGTGGATGAACTACCTTTATTATAAGGATGGTCTGAATCGATTGAGCAGGAAACTGCTGTCGGACGGATGGATGGATATAAAATACCAGTACGGTGTCTCATCCATTCCTGTCGTCGATTATAATGGATTGTATCCCTTTCAGAAAATTGAGGAAAAGAAAACTTCAGGTAACTATATCCATACCATGGTTTATAAGGATGACAGGGGAAATGATATCTGTAAAGCATCTGGAGATGCAGGTGCGGTAAAATATTCAAGCACACTGTATGATATCTCTGACAATCCTGTTGAGATCCACCCGCCTAATTACCATACACACCCATCCGGCAGCGTTTCGACCGACTGGATCATATCACATGGTTACAACACCCTTGGACAAATGACCCATAAGTGTACGCCTGATGAAGGGACAATCTGGTATGTATATGATAAAAAGGGGAATACAAAGTTTGTTCAGACAGCGGATCAGAGAACAAATGGCCGTTATACCGTTCATAATTTTGATTCCTTTGACCGGACTCTGTCGGTAGGTGAAGAACTTGATGACACTTGGCTTGTTGAATCCGATCCGCCAGATATAAGCAACACCACTCTGGGAACAGAACCTGATGAGTGGAAATACAAGTACTTCTACGATTCCGATTATTTAAGCACAGTTCCCAATTACTGTATGGGCAGACTGAGTAAAATGCTGATCAATGACGGGAGCAGCACTTCATCTGTCATTCGATTGGTCTATGATAATCAGGGTAATATCATTCAGAAAAATATAAGCGGCAGTTTTCCGGAAAAAGACCTGAAACAGGCGTTCGACCATATCGGACGTCCTGTTCAATTGACCTACCCTTCCGGACATACGATTTTGCAGTCATACGATCAGCTTGGACGAATACAGAGTCTGTATTCGATCGGAGACATATCTTCTTTACAGGTTCCTCCCACAAATCCGACGGGTTTTTCAGCCGCCCTGACTGGCAGTCGTGGTGTAAACTTGAGCTGGATTTATGGGACCGATGAAATCAGCGGTTTTTATATCGAACGAAAATCAGAATATGGTGACTTTTTAAAAATTGCTGAAGTGAGTGCTTCGGCCCGAAGTTATAATCTTCTTTCCTGTTCTCCGGGTGAAACTTATGGATTCCGTATAATGGCATTCAAAGGCAATACCTGTTCGAATCCTTCGAATATTTCAGAAGTCAGAATCCCGGATGATCCAAATGGAAAAGTTCTTTATGTCACATTTAACCAGGATCATGACGATTTTCAGTATGAAGATGCTGTCTTTGGCGGGAACGGGTATTGGGCAAATGGAATATATTCGACCACACTTGGATATTATAATACAGGAGCTGTTTTGGTTCGTTTAGGTGATAGCAATACCGGAGGTGATGAAACATCAGGCGCATGGCAGCGGTTGTTTTATGTGCCTTTTTCCGGCAATTATAAGGCCAGTGTACGATGCAGGTTAAAGATCTCGCCTGCGTATGAGCCGGATGAATTCGGCAATGCGATCCTGACAATTGATGGTGTGCGTTATGGAAATACGCCTGACGGAGAATTGATCCGCTTAACTGGCGGCGGTGGTACGGATTCAAACTGGCAGCTCTTTGTACTAGCTGGAATCCCTTTGTCCGGGGGCATACATCAGATTGCCATAGGAGGATATAATAACCAATCGAACGATTCTGATGAATGGGTCGAAGTGCACTTCGATGAACTGACTGTCGAAACGGACAGCGGCAGTCCGCCTCCTCCAGAGCCGCCTGCGACTCCGACGGGATTGAGTGCGACTACGGTATCGTGCAGTGAGATCGGTCTGGTCTGGAACGATGTATCGGATGAAAGCGGGTACAAGATAGAGCGCAAGGTGAGCGGGGGCA
>JAFGGN010000074.1 GCA_016930535.1 bacterium
CCCTTGCGGCATTTCCGAGCCAGATCAGGGTTCTCAGAAATGAAAATGCCTGGGCAGGACTTTTTAACGTAATTTTTAATGCCTCCATAAAAAACAGAATAAGCGATTTGTTCACGCCCATGCGGCGCATTTTATCAGCCATCGGATTCCTCTTCGTATGCACTCTGGAACTTTAAAAGTAAGCCAGAATTTAAACATTTGTATATAAAAAACCAATATCTATATTTTCATAAAAAATGTTCCCACGCCCAAAAGGGTATGGGAACATTCAGGAAAGCTTGGTTGATCTTCAAACCACCGGCTTTTCAGGTTTCTCCCGATCGGTATAAACGTGCTTAAAACCTGCAGGCCTTGCCTGGATTTTTTTAAGCCGCCAATTCCGGTGGTGCCCGTTTTCTGAAGCAGATTACGGCAGGAGAATCATTTTTTGTGTATCCGTAAAATTGCCGGCATTCAGCCTGTAAAAATAGACACCCGGCGGAAGACTGCCTGCATGAAAGTCGATCTCATGTGATCCGGCAGGCATCATGCCGTCCAGCAGCCGGTCCACCTGCTGACCCATTAAATTGACAATATCCAGGCGCACGTGTTCGGCAGACGGAATACGAAATCCGATTCTTGTCGCAGGATTAAACGGATTCGGATAGTTGCCGCACAACTCAAACCGGTCCAGTTCGGCCGGCCGGCTTTTCACTGCGTCGGGCGTTCCGGAGCGTGTAAAATTATCGAATGAGAGCTCGATTTCATCCGCTTCGATACCCGTGGTAACCAGGGCAAAGCTGTACTGATAAATTTTATCGAGATCCAGAATGTTGTTGTTATAGCTGCTGCCGCCCCAGGATGTCGGAAACAGAACAAAGCCCTCGTCATTGGGTACGACCGAACCGTTTGTCTCTCTCTCAATGATCGGGATCACCAGTTCCTTCCAATCGCCTTCCTCGTCGACAATGGTCGCATTCTCATACAGGTATTCCTCGACAGGTCCCCCCGGTTCGGCCTGATCACCGATGTGCATGCGGAAGACAAAGGCATCCGGCAGGGCCGGAGCCATTTGCACCTTGATCCAGACGGAGAAGGATTCGCTGCCGCTCCAGTCCATGACTGCATCATCGGACACCTTGTATCCGGTGTGTGCAAAGCTGCCCCAGGTATTGAGGGATCCGATACTGCAGTATTCTTTTAATGCCGCTGCGCCTTCATGCGCATCCGTCGAATCATCCGAGAGCTCCTGATAACTCGGATCCCGTTCGATCTGAGTCCAGTTGATGGTTCCCTCGGCTATTGCACCGTCAAAATTGTTTATCACGATCTGTGAAAACAAAAAAAGCGGCATCAAGCCGAGTCCCAGAATCCGATACATTTTTTTCATGCCTTGTTCCTCCTGAATATAAAATTAAACAATGAACGCGCTCCTTCTCAAGAGTGATCACATGACACAATGCACCCGACCTCCGATGACTCTGGCAAGGTAAAATATTGCATAATAAAAGTCAACGAATAAAAAAAGCCCCTGAACAGTCGTCCAGGGGCTCTGAATACTCAGTGCTCTGATGTTGTATGCTTCACATCGAAATGCGGATCAAACCGTTATCCCTGTTCGATCGCTGCCTGTGCTGCGGCTACGCGTGCGATGGGAACACGGAACGGTGAACAACTGACGTAGTTCATACCGACTTTATGGCAGAATTTCACGGACTTGGGCTCACCCCCGTGCTCGCCGCAGATTCCCACCTTCAGGTCGGGGCGCGTCGAACGGCCGCGTGTTGTGCCCATTTCCACCAGCTGACCCACGCCTTCCTGATCCAGTACCTGGAACGGCTCTTCCGGAAGGATTCCCAGTTCCAGATAGATGGGCAGGAACTTGCCCGCATCGTCACGCGAATATCCGAATGTCATCTGCGTCAGATCGTTCGTTCCGAAACTGAAAAATTCAGCGGTTTCGGCGACCTTGTCCGCAGTCAGGGCCGCACGCGGGATTTCAATCATGGTGCCGACCATGAACTTGATGCGGTCCTTTTTCTCTTCGAATACTTTTTCGGCGGTTTGACGTATAATAGCCGCCTGCATGTCGAATTCCGCCTTGGTTCCGATAAGCGGAACCATAATTTCCGGTATGGCCTTGATGCCCTTGGCCTTGCACTTCAGGGCCGCTTCTATTATGGCGCGTGCCTGCATTTCCGTGATTTCCGGATAGGTGTTGCCCAGACGGCAGCCCCGGTGTCCCAGCATGGGATTGAATTCGGCCAGCTCTTCGACTTTATCCTTGACTTCCTTGGGTGTGATACCCATCTCTTTGGCCATCTCCGCCTGATTTTCCTTTTCATGCGGTACAAATTCATGAAGCGGCGGATCCAGCAGACGTATGGTGACGGGCAGGCCGTCCATGGCTTTGAAAATGCCCTCGAAATCGCCGCGCTGCATGGGAAGCAGTTTTTTCAGGGCTTTTCTGCGGCCCGCTTCATCTTCCGCAAGAATCATCTCGCGCACTGCCTTGATCCGGTCTCCTTCAAAGAACATGTGTTCCGTACGTGTCAGACCGATTCCCTTGGCACCGAATTCCCGGGCCACTTTTGAATCGTGGGGCGTATCCGCATTCGTACGTACATGCATCTTTGTATATTTGTCGCACAGCTTCATCAATTTTCCGAAATCACCGGTCAGTTCCGGATCCTTGGTGGCAATCTGCCCTTTCAGGACCTCTCCGGTGCTGCCGTTCAGCGAAATCCAGTCGCCTTCCTTGAATGTCTGACCGTCTGCTTCGAATTTGCGTGCCTTGTAATCGATTTTCAGACCGCCGGCACCCGATACACAACACTTGCCCATACCTCGGGCCACAACCGCCGCATGGGAGGTCATGCCTCCGCGTGCTGTCAGGATTCCCCTGGCGGCATCCATGCCTGCAAGATCTTCGGGAGACGTCTCGATACGGACCAGAATCACCGCTTCACCCCTGGCCTTCCACTCAACGGCCTCATCGGCGAAAAAGACCACTTTTCCCGTGGCTGCGCCGGGAGATGCCGGCAGACCCTTGCCGATCACCTTGGCTGCCTTGTATGCCTTGGGATCGAATACGGGATGCAGCAACTCGTCCAGTTTGTTCGGTTCGATACGCAGAATGGCCGCTTTTTCATCGATTTTTTTCTGGGTCACCATATCCATGGCTATTTTTACCATGGCCGCACCGGTTCGTTTGCCGCTCCGGGTCTGAAGCAGCCACAGCCGGCCTTCCTGAATCGTGAATTCCAGGTCCTGCATGTCCTTGTAATGCTCTTCGAGCTTGGTTTCCAGCTTGCTCAGCTGTTTATAGACATCGGGCATCAGTTCTTCGAGAGACGGAAAACTCTTCTTTCGCTCCGCTTCGCTGACACCGGCCAGAACAGCCCATCTCTTGGAACCCTTGAGCGTGATCTGCTGGGGTGTACGGACACCGGCAACCACATCCTCTCCCTGTGCATTGATCAGGTATTCACCATTGAACAGATCCTCGCCGGTCCCCGCATCGCGTGTAAACGCAACACCTGTTCCGGAATTGTTGCCCGTATTGCCGAAAACCATGGCCTGCACATTGACGGCCGTTCCCCAGTTGCCGGGAATGCCGTGGATTTTTCTGTACACGATGGCCCTGTCGTTATTCCATGAACCGAACACGGCTCCAACGGCTCCCCAGAGCTGTTCCCACGGATCCACGGGAAAATCATGTCCGGTGACTTTCTTGACAGCGGTCTTGAACTTCTTGACCAGGCTCATTAAATCCTTCGTATCGAGATCCGTATCGTTTTCGACGCCCTTATCCTTTTTTGCCTTCTCAATAATTTCTTCGAACGGATCGATATCTTCTTTGGATTCCGGTTTCAGGCCGAGCACCACATCGCCGTACATCTGTACAAAACGCCGGTACGAATCCCATACGAACCGGTCGTTCCCCGTCCGTTCAATCATTCCCTGAACCACCTCGTCGTTCAGGCCAAGATTGAGCACCGTATCCATCATACCCGGCATGGAAACACGCGCACCGGACCGGACCGACACCAGAAGCGGATTTTTCGGATCACCGAACTTGGCTCCCATCATCTTTTCGATCGAAGCAATACCGGCTTTCACCTCACCACTCAATTTCTTGAACATTTTGTCTTTACCGATCTCATAATATTTGGTGCATGCTTCGGTCGTAATCGTGAAACCGGCGGGAACAGGAACGCCGATTAAATTCATTTCCGCCAGGTTGGCTCCTTTGCCGCCCAGCAGATTCTTCATGCCTGCTTTGCCTTCCGCTTTCCCGCCTCCAAAAGTATAAACATACTTTTCAGCCATAAATTAAACCTCCTTGATCGATTATATATGTATTTGTCAAACGATTCTATCCATCCGCATATGCGGACGGAAGAACATGCCGTTTTTACTGTTCCAGAATGCTGGCATACAGCGCCTGATCCCGGACGAGGGTAATCGCCCTCTGGACCACTTTGTCATCCTGGAGTCCGATTTCCGATTCGCGTCTGCTGCCAAATGCCTTGGATGCCACTTCCAGTCTGAGCACCCGGGTAATATCCTTGATACTGCTTTCGAACATGTCATCCTTGACCTGGTTCAACGATTTTTGCAGTTTTTCGATATCCAGGAGCAGGGATGCTTCGTATCCCTCCTTAATGGATTCTTTTTTCAAATCGGCCAGGGTGGATTCTATGGGGTGTTTGTACGTATATCCCTCTTTTTTCAGGTATTTCCTGAATGCCTGTAACATGTCATTGGAAACCGTGACATTGGAATCCAGGTCCGTATGGGCGCCGGTGTATTCGACCGCAAAATTGAAATACATGGACTTTCTCTGAAGATCCCATACCAGGTCGTTGACACGATCGGGGATGATCACGATGTCCGGAATGATGCCGCCTCCCCCGAAGACGGGGCGGCCCTTGTCCGTATGATACGCAAGCTCCTCTCCGTCGTTGGCCAGCGTGTCCGACCACATGGAGTAATCCTGGCGCTGTATGCATCTTCCGCTGGGTGTATAATACTTGGCCGTCGTGATTTTCAAGGCAGCGACATCTGAAAGGGGCACCACGGTCTGAACCAGCCCTTTACCGAAAGTGGTATCGCCGATGACCAGGCCGCGGTCATGATCCTGAATCGCACCGGCCACAATTTCAGAGGCCGAGGCGCTTCCCCCGTTGACAAGAACGACCAGGGGGCCGTCGCCGTACAGCGGATCATATCGTGACGAGAATTCCTGTATGGATCCGCGGCTTCTTCCCCGCGTGGAAACGATGGTGGCACCCTTGGGCAGAAACACATCCGAGACATGAACCGCCGCTTCCAGCATGCCTCCCGGGTTGGAGCGCAGATCCAGAATGACGCCGCCGAGCCTTTCGGACTGAAAGTCGCGGATCGCTTCCCGGATCTCCTGCGCCGCATTCTTGGAGAAACGGGTCAGTCTGATATAGCCGATGTCCCCATCGACGATACCGGCATACCGGACATCCTCAATCTTTATTTTTTCCCGTATCAGTGTAAAATCCAGAACGGTGTCCATGCCGTTCCGGCGGATTGTCAGCACCACGGCCGTTCCCGCGGGTCCCCGGATTCTCTGTACGGTCTCATCCAGGCTCTTTCCCTGCGTGGGTTCGTCGTCGACCCTGATGATCACGTCGCCTTCACGAATGCCGGCGCGTTCTGCCGGTGTGCCGATAAAGGGCGGATCCGCCACGGTCACGTCGCCGTTCCGAATGCTCAGGCCCATGCCAACGCCTTCATATTTGCCGTCCGTCAGAATCTGAAGCTGTTCCTTATCCTCCTTCTCGATATAATTGGAATAGGGATCCAGCGTTCCCAGCATGCCGTCGATTCCCGCCTTCAGCAGTTTTTCGGCATCGACGTCATCCACATAACGAATGGCGACTTCCTTATATACCTCTTTCAGAATCGGAAATGTCCTGTTGATGTCCGAAAATACATCGTTGGCATATATCCGCACGATAATCAGCAGGATAAGCATACTGACAACACCAATCCCGATCGAGGTTCTTCTTGGGTTGGACATGATCAATTCCTCTTTTTAAACGGTCCTGAACGGTATACAATCGCCGGCAGCGCTTTGTTCCGCGGGTCCCGTTTCAATAATTAAACGAATTCACGCTCAGTCGTAATATTCAAGTCCCAGATGCGTGATCAGTTCTTCACCTTTCAGATATCTCAGCGTATTTTTCATTTTCATGGACTGAATAAATATATCATGTTCGGGATACAGTTCCGGTGCATGCATCGGACTCTTGAAATAAAACGACAGCCATTCCTGTATGCCCTTCATACCCGCGCGCTGGGCCAGATCCATGAACAGCGCCAGATCCAGTGCAACCGGAGCGGCCAGGATGGAATCACGGCAAAGGAAGTCCACCTTGATCTGCATCTGATATCCCAGCCATCCGAAAATATCGATATTGTCCCAGGCTTCTTTGTTGTCCCCGATGGGCGGATAATAATTGATGCGCACCTTATGATACAGGTCGCCATAGAGGTCCGGATATTTTTTGGGCTGGAATATCCAGTCGAGGGCCGACGCTTTGGTCACTTCCTTGGAACGGAAGGAGAGCGGTTCGTCCAGAACCAGACCGTCACGGTTTCCAAGGATGTTGGTCGAAAACCAGCCCTTGACTCCCAGCATTCTGCTTTTCAGGCCCGGGGCAAGCACCGTTTTCATCAGGGTCTGACCCGTCTTGAAATCCTTGCCGGATATGGGCACGCCCAGCTCTTTTGCCAGTTCGGACAATGCCGGAATATCGTGGCACATATGCGGAGCACCGTTTGCGTAGGGAATGCCGGATTTGATGGCCGCATAGGCGTAAATCATGCTCGAGGAGATCGCAGGATGATTTTCTTCCATGCCTTTTTCAAAGGTCTCGATCGTCGCCCATACCGGATCGTATTCCATGTAAATTTCCGTGCTGCCGCACCAGACAATCACGAGTCGGTCCAGATTGTTTTCTTTCTTGAAATTTTCCATGTCATCCATCAGCTGCCTGGCAAGATCCATTTTGTTTTTGCCGGTTTTTTTATTGGGACCATCCAGGTTCTTGACATACTGCTTGTCAAAAACAGCCTTCATGGGTTTGATGGATTCAAGAAAAGGGCGGACTTTGTTCAGGTCGTCCTTGGTCAATACGCCCGCAGTACAGGCTGCCTCATAGGCATTGTCTTCATAGATGTCCCAGCCGCCGAAAACGATATCATTTAAATCAGCAAGGGGCACAAAGTCTTTGATAAGGGGGGTGTTGTCATCTGTGCGTTTGCCCAGCCGAATGGTCCCCATTTGTGAAACTGACCCAAAGGCCTTTGAATGACCCTTTCGAATCAACTCAACACCGGCCATCAGCGTCGTGCCGACAGCACCCATTCCGGGAACCAGTACGCCCAGTTTCCCTTTCGCTTCCTGAATTTTAACGCCTTTCTCGATCAATCTTTTCCTCCTGTCGGATTAAATAATGTCAACGGTTGTCAGTTACAATTTCGTTATGTTCATTCAGAATGACAATCCTGGGATGATGTTCTTTTATTTCTTTCTCATCGAAAAATCCATAGGCCAGTATGATGACACGGTCACCTACCTGCGCAAGTCTCGCCAGTGCGCCGTTCATGATAATTGCCCTCGATCCCCTTTCTCCGCGAATCACGTAGGTTTCGGCTCTCAGCCCGTTGGTGATATTGAGCACATGGACCTTCTCAAATTCTATCAATCCAACGGCATCCATCAACGATTCGTCAATGGTGACGCTTCCGACATAATTGATGTCCGCTTCTGTAACTGCTGCCCGGTGAATCTTTGATTTGAGCGCCTCAAAATGCATGCTGAATCCTTCCCCGGTTTACGCGGTCTCCTCGACCAGCTCCCTGTCCTTTTTTCGAATATGCACAATCCGGTGAATCGCCGTAATGTTCGATAATATGGCAATAATCCAGATGGCGGCGACCAGGACGATTCTGAATGTCAGCGCCCCGAATGCAAGCAGGACGATCCGCTCGACACGCTGCATCATGCCGACTTTGCATTCGAAACCCAGGCCTTCGGCCCTGGCCCTGACATAACTGACCATCAGGGACCCCCCCAGACCGATGGCCAGCGCCAGGGAGGTGATAAACGCCTGCTCCCTGATAAAATAAAACGCCAGACCGAAAAAAACCAGCATCTCCGAATACCGGTCCAGTGTCGAATCCAGAAGCGCTCCGAACTTGGATTCCCGGCCGCTTCTCCTGGCTATGGTGCCGTCTATGCTGTCGCAGATTCCGGAGAGCAGCAGAAAGACACCGGCCATTCTGAAACTGCCCATGGCCGCGTATACGGCCGAAACACCGCCAAACACCAGGCCGATCGAAGTGAACAGATTCGGATTGACATTCAGACGAATAAAAAACGTGATAATCGGATCAAACAGAAGATAGTAAAACTCCTTGACCCTGTCCGAAATAAGGGTTTGATTGATAAGTTTGGCCATTTTATTTCTCGTTATCTCCATGAATTATCAGAACAAATTCTCCCCTGACCGTCCTTTTCGAAAATTGCTGAACCGCATCTGAAAGCGTTGTTCTCACAATTTCCTCGAACTTTTTTGTGAGCTCTCTGCAAACGGCTACGGAACGGTCACCCAAAGTATCACATAAGTCCTGAAGTGTTCGAATGAGTCGATGTGGCGATTCGTAAAGTATAATGGTTCTTTTTTCGGTTTTCAGATCATCCAGCCTGCGCCTGCGTCCTTTTTTTACCGGGAGAAAACCCTCAAATGCAAACCGGTCCGTGGGCAGGCCCGACACGCTGACCGCCGTAATGGCGGCCGTCGCACCCGGTATGGGCACGATGTGTACCCCGTGTTTAAGTGCCGCCTGTATCAGACGATATGCCGGATCTGAAATACCCGGTGTGCCTGCATCGGACACCAGGGCGATATCCTGGCCGGAAAGCAGGATGTTTACAAGATGTGTGGTTTTCTTCTCCTTGTTAAAATCATGATAGCTTTCCAGGCGGCCGTCAATTCCGTAATGCATCATGAGAATCCGCGTTCTTCTGGTGTCTTCCGCAGCGATAATCCCGGCACTTTTCAGAACGCGTACCGCCCTGAAAGAAATATCCTCCATGTTCCCAATCGGGGTGCTCACCACATAGAGAATCCCCGAATCTGTACCGTCCATGAATTTCCCAGACTATTCAAACATATGTGTGCTCATATGGATCAAAGAGAAGCCGCTTTCTTCTCCGTTCTTTTATAAAAAGAAAGCGGCTTCCCCTCTCCTTTGTGTCAGAGCAGACTACTCCACTTAAAAGCCTCTTATTATAACAAGAAATTCTAAAAAAGTCAATAGTTACACATAAAAATAAACGCATCGTAAAATGTGCATGACAGGTGAATATCCCTGTCTCTTTTGTGGATCCGTTGTGGATTGCCGGCCCTGTCCCGAATTTTCATTGCCCGTAAAGGCGTTTATACACATCTCGAACGGCTTTTATCCACATCCAGCCCACAATTCATCATGGATCTTTTGGGATCTATAAACACCGGGTTTTTTTAACGATGCGCCTGGCATCCGGTGTTGCTGCGCACATCATTCACAGGACTACTACTACCATTTTTTATTCTTTTTAATACTCTTTCTTTATATTATGTCTTTCGTTTTTGTTTCCTGGCTGCCGGAAAAAGGATATTGTTCAGAATGAGCCGGTACCCCGGAGAATTCTTATGCAGGGACAACTCGGTCGGCGGATCTCCCACAAAATGCTGATAATCCTCCGGATCATGACCGCCCAGAAAAGTGAACGTTCCCTGACCGATATTTCCATGAATATACTTTACCTGATCAGATCCTTCTTTTTCAGCCATGATCACAATGGATTTCTTGATCAGATGTTTATGAAATCCGGTCGTCTGTCCCATAAAATTGTGTATCACCGATACATGATTCTGTGTCAGCATGCAGGGTACGGGATCGTATTTGGCCGAAAATTCAAATAAGGTAAAATAATCCCGGGATGCATTCGGATCGACACGTTGATTCGGCGGCGTGATATCGATGTCCGAATATTCATAGATCATGGGATTGACAAAAAGAGAAAAATTCTCAAAAGCGAAACAGACATCGTAGTCCAGTTTATTCTGACAATCCGGATCCGGAGGATCGTGATCGAAAACAGAGTCGCAGATATCGGTGTCATGTGCGGAGAGTGCAATATCGTATGAATCCGTTGCGGAGCACATGGCAAAAAGAAAGCCGCCCTGCGTGACAAAATTGCGGATGGCCAGGACCACGCTCAATTTGAGTTTGGAAACTTTGTCGAATCCCAGCCGCTTTGCCTCTGATTCGTACAGCTCCTGCTGCTGAATATACCATGCTGCATTGTGATAACTTGCATAAAACTTGCCATATTGGCCTGTAAAATCTTCATGATGTAAATGAAGCCAGTCATATTTTTGCAGCTCACCTTCGAGAACCCTGTCATCGAACAGGGTTTCATAGGGAATTTCGGAATATGTCAGTGCCAGTGTGACAGCATCGTCCCAGGGCTGTTTGTTCGGGGGCGTATATACGGCGATTTCAGGTGCCTTTTCCAGCAGAACAACTTCCATATTGTTCGATTCGATGGTCTGATAGACAGTGGTGATATCCGCACCTGATATATTATCGAAGGACACACCCCGTATACGGCACAGTCTCGAGATAAAAGGGTCGGAACGCATCTTGAAACTGCCGCCGCGGTAATTCAGCAGCCATTCAACCTGAATGCCTTTTTCAAGTACGGCATAGGCGATACCGTATGCTTTCAAATGATCCGTCTGGGTGAGATCCATCGGAATCAGGATGTTTTGTGCATGCAGACACCCTGAAAAAAGAAGGATAAAGAGTCTTTTCATGACCTGTCCTGTTCAAGAATACGAATACGGTTTCTTGCCTCGTCAGCAAACAGACTATGTGGATAATCTGTGAGTAACCGTTCATATTGATTTACAGCGGATTTTTTTTGTCCCATTTTTTCGTAAATAGTGCCACATCGTTCGATGGCCTGATCGGCAAGATAATGATGAGGAAATGTATCAGGAATTTTTTGAAAATGGTTCAGGGCCGCAGTATAACGGTTCATTGACAGGGTTGTGGATCCGATTCGGAAAGAAGCATCCGCCTGAATCGGCGCTGTCCATTTTCCTGCGGTCAGACTGTCCAGGATTACCAGGGCCTGGTCAAATTTTCGCTGAAATATAAGAAAGTCCGCATGGGATATACGCTGAAGCTGAACAGGGTAGCGCTCCTGATGCTGTTTGATAAAAAAACGAAGACGCAATGCGTCGTTTACAAGGGGATGCTGAAAAGAATCCGAAAGCCATTTTCCTGCTGAAAGGGAATCGAGCCAGGTAAGGGCGTTCGAGAATGAACCCTGAAAATACTGGGATTGCGCGAGAAGAAACAATGACTGCATCCGGTGGCCGGAGGAACGGCTTACAGGGTCAGAAACGTTTTTATTGAGAAGTATCGAAGCGGAATCACACTGATTTAATTTCAAATAGCAGGAGGCGAGTTCCAGCTCGGCTGTACCGTGTTCGGAACTTCCCTGGTATTGGCGAATCAGATATTGAAAGGTTTGCACGGCACCGCGAACGTCAAACAGAGCGTCCCTTTGTATCAGCCCCTTGCGCAGCAGGGCGGATGCGGAAAAACCACGATCCGGGTACTCATCCGCAATCTGCTGATACAGCGAGACGGCCTTTTCAGGATTTTCTTCGGCTTCATAACATTTAGCCAGCCCGATCAGCACCTGATTGCGATGTTGAAACCGTGGATAACTTGTGAGTATCTCAAGATAAGCCGTTTTGGCCTCTTGCACAGCACCTTGTGTAAATACGGTTTCCGCAAACGAAAAAAGCGCGTTTCCCCGGTTTTCCTTGGCGGGTCTTTTTTCAAGGGCAAGTATCATTTTCAGGGCCTTGTCGTAAAGACCATGATGTTCATAAACAGCTGTCAGCAACTGATACAGGAACAGCGCATCCGGATTCTTTTCGACTGCATCGAGAATGGGTTCCTCGAGCTGTGTGAGCACCCGGCTTGAAACAGGAAAACGCAGATAGACGCTTTTTACATAGTGCAGCTGGTTCCGGTTCCGATTCAAATAAAGAACCAGTTCTCTGCTGGCATCCCTGAAATTAAGCTGTGCCGCGTAAAGCTGGGCAAGATTGACCGCATAAAGCGTGTTGTTGCGCAGATTCTTCCGGGCCAGCAGGTAGACGTCCGCCGCCTTGTCGTACAGACGTTCATCCGTCATCACGTCGGCGATCAACGGATAGATTCCGGCATCGAATTCATGACGCTTCAGCAGAGTATACCACCGGTCCAAAGCATCCTTTTCATTGCCCGTCAGGAATATGACATGGGCCAGATCCACCTCAAGGGACACTCGGCCGGGGTTGCGTCGAATCTCATTTTCGAGCAGATTTCTGGCATCGTCGAATGCGAACGTCCGGATGTAAAGGGATTTCAATCGGTCGATAATCAGGGGATGATCCGGATTATCGAGAAGCATGGATTCATAAAGCTGCCTTGCCTGCTTCCAGTGTCCGGCCGTTTCGTACTCGGTACCCAGCCGTAACAGCTGTCCGATATCCTGGGCGCCGGAGGATACGGCCGGCAGAAGGGATATCATGAGCAGACCGAATATGAACATGTGATGAACGGAACGTTCAGTCAGAAGCGATGTTATTTTTTGACGCATGATCATTCGGTCTCCGGAGACGCTGCGCCGTCCTCTTCCATCTGTTGGATCAGCGATTGAAAATACTGGCGTATCAGGGCCTGATAATCCCTCGAATAACCGGCCTCATTCAGGCGCAGCAGTTCCCTGAGAAGCTGTTCCTTCATATCCGGATTTCCGGACGGTGAGATCCCTGCAGGTCCTCTCCTGACAATATCCCTGCCGGATATAGCCTCCCTCATCCTGCTGAAGTCTCGTTCGTGTACGGACCGCTGCGCGTCAAGCAATCTTGACAGGATCTGCTCCTGGCGCTCGAGTGTTTTGGACGAGGGATTTTCATTGAGTT
The DNA here is from genome assembly GCA_016930535.1 of bacterium. Classification (GTDB taxonomy): domain Bacteria; phylum Zhuqueibacterota; class QNDG01; order QNDG01; family JAFGCO01; genus JAFGGN01. Next base: position 13,062 of record JAFGGN010000074.1, read on the forward strand.
CCTGAACCGCCTTTTCCATTTCCCGGATCAGCTCCCCGAGGCGTCCGGCCACCTCAGCCCGTTCACCGTATTCATTCAGCAGTTTTTCGATATGTTTCTGTATGGCCCGCTGTTCGGATGCAAGCCTGGAAAGCGCGGCCTGCTGCTGCAGGCTGAGCTGACCCTGGCCGAGCATGTCGGCAAGTTTTCTGTTCAGGGCCATCTGCTGCTCACTCATATCACCAAGCTGGGACATCAGCTGCTCAAGACCGGATCCGCCCATTCCGCCCTGCATGTTTCCAAGCATGTCCTGAAGCAGTGCAGAGGTTTCGTTCAGCGCGCCCATGGCCGAAGCTTGTTTTCTGAATGGCGATTCCCCCTGCTGAATCATCTGTGCGGCCTGTTCCATGCCTGACCGGGCACTGCCCAGGGCCTGACCGATTTGCGGTGACATCTGCATCATCTGCATCGAGGCCTTGTAAAGGGAATCTGAAATCTGCCGGACACCCTGCATCATCGCGGCCTGACGCTGGGCGGATTCGGAGGATCCCATTGTGCCCCGCTGCATCTGCTGCATCAATGATTCCTGTGACTGGGAAAGCTGAAGCGTCTGAAATGCAGCCCTCTCGAGTGCCTGCCTTGCCTTTTGATCCTGTCTGGACTGCATGGACTCTTTCATGCGCTGCAATCCTTCGGACATGCCCGAAAGATTCTGTGAGATCTGCATGCCCATCATGGCGGAGGATTGGGTCCGATCTGCGGACAGGCTGTCGCTCATTTGGGACATTTGTCCGGAAACGGGAGATTGATTCAGAGAATCCATCAGCGCCTGCATTTCCTGAACAGGCATATCGGTCTCCTGCTGCATGCTTTCAGCCAGGCTTTCCATGGATTGCTCATAACCTCCGGCTTCCTGACTCAGTTCCCGTTCCTTTTCTGCCAGCGGATCGGATGCCCCTTGTTTCAACAGCGAATCGTTCACGGACCGTTGTTCGCGGGCCAGATTTTCTACGCGATGTATCATTTCATCGATTTTCTGTTCCATCTGGATTTTTTTAAGAAGAGCGATGGTTCTTTCCAGGGATTTCATCAGCATGTCCTGGTTGATCTCCATGTCTTCAACAGCACGGCGCATGGCCTCGTCGTCCATATTTTCCATGGAGGCCTGCAGTTTTTTCATGGCTTCCTGAAGCTCCGGCGTGGCCATCTCCTGGAATATATTCTGAAGTTCTTCGTATTTTTCAAGCACATCGCCGGATATCATATCATGATTCTTCAGACGCTCCGTCATATCATCGATTTGATCGATGAGTGAATCCATCTGTTTTTCGAGCTGCATCTGGTTTTCGAGGAGCTCCCGGACCTGGCGTTTTTCCTCCCAGTGTATTTCGCGTTCGGCCTTCAGGTCTTCTGACAGCTCATTGAGTTTTTGCTCCAGATCGGAACCCTGGCGGGCCATACTCTCCAGGGACTGTGCCTGATCGTTCTGCATCTGATTGACATCTTCGAATATTTCGAGCAGGGATGGAAACCGGGCCGTATAGGAATCGCTTCGACCCCGCTTGGGACCGGATATCATGTCATTGTCCCAGACTTCAAAAAAATAACCGATCACATCCTTGGGCATCAGGCCGATTCCATCCAGGTTCCATGCATGAGCGAGCGTAAAAAAGCGTTCATGCTCAGGTCTGTCCGCCAGAGGAACGAACACGGTATCCGCCGGACCTTCCGCTTCCCGGCCGCCGTGTTCGATCCAATAGGCCAGACGGGTATCTGAAAAACCGAAATCATCCTCGGCTTCGAGAACCAGGTTCAGCAGCATCTGATCATCCAGATCCACGTTTTTACCCGGCACCGTGATCCTTGCCACAGGCGAAAGGTCCGGCCGGATGCGGATGGCGTATTGAATCGGATTACTATTTTTCAGTCCCTGCGTGTCTTCTATGGCGATCCGGTACTGATCCGTGCGGTGCACCGTAAAGACCAGACGGCCGTGATTATTCTGAACCGTGAAAGGTTTCCGGTTTCCGGATTCGAATTGAAGGACGGCCCGGCGCAGCTCCTGATCCGCCTTGATGGATATATGGGCCAGGGTGCCGCGCACGGATTCGATATGTCCGGTATTCGGTTCCAGGACCTGGTCGGGCAATCCGGTATAGGCAGGCGGATTCAGTTTAACCTGAAGACTGCGTACCGTCGGATATCGCTGAATGTCCACCTGAAACCAATCAGAATCATATTGATCCGCACGGATACGGTACCGGAATGACGACTTCACAGGTGCGATTTCGGCCGTGTAAGGCGGATCCAGTTGAATTCTGCGGGAGCCGTTGTCCGGTTTGCCGATAATGAGCTGGACGCTTTCCGGAGTATCGCCGAAGAAACGCACGGATATGGTCAGGCTGTCACCCTGGGTGAGCTGTATGGAGCCGGGTTCGATGATCCATTGAAACGGTCTGGGTCTTTCAAAAGCCACGGATGGATGCGATAACCTGATCAGGGCGGACTGGACCGGATGTCCGGTCAAAATCAGTGTCATGGCCGTGACCAGAAGAAAAAGGAAAAGCCGTACGGAAGGGACCAGAGAAAAGGACCGGACGGCGGCCGTATAATCCAGATTCTGCGTCTCATGATCGACCAGCGCAAATGCGGATTCTGCAAGACGCGCGGAGGTTCCGTCCGCCGTGTTTTCCGCATGCCCCATGATCTGCAGGGCGTTCAGCAGGCGGTCCCGGATGTGCGGAAAATGGCGGCCGATTTTCAGCGCCATGACATCATCTTCGGGATCGGTCTTGCGGAAAAATGAAAAAACGGGATTGAGAACACCCCAGAAACATAATGGAAGGCCCAATGCCGTGAATACAATCACCAGACCCGTACGAACGGCCGGGGAGAAATACAACAGGGTTTCGAGCAGGAGGATGCACAGAAAAAGGATGTTCATGATGGACAGGACCGCCGTTGCACGGAATACAAGGGTGCGGCCCTTGAGGACCAGTCGCGCCCGATGAATACGCCGGTATTGAGAATGCATGACTGACATCATATGTCCGGCCTTTGTAAACGAATGATGGTCATTGTCCGGTGACGGTTCATCCGGTCCGGATCAATGCATGAGTGCCCAGAGAATGATGTTGGTTCCCATTCTGAGGGCAGCTTCGCGCTTTTCCGTCGGATCCTCATGAACCTGCGGATCTGCCCAGCCGTCGGAGATATTCGTTTCAAATGTATAAAAAACGACGAGCCTGTCTCTGCTGTCGTACAGTCCGAAACCGCGCGGCGGTTTGTCGTCATGTTCATGGATCTTGGGCAAACCGTTATGAAAAGAAAAGGGAATTTTATAGATACCGTGACTGAAAGGCAATTCGTTCAGCTCGCGCTCGGGAAATACCTTTTTCATGGCCTTTCGAAAATCCGCATCCAGCCCGTAATCATCGTCCACATACAAAAAACCGCCGTTTAAGAGATAGGTCCTCAGGCGCTCCGCCTCGAAATCGGAGAGCAACCACTGCCCGTGTCCTGTCAGAAAAAGTACCGGGTAGCTGAACAGGGACTCATCGGTCAGTGAAATGCGGGCCTCCCGTTCCGCGATATCGGTCAGCGTATGTTCGCGAATGAATCGTGCCAGATTGGGGATGGCAGACGGATCATTGTACCAGTCACCGCCGCCCCGGTATTTGACACGTGCGATAATCAGGCCGGAATAGACGGATTCCTGGCACAAAACCGATGTCTCAAACAGAACAAACAGAATCAGGAACAACGCGATACGCGTCCGCATATGGCCTCCGACCGGCGGGTTTTCCATGGTTCCGGATTTCAGATCAGCCTGTTGCCGATCAATACAAGCATGATCACTGCCACCATGATTTTCGTGATTTTGCTGCCAAGGGCTCCCAGAAAAGCGCCGGCTCCGACACGAAACGCATGTCCGGTTCTTCGCCTGTGCACAAATTCAAACGACGCGGCGCCCAGAAAAGATCCTAGAAATCCGCCGACGAGCGTTCCGAGAATCGGCCACACAGGTGTGGCCAGCACGGCACCGATGAGTCCGCCCATAAAGGCGCCGGCCATGCCCCACTTCGATCCTCCGAATTTTTTAGCAAGAATTGCGCCCATAAGTGATTCCAGCAGTTCCATACCCACGGCCATGGATAAAAGCACAAGGATAAATCCCATGGATATTTCAGCAAATCCGGTGATCAGCCCGTAAACGAAGGCGGCCAGCACGATGAGAAATGTGCCGGCCAATCCGAAGGGGATCAGGCCGACTCCGATGACCAGGATGATCCAGAAGAAGATTGAACCGATGGTTCCCCACATGAGATTTGCCTGCCAATTCAGTGACGGCGGAAATAAAAAGAAAGCCCCGGAGTATTCACCGGGGCTTGATAAGGTCAGTCGTTGACTATAACAGATCCTCTTTAATTTCTATATACAGCCCCTTCTTCAGCTCTTCGACCCAATCCGCAAGCACACGCTGCTGTTTCATGTTGAGGGTCATGTTTTTTATATCCTCGTAATCGTCCGTAAGATTCAGTTTGCGTGCGGGACGTTTTTCTTCCATTTTGACCAAATGGAATCCAAAGGGGGTTTTGAAGGGCTCGCTGATCTCACCGGCTTTAAGCGAATAGGCCAGGTTTCGGAACTGTTCGATTTGGAGCATCTCAACAGGCAGCCAGCCCAGATCCCCGCCGGTTTCCCGGGTGGTTTCATCCTCGGAATACTGCCGGGCCATATCCTCGAAAGAAGCGCCGTTTTCGATGTCACGGCGAATGGATTCCATTTTCTCTGTGATGCGCGATTCATCGGTGTCGGAGGTCTCGAGACGGATCAGAATATGGCGCACATTGACTTCATCATCCCGCTTATCGACAAGCTGAATGAGATGAAAACCGACCGGTGTTTCCACAATATCCGAGACCTCGCCCTTTTCCAGCAGAAATGCGGCATCCTCGAATTCCTGATACAGCATGCCGCGTCCTACAAATCCGAGATTGCCGCCGCGGCCTGACGTTCCCGGATCCTGGGAATATGTCTTGGCCAGGGATTCAAAATCTTCGCCGGCTTTCAGTTTTTTCTGAATTTCCTGGACGAGCGCAAGGGCCGATGTTCTGGTGTCGTCACTGGCCCTGATGGTCATCAGAATGTGCCGCATATGCACCATGGGTTTTCGCTCGGGAAGGCTGTCCTGCATCTGATGGTAGAATTCTTCGACGTCATGACGCGATACGGTCAGGGTCTGCAGCTTCTCTGCCCGGACCTTCTGAACAATCAGTTGTTTGCGCACTTCTTCCCTGTAGTCCCGCTTTATTCTCTGAATGGACATACCGAACTGTGCTTCCACTTTTTTTTCAGATCCCAGCTGCCTGACAAACTCCTGAATTTTATTATCGAGCTCCATATCCACCTGCTGATCTTCAACCGTGATCGTATCTTCTTTGGCTTTGTCGAGCAGCACCCGCTCAGAAATCAGATTGTCCAGAATATCTTTCTGAAGCGCGTCTATTTCTGCGGACTGGGTCTTCGGATTCAGTCCCATTTGTATGGCAAATCCCTGTGTGGTCTGAATGAGTTCGGAATACAGGATGATTTCATCGCCGACAATGGCGACAATGCCGTCGATAAAGTCTTCTGCAAATAATGAGGACCAGAGAAGGCAGCCGGCGATAAACCGGAAATATTTTTGATAACGCACAAGATCTCCTTAAGGATTGATCAACAGTTCCGGGATTTCTGCAGAATCGGCGGCTGCAGAGGGCTCTATCGGCTGAAAAACATAGTATTTGTTCTGATTCTGAAGCTGATAAAGCAGATCATAATACACCTGGCCCTCCTTGATCACACGCAGACGCTGCATGATTTCCGGCTGAACTTCTGAAAGCGGCCGGGTTTCCCCTGCCGAACGCTTGTCAATCACTTTAATGATATGATAACCGAACGAACTTGAAAAAACACGGGACACATCGTTCCTGGCCAGACGAAAAGCCCATCGTTCAACTTCAGGAATCACGTCTCCCTTTTGAATATAGCCCATTTCTCCGCCCTGCGAAGCGAAGGCATCCATTGAACGGGTCTTTGCAACGGATTCAAACGGCTGACCTGTCTGAATCTCCTGAAGGGCAAGGCTGGCCTCCGACTGGGTTTCGGTCAGAATGTGCTGTATACGCACATCGTCTTCCGTAAGTTTGAAATCGGAAATGTTCTGGTCATAGTAGGACCGGATTTCCTCATCCGTCATCCGGATCTTCTCCTTATAGGTGCGTTCCAGGAGCTTGTTGATCAGAAGCTCCTTTTGAATGCGCATCAGCTCCTGTTTCAGATCCTGGGAAGTGTTCAAATGCAGATGAAGCGCCTCCTGGTACAGCAGCTCCCTGTGAATCCAGCGGTCGACAAACGTTTTTTCCTGATCCGGCTGATACCCCTCACGGGCCATCTGCGCTTTCATTTCCTGTTTCGTAAGGACCGCATCACCGACTTTCGCAACCAGATCCGAATCGTCGATCTGTGATCCGCAGCCGAAAAAGAGCAGCGGGACAAAGAGAAGAACCGTGCGTATGATGTATTTGAACATGATTGACCGTTACCCTATAATGAATCCGCGATTTTCTGAAGCAGCGCGTTATTCACCGAGATTGTATAATCCTGCCGGTGTTCCGCCAGCCAGGCTTCTTTTTTTGTTCTTTTGGTTTCGTTGATCAGGTCGTTGCGGACACGATACAGTATTTTATCAAGCGGATCCGGCGGAAGATCTTCATGCATGAGCAGCTTGATCACAGAATATCGCGTGTCCGACAGTATAATGGGACCGCCGATTTCATTTTCGGCCAGCGTGTCCGCACAGGCAAAAAGGTTGGATCGTTTGTTGCGGATAATCACGATTCCCTTGTTTTTATCTTTGTTGGGTTTGATTGAATGTTTGTCGTGCAGTTTTTGAAAGTCCTGACCGGCCTGTGCCCATGCGATGATCTGATAGGCCATCGGCTCATTGTCGACCACGATTTCCTGAACCCTCAATCTGGGGGCCGGCGTGTACTTGTCCGCAAGATTGGCCTCGTAATACTGTCCGAGCTCCTGGTCCGTGGGTTCGATTGTGCCGTAGATTTCGCGTTCGATAAAAAACTGAACCATTTTACTTTCCATCACACGGTGCACGTTTTTAACAACGTCCGGATGTTTATGCAATCCTTTTTTCTCCGCGATCTCCGAAAGCAATTGCGACATCATCAGATTGTTGAGGTAATATTCCAGCGCGCGCCGGTTTCTTACGCCGCCCCGGATGCGATCCTGATCACCCGTGATGGTACTCATCCAGTTTCTGAAATCGAGAACCGTAACCGGGCCATTGTCATGGATGACCAGGGGCATCGATTTCATGGACTCCGGAAGACCGTCCAGACCGCCGATTAAAGAGTCTTTCAGCGATGAATTCCAGGGACGCATGATGCCGAGCAGAGAATCCATATTGTCTTCCTGCCAGGCCACATGTTTTTCTTCTTTCAGGTTGTCCCAGTATTCCTGGGCGGCCGTTCCGATTGCTTCATTTTTAGAACGCTGAATTTTGCTTTTCAGTTTTGGCCGCATTTCCTTATAGGGCGGCTGTTCGAGTTTTTTAACGTTCTCCAGCTTCAAAATATGAAATCCCGCATTGTCTTCAATAATATCCGATATCCGGCCTTTCTTCATTGAAAACGCGGCCTCCTGAATCGGATCGCCTGCCATTGTGTAATGCAGGGTATCCATAAGGCCGCCCCGTACAGCGGTTCTGCGGTCATTGGAATACCGGTTGGCCAGAAATTCAAAATTTTCTCCATTCTTCAGCTTTTCCATGATATCTTCGGCAATTTTTTTCTGCAGGACCACTTCGATGGAATCGCTGTTTGGCGCCACCGAGATTAAAATTTGCCTGACCACGAGCGCCTTGCCGGATTTCGCGTACATATCGCGCAGTTCGGACTCGGGTATGAATTTATTGACGATCTCAAGCTGAAAAAGTTGTGTCAGACAATTCTGGGCCTGGGTGCTCTTTTTTGCTGCCAGTACGGTAGAGTCCTGATCATATCCCGCATCATAGGCGGACAGCAGAATGATTTTTGTATCGATCATGTCGTTCAGACGATTGTTCAGATTTTCGAGCTTTTCCTCGGGTGTATCCGCTTTTTGAAAGACGGCGGCCACTTCTTTAAAATCGTCCTCTGTAATGGTGAACCGGTTTCCGATTCTGGCCAGCGTGGGAGAATTTTTGCCACATCCCCAAAACATCGTCATTAGAGACACCATTAGTGCAGTGATCATTGTCCAGCGTCGAAACATGAGACCTCCATATTCAATGTTTAAATTACGAAAAAAAAATATACTCAATTAGCCCCAGCTTTGCAACCATTTTTTCGTGAATGAAAGACGGTCTTCGGGCAGTTTCATTTCAATGCCAAGACCGTGAGATGTCAAAAACCGGACAGGCATTTTCGAATTTTCAGAGATCCCGCGAAGGAACCGTGAAAGCTGGTCCGGATTTTCAAACCTGTCCGGAAAGGATGGATCGAAGAAAAGACGCAGCTTGTTTCCCTCGATTCGTATTTGCATGATTTGTCTGTCCCGGCCGGTGAGCTGAAGATGAAACAGGGACAGCAGATTCAGGGCGCTCACGGGCGGCGGTCCGAAACGGTCCTTCAGCTCCTCCGCAAAATCATCCAATGCAGTTTCCGACTGAATACCGGCCAGGCGCCGGTACAGATTCAGCCGGAGGTTGTCATCGTCGATGTAGGAATCGGGGAAATAGGCGTCTTCGTCGATCTGGGCCTGGCACGCCACCGGTCTGACGGCCGGTGTGTGCATATCCGAAGCCTCTTTCAGTTCCTCGACGGCCTCGGCCACGAGCCTGGTGTATAATTCGAATCCCACGGCATCCATATAACCGCTTTGCTGATAACCGAGCAAATTTCCGGCACCGCGTATCTCGAGATCCTTCATGGCAATCTGGAATCCCGCTCCCAGTTCCGTGAATTCTTCGATGGTCCGCAGGCGCTTGATCGCTTCCGGTTTCAGCTGGTGAACCGGCGGCGTGAACAGGTAGGCATAGGCCTTCTGATTCGATCGTCCCACCCGGCCCCTGAGCTGATACAGCTGTGAAAGCCCGAGGCGGTCCGCACGGTTGACCAGAAGTGTATTGACATGGGGCATGTCCAGACCGGATCCCACGATCATGGTGGCCACCAGACAATCATATTTGTGTTCCGTAAATTCCACCATGATTTTTTCGAGATCGTGTTCATGCATCTGTCCGTGGGCAATGGCGATCCTTGCACCCGGAACGATCCGTTCGACCATTCTCGCGACTGCATGAATGGATTGGATTCGGTTGTGCACAAAGAAGATCTGACCCTCCCTGTTCAGCTCGCGGTGCATGGCCTCTGCCACGATCGATTCATCGAACGGCAACACTTCGGTGTGAATCGGCAGCCGGTCGCGCGGTGGCGTGTTGATCACGGACATGTCCCGTATCCCCACCAGAGACAGGTTGAGGGTTCGCGGAATGGGTGTGGCCGAAAGGGCAAGTACATCCACGGTTTCTCGAAACGCCTTGAGACGCTCCTTGTGCCGCACACCGAATTTCTGCTCTTCGTCGATAATCAGAAGTCCCAGGTTTTTAAAGCCCACATCCCCGGAGAGAAGCCGGTGGGTTCCGATCACGATATCAACGGATCCCGTTTTCATGAGATTCACTATATCGGCCTGTTCTTTTTTGCTTCGGAACCGGGAGAGCATATCGATGCGAACGGGAAACGGAGACAACCGCTCACAGAAGGTTTGATGATGCTGCTGTGCAAGAATCGTGGTCGGGGCCAGCAGGGCCACCTGATATCCGGCATTGACGGCCTTGAAGGCTGCGCGAACGGCCACTTCGGTTTTTCCATAGCCCACGTCGCCGCAAATCAGCCGGTCCATGGGCACCGGTTTTTCCATGTCATTTTTCACATCCTGGATGGCGGCGGCCTGATCCGGGGTTTCTTCGTAGACGAACGAAGCCTCGAGCTCCCGCTGCCACGGTGTGTCCGGAGCACTGGCGAGTCCGGGCCTGGACTGCCTGACTGAATAAAGAAGGATCAGTTCGCGGGCGATTTTTTCAACCGATTTTTTCGTGCGCTCCTTGACCCTGTCCCATTGCGGACTTCCAAGTTTGCTGACTTCCGGAAGAACGCTTTCCCGGCCGGCATATTTCTGAACGCGTTCCATTTTCTCGACGGGTACATAGAGCATATCGCCGTCCTGATAGCGTATGGACAGGCATTCACGTTCCGATTCGGCGACAACGATTTTTTCAAGCCCCTGGTAAATGCCGATGCCGTGATCGATATGGACGACATAGTCGCCGTTAGTCAGAGCGGACATTTCCCTGATCGGTTCCGCCTTGACGACAAAGCGTTTTTTCGGACGCCTGCGGTAAATCATGGGTCCGAATAAATCGGCCTGCGTGATGATAACGAGGGAGGCGGACGGCAGCTGGAAACCGGATTTTATCGGCCCGTGCATCACATGAAAATTCTGCATGGGATTTTCCTCGGTATCCAGAAAATCCACCATGCGCTGCACCTGAACCGGCTGATCACACATCAGACAGACCATGCTGTTTTTCAACCATTTTCCGATCTGCTGCCGGATGACGGAAGGCGATCTTCCCAGCGGCGGTATGGGCAGGATGTTCAGCTGAACCGTTTCGGGAGCCGATGAAATTGTATGATGCAAAACCGTACGATGCGCTGCACGGGCATCGTCCAGGCGTGTCATCGCCCGTTTCTGAAAATCGTGTTCTCCGGCCTGTCCTGAGAACGGACGATCGAACAGGCTCCTGTCCTCGATAAAGATCCAGAAAGCAGTATCGACATAATCCAGCAGCGTGCTTTCTGCGGGCGCCCAGGTATCCGGCGAAGCGATCAGGTGCAGCGCGTCCGTCCGTCCCGTGGACCGCTGCGAGGCAAGATCGAATGAACGGATGGATTCGACGTCGTCTCCGAAAAATTCGATGCGATGCGGGCACTCTCCCGTATAGGGGAAAATGTCCAGAATGCCGCCCCGCAGACAGACTTCACCGGGCCGTTCCACGACCGGCTCGCGTGTGTATCCGAATTCGATCAGGCGTTTCATCAGGGCGGTCAGGCTGATCCGGCTCCCCGGCCGCAGGTCGATGCGGTTTTGACGCATTGCATCCGGATCCGGAAGGGGCTGGCATAATGCCTCTGCAGACGTGATGACCAGGTTCAGTTCATGGCTTAAGAGATCACGAAGCACTTCCATGCGCATTCCGGCCTGCCTGGGATTCAGCGTGGCCGGCATGGTCCGGTCTTCCCAGGCGGGAAAAAGGGCCACGGATTCGTCACCCAAAAGCTGCATGGCCTCGTCGGCCAGCTGCTCGGCCCGGTTCTCTTCCGGCATGATTACGAGACCGGGACCTGTTTCAAGCAGCTCCTGCATGAACAGCACTTTTGAGGATCCGTACAGGCCCTTGATATCCAGGACGGAATTTTCAGAAAGGCGCGTAAACAATTGATTATAATGAAAATAATCGGATAATTTCTTGATTATTGTGTTGGTCATTATGTATTTAATTCTATAATAAACAATAAATTAAAACTGCTTTTCAATGTGAATGTCAACCACATGCCGCCAGGAATCATTCAGAATTCCGGGAAACGGTTCATAACGGATCAGCCGTGCTTCACGAATCTGTGCCCGGGAATCTTCGGGCAGTGCCGCCAATTCGGTTGCGGCATCCGGTCCTTTCAGGGCAACGATACGCCCGGTCTCCTTTAATAAAGGAAGACTCCATTTGATCAGGCTGGCCGTATCGGCCACGGCCCTGCTGCACACCACATCCACCGGAGCGATCTCCCCGGCTGACGATTCGGCACGGGCACAGATCACGGGGACGTTTTTATCAAGACGAATCATTTTCAGAAGTTGTTTTAGAAACAGCACTTTTTTTCTTTTTGATTCCAGAAGTACCAGATCGATATCGGGTCTCGCGAGCCGTATCGGTATTCCGGGGAATCCGGCACCCGTGCCCATGTCAAGCAGCCGGCAGCCTTCCGGAAAATCGACGGCTTTCAGCACGGACAGCGAATCGATAAAATGCCGCCTGACGAGAAGACGTTCGTCATTTCTGGAAACCAGGTTCACACGCCGGTTCCACTCGATCAGCAGATCGTGATACCGGAGAAAGCGATCCAGGATGCTTTCATCCGAACCGAGGTTCCGCAGAACCGCGATGAGGAGATCGTCATCCTTCATCCGGAGTTTTCCTTTCCCGTGACCGCCGGGCAATCAGAACGGCAAGGGCCGATATATCGGATGGGGAAACACCGGAAATACGGGAAGCCTGCCCCAGGGATAAGGGACGGATTTTATCCAGTTTTTCACGGGCCTCTTTCGAAAGAGATTGGAGCGAAAGATAGTCGAGATACTCCGGGATCGCCCGGGATTCGAGACCGTGGTACCGGGACACCTGTTCGCGCTGGCGCTCGAAGTATCCTTCGTATTTGATTTCAATTTCCACCTGCTCGGTCACTTCGGACCTGAGTTCGTTCAGGGGCGCCAGAAGCGCCTCCACTTCCGGAATTGCAGAAAGATGAGACAGGGTCAGATGGGGACGTTTTAAAAGGCGCAGAACGTCCTGCCGCTGATCGATCGGTGCGGAACCGATTCGGACAAGGACGGGGTTGACGGTTTCCGGATCGGGCTTGACATCGGAGAGCGCGGACAACAGAAAACGAATGGCCCCGGTTTTTTTATGCAGCCGTTCCAGCAATTCCGGACCGATCAATCCGAAACCGGCTCCGTATTCCATGAACCGTTGATCGGCATTGTCCTGACGAAGCAGCAGCCGGTATTCCGCCCTGGATGTAAAAAGGCGATACGGTTCCTGGGTTCCCTTGGTTACCAGGTCGTCGATCAGAACGCCCATGTAACCCTCGCTGCGATCCGGGATGAAAGGGGATGCGCCATGCAGTTTCAGCACGGCGTTGATCCCGGCAATCAATCCCTGTGCCGCCGCCTCCTCGTATCCGGAAGTGCCGTTGATCTGTCCGGCAAAATACAGTCCGGATATACGCTTTGTCTCCATGGTCGGCCCGAGCTGGGTGGGCGGGAAAAAGTCGTACTCGATGGCATATCCGAGCCGCGTGATCCGGACATTTTCGAGGCCGGGTATGGTCCGGATGGCAGAGACCTGTACATCCTCAGGCAGGCTGGTCGCAAATCCGTTGACGTAGAATTCAACGGACCGGCGCCCCTCCGGCTCGAGAAAAATCTGATGCCTGTCCTTGTCGGCAAACCGTACGATTTTATCTTCGATGCTCGGGCAGTATCGCGGACCCACGCCCGTGATTTTACCCGTGTACAGAGGCGAGCGGTCCAGGCCTGAGCGGAGCAGTTCGTGTGTCTGTTTCCGGGTGTATGTCAGATGACAGGGGATTTGCGGCTGCGTGATGGCCTTCGTCTGAAAGGAAAACGGCTGTGGATTTTCATCGCCGTTTTGAATTTCCGTTTTTGAAAAATCGATGGATTGACCATCCACACGCGGAGGCGTTCCCGTTTTCAGCCGGCCGGCTTCGAATCCGAGGGCCGAGAGGCTCTCGGTAAGGCCGGTTGCAGGAAACTCTCCGGCCCGCCCGGCCGGGAATGTTTTCAGGCCGATATGAGTCAATCCGTTCAGAAAAGTGCCGCAGGTCAGAATCACGGCCCGGGAATGGATCTGCCTGCCGGTTTCTGTTTCAACACCCTGAATGCAGCCGTTCTTTTCAAGCACACGGACGGCCATGGCCTGAAACAGATCCAGACCGGCCTGTGCTTCCAGGGCGGAGCGCATACGGACCGAGTATTCGAGCCGGTCCGCCTGTGCCCGAGGCGCCCACACAGCCGGACCCTTGGATTTGTTGAGCAGCCTGAACTGAATGCCGGTATCGTCGATGGCCCGCCCCATTTCACCGCCAAGGGCATCGATCTCGCGTACAAGGTGGCCCTTGGCCGGACCGCCGATTGCGGGATTGCAGGACATCTGCGCGATATTATGTATGGTCATGGTGATCATGAGCGTGTGCGCGCCCATACGCGCAGCGGCCAGGGCCGCCTCACAGCCCGCGTGACCCCCTCCCACCACGATCACATCATAGGAACCAGCCATCCCCTGTCTCCTTGATCCGGCCCGGAAAAAAGCGGTCCGGTTTGCGGCTGCCGATACGGCCGGCCGCAGGATTCGACCATAAACAGCAAAGCCCCGGAAAACAGACACCCGGGGTGTTACGGCGCATCAATTTAATCAAATCCCGGTCGAAATGCAAGGCAGTGTTTCAGAACAATGTTCCACGTGGAACATCCGGTCGAATGAAAATGCCGGTACCGGGCCGGCGCGCGCCGGCGGATTTTGTAAGAAGCGGATTCGGGACAGCGGACAGTGTTCCACGTGGAACACTGTTGAGGTGGCCGGGTCCGGCCGTGGGAGTGCGGAAACGGGGCGTGTGTTGCGGGAGCATCCCGGATTCCGGCGTTTATTTGCCGATACAGAAATCCGAGAAAATGCGGTTCAGGATGTCGTCGCTCGTGACCTGGCCCGTAATCCGGCCGAGTGCGTCCAGGGCGCCGCGCAGATCCAGGGCGATGAATTCCTGGGACAGTCCCTGCTCCGCGGTTTTCCGGGCATTGTCGAGATGGTTCAGACAGGACCGGATGGCGTCGGCGTGGCGCGCTTTGGTGATCAGCAGCTCCCCTTCTCCGGGCAGGTCGCCGCTGAGGGCACGGTTTTTCAGGGCCTGAATCAGCCGGTCCAGACCCGCGCCGGTTCTGGCCGAAACGGACAGGACGGGCCATTCCGGCAGATGCTGTCCGGCCGGTTCCGCTTGGAGCCGGGTTTTCAGGTCGCATTTGTTGATCACGCAGAATCCCGGGACTTTCAGTTCCTGCAGTTTTTGCATCAGCACAGCATCTTCCGGATGCCAGGACTCGTGATTGTCGAGAACCCATAAAATCATGTCCGCCGAATCCATGGCCTGCCGCGTTCTGCGCACACCCTCCATTTCGACGGGTTCCCGTGTTTCTCTCACTCCGGCCGTATCCGTAACGATAAAAAGCACGCCCTCGACATCGAGCATTTCTTCGAGTGTGTCCCGGGTGGTGCCCGGAACATCGGTGACAATGGCGCGTTCTTTTTCAATCAGGCGGTTCAACAGGCTGGACTTGCCCACATTGGGACGTCCGATAATCACGAGCCGGATGCCTTCCCTGCAGATCCGCCCCCGTGCGAAGGAGCCGAGCAGGGACTCCAGACGGCTTTGCAATGTCTGAAGTCGCCGGTCCATCTCGTCTCTGGAAGAGAATTTCACGTCCTCTTCACAGAAGTCCAGCTCCAGTTCGAGCAGCCCGCATGTTTCGGTCAACAGTTCCCGCATCCGGGCGATTTCATCGGAAAGCCGGCCCTCGAGCTGATATGCGGCCACGACCCGGGCCGCTTCCGTACGTGCATGAATGAGATCGGCTACGGCTTCAGCCTGACTGAGATCCATCTTTCCGTTTAAAAATGCGCGCTCTGTAAATTCACCGGGCCGGGCGGGCCGTGTCCCCTGCCTGATGATCAAATCCAGAATTCGGCCGGCCACATAGGTTCCGCCGTGGCAGCTGATCTCAACCACGTCTTCGCCCGTATAGGAGCTCGGCGCCTGGAACCAGGTTACAAGCACCTCGTCGATCGGCTCCCCGTTATCCCTGATCCATCCGTGTTCCGCCCGGTGGGTTGCCGGTTTTTTTTCAGCGGTTGATGGAAAAAAGACGCTCTGAATACAGGCCCGGGCATGCGGTCCGCTGATACGGATGACGGCTATGCCGCCCTGTCCCGGCGGTGTGGCGACTGCAGCGATGGTATCGTTTTGAGATAGGGTCATCGGGTACCCGGGTTCGGGGCATTCGGGAACCGAAGAATGTCCGCAGGGCGAATTTGCCGGTTCGTTTTACATTCCCGGAAATCGCCATGAGTTGCAACCGGGCGGAACCGGATTGTCCTGCATAGAAAAAGCCCCGGTCCTGATGATTTGACACGGGGCATTCTGATCATGCGAAAACCGGTCAGGCAGCGGCTGCCGCTTCGGACGCTTCTCCTCCCTTTCCCCTCTTGACTATCATTTCCTGTATAATCGTAAAGATGTTGAATATCAGATAGTAAAGATTCAGCCCCGATGAGAATTTATAAAACACGAATGTGAGAAACAGGGGCATCATGTACATCATCATTTTCTGCTGCGGATTCTGTGTGGATGAGAGCCGCTGCTGGATGAGCATGGCTGCGCCGAGAATGATGGGAAGCAGGTTGACAGAGCCCAGAATATGATCCGGTGCCGAAAGATCGCGGATAAGGAAAAAACCGGCATGACGCAGCATGATGGTGGAGCGGAACAGGCGGAAGAGGGCGATCAGTACCGGCATCTGCAGCAGCATGGGCAGGCATCCGCTCATGGGATTGATCTTGTGTGTCTTGTACAGCTTGATGGTTTCTTCATTCATGCGCTGCGGATCTTTTTTATACTTTTCACGGATCGCATTCATTTTGGGCTGAATGGCCTGCATTTCACGCATGGATTGATAGCTGTGCCGTGTGAGCGGATAGAGAATGATTTTGATGAAAATGGAAAACACGATGATGGCCCAGCCGTAATTATGCAGCACGCCGTACAGGTACTGGAGCACATAAAGGGCACCGATGGCAAAAGGTTTGAACAGTTTCCACCCGAAATCCATGGATTTTTGCAGATCTGTCTGATAGGCTTTTAACACCTGATAATCCATGGGACCCATGAAAATTTTAAAGTGATGCGTTTCCGTGGTTTGCTTGCTCATGGCCAGCCGGGCATGAAACGGCTTCCAGTTTTCATCGCTGTCCGAAAACAGTTCGGCTCCGGACCCGGGCTGCCCGGGAATGATCGCCATCAGAAAATACTTGGTCCCGATCGCGATCCATTCGGTCTCACCGCTGGACTGCCCCTTTTTTTCTCCCTTTTTATAATCGATTCGCTCGCCGCCCTGCAGTGTCATGGCCTTGTAATACATCAGATCGTCTTTGATATTGGGCTCCGTGGATTGAAGCCCGGATTGCCACTCCACGAAATACTGATTGTTGATTTCCTCCCAGCCGAAAGCCCTGAAGCGCACCGACATTTCCATATGATACAAATCCGGCCGGATGACGAATGTTTTTTCAACGCGGGATTTTTTCCCCAGATCAAGGGCAAAACGGATGGTCCGGACTCCGGCTTCATCCACGGAATTCTCAACCAGCCGGTAACTTTCGAAAGACAGGTCCAGGTCCCGGTCCGTGCTGATTCCAAGATTTCCCTCTGCGGAACCCGGGATCAGCTGTACGGGTGCGTTTTCTTCAAGGCTGGTTTTATAACGGTACTCACTTGAATCCGCAGGATTTTTTTCAATCAGTTCCCAGCTGATCAGGGTGCCACCGCCAACGGATGACAGGTGGGCCCTGAAAAGGTTGTTGGAAACCACAAGCACCGTATCGCGCACCGAGGTCGTCTTTTTCGGCCTGGCCGCGCGTCCCGCGGCCGCAGGTGCCGGCGCTTCGTTTGAAACGGATTCGGTTTCGGCGGGTCTTGCCTGAGGCACGGGAGGCTGAGCGACGGCTGTCGAATCCGCAGCCGGCTCGACATGTCCGACGACATTATCCTGGTACCAGGGCGATCTCCATACGAGCACGATGGCTGCAACGATGAGTATTCCGATAATGGTATTTCTATCCATCTTATTGTTCCTATTCAGTTTATGGTACGGGATCATATCCGCCGGGATGAAACGGATGGCAGCGGAACAGACGCCTGAGCGACAAAAAAGAACCCCTCATAACCCCATATTTATCAATCGCTTGTATCGCATAGTCCGAACATGTCGGATAAAAACGGCATGCACGCGGAAGGAAAGGAGAAATAGTTCTTTGATAAAATTTCAGGAGTCCGATGAGCAGGATCCGTAAGGGATGAGCGTGAGTCCGCATTGAACCGTGAACCTGAGAAAATCGCTTTCCATTTCCTGAAAACGAATCGGTTCCGCTGATTTTTTGGCCATGATGAGAATCCAAAAGTTCCCCACAGCAAGACGGTGATGACGGTAAACCTCACGCATCAGCCGCTTGATCCGGTTGCGAAATACGGCTTTTCCCAGCCGCTTGGGAACAACAAAGCCGATTTTTTTTTCATCGGCTTTTTTATAAAAACATCGGATGATTTTTCCGTCCCAGCGAGTGCCGTTTTCAAGCACATCACGAAAATCTGAAGACCTTCTCAGTATCTCTTTTTTGGGTAATCGGAAATCATGCGTTGTTACCATCATGTCGGATTATCAGAATACGGAAGCCGCTTAACGGACTTCATCACTGACGGTCAGCCGTTTCCGGCCCTTGCTACGGCGTCTTTTCAGAACCTGCTGCCCGTTTTTTGTGGCCATGCGGGAACGAAAACCGTGTTTGTTTTTCCGTTTGCGCCGGCTGGGCTGGTACGTTCGTTTCATTCAAACACTCCTTAAGACCAACATTTATTTCAAGTAAGCCATTTAAGATAAGGATTTTAGTGAAAAAGTCAAGTTATTTTCTCACGCGGACCAGATTCACGAGGCCCGCCAGAATGGCCGTGATGTTCCCGAGCCAGGCTCCGATAAAGGGTCCGAGCTCCTCTTTATGACCCAGGGTCTGACCCGTCTTGATCAGGCCGAAATAAACAAAGCAGATGAGCAGGCTGATGCCGACGCCCTCGGCCACGCTCTTTTTACGGCGATTGTATACAAGCGGAATGCACAGGAACACGACCAGTATATTGCTGATGGGAAATGCGATGCGCAGATGGATATCCGTCATCCAGCGGTGTATTTTACCGCCGGATGCGCGTGTGCGCATGGCGAATTTGTACAGTTCGAATATGCTCTTCTCTTCGGATACGATTTTTACCTGGATCAGGTCTTTGGGCGTGAACGTGAATCCGAACCGGAGCGTGTCCGTGATGGCGGCCGCGGTCTCATTCTCACCTTCGAATGACCGCTGATAGGTCGGATTTTTTACGGGGATGACGAGCCATTGACCGTTTTCATATTTCATCAGATCCGCATCGATACGCATTTGAATGCGCCGGTTGTCAAGGAGCCGCTCGATTTTGACCTGTCTGGCCTCGGATGTCCGGCTGTCGAATTCGGACATGGAGATGTGCCAGTACGGCGGTTCCTGGATATTCAGGTCGTGGTACCGGGTCTGATCCCGGTCCAGATGTTTTTTCAGATAAGCCCGCTCCATTTCCACGCGGCTGCGCGTGGCGCGGGCCGCCACGCCTTCGGCCAGTCCGAAGGAGAGCATGCTGATGCATGCCCCGAGCAAGAGAAGCAGGGTCATGATCTGGTAGTAACTGAATCCCAGGGCCTTCAGGGCCACGGTTTCATTGTCCTTTGCCATGGAACCCACGAGCAGCGTGGTCGACAGAATCGTGGCCATGGGCAGTGTCAGCACCACGATAAAGGGAATGTTCAGCAGATAGTACAGCCCGACAGCGTGCCAGGGCACATGGGCGTCGATGAAACGGTCCACATTTTCGACCAGGTCCACGACAATGAAAATTACGATGACGCCAAGCACGCAGAACAGGAATGTTCTGACGAACCGTTCAATGATATGACGTCTAAGAATGCCCATGACGCCGCCCCAGTGATTTGATTTTCAGCCACCACTGTTCCCACTGTATGAATGTGGTTTCCCGGATGGAATGCAGGACCAGGAACACACCGAATCCCCCCACGAGAATATTCGCGATCCACATGGCGATCCAGGGAGCGATATAACCGCGGTCCGCCAGCTGTTCCCCGCCGATGAGGCAGGACCAGTAGATGAGAAAAAAGATCAGGCTCAGGATCCATGCCGTCATGCCGCCGTGCCTGGCCATCATGCCCAGCGGTGCGCCGATCAGGACGAACACGATACAGGCCACCGGGATGGAGACCTTTTTATCCACCTCCACTTCGAGCGCGCGTATGGATCGTTTGTACCCGTCAATGATGTTCAGCTCGGACCGGACCTGCTGGAGCAGCCGCTGCGTTCTCGAATCCGGCTGCCGGCTGCCGGCGATCATGGAAAATGAGGAATGCCCTGCAGTCGAATCAGGCGACGGCTGCCAGGAGGCGGGGTACAGGCGCCGGAATTCCCGGTCCATCAGGTTGCGGATCCTACCCTGCCTGTCCCGGATGCGGCTTCTGTGCACTTCGATCTCGTCTTTCATCATCTGTGAGGTTTTGTCCCGGTCCCCGCGTACCCCCTCCGTGCTTCTCTTCAGGGTTCTGTCCTCCAAAGCGAAAGAGAAAGTCTGCTTGGTAAAAATGTAGCGCTGATAATTTTCCAGCCTGGCCCGGTCGGTTTCATGGATCTCACCGTCATAAAGCACCAGGATCATACGGTCATCGGCTTCCGAAAAGGAAAGCGTCCCGGAATCGGCCGTGATGGTGCGGTTTTTTTTCGGATCGCTCGAATCATTGATAATGATGCCCTCGAGATGATTGGAGCGGTCATCCACGTCATGCACGAGTATGGAGTAATCCGGAATCTCCTCAAAAAACACATGGGACTCCAGGGTCATGGTCGGGCGGGTTTTGCGTATGTCATGCATGAGAATTTTGGCACGGTAATTGAAATTCGGCAGCACCAGGTTGTTGAACCGTTCCATACCGAGGGCCAGGAGACAGGCGATCAGGAGCACGGGCGTCATGAGCGAGAGCATGTTCATACCGCTGGCCTTGAGAGCCGTGATCTCATTTTCCGAGGAGAACCTGCCGAACGTGGACAGGCAGGCAATCAGCACGGCCATGGGAATGGCCAGCGCGAGAATCCAGGCGATGTTCAGAAAAAAGAATTCCAGGATCACATGAACCGGCAGCCCCTTGCCCAGCAGTCTGCCCAGCTCGCGGAACACCACGTTCAGAATAAATATAAAGGCAATGGCGGACAGGCCGAAGAAAAACGGACCGATATGTTCCTTTATTATATAGCGTGTGATAATGCGCACAATTCAACCGTTCATATC
The DNA here is from genome assembly GCA_016930535.1 of bacterium. GTDB lineage: Bacteria > Zhuqueibacterota > QNDG01 > QNDG01 > JAFGCO01 > JAFGGN01. The sequence goes on from JAFGGN010000074.1 coordinate 34,133, forward strand.
TGAGGAATGCAATCGTTCAATTAGACGGCCGCTGTACAACGGTGCCGTGACCAAAAAAAATTGAAACCCGCCGGAATTTTCCGTCGTTACAATTATACGCTGCCCGATGGCGGCTGGTTGCCCTGCACTGTTCATAACAGATGGATAATATAGAGACAAGCCTCGGTTTTTGCAAGATTAAAATGGGCAAAATATGTAAAATTGATTTTTTTCTTGCAATTGAGGGTTTTCATTGTTAATTTTTACACGCTTTCTACGGGATGAACAGATTTAAGGAGATGCCTATCGGAATCAATGTTAACGGCCGTTTTGATGTAATCGACGCCCTGAAACGATAGTGTTCACAATCTCATAGAAAGCGACGTATGCATAAACACCGAAGCTTCGGATCGAAATGTGTCGGGATGTTTACCACCTTTTCGATCTTTTTTTTCCTCTCCGTTTCTTCCCTTCATTCGGAAATCGGATTGCGGCTGGCAGAACCGTATTCGCCCCTGGCGCCGATGCGTGCGCCCCGGGCCACGGTCCTCTTTTCCCAGGGCGATTCACTTTCACAGCTGGGTCCGTATTATCCGACCTCTATCCGGCATGATGTGAAAATCGATTCTGCCGGAAAAACCGTCACCGCCCGCCTGAAGTATCAGGAACGGGACATTCTTTTTCCTCATGTGATGACGTTCGGTGAATATCTGCGCTGGCGCTATGCTTACGACACCGCACAGCAGTGGAAGGAATATGCGGTCACGCATGTTTCCAGCACTGCAGCGGACAGGGCGCGCGGCGGTCTGAAAATCGAAACCCCGAAGATCAAGAGCAAGGCCTTCGAGAATATTTTCGGCGGCAACACCATGAGCCTCACCGTCAACGGGGATATCACGATCGATGCGAGCATGCGCAATGAAAAGCGGAGCAGCGTGAAAACCGCATTCACACGGGGGGCCAACACGAATTTTCAGATGAAGCAGACGCAGCGTTTCAAGGTGGAAGGCAAGATCGGAGAGAACCTGTCGATTTTCGTGGATCAGGACAGTGAACGGCCGTTCGAGTTCGAGAATGCGATCAAGCTGCGTTATACGAGCCAGGGCGAGGACGGTATTGTCAAGAGCATCGAAGCCGGTAATGTCAGCCTGTCCCTGCCCGGTACGCAGTTCGTCACGGTCAGTGCCCAGAATGCCGGTCTGTTCGGCATCAAAAGCGAACTGAAAGTGGGACCCCTGGATATCACGGCCATTGCCAGTATGGAAAAGGGACAGAAGAAAAAGCTGTCCCTGGACGGGGGCGCCTCCTCTGAAAATTACAAAATCAAGGACTACGACTACAAAGGCGGCACTTACTTCTTTCTGGACGGGATATACAGGGACCAGTTCAAAATCATCCAAAACGGCCTGCATGTGTACGATTCCACGACTGTCATCGTCGATATCGATGTGTACCGTTCCGAGGGCCGGGACGAGATTTCGCAGGACTATTTCTACTCCTGGGCCACGGTCTCGGGGGATACGAGCACGGCCGGTCAGGATACACTGACCACGGACACCAAGAAGGCCTATCCCGGCAAATTCAAGCGGCTCGAGCCGTTTACGGATTATGATTTCAACGCGGAGCTCGGGTACATCGTGCTCAATCAGAGCATACGGGACGAACAGATTCTGGCCGTCACCTATGCGGTGCGGAACGGCAAAAAAGTGGGCACACAGACCAAGGCGGTGACGGATGCGTCCGGAAAAGACATCATCAAGATTATGAAACTGATCAAGCCCCGGAATCCGCAGCCCGTGGATGTCACCTGGAACCTGGAGTGGCGGCACGTGTATTCACTGGGCAGCCGGAACATCAATTCCGAGGGATTCGAGCTGAAGATATTCCAGCAGACCGGATCCGGGGATCCGAAAGAGGTGATGACGATCAATGGAGATCCCACCGGATTTCTGGAAATTTTCGGTCTGGACAAGATCGACAAGAACGGTGCGCCCGCACCGGACAATATCATCGACAACAACGAGAACTTCCTGAATCTGGCGCGCGGCGAGCTGATCTTTCCGGAGCTGCGGCCGTTCGATCCGGAAGAAGGATCCTCGTATTATGAGCTGTTTCAGGATGAAAAACTGGCATCGCCTGAAATTTATGATGAAACGAATCAGGACCTGATCCGCAGGAGCAGCAAGTTTTTCATCGAAGTCAACTCCTCGGCACGGGGTGCCAGCTTCAATCTGGGCATGAACGTGATCGAGGGCTCCGAGGAAGTGACCCTGAACAACCGCAAACTCACCAAGGACGTGGATTATGTAATCGACTATTTCACGGGCAGCCTGACCATGCTGAACGAGGCGGCCCTGGATCCCTCCGCCCGGCTGGAAATAAACTATGAAAACCAGCAGTTGTTTTCCGTGGACAAAAAGACGCTCCTGGGCATGCGGGCCGAGTACACGCTGTGGGAATCCGGCGCCAACCGGTCCTTTATCGGCGGCACGCTGCTCTACCTGAATCAGCAGACCCTGGACCGGCGCGTGCGCATCACCCAGGATGCGCCCATGCGTAACGTGGTCTGGGACGTGAATACGGCGTTCAAATTCGAACCCGCCTTCCTCGACCGTGCCCTGGACGCCGTTCCTTTTCTGCACAGCGCCGGCCGGTCGTCCGTTTCGTTCGAGGGCGAAGTCGCGCAGATCATTCCCAATCCGAACACCCTGAACAATGAGAAAACCGGGGACAGGGACGGGGTCGCCTACGTGGATGATTTCGAAAGCGCCCGCCGTCAGATCACGCTGAGCATCATGGACAAGGCCTGGCAGTTCAGCGCCATTCCGGATCCGGAGAACCGCGGTCTGGACACGCGCGGTCATATGTACTGGTACAATCCCTATGACTTGGTGAGCATCAAGGAGATCTGGCCGGACCGGGAAGTGACCAGTAATTACGGCAACACGACCACGACCCATGTGCTTGACATGGTGTTTTACCCCGATCCCAATCTGGCCGATCCATCCCGGTCCTGGTTCGGTATTTCACAGGGCCTGTCCACCGGATATTTCGATCAGAAGGACAGCCGGTTTCTGGAGGTCTGGGTGAAGGGAGACGTGGGCCGCCTGCATATCGATCTGGGACGCATTTCAGAAGATGCCATTCCGAACCGCAAGCTGAATACGGAGGATAAGTTCCGGGACGAGCTGCGCAACCAGCAGCTCGAAGACGATGAGGATGTGGGCGTGGACAATATCGAGGGACCGGATCCGCCGGACCTGTTTCATCCCCATGAGCCGGCTACGGTCACGGACGGTGTCGCATCCCCCTATGATTTCTGGGACATTCACGGGGCCGAAGGTCCGCTTTCACCGCCGGACAAGGTGAAGCAGGAGGACGAACCCTGGAGCTATGACAACTGGGCATACAAGGAAGGCAGTATTGATTATACGCGGTACAACGGTACGGAAGGCAGCAAAAACTCCAGCGCCTATCTGACACCCGACACCGAGGATCTGAACGGCAATTCGATCATCGATATGGCCAATGATTATTATGAATTCAGTTTTTCACTGGACAAGTCGAGTCCGGATGTCCAGTACATTGCAGCGGGCGGTGTGACGCATCCGCACGGCTGGGCCCTGTACAGGCTTCCGCTGAATGCACCGTCAGACAGCCTCGGCAACCCGGACTGGTCCGCGATCGAGAACATCCGTATCTGGCTGGACGGTGTGGATGCCCAGGAAGCACCGGCCTATCTACGCATTGCGGAGATCAGTCTCACAGGAAATGAATGGAAGCTCAGGGGTGTGGCTCTGAACGACACGCTGCAATATGAGAGCAGTGACGATTCAACGCTCACGGTCTCCGTGATCAACACCCATGACAATTCCGATGAATACATCGCGCCTCCGAACGTGGAGGGCGTGGTGGATCCCGTATACAACATCCGTTCCAAGGAACAGTCCCTGGTCATGATTACCGATAATCTGGCTTCCGGCGCCTCGGCCATCGCGGAGAAGACCATGTACCAGGAAGCGAACCTGCTGAATTACAAGCGGATCAAGATGTTCGTGCATGGCGGAGGCAAGCTGGATGCATTCAAGTACGCCGAGGATTCCGTGGCATTTTTCCTCCAGTTCGGATCGAACAGCAATTTCGAAGCCGGGGATTATTACGAGATCCGGCTGCCCAGGGTGTATTCCGGATGGGACGAGCGGAACAATATCGACGTGGCGTTCGATACGCTGAGCCAGATGAAGGTGACCATGATGACCGAGGGGCTCGATGTGATGTCCAGAAAACTGGCCAACGGCCAGGTGCTCACCGTGGTGGGAGAGCCCACGCTTTCCCGCATCCGCTGGATGGTGATCGGTATCAGGAACAACGGGGATGCCCCCTTCTCAGACGAGATCTGGCTCGATGAAATGCGTGTGTCCAATGTGCGCAAGGACCGGGGCATGGCCTGGCGCGCGAGTGCAGATGTGGCGATTTCGGATCTGTTCCGAATCAATGCGGACATGTCGAAGAAAGATGCGGATTTTCACACGGTGAACGAGCGCTTCGGCCAGGGATCGAACACGCGAAGCATGAACTGGAACGCATCGGTCAGCCTGCACAAACTGCTGCCGGCGAGCTGGGGCGTCAACCTGCCGTTCAACGCCAATTACAGGGAGAGCAACTCCTCCCCCAAATTTCTGCCGGGAAGCGACATTTTCGCCAAACGGTCCATCATCACGGACGATTCGCTGTGGAACGCGATTCAGACCATCAACACATCGAAAGGCTACAGCGTGTCCATCAGTAAAAGAGCCACATCCCGGAATTTCCTGCTCAAGTATTTCGTGGATCCGGTCAGCGGGCGTTTCAGCTATTCGAACAGCGGATCCAGCAGCTCCACCGTGCTTTCGAGCAACTCGGATTCATACCAGGGTTCGGCTGCGTATCAGCTGAATTTTTCAGGACAGTCCTATGTGTCGCCGTTCAAATGGCTCGGACAGAAAAAATACATCAAGCCGGTTTCGGAACTGAAACTGTACTATATGCCCACCAATCTCAATTTCGATGCAAAGGCGAGTCATTCCGAAAAATTCACCGAACAGAGAAGTGGTCTCGTGAGCGGGGACACGACCAAGAATTTCATACAGTCTTTTTCCACGGGGCTGAAGCCGTTCAAGACAATGAGCCTCACGTACAACCGGTCTCAGACCAGCGATCTCAGACGCGCGCCCTGGACGGAAGTGATGGAAAGCCTGGAGCCCGGCGACGTGACTTCCAAGACCCATTCGACAAGCGCCTCGTTCAATCCCTCACTCTTTGTCTGGTTCCGGCCGACTTTCAAGTACAGCGTGAACTACAACTGGACAGATAATCTGCAGATGAGCAATCAGGGACTGGACACGGGAAAAAGTGCCAACAAGAACGCATCGATTAATGTCAGCGGTAATTTCGATATCAATAAAATGCTGCAGTCGTTCGGCGGAAATAAGCGCGGCAGCTCCCGGAACACGAACTCACGCAACGCCAGACCCGGCCAGGCGCGGAACAGACGGCCCCAGGCCGAACAGGCGCCTGCGGATTCCGCACAAACTGAGGAAAAGAAAAAATCGTTCGAGATCATGAAAATTATCGGTTTCGGCGGCAAGGCCCTGTCACGCATTCAGCCCATCACCCTGTCGTACAACACGAGCCGCAAGGCGAGCCATAACGGCATTCTCGGCGAGCCGTCCCTGGGATACAAGTTCGACATGTCCAGGGATCCCAGGCTCAACATATCGGAAAATGTCACACAGCCCTTCAATATCGGGAACGATGCACGCTGGTCCCTGCGCTCCGGCCTGGATGTGACCAGTCAGATCTCCGTGAATCTGGATTACAGCTTCTCCGCGAACGAGAACAAGAGCAGTTCCCAGATCTCCGGATCCGAGACCAACTCGGCCCTGCTTCTGGGCAAACAGGCGATCCCCTTCCCGAACTGGACCGTGGCGTGGCGCGGCCTGGAAAAGATCCCGCTCCTGACCAAGTTCGTGAAATCCGCATCGCTCAATCACGGATTCGGCGGACAGGAAAGCACCACCAAAAGCAACGGTCAGGCCACGTCCGTGACCGTAGCGCGGGATTTCAAGCCTCTGATCGGGGCCAACCTGACTTTTACCAACGGTATCACGAGTACGTTTCAGTACAACAGCTCCTCTTCGCTCAAGGAGCAGAAACAGTACGGAAAAGGCAAGACCCGCGATCTTTCCAATTCGATCAGCGTCACCATGAAGTATCAGAAAAAGGGCGGGCTGAAGCTCCCGTTCATGAAAGGCAAGAAGCTGGACAACAACATCGATTTCTCCATGAATTTTTCGTCCAGCAGCAACAAGTCCGAGCAGCAGCAGAGTGAGGGCGGCAATTTTGCGGAAACGCGGGCCACCTCGAACTGGTCGCTCAAGCCCCAGATGAGCTATACGTTCAGCCGCACGGTGCGGGGCGGCCTGTACCTGGAATTCGGCAAGCGCAAGGACAAGACCATGGGCACCACCACGATCAAGGCGTTCGGGCTGAATACGGTGATTTCACTGGCGGGAAGATAAAGTCAAGAACAAAGATCAAAGAACAAAGATATAATATTTGAAACACGCGGTCATTCGAAAACAGAAGAACAGCCGTATGTGCCTGGTATGCGGGCTGGAGAATCCGGCAGGTCTGAAGGCGGCCTTTTATGAGCTGGACAACGCCGAAGTGGCGGCCCTGTTCAGGCCGATGGACGTGCATCAGGGTTACCCGGACGTCATGCACGGCGGTATGGTCACTGCCATTCTGGACGAGACCATCGGACGGGCCGTCAGTATCGGATCCAAAGCGGATGTGTGGTGGGTAACCGCGGAAATCACCATCCGGTTCAAAAAACCGGTCCCCCTGAATACGGACCTGAAAGTGACGGCCCGCATCACCGAAAACGGAAGCCGCCTCTTTCAGGGCACGGGTGAAATCAGGCTGCCCGACGGAACGGTCGCTGCGGAAGGTACGGGCAAATATCTGTTCGTGCCGCTTGAAAAAATCATGCAGGTTCATCCGGAACATCTCGACTGGCGCGTAACCGTCATGGAGAACGACCCGTCTATCATTGAATTTTAATACCGCCCTCAGCTCACCTTATGAATCGAGACGTATGTCTGTGAAAAGCCGATCTTGATGAAAATCGGAAGTATGTCGACATTCTGAAATACATGGATCTCGAGTACATCTGCCGCAGTCAGAAACACCACGTCGCTGACATTGGGTGCATTGTTGTTCAGAAGAAGCTCGGTCGGTGAAACCACCATCTGCAGGTTGTTGCCCTGCGCAGCCATAACGCCGTTCACGAAAATCGCGATGGACACGTAACCTCCCGCCACCATTTGTCCGACTTCGGTCCAGTCGAAAGCCGTTCTGGCATTGACCTGATAATATCCTGTAACGGAGGCTACGAACTGGGCTGCCAATCCGGAACCCGCAGCGACTGTCGCGAATTCGTTCTGCTCATCGAATGCATTGGGCAGCGGCGTATCCGTATCGAACGAGACAGCGGTCCAGACTCCGGGAGGGATCAGCTGAGGCACGGTGATGAAGGCCCTGGCCCGGCTCTGATTGTTGATATCCAGGATGCCCGTGGACTGCACCTGCAACATGGTACGGCCGTCGCTCTGGGCTGAACCCGCTCCGGCTGTAAGCGTTGCTGCATTCGTGATCTTGAAGCGTTTGTCCGCCGCATCCACGCCGGATGAAAAAATCTGTGATCCGCTCCCGTTCAGGTAATACTCCACGGATGCATCACCGCTGGTGCCGGTTTGTTCCACACAAAGCGGAGCTGTATATCCCGTGCTGCTGATGCGGACATGAAGCAGTGTGCCCGGACTTGTGGTGCCCACGCCGACATTGCCGCTGTTGTCCACATAGACCACATCGGTCGGGGAACCGTCTGCCGCATCCAGGGAATGACCATCGGGCATCTTGGTCCCGTCCCAGTAAAGATCTCCGGTCACGTTGTAGAGCTTGTTCGTCGTCGTACTTGGTGCTGCAGAGCCGGCCGGCAGCGTGATGGAGCCTTCCGATCCTTCGTCATTCACCGTCATCAGCACATTGGCACTGGCATCCTTGACGGTCATCTGTGCCTGTATCGTATAAACGGTCAGCATGGCGAGGAATATATAAAATACAATTTTCTTCATGGCGCTTCTCCTCCTTTGTTTATGTTGAATGATTTTCGGGCGTTGCTGTGGTTCAGATGAATTCCGTACCAGAGCAGAAAATCCGTAACGATTAAAAAGAAAATGCGTTCACCGGCAATTATGATGTTCAGGCACGGATGGTACGGGAAGTACGGGTTTCAGTATAATAGACCGCACATACAGGGCATTCCGCTGCGGTCCGTTCTTTCGATGCAAGGTCGTGATGTCGGGATAGAATAGTCGGAATCTGTTCAGTATGATTGTGACATAATAAATGAATAATGCTTTACAATGTCAAGTCTATTTTTTTGTGTTCTCCGGACAATGTCCGCCGGACATTCCGGCAACTGCGCCCGTGGATATCATCCGGTTATCAATTGCGCGACCCGAAATAAAAACTGATCAGAATATACGGGACCAGCAAATTCACTGCATGTATGTCCAGCATATAGTGAATAATCATGACCAATGTCGCGATCAGGACAATCACCGCTTTAAAATGGTTGACCATTTCGACGGATTTTGAATCGCGCGCCCTGATGATTATTTTTGAGAACACATATCCCGCGTACAGCGCGCCGAATATGAAATAGAAATACAGCAGATCCGGATCCAGATGCATGATCCGGCTGCGGACCAGGAAGAGACTGAAAACGATGCCAGCGAGTATGGTGTTCCGGATGAAGCCCTGCGGCAGATAAAGGGGCTCCTCAATATCCGACTGAATGATGCGCCCGCCGACAATGATGTTCCTGTCCCGCTTCCTGAATCCGAAATAGTAGAAAATGCAGGTCAACAGCAGCTGAACGAGATGCGTGCCCGCCATGCCCTGTTCATGCATCTCGTAGATAAACAGTCCGGTCAGGCACAGTGTCACAAGGGCACGTACACTGCCTTTCGGCAGGAAAAGGGGTTCGTTCCGTTTGGCGACAAATCCGACCGGGGTTTCATCGGGCGCTTTCAGAAGCGTATACAGTTTGCCGCAGTGCTGACACTGGTATTCGTTGCCTTCGACCTGGGAAACGCGGGCCGAACAGGAGTTGCACCGGTACTGAAACTGTCCCATTGGAATTTCCTCATAATTTTGTCTACTGCAGGACTCTGAATCAGGATGCGGTTTTGTTGAAGAGCTTTTCCGCGGGACATCCCAGCCGCTTCTGTACGCAGTGACTGCATGCCATGGATCCGCGAATCAGGGCGTTTCCGAAAAAAGACAGCAGAACAATCACGATCATGGCCGCAAGGGGCATCCATGTAAAATGACGGATGAGCAGGACCGTTCCGGCTGCCAGGGGCATGATCAGAAGCAGGATGTCGGGCAGGAGTTCTTTCCAGTCCGGTGTCCGGTTTTTGAATATGTCCGGATCCCCCTTTTTAAAAAACAGCGCCGCGATTTTGCCCCTGCCGAAGCAGCAGTTCTTGCCGTAATACCAGCAGTGGGCACAGCCCTTGCGGTACAGGTTGATCTCCATCAGAAGGCAGTAAATCAAAAAAGCGGCACCCCAGACCGTGCCCCACTGCATGAAAATATAAATGCCCAGCGCGTAAACCGTCAGGGAGACCAGGTTGGCGCACAGGATCATACGGAACGGGTAGTTTTCAAATTCGGTGTTCATGGTTGTTTTCCACCGGTTTTTATGACTCGTACGGCTCCAGATGCACCACCACGTCCATCACTTCCGGACCCTGGTCGATGAGCGCGATTTTCACGTCTTCGGAAATCTGATGACCCTTCCGGACGGTCATATCCGGATCGACCAGGATGTGCATATCCACATGAATGTGGGATCCGAATTTCCGGGTGCGTATGGCATGGGCTTCGCGGACCCCATCGACGCTCATTGCGATTTCGGAAATCAGGGCATGGTCCTTCTCTGAAGCGCCCTGATCGGTCAGTTCGGCGAGCGCCGGATACAGGATGTCCCATGAGACCTTGAGAATAAACAGCGAGATAAGCATGGCGCCGATATGATCCAGAAATGCCAGCCCGGGATTGAACGAGGCGGCGCCCACGGCCATGAGGGCGGGTATGGAACTGAATGCGTCGGAGCGGTGATGCCACGCATTGGCAATGACCGCGGAGGATTTGACCTGCCTGCCCACTTTCACGGTCCACCGGTAGAGCCATTCTTTGAGCAGGATGGACAGGAACGGGCCGGAAATGGCGATCCAGCCGGTTTTCTGAATATCCAGATCGCGTGTGGTGGCCAGGGCATGATAGCCCATGAGCACGGCCACACCGGCCAGGATCAGGCCGATCACGGTGGTCACAAGCGCCTCCATGCGCCTGTGCCCGTAGGGATGGTTGGCATCCGGCGGAGCGGACCAGATTTTTACGCCGAAGAGTACGGCCAGATCCGTGGACATGTCGGACAGGCTGTGCACGGCGTCCGCAATCACGGCCTGGCTTGAACCCAGCCATCCGACGATGAATTTCACGGCGGACAGACCCAGGTTGACCGCGAGTCCGGTCCACGTGACACGCCGGATCTGACAGATATTATCGCATGGGGCAGCGGATTTCATTTGAAAAAAATTAGCAATAATTCAAGCCAATTACAAATAAAAAATTACCGTTTTACTGCTTTCAGGAAAATGGAATTGGTTGTTGCGAACAGTCGGGGAATTTTTTACATTGAGTCAATGGTAAAGAAAGTGCGGGATCCTTTGGATCACGGACTTTCTTTACCCGCTGTCATTCAAAATGATTAAAGCGGATCGTTCGATATGCCTGACCGGTTTTCAAAGGGATGGTTGCTGGGAAGTGCCGGTTTAATGGTGCTCCTGAGCGTATTTGGGAGCAGATTGAGTCCGGTTACCGATGCGGATTCGGATATGCTGCTGAAGCTCCGGGGAAAACGGCCGCTTGCGCCTGAAATTTTCCTGATATATCTCGGAGAAGACGATATCCGGGCCATGGGAGGATTTCCCGTGACCCGGGATTATTACAGTTATCTGATTCATATACTGACTGAAAAGCATGCGGGAACCATCGGCCTGGATGTGTCGTTCGATGCGCCGAACCGGCAGTATCCCGAATATGACCGGATGCTGGCGGATTTTATGGAGTCTTCGGGCAAAGTGGTGCTGCCGGAGGTACTGGATCTGTCCGTCGCGGGGGCGCCCCGGCTGTACGGTCCCATGAATGAACTGGCTGCCAGGGCCGCATGCATCGGTTTCAGCAATCTCGGGGAGGCTGCGGTTTTAAGACAGATGCCCGTGATTGCACGGGGCGACAGCCTGAAAATATCATTCGGGCTCGCCCTGGCCAAAGTCTATCTGAATGCGGAACTCACGGCCGGGGAGCATGCCGTTGTGTTCCGATCCGGACCTATGAAGACCATCCGGGTTCCGGTGGACCGGAACGGATGCCTGCGTATGAATCCCGCGGGATGCATGGACCAGGTCCGGTCCATGTCAGCGACCGCCCTGTTTCATCAATATGAGACAAATCCCGATTCTCTGGATTTTTCAAATACCCTGATGCTCGTTGCGGCCACGGCACCCTCGCTGCCCGTGATCCGGGCCACGGCACTTTGTCCGCATATCCCCGCGTCGCTGATTCATGCTTCGGTAGCCGAAAACATACTGAACCGGAACTGGCTCAGGCTGCCTCCCTTTGCAGCCGGATTCACATGGATCCTGTTCTGGGCGTTCGCTGGAATCTGGTCCGCAAGGATCCGGCGTTTCGGTTCCATGAGCGCTGCACTCATGCTGTTTGCGGGCAGCCTGTTGCTGACCGGCGCGGCACTCATCCTTTTAACAGGATTCGGCATGGTCATGCCGCTTCTCGCCTCCCTGTGTCTTTATTCGGGCGGCGGACTGACGTATCGCTGGCGTCTCGCCCGCGAGAATACGAAAACGGATACGGAACGCATCAGCGCCATCGAATCCCAGATCCGCATCAAGGAAAATGCCCTGGCCGAAGCGGAGCAGAAGCTGGCCGAAATCGAGGCGCAGATGTCCCTGGAAATCACGAGTCATCAGAAGCTTTCCGAAGCGTCCCAGGCACTCGCCAGGGAAAAAGAGGCGGCTGTTCTGGAACTCGAGAAACAGGTGCGTGATCTCAGGGCTTCCGTTGAAACGGTTCCGGGAACCGGCCCTGCGGCATTTCCGGAAATCATTCATGCGCCGGACAGCCCCATGACGCAGGTACTCGAAATGGTCCAGAAGGTGGCCCATGACGATATTCCCGTATTGATTCAGGGTGAAACCGGAACCGGAAAGGAGCTCATTGCCAGAGCCATTCATCAGGCCAGTGTACGGACGCGAAAATCGTTTGTGGCCGTGAATTGCGGGGCCCTGTCAGAAACACTGCTCGAGAGCGAGCTTTTCGGTCATGAGCGGGGCGCGTTCACAGGCGCATCGGGACAGCGCAGGGGCCGGTTCGAGCTGGCCCAGGGAGGCACCATTTTTCTGGATGAAATCACGGAAACATCGGCGGCCTTCCAGGCCAAGATGCTGCGTGTGCTCCAGGACGGCAGTTTCGAGCGGGTCGGGGGTGAACGCACCCTGCATGCGGATGTGCGCGTGATCGCGGCACATAACAAAAACCTGCAGGATGAGGTGAACGCAGGCCGGTTCCGTGAAGATCTCTTTTTCAGGCTGAACGCCTTCCCGGTGAATCTGCCGCCCCTGCGTGAACGGCCGGGGGATATCCCGCTGATCGCGGATTTTTTTCTCGGGAAATACCGGAAGTCGTCCGGGCTGCGCGTATCGGATGCTGTCATGGAAAAACTCATGGCATACCGGTGGCCGGGCAATGTGCGTGAACTGGAGAACTGCATTCGAAGGGCCGTACTGCTTGCGCAGAGCGAACGGCGCAACATGATACAGATCAGGGACCTGCCGGAGGATGTACAGAAAATGGCGCTGGATACGGAACCGGTGCTGTATCATGCCCTGGAGACGCAGATTCTGGAAACCCTGCGCGCTTTCGGGTTTTCACATGCCTCGATCAGCCAGACGGCCAGGGCCCTGGGCAACAGGGACCGGGGCACCATCACCGAATATTTCCGCGGTCTTTGCTTTCAGCATCTTGCCGAAAACGGGGATATCGCTCAGGCCTCCGCCATGCTGGCGGGATCGGACGATCCCGAAATCATCGGCCGTGTGGAAGGCAAAATGCGCGAGTATGTGGACAATGTCAGGGAGTCGCTCGCAGAATCCGCTGAAGATCCGACCTGCTATAAAGGACTGCCCAAAAAATTTCACCCCTTCCTGGACAAAATCATTCTGAATATACGGAATACCCCTGCCGAATGAGGGGTGCGGGACTTTTTCCTCAATGAGAGCCTGGTGCCCGAACGACCGCCGCCGGGTCCTGAAACCCGGTCCCGGGACGGCGCCACACGGGCATATCCGCGGTGCAATGAGAGTCAACTGCGGAAAATTCCCGCATTTCCGCATTTGACCTGCATGCCGGCATGCTGGTTCCTCCTCACAAAAACCCATTAAAATCAATCCCTTAAATACGTATTTTTATTTTGGCACTGTTCTTGACTGTTCACCTGCGAAACGACAAACCGTCATTTACAGGGAGGCAGTATGATTCGTTGTTTTTCAAGCCGGTGTTTTCATGTTCTTACAGGTGCCGTTCTGTTTTCAATCATTTTACAGGCGGAACCCAGAGAGGGATCTTCAGAATCAGGCCAGCTCAGGGGCAAGCTGATCGATCAGGCCACGCGCCAGCCCCTGATTTCCGCCAATGTCATTATAGAAGGCTCGGATAAGGGCGCTGCCACGGATGCCGACGGGCAGTACATCATTTCCAGCGTATCCCCCGGCATTTACAATGTCCGTTATATGATGATGGGGTATGAAACGCGTTACGTGAACAAGGTGGTGGTTAATCCGGGCAGAACCACGTGGCAGCAGATCGAGCTGGTGTCCACGGTTCTCGAAGGTGAGAGCGTATCCGTGACAGCCGGTTATTTTCAGTCGGCCCGTGATGCGATTGTGAGCAGTCAGACCATGGATTTTGAAGAGGTCCGCTCGGATCCGGGAAGTGCGGAGGATATACAGCGGGTCATGCAGACACTGCCGGCCGTGGTGTCGCAGGCGGACCAGTCCAATGAAATCATTATTCGCGGGGGAATGCCCGGTGAAAATCTCTTTGTTATGGATGACATCGAGATCCCCAATCCCAATCATTTTCAGGATCAGGGCGAGAGCGGCGGTCCAATCAATATGATCAATCCGTATTTTGTGCGTAAAATCGATTTCTATGCAGGCGCCTTCCCTGCCCGGTACGGTGACAGGGCCTCTTCGGTCATGGACATTTCGCTGCGGGAGGGAAACAGGGAAGGGTTCACGGGTTATGCCTATATGGGCATGGCCGGGGCCGGTGTCATTGCAGAGGGTCCGCTGCAGAAAGGAAAGGGATCCTACCTGATCAGCGGCCGGAAGAGTTATCTCGATCTGATTCTTTCCAGCATCGGCATGACCGACCTGCCCCAGTATTACAGTCTCCAATCCAAAATTTGTTACGATCTGGATGGCAACAATCAGCTGACACTGAATGCACTGTACGGCAAGGATTTTATAGAAGAGGTCGAGGAGGACGATCCGGAAAGCGAAGAAATACTCGAACAGGATTATTTCAGACATGACGGAAGTCAGCTGGTGACGGGCCTCACTTGGCGGCACTTGATCGACAGCCGGGGGTATTTCAAATGCATGGCATCCCAGGTGAGAAGCACATGGGACCAGATCAGCCGGGAAAATTTCAGGCTGGAATACAGGAACCAGTCCGTGGAGCGGGAGCGCACGGTCAAAACGGAAGTGGTGGTCCTGCCGTCGGCTTCCACGGAACTTCAGGCCGGCGCGTCTGTGAAGTCCGTCCGGTTTCACATCGATTTATGGGCCGAAGGGGATACGGTCTTTACGTATCAATACGATCCCTATGGACGGATCGCGGGTATTTCGCCGGTCCAGGTGTACGATCCCTTCACACAGGTCCGGCATCAGGATTCATACAAGGCCGCGGCGTATGTGCACGGCAAATGGCAGCCGTCCGCACGATGGACACTGCTTGCCGGTCTGCGCGCCGACTACTTCGACGCCATACACGACCATGCAGTGGATCCGAGAGTCGGCGTCCGGTTCCATTTATCGCCGCTTGCCAGCATCAATCTGGCACTGGGCCAGCAATCGCAGGCGCCGCACAGCGGTCAGGTGACGGCGCATGCTCTCAATGCGGATCTGGTTTATAAACGGACGCGCCAGGTGGTGCTCGGTTTCGACCGCCTGTTCAGGGAGGACATCCGGGGTACAGTGGAGGTTTTTTATAAGGACTATCAGAAGGTTCCGGTCGGGATCAGCGAACTGACAGGGGATCCTTTTGACGTGTCCAACGGCCGGGGCGTGAGCCAGGGCGAAGGGTTTGCCAAAGGCATCGAATTGTTCCTTCAGAAAAAGCCGACCGGGCTGGGGCATTTCACGCTCAGCTATGCCTATGCGGTTTCAAAGGCCAGGGATCCGCGCAACGGACGGACCTATAACTGGGACTATGATTACAGGCACATGTTTACGGCCATGGGAGGAATTCAGCTCCACCTGAAGAACAAATCCTGGTATCAGCGGCTGGGGAAGAACTGGATATACAGGATCACCGCATGGCTGCTGCCGCTGGGTGACGAAGTGGAGCTGAGCTGCCGCTGGCGCTATCTGGGCGGAAGGCCTTATACGCGGCCCGTTTATCACCCGGAATACAGGCGCTGGCTTCTCGATGAAGATGTGGCCATCAACACGCACCGGTATCCTGCCTATCACAGGCTGGACATCCGGCTGGATCGGCGCTTCATGTTCAACGGGTGGAACATCGTCACGTATATCGACATCATGAACGTGTACAATCAGAAGAACATCTGGGATTATACGTACAGGAGCAACGGGAATGTCGAAACCTGGGATCAGTTTTATTTTCTGCCCGTGGGCGGAATCACGGTGGAATTTTAAATGTGTTTTGAAATTAAGTAAAAGGTTACTTAAATTAAGGAGGTTGATATGAAAAAGATCATTGGTATCGCAGTGTGCATGGCCGTGCTTCTCCTGAGACAGGCCGGCTATACGCAGTCGCATTTTCGGGACCGGGCGGGTGTCAGCTTCCGGGGCAGCTACTGGCATCAGCGTAAAAGTGACGTCATGATGCACGTCAGTTCAGAGGATTTATTCGACAATGAAGTGAACGTGGGCGGTATGGGCGGATGGATGACGTTTTTTTCCGGAACCGGCGACAACGGCATCATCGTGTTCAGTCTGGGCGGAATCGCCCATGTCGATGTGGAGGAAAACGGGCTGTTCAATGAACAGGTTGACGTGCAGGTTGTCTCCCCGATCCTGATCGGTTATCAGCACATCCTGTTCGGCGACCGGAACAACAGCGCGTTCCAGCCGTATATTTCTGCGGGCGGAGGGCCCTATATTCTGACGCGTGTTTTCACGGTGAATAAATCCTTCCTGGACGAAGAGGTCACCGTGAAAAACAAGGTCAAGCCCGGAGCGTTTCTCGGATGCGGCACGTATTTTATCGTGAGCAACTGGTTTGCCATCCACGGTGAAATGCGGTATCATTTTGTGAACTTCAATCCTCAGAACAATGAAAGCGGTTTTGAAATGGGTCTCGGCCTGACCTTCTCGTGGACACGCTGAACAATCCCGGATCGATACGTTGAATCAGAAAATCGGACGAACCATGAATGGGCGAAAAAAACAAATTATTTTCGAAAAACTGATCAGGCTGCTGCTTGCGGGGTTTCTGTGTCCGGTGCTTTTCGCACAGGGAATTCCACGGTCCACCGGCCTGGGATTCCGTGGAGGATTCTGGAAAATCAACAACCAGGTCATGGGCGTTCATGTCGGCACATCGGGGCTGAATTCATCTGTCCGTGTTGAAGGAGCCGGCGGCTCCCTGACATTCTTTTCGAGACTGCATCAGAACTGGTTCATCGAGAGCAGTCTCGGATCTGTCGCCAATGTGAATGTCGAAGAGAAAAACCTGTTCGATGAAGACGTCCGCGTTTCGGTCACCATTCCGCTGCTCGTGGGTGTGCGCTTCGACCTCCTGTCGAGCCGTCTCGAAAGTAAAATACAGCCTTATCTTTGTGCGGGCACGGGAACCTACTGGCTCATGGATACGGCCGTGGAAGACCACGGTTTTATGGATGAGGAAGTGTCCACGGAATCGGATTTCTTTTTCGGTGGATATGTCGGCGGGGGGTCGCATGTGACCCTGGCAAGCTGGTTCGCCCTGGATTTCATCACCCAGTATCATTTCGTCGATTTTTCAAAGTCCCATCCCAAGAGCGGATTTGAATTCGGCATGGGATTCTGTTTCATGTGGGGCAGGAAACGGGAAATCTTCAAAGTGAAAGAAGTGCAGGTGATTGTGCCCGACATTTATCCGGCGTATTACCGGTTTTACAATAGCTATCCGCTGGCCATGGCCACGATCGAGAACACGGCCGGCTTCCCGATCGAAGTGAACCTCCGTTCCTGGATCGACGGCTATACGGATGGCGTCAGACAGAGCGGTTTTATCGAAATCCCCAAAGGGGAGACAAGCAATATTCCGGTCCATCTGCTTTTCGGTCCGGATCTGCTCACGGTGGAAAACAGGGAGCCTGCCGTCATCGACCTGGAAATCGAAGCCAGGGCCGGTGTGACCCTGAAAAAAAGCTTCAGTGCCCAGGTTGTCATGCACAGCCGTAATGCATGGAACGGTGAAATCGACAAGTTGACGGTTTTTGTCACGCCCGATGATCCGGAGATTCTCGAACTCAGCCGGTCATACCTTAAAGCGGATACGGTCGCCGAAGCAGCGGACCCGATGAAGCTGCACCAGGCCAGGATTCTGTTCGATGCGCTTGGCACGAAGGGACTGACATATCAGGCCGATCCCAATATTCCCTATGACCGGGATGACCGGGTGCAGTTTGCGCCAAAAACGCTGTCCCTGGGCACCGGGGATTGTGACGATCTGGTCGTACTGGTCGCTTCGCTGTTCGAAAGCGTGGGCATCCGCACGGCGTTTGTGGATGTGCGGGACCCGCAGACACCGCAGGGTCATGTGTATCTGATGTTCGATACGGGCCTGAGTCCGGACGGGATCGGCCGCATCACGGGCAATGAAAAGAGAATCGTGATCCGTGAGAATGCATCGGGAGAATCCACGATCTGGATCCCGGTCGAAACCACCCTGATTCAGGCGGGATTCGAAACGGCCTGGAAAACCGGTGCCACGCAGTACATGGAAGAAGCCGTGCTGCGCCAGGGTCTGGAAGAGGGATGGGTCAATGTCATCGACGTGGATTGAACGAACCGGCCATCGCGTCAAAACGGAAATTTTCAGGAAGCAGATTTAAAACAACCAGGAGTTCATCATGCATCTGAATAAAATGATCATTTTCATCGCACTGACGGCCTCTTTGGCGAAAGCCGTGACCGACGGTGCGCATATTCATCAAATCAAAGGGGATGTCCGTGTGCGCCGCGGCATGGAAGAAGTCTGGTCGCCGGCAGGCGCCGGCATGGAGCTCAAGGCCATGGACACGGTGTTTTCGGGCGAGGCTTCCGAGGTGGTGCTTGTTCTGGATGACCAGACACGGTTCGTGCTGGGCAGCAATGCCGTCCTCGATATCAGTGATCTGCGCAGAATTACCGAACGTCAGTTGTTTCTGTACCTCATGTCCCAGAAAGTGGGAAGACTGCCCGATTCCGATGACTCGCAGAAAATCCATATCGCCAATGTCAGCGTGGTCAGGGGATCCCGGGTCGGTACAGACAGCGGTCAGGAGGCAACGGACCGGTCCCGCGACTGGAAACAGGAAGTCAACGGAGCGAAGGCGCTTTTTCAGGCTGATTTTCATACCAATGCCATCATGAAGTTCTACAGGATTCTGGAGCGGTATCCCGGAATCGAGGACCGGGGCGAAATCCATTTTTACATCGGCCGGAGCTTCGAAAGGCTCGAAGAGACGGGCCGGGCCTACGATGCATACCAGGATGCCCTGGAAAGAATCGACGAGAACGATACGGCACCGGAAGTCAGTCAGCGCAGATCACGGATTCAGGATGCGCTGATCCGGTTAAAATCAGATTCGTAATCAAGGAGAATGTCATGCATTCATTCAAATATAAATTCAGAGGGACGGTTCTTGCCGTTCTGGTTTCGGGTATGGCGCTGTGGATGGGTTCCTGCTCGATCGACGACTCCTGTTCCAGCTGCAATGACGCCATGGCCACGGCCTCATTCAGCCATACGCTTTCAGCCTCCGGGATCCAGCGTTTCAGTCTGAGCGCCGTGAGCGGCCGCATCGATATCAGCGGCACCGAGGATGGAGATTCGGTGAAAGTATGGGGCGAACGCATGGTGCGGTCGAAAACACAGGAAGATGCGGATCAGGCGCTGAGCCTGCTTGAAGTGAAAATCAAAACCACTGATAATGAGATCGGTGTCGAAACGGTTCAGCCGGGCGAGTCGAACGACCGGTCCTATGAAGTGAATTATCATGTGTTGATTCCACAGACGATGAATGTCCGGATCCAATCGGTGAACGGGGAAACGGACGTCGAATTCATCCGGGCCGATGTCCTGATGGAACTGGTCAACGGGGACATTCTCCTGGATTCTATTACGGGAAGCTGTCAGGCTGCTCTGGTCAACGGGAGAATACGGGCCGATGTGCAGATGCCGGACAAAGCACTCTGT
Source organism: bacterium (assembly GCA_016930535.1). Taxonomy (GTDB): domain Bacteria; phylum Zhuqueibacterota; class QNDG01; order QNDG01; family JAFGCO01; genus JAFGGN01. The sequence goes on from JAFGGN010000074.1 coordinate 53,999, forward strand.
CTGTTCAGCGTGGTGAACGGCAATATCGAACTGGCCGTACCGGACACCACATCCGCCCGGTTCGAGGCCAGTGTCGTCAACGGAACCATTCATGTCAACGGACTCCAGGTTCAGGACATGCGAACCACACAAACCATGGCATCCGGCATGCTCGGTGACGGCAGCGGACTGATACAACTGCAAACCGTGAACGGGGACATCAATTTAAGAAAAAGAGGAATGTAATCAAACTGTGACCGGACGGCAGTCCGGCCATGGAGCAACCGAGTCAGGGAGGTTGGTCCAGGAATGCGAAGCCGTTTTACGGATCCTTCCCAGGGATCCGGGCTTCGTATTTTTTACGGCCGGTCCGAAACGGCTGCAGATCCGCATCGTGGAGTCCGATGCACCGGGAACACTTCCGCATGCCCCAACGGCCCGTGAACAGGTGTCAGAACCGGGGTTCCCATTCGAGCACGTAAATCATCTGTGCAGGCATCGGCTCAAGTGTTTCCGCATCGCCCTGTCCCGTGTTCTGGACAAACAAATGTACCCGGTTGTCCCTTCTCCATATTTCCGTATCCAGCGAGGGCTCCCATTGACCCACTGAAAATTCCGTCAGGTCCGTCCGTGTCCAGACTGTCCGGTCCGGATCGTCGGTGGCTGCTGCAGAAACGCGGTCGCCGTGTTCGGCATCCCGGTAAATCATAATGAGCCGGTTTTCCCTGTCGCAGAGAATCTGCGGCCTGGACACGGGAATGCGCTTGGTGCCGCCCCCGCTCAGACTGAAAGGACTCCGGCGGTCCGTGATCCGGCGGACCTGCCAGGAACCGCCGTCATGAAATACGAGATGAAACTGGGGAATCCCTGTTCCGGCTGGCGCCCAGTAGGTGCAGATTGCCGGACGACCCGCCGTATCCGCGCACATGGATGTCTGGTTGATCAGTTCGCTTTCCTGTGGAATAAGCAGGGCGTATTCTGCAGTGGATGCAGTGATCGGCAATGTATAGGACTCTCCCGTCGATTTCATCCAGGTCCGTCCCCTGTCCGCTGAAAACGCATAGCAGAGATCGTGATTGCTGGCCACATCCCAGGTTTCCCGCCAGACCCAGGACAAATGCAGGCCGCCTTTTTCGTCCACGGCTGCCTGCCAGTAGGCGCTGCGCTGCCTCTCCCCGTCGATCAGATTGTCATGCAGGCGGGTCCAGGTCCGATTCCCCGTATCAAAATAATTCATCACCAGGTTTCCCCGGCCCGAAGCGCCGTCCCTGTACAGAAAAATCAGGTCGCCATCCGGGAAAATGTAAAATTCGGGATAGGATACGGCCTGTTCCAGAATACCGGTCATGGCCTCAGGAGCTCCCGGGATCAGCGAATCCGGCGAGAAGTTCCTGCAGTAATTGAGCGGTGTATTATGATGATTCCAGGCCATGTGCAGGCAGCCGTCCCCGTCCGTCATGATGCTGATACTGTTGTGTGCATCCCTGATATTGCCCTGAAAACCCGTATTTCGCACAATCCACCGATCCTGATTCAGTGTCCGCCGTGCGAGAATGACATGTGCTCCGGAGTCGTAAAAAGCCACGGTCTGCACCGTGTCCCGGCTGACGATGCTGTTGCGTCTGAATATGACGGTATTCACGGAATTCTGAGCCCAGCCCTCGGACACGGGAACACACGTTACAGCCGCTGTTTTCCCGATTTGAGACCGGACCGGTGCGGCCAGGAGAAGAGCGCCAAGACACAAAACGCCGGTTTTTTGAATCATGATACCTCCCTTGTCCCTGATAATCAAGTGTAGTAAAAAGAACTGTAAAAATCAACCTTGTCCTGTCCGGTTCCGGGTAAAAAAATATGCACGGGAGACCGGTTGTCCGCATGAAAAACACCTTGTAAAAATGTGCGGCAATTGATACATTGAAACATGATCAAAGAACTGACGGTCCCGACAAAATCAAAAACCGAGCTGGTGATCGTGGACAGCGAAGTGCAGGCTGTCGTCCGGGAAAGCGGGATTCAGGAAGGTCTCTGCATTCTGTGGGTGCCGCATACCACCGCGGGCGTCACCATCAATGAAAATGCGGATCCGGATGTGGTGCGCGACATTCTGTTCGAGGTGAACAAGGTGATTCCCTTCCAGGACAATTACCACCATATGGAAGGCAATTCAGCGGCCCATATCAAGTCCAGCCTGTTCGGTCCGTCTCTCACTCTTCTCGTTACGGGCGGACGCCTTGTGCTCGGCACCTGGCAGTCGGTCTATTTTTGTGAATTCGACGGTCCAAGGCGCAGGCGTCTCTTCGTCAAGATAACGGAGGGGTGATATGGAGCGGGCCGGCGGCGAATTCGACCTGATAAGGCATATCCAAGCCGGATTGTCCGTGAAAAGTGAGCGGATCATGCAGGGTATCGGGGACGATGCGGCCGTCATTTCCGCCGGATCCGGCCCGGATGTGCTGATCACGACGGACACGCTGGTCGAGCAGATTCATTTTGATCTTAGTACAATACCGTACGAAGATCTGGGGTGGAAGGCCCTGGCGGTCAGTCTCAGCGATGTGGCGGCCATGGGCGGCAACCCGGTATGTGCGGTCGTTGCCCTGGGTGTTCCCAGGTCCTGGAGCGCGGAAACGGTGGACAGGCTGTACCGCGGCATAGACGACTGCAGCCGGGCCCATGACTGTCCGGTTGCAGGAGGTGATACGGTGCGCGTTCAGCGGGACAGTGTGATCACGATGACCGTATTCGGGGAAGTGGATCACGGCCGGGCCTTTTTAAGGAGCGGCGCCCGGCCCGGAGACGATATCTGGGTGACAGGGTGTCTGGGCAATTCAGAAACCGGGCTCGCCGTCCTGAATTCCAATGCGGACAGCTCCATGTATTCCGAGGCGGTCAGCTGCTTCAGAAGACCGGTTCCCCGCCTGAGGGAATCCCGATGGCTGCGCAGTTTTGGAGGCGTCACGTCCATGATCGATATCAGCGACGGCCTCTGTTCGGAAATCCATCATCTGTGCAGGGAAAGCGAAACCGGCTGCCGCCTGTACGCGGACCGGCTGCCCCTGGCGGACGCGGCCGTAAAATGGTCCGGGGTCCGGGGGCAGTCTCCCGTGATCAGCGCCATGGAAAGCGGCGAGGAATATGAGCTTCTTTTTACCCTGGAGCCGGCCCTGGGCGCCAGGCTGGACAAGGAATGGACGGGACCCACAGCAATGACCCGAATCGGAGAAATGACCACGGCATCATCGGGCCTTGTGCTCGTTGAGGCAGACCGCGAGTCGCGCATCGAGAACCGGGGCTGGGACCATTTCCGGTCATGAAAAACAGCCGATTCCATCTTGCCGGCGAATCACAGCCGGTCCTGCCCTATCAGCATATTGCCGGATTTTACGATTCCCTGATGGATCATGTGGATTACAGGGGCTGGGCGGATTATATGCAGGCATGTTTTAAGTATGCACAGCGGCCCGTGCGTACGGTTCTGGACTGCGGCTGCGGTACGGGATCGCTGCTTCTCGAGCTGCAGGACCGGCATTACAGGGTTTCAGGATTTGACCTGTCTCACGATATGCTCAGGATGGCGCGGATCAAAGGGCTTTTCCGGGTCTGGCAGGCCGACATGTGCCAAACGGGCGTGCGGACCAGGCAGGATGCGGTCATCTGTCTCTACGATACATTTCATTATCTGACAGCGGAATCCATACCGGTTTTTTTTAGTGAAGTATTGCGGTGCATGGAGGCAGGCGGCATATTTGTGTTCGATGCTGTAACCGAACAGCTCGTACGCACATACTGGGCCAATTTTACGGAACGGGACGAGGGGAACGGTGTCCGGTATGAGCGCCGCAGCTGGTACGATTCGGAAAATCATTGCCAGCATACGGAATTTTATATGACAGACCGCCACGGCGGGAAACCGGTTCATGAACACCATCGTCAGTGGATTTATCCGTTGGAGTTTATCGCGGGACAGGCGGAGGCGGCAGGATTTCATGTTCACGGCCTGTTTGATGAATGCACAATGAAGCCCGGAACCGAGCAGTCCGACCGTGTTCATTTTGTACTTTCCCGGAGGGATTCATGATTTATATGCAGGACGTCTGGTATCACATTGACAAATATCCCATTTTATCCAATATCAACCTGCGGGTCAAACCCGGTGAATTCGTGTATCTTGTGGGTGCCAGCGGGGCCGGAAAGAGTACGGTACTGAGGCTGATTCATATGGAACTCATGCCCACCAGGGGCTTTGTCAAAGTGGCGGATTATCAATCGCATCGCATTCAGCCCCACGAGATTCCGCTGTTCCGGCGCAAAGTGAGTGTCATTTTTCAGGATTTCAAGCTGCTGGACGACAGGGATGTTTATGAGAATGTGGCATTTGCGCTCTGGGCCACCGGCGTGCCCCGGAGGAAAATCAAAAAACGGGTGTTTCACGTGCTCGCGGAAGTGGGTTTGAGTCACAGGCGGTATGCCATGCCGTCCGAGCTGTCCGGCGGAGAGAAACAGCGCGTGGCCATTGCCCGTGCCCTTGCCAATGAGCCGTTTGTGCTCCTGGCGGACGAACCGACCGGGAATCTCGATCCGGAATCGACACATGAAATCATGCAGCTTTTGATGCGGATCCACCGCAAGGGAACCGCCGTACTGATGGCCACGCACAAGGAAACCATGCCCGATACCCAATATCCAATGAGAATGGTGAGGCTGAATGAAGGGAAAATCGCATCATGAGCCTGAATCTTCATTATACCATCAAAGAAGGATTTCTTGGATTGAGACGGACACGGATGTCGACCATCATTACCGTGAGCACCGTGGCCATCACGCTGTCCCTGTTGAGCCTCTTTTTGCTCCTGACCATGAATGTAGGCCAGCTGGTGGGCATATTTCAGGAGAAGATGCGCATGGACGTGTTCATCGACAACAGCCTCGATGCGGCCGCCATCAGCCGTCTCGAAGCACGGCTCAGGGAGTGTGAGGGTGTGGCCGAGGTCCGGTACATCTCACCGGATATGGCACTGGAACAGTTCAAAAAGGAGATTGGCGAGGACCCGGTGGAAATTCTGGGAGACAATCCGCTGCCGCCCTCGTTTCAGGTGCATCTGTTAAAATCGCATCATACACCGGAACGCGCCGTCCGTGTCGTTACCTGCATGGAGCAATGCGACGGAGTGGATGATATCATCTATCACGGCCGTCTTTTTCAGATACTGAATCAGTATAAAAAGGGGTTGCTGGCCGGGACCGGCATACTGTTTGTGGTAGTGCTTGTCGCGGTTCTTTTTCTTGTATCCAACACACTCAGGCTCACGATTTACGCACAAAAGGATAAAATCCGCATCATGGAACTTGTCGGTGCCACACCCGTGTTTATCAGGAGGCCCTATCTCGTCCAGGGCATGCTTCAGGGGTTCATGGGCGGCGGTATCAGCATGGTTCTGATATGGATACCGATACAGCTGATTCTGATCCGTTTTCCGAAGCTCCTGATCGTTCCTCTGTGGTTTTTCGTGTTTCCCCTGATTCTGGGCATGATGCTCGGTTATATCGGAAGCGTGCTTGGCGTGAGAAAATTTTTAAAAACGTAAGTTTGCTGCAGTCCGGGTACGGAACAGGCCCCTGTGACACGGGAAGGGCTGATTGATTTTTTTACCTTGACTCAATTTAGAAAAATGCGTAACTTATTTTGGTTTTTTGGCTATATATAGTAATAGATGCAAGAGATTACACGAAGACAAATTCAACTGCTGCGCTGTGTGATACAAAGTCATATTCAGACCGCGGCTCCGATCAGCTCCGATCATGTGGTGCGGGTTCATGACCTGTCTTTCAGTCCGGCGACCATACGCAATGATATGGCCAGCCTCGAGTCAAAAGGTTACCTGCAGCAGCCGCATACGTCTGCAGGCAGAATACCCACAGACAAAGCCTACAGGTTTTATGTGGACTCGCTGATGCGGAGAGAAAAATTAAGCCAGGATGAAAAGCACAGGATCGATGTGCTCATCGACCGTCAGGGGAATGTGAGCGAAATTCTGAACCAGGCGTCCAGAATACTCGGACATATCTCAAGCGAACTGGCCGTTGTGCTGACACCGTTTATGAGCCATGCCGTATTCGATCACATGGAGCTGGTCGGACTGACCGAAAGGAAAATACTGGTTGTCATTCATGTGCGCAGCCGGTCCGTGAAGACCATCATTCTGCAGGTCGATTCAGAAACGCAATCCGGGGATCTGGAAAAAACCGCATCGTTTCTGAATGAGCGATTGAGCGGACTGTCCCTGGGTGAGATAAAAAACAGCATCCGTGAACGCTGCCAGGACATTTCCCCGGTTCAGACGGGCCTGATACGTGTCATGATCGATTCGGCGGATCAGATATTCGATCTGAACGAGCCCATCGACATGAGGACATCAGGAACCAGTCAGTTGTTGAGCCAGCCCGAATTTTCGGACAAGGGCATACTGGAAGCCTTGTTCGAGATTCTCGAGGACAGAAGCAGCCTTTCATCGGTGCTCAAGCAGGACAGGGCGTTTCAGGTCGTGATCGGTCAGGAACACGAAGATGAACGTCTGAAACCCTTCAGTGTCATTTCGGCGCAGTACCAGATCGGCGACGACGCCGGAACAATCGGCGTCATCGGACCGAAACGCATGCGATACAGTAAAATACTGCCGCTGGTCGAACGCATGGCCCGTACGATCAGCGATTATCTCAGTTGAGCCCCATGGCCTGGAACAGGATTGAAGACATTCAATATGACGGATAAGAAATCGGGATCACGATCAAAAAGCAGCAAAGCAGAAGCGAAGACCTCGGCTAAAAAAACCGCGGAGCTTGAAAAGAAATTAAAGCAGGTTAAACAGGATAAAGAGGCGATACAGGATCAGCTGCTCCGGACGCTCGCAGAAATGGACAATATGAAGAAGCGTCTGGACAAGGAGCGCATTCAATGGACGGATACGGCAAACGCCGAACTGCTGCGCGCGATTCTTCCGGTGGCTGATGATCTGGAACGTTCTTTGAAAACCACACAGGATGGTTCCGAATTCAGACAGGGCATCGAGATGATCTATCAGAAGCTGATCCGTGTGCTCGAAGACAAGGGTGTGACTGCCATGATTTCCGTGGGCACTCCGTTTGATGTGGACAAGCACGATGCCCTGATGCAGATGGAAAAAAAGGGTGTCAAGCCCGGCATGGTCATTGAAGAACATGAAAAAGGATATGTGCTGCACGGGCGCGTGCTGCGCCACGCCAAAGTCCTGGTCAGCAAATAGGGTCCCGTGTACATGGATAAACGAGATTATTATGAAGTGCTGGGTGTTGCCCGGAATGCCAGTCCCGAAGAGATAAAGAAAGCGTACAGGCAGCTGGCAATCAAGTACCACCCGGATAAAAATCCCGGTGACAAGGAAGCCGAAGACAAGTTCAAGGAAGCTGCCGAAGCCTATGAAGTGTTGAGCGATCCGGGAAAGCGGCAGAGATATGATCAGTTCGGTCACGGCGGATTGAGAGGTGCGGGGGGGCAGGGATTCGATCCCTTCGGTTTTGATCTTTCGGATGCACTGCGGACGTTCATGGAGGGCTTCGGGGGCTTCGGGGATATTTTCGGTTCGTCCCAGGGGCGGTCCGGGCCAAGACGCGGAAACGATCTTCAGATCAGGCTTCAGCTGACGCTTCAGGAGGTGGCGGAAGGCGTTCAGAAAAAGCTGAAGATCAAGCGGCTCGTCTCATGTGAGGTCTGTGACGGCAGCGGCGCCGCGTCTTCCAACGCCCTGAAGACATGCTCCCAGTGTCATGGTACGGGACAGGTCCGGCAGGTCAGCAAATCGCTGTTCGGGCAATTCGTGAATATTGCGCCCTGTTCCGTGTGCCGGGGTGAAGGCAAAATCATTTCCGATCCGTGCAGGAAATGCAAGGGCGAAGGACGTGTGCGTGGGGAGGCCACACTCAATGTCAATATTCCCGGCGGTGTGGCCACGGGCAATTATCTGACCCTCAGGAAAGAAGGGGATGCAGGCCCCAAAGGAGGTCCTGCGGGTGATGTGCATGTCATCATCGAGGAATTGCCCGACAAGCATTTTGAACGGCACGGCGATGATGTGCTTTATACGCTTTATATTGACATGGCCCAGGCCGTACTGGGGGACGAGATCGATATTCCGACCCTGAACGGAAAGGCCAAGCTGGAGATCGATCCGGGCGTGCAGTCCAATAAAATTCTGCGCATGAAGCACAGGGGAATACATCATCTTCACGGTTCCGGAAGAGGTGACCAGCTGGTGCGTGTTGTCGTATATACACCGGAGAAGCCGTCCAGGGAAACAAGGCAGATGTTCGAGAAACTGTCGGGACGTGAGGATATCAGGCCCAGGGGCCTGTGAAACGTTTTCGGGATTCGTGAATTGTAATTTCGGTATGCTCGATTTTACGAAAAATGAACAGCGTGTTTTATGGTTTCTCATACTCGGATTCCTGGCGGGTTTTGTCCTGTGGATTCTGCGTGAAAAAGGGGCGCCGCTTCCCGAGCTGTTCCGTCCCCCGCAGGCGGAAACCCAGGATGCCGCGTTCCTGACCGCTCAAGGGGAGCCGGTTCAGAAAGTTGAAAAAAATAAGGAGATACGGGGCACAGGGGATGACGCGGTCGTGGACATCAATATTGCAGATAAGGAGCAATTGACCCGCCTTCCGGGCATCGGTCCGGTCATGGCGGAGAGAATAATCACATACAGGAATCAGCACGGGCCGTTTCAGGCACCGGAAAGCCTCATGAAAGTCAAGGGCATCGGTCCAAAGACCTATGAAAAAATTAGTCAACATATATCTGTAGACCCAATTAAGGAGGAAATATAATGGCAGAAAGGCCAAGAGGTAATTTATTGCTGGAGCTCGCAATTGTCGCACTGACACTGTTCCTGCTGTTTACTATTTTATATCCCAAGGCAACATGGAAGAAACAGGCGGAGCTGCAGAGTATTTGTCGGGCCCGTATTGAAGCCACGCAACAGGTGGAATTTCAGTATATGAATCTCATGAACACATATGAGGATACCCTCGACAGTCTGATGAAGGTCGTGTGCTCGGACAGCAGCCTTCTGATGGGGCTGGATACCACGGTCAACTGGGACGGTATCGTTGCAAAGGACGATCTGGAGAAAATGGTTCTGGGAAAATCCCTGCCTGAGGATCTTCGCAGCCTGATCGATGAAAAGATCGGGGAGGGACGCCCCCTGGGACGGCTGGCTAAATGGGATTCACTGGAATACCGGTTGATTGACAGCCTGAAGACGGTACTGTCCAAAGCGGATACATCCGAATTGCTGGACAACCGGGTGGATTGGCGCCGGCTCGTGGGCGAATCCGGATTCTGGGACATCTACGAGGCGGTCGATCTGCCCACGTCTGTGAAAAATTCAACCAGGAAGGATCTGCGCAAGGATGTGCCGATTCAAACCACGAAAGCCTGGAACAAGTGCCGTCCTGCATTTCTGGATACGCTTGCCGATTTCATTCAGGTTGCCGAGATGAAAGGCGTATGGGAAAAAGATCAGAAGGAAGATTGGGAAATGCAGGCCAAGGCGGAATGGCTGGCCCGGATGGATGCCATGTCCGAGACGGATGTCGATTCCATCTGGCGCGCAAATCAGGACCACTTCTGGGACCGGGATAAGGAGCAGATCTGGAGCGTGGACCGGAAGAAACTCTGGAAAAAGGAAGGCGACGCCTGGAAAGAAGCCAATAAGGACACATGGATGCGGCTGGTCGAACATGAGTGGGAGCTCAGAACCAAGAAGGAATGGACCAGGGAGCATACGGAAGGACAGCCGGATACCGTGCTGAAGGCTTTCGAAGAGGTCAAGGATTCCCTGTGGCGCGTGGACATCGAGATCCTTCATGCGGAACAGTTTGAAAAGTGGAGAAAGAAAGAGAAGAAGTATGAACAGAAGGTGATCGACGATATCTGGGAAATCGAGCGAAAGGCCACATGGGAACCCCAGGCCCGTCAGAAATGGGTCGACAAAAAGAACAAGGAATTTGACAAGTTCTGGATCGATCTGAAAGAGGGAATGTGGAACGATATCCGCACGGATCTGTGGCTTGCAGAAGAGAAAAAGCTGACGCATAAACAGCATGCGCTGAACGTGATCGATCAATCCATACTCTGGCGGGAAGTGGTGCCCGGTTACGCGGACGTGGTGAACAGTCTGAAACTCCCGGACAACAAGGCGCTCTGGGAAAAAATCCGTTCCTACGATGTGAAAAAAGGATCCGCACTGGTGAATCTGGGTGTGTCGTCGCTTTTCCGGGATGTGCTTCTGGACAGCATTGCATTGTGCCCTGAAATCCACCTGCCCTATCTGATCGATGTGGAAGATACCACGACCATAAAAAAAGTCAGCATCGCATGCCCCATTCAGGAGAAAGAGTTTGAAAAGCGGATCTTTCTGTTTAAAAAAGTGGCAGTGAAACGGCCGTACTGCGTGGTCAAGGATCCGGCCACGGGTGAGCCTGTCGAAAAACTGCTGAAGCCCGGATTCTTCCAGAAAGTGTTCGGAGCCCGTGTGATCGAACCTCACGGAGAAATCGATAAAGAAGGCAAGAAAAGCTGGGTGAAAAAGGGAAGCTGAGGCCGTCCGGGAACAGGATGAATATTGGCTGAAAATGACTTAAAATCCTATGCTGTGATTTCCCTTGAATCGGAACGGTTCGCCGTGACGTCGACAACCGAGGGAAAAATCAGCGCCATGGAATCCCGGGAGCTGGTTCATCGCTTCGGCCTGATCAGTTTTCAGGAAGATGCGCGGGACCTCGAAGTGCATCGCGATGCACTTGATAATCTGGTCCGGAAATGCGGGATCGGCGGATTCAAAACGGGCGTCGTGATCAGTGAGGATATGGTGCTCGTCAAGCGGATCCCGGTCGCGCTTGGATTGGACGAATCGGTGCTGAACGATCAGATGGAATGGGAAGCGGATCAGCTGCTGCTGTCTCCGCGATCGGATTTTCGCCTGGCCTATCAGCGGCTTCCGATGAATTCATCGACCGGAAATCCGTACTATCTGATGATTCTGATGCGTAAGCAGGTACTTCGCGCCCTTCGCGCCCTTGTGGAAAGCGCAGGACTCGAGCTCCATGAAATCGAGGTGGATATATTTTCGCATCTGCGAAGTCTGCAGATGAACTATCTGATTCAAAAAGACGACATGATCACGCTGCTTCGCCTTCATTCATCGGGCATGCTGTTCATTTTCATTTCGCAGAACGATTATTACCTGTCCCATCGTATCGATGTGCCCAAATTCGATCAGATGGAGTCGGCGGATCTGGTCAGCATGATCAAGAAGGAGCTCCGCCGGCTCGTATTCGGACACCGGCTGGGAAAAGATATCGGTGATTTGAAAAAACTGTATGTCATCGGAAGCGCAGCCAACGACGGATTGATACAACAGATGAAAAGCGACATCCCGATTTCTGTGGAAAAGATGAATCCATTAAAAAAATTGTCCCTGGAATCGGACATGGCCCAGTCGCAGGAAGTACTGAAATTCCCGGAACGGTTTTCCGGAACAGTCGGCCTGTTATTAAAGAACCATCCGCAGCTGATACGTGGCTGAATCGGTTCGAATGCAATCAAAGTGGAGGATGATCCATGGTTGACATCAATTTATTTGACGATTCAGATGAAGAGCAGCAACAGGGTGCGGAAGATCCTTCCTTCGAAGAATTGCCCGATTCCGGAGGTATGGATATCGGCGATGATTTGGGAGGCGGACTGGAACCTGATGATTTAGGCCAAGATCTTGGTGTTGACATGGATAGCGATCTGGGAGGGGAAAGCCTGGATGCGGATTCCCTCGATGAAGCATTCGGTTTCGATGAAGACACATCCGCGGCTGATGATCTGGAAAGCGACACACTCATGGGTGAGGAAGATCTTACGGATCTCGATGAAATGGATGCCGGGATGGATGATGAGGATTATGATTTCGGCGGCGGCGGGCAGACCCGCGTGTCACCGGCGATTTTTATTATCGCGATCATCGCCCTTGTCGTCATTGCCTGGTTCATTAAACCGGACCTGTTTTCCTCCGTGACATCCAAAATCGGCAAATCGAAAACAACCACAAAAACCATGACCAGAAAACCGGCAGGGGCCGGTGTGCAGAAACCGGCAGCACAGGCGGGCCAGAAACCATCCGCACAGGCCACGGCGGCTGGTGATTCGGGAAAAGTTCCTGTGACCGTTCCGGGATCTGCTGTTCCAGTTGCAACGAACAGGCTGATCGGTTCTTCCTCCAGGGTGCTGAACGACCTCGGAGGGCAGGGACAATTCGGTATGATGATCATTGAGAAGGACCGTTTCATGATCGAATACGCCGCCGCGAATGCGGGGAATGCGGATGCATTCGGCAAGCGGCTTCAGACAATTCTGGGTGCTGCTTCTTTCAACGCAAGCCCGGAAGATATGCATTCCGCCAACGGGAAGACGGTATATCTGGGCGTGATATCGGGTAAATTTGCCGCGGCTGCCGGATCCTCGATCAGCGGATCGCCGTTCCGTACGGAGAACGACTTTTCAAACTCGATGAAAACACGCATCAAACAGCAGGGATTGCAGGACCGGGGTTTAAAAAAGCGTGCGGCCCAGTCCCAGGGTACGGTTCAGAAAGTGAATTATGAGATGATGCTTGAAGGGGACAAGGACAAGGCGCTGCTGTTTCTGCAGCAGCTGGGCCAGTTTGGCGGCGGCTGGGAACCAAGCAAAATAAGAATTTCTCCGGTGGATATGGATGATTATTACGCGAAGCGTGTAAAAATCGTCATGGACCTTTCCGTGCTGATCGGTCAGTCCGCACCTGCGGCGGGAACGGCCATGTGACCGGTCCTTTGACGGGATTCGTTCATTGAAAATGCGGGCGTTATGTTAAGGATTCTCGGCGGAGAGGCCAGGGGAAGAAAGCTGAAAGGTCCGAAAGGACTGGCGTTCCGCCCCACGACCGGCCGCGTGAAAGAATTTGTTTTTGCGATTCTCATGGATCGTATCCGGCACGCATCGGTGCTCGATCTGTTTGCAGGATCGGGATCCATGGGAATCGAGGCACTCAGCCGGGGAGCTGAAAGGGTGGTCATGGTCGAGAGCTCGAAATCGCATGTACAGATTATCGAAAGAAATCTGGAAACATGCCGGTTTCTCGACCGGAGCCGCGTGCTCAGGGGAGATGTATTCAGCATCATGAAACGGCTGGGGAACATGAACCGGAAATACGATATCATTATCGCGGACCCGCCGTTTAAAATGTTCTTCAGAAAGCGGATTGTGGAAGAAGTGGAGCGTAACGGACTGCTCGGGGAAAACGGAATTCTTTTGGTCGAGCATCATGCGGATGATCCGGACGGGGAGCCGGACCGGCTGCAGTTGAAACGGCAGCGCAGGTTCGGACATTGTATGGTTTCGATATATGAATGAAATGTTAAAACGTGTTGCGATTTATCCGGGCACATTCGATCCCATAACGAATGGCCATCTCGATATTGTCCGGAGAGCCGCCTGTCTGTTTGATCATATTATTGTTGCCGTATCGGATAATGTGCGAAAAAATCCGCTGTTTTCCCTGGAGGAAAGAAGGACGCTCGTTGAAAAGGCAGTCGAGAATATCGACCATGTCGAAGTCATGGTGTTCGAAGGGCTGCTCGTGCATTTTGCAGTGAAGCTGAAAGCGGCGGCCGTGATCCGGGGCATCCGGGCCGTATCCGATTTCGAGTATGAATTTCAAATGGCGCTGATGAACCGGAAACTGGCGCCCAATCTTGAAACGGTGTATCTGATGCCGAGCGAAGAATTTACTTATCTGAATTCGACACTGGTCAAGGAGGTGGCCGGATTGGGAGGCAATCTCAAATGTTTCCTCCCGGGAGCAGTGGCCGATGCACTGGCGGCTAAGGTGGCCGAATTCAGACGAATTAAAACACAGAGATCGTGAATGACTTTAATTGATCAGATTCAACAGAAAGCAAAATCATTACGAAAGCACATTGTGCTGCCCGAAGGAGAGGATGACCGCATGCTGCTGGCCGCGGACCAGCTGGTCCGCCAAAAGATATGCGACATCACGTTGATCGGCAATCCGGACCTTCTTGACGAACGTGCGAAAGCGCTCGGGATTTCCATGCAGGGAATTCAGTGCGTCGATCCGGCGCAGTCCGAAAAATTTGAACCGTATGCAGAAGCGTTTATGGAGATGCGCAAACACAAGGGTGTCGATATAGACGGCTCCCGGAAGCTGATGCGGAAACCGCTATATTACGGCGCGATGATGGTGCATCAGGGTGATGCGGACGGCAGCGTGGCCGGCGCAAACAACACCACGGGAGATGTCCTGCGTGCCGGAATTCACTGCATCGGATTGAAACCGGGCATTTCCGTGGTTTCGAGCATTTTTCTGATGATCGTGCCGGGGTGGTCCGAGGTGCTGACCTATGCGGATGGAGGCGTTGTCCCGGATCCGACAGCAGAAGAACTGGCCAGCATTGCCATCACATCCGCAAAGACCCACCGGCTGCTGACGGGGAATACGCCCAACGTGGCCATGCTGTCCTTTTCAACCTATGGAAGTGCTTCACACAAACGCGTGGATAAAATAAAAGAAGCCGCAAGGATCGTGAAGGAAAAGGCGCCTGACCTGAATGCGGACGGTGAAATGCAGGCCGATGCTGCGCTGATCCCTGAAATAGGCAGGAAAAAAGCGCCCGGCAGCTCCGTGGCAGGCATGGCGAATGTGCTTATTTTTCCGGATCTCGATTCAGGAAATATCGCCTATAAACTGACCGAGCGTCTCGCAGGAGCCACGGCGCTGGGACCATTGATTCAGGGATTGAAGAAGCCGGCGATGGATCTTTCGCGCGGGTGCAGTGCAGACGATATAGTCAATGTTGCGGCCATATGTTCCGTTCTGGCCGGTGAGTGAGTGACGAAGACCAGACCGGACAAAGTGGTCCTGTAAATATGGGTTGGACTTAGGGGGAGTTCTATCCGATTTTCATGCATCAGGCACGGAATATACCGGCCTGCACGGACACAACCGTTTCTCCCCTGTTCCATTTTTTGACCAGTACGACGGAATCAAGATGATGACGCCGATTCATTTCAGTGACAATTGCGATGTCGATGATCGAAATCTGCATTTGCAGACGGATTATCGTCCCGGAGAATCCGGTATGGTCTCGATCCTGTTCGATAAAGGCCAGGTCAGGAACCGTGAAGCTGTGCCGGTACCCGGAGATACCGGCCAGGCAACCGTTAAGGACTGGGTCCTGGCGCAGCACCGGATGTTACTCCTTACGGTGAACCTGATTTTCAAACTGCATGATAAAGTATGTTCGATCCGTCATGTGACAAGCCTGTGCTATCTGGGAAGCCTGTATCTGCGGTGGGGATTTATTTCGGAAGCGAATGATGTTCTGGAACTCGCATTTCAGCGTCAGCCGGAATCCCCCGATGCGGCGGAGTTTTTATCCGAAGCGTGTATTCGTGCCGGAAATCCGGAAAGGGCACTGGCAATCCTGGAGCATGCGTTCAAAGCGGGGCACACCCGCAAGGACAGACTATGGATCAAAACTGCGAAAGCCCGGCTTGCTTCGGGCCATATCGAACAGGCGACTGCCGATCTGGAAAAGGCCGCTGCTCTGGATCCGGGATCCCTTGAGATCCGTCTGATGAAGTGCCTGGCTGTCCTGATGATGATAGAGGAGAATCGCCGGAACAAGGAAACCGGTTCGAGGAAAGCGGCGGAAACAACCTTTTTAATGGTGATGACAGAGGCGGCGGGAAATGCAGGACCATTCATGAGAGGCCGGCTGGAAACGCTGCTGCAGACATTCCAATCCGGCAAGATCCGTGAAACGATCGACGGCATACGTAATCTGGATCCAAAGTATCTGGGTCCGGATCTGATGTTTTATCATGTTTTTTATCTGCAGTTTCTCTATGGAAGACGGGGCCGGGAACTGAAACCGATACAGCAGATGGTCAGAAATATGGAGGCGCTGATCCGGCAGTATCCGAACGATGACCGCCTCCGGTCGTATCTTGGCACAGGATATATGCTTGAATGCAGGCACAGGTTTCAGCAGATGCTCGAGGCTTTCCATTCGGCCCGGAAACTGGATCCGGATTCCCGGATCTATGCTTTTCAGACTGAACAGGCGGAACAAATCGGTGAAGATTATATACAATTTGTCAAAAAAGTCTTTCAATCATAAGGTGGTCAATTATTGGTCATCTGGCATGAGCGGGCCAATTAAGGCCCGGCTGGCGGCGTGAAAGCAAATCAGTCGGGTAATATGTGAGTATTCTGTATTTATTGTGTAGAAAACGTTAAAAAGCATCCGATACAGTGATTTTGCATGAAATTTTAGATTATAAAATATATTGCTGGTATGTAATTTGCTGATATAATTTGAATATCTCTAAACGGTTATGTTCAGGATCGGTTCATGAAAAATGTGGACGTATATTTTCGAGGTTTCCTGTACTGTGTGCTTGCGGTCATGCTGGCACTGTCAGGATCGCTGTGGTCGCAGCTGACATCCGTTGCGATTACGCCGTCGAACCGGACAGTCAATCAGACGGCCATTCATAAATTCGATTTTATCACGTCACAGCCCATTCCGGCAAACGGACGGATTGTGCTTGCATACAATGCCGCCTTCAATCTGACCGGTGTGAACACGGTATCCTCTTCCACCATGGACGGCACTTTTCTCATTTCTTTTGCCGGATCGAATGTGATTCTGACACGAACGGGCGGCACAGCACAGGCTGCGGGCATGGAGGATATTCAGATATCTCTGGTACGGAATCCCACGACAGCCACGACATATATCTATGAGGTACGGACACAGCAGAGCGACGGCACACTGATCGAAGACGGCGCCTGCTCTGATTTTATCTATGCCGGTGATCTGCATCATTTTACCTTTTCCGGTGTGCCTGCAACCGCAACGGCCGGCAGCGGACTGAGCAGCAATATCACGGTGGTTGCACGGGATGAGTTCAACAACCGCAAAACCACATTCACGGGTCCCATTACATGGGCGCACAATGATCCGAATCCGTCAACAGCCGTGCCCGTGGATGACGGAACCGGATGGAGCAATGGCGACAAGGTATTCAACGGTTCAGGCTTTATATTTTATACGGCCGGTTCCCGAACCCTTACCGCACAATCGGGCCTGATCTCGAATACGACGAGCTCAATTTCGGTCGGTCCGGGATCGGTTGCCAATTTTGCCTTGACCTGCGGGTCCTCGCAGACAGCCGGTGCGCCTTTTACGCTCAGCGTCGGGTCGGCCGTCGATTCATGGGGCAACAGCTGGTCCGGACAAGTGAATATTGCGGTGACAAGCGGCGGCGGCAATTCCCCCAACGGGACACCGCCGACCGTTCCTTCCCAGATTACGGTGACGGCCGGAGCGGGATCCAACACAGCCGTTGTACTGACAAATAAAGTGATCACCCAGTTTCAGGGTACGGCGAACAGCGTAGTCAGATATACCTCCCCGATTTTGGTGAACGCTGCGAGCCTCAGCAGTTTCTCCCTGTCCGCAGGTTCCCCGGTTACCGCGGGAATCGGATTCCCTCTTCAGGTGAGCACTGCGGTTGACAATTACGGAAACGGCTGGACCGGAACGATCAATGTGGATGCCAGTTCAGGGGGCGGCAATGCACCGGACGGAACACCGCCTTCATTCAATCCGGTCGTGGTCAGCGACGGTTCGGGTTCGTCCCAGCAGACCCTGACGCGGACACAGAGCACCGTGCTGCGCGGCCAGTCCGGAGGAGTCTCGGCCACCACCATTTCGCTCCTGGTCAATCCGGGTTCTTTGCACTCCTTTGCTATTTCAGGCACCCCGGCCACGGTCACGGCAGGTGTCAATTTTTCTCAGGATATTTACGTGACCGTGTACGATCCGTTCGGCAATATAAAAACCAATTATAACGGGCAGGCCCACTTCAGCAGTACCGATGCGCAGGCCCAGCTCACGTATCATTCCGGCAATCCGTATACATTCTCGGGGGGAGAGGTCACTTTCCCCGGTTCGGCTTTTCAGCTTCGTACAGCCGGCTCCCAGACCCTCACACTGACCGATACGGCTCCCAACCCCGATGTCAGTGCCGTGAGCCAGTCCATCTATGTTCAGACGGCCGCGCTGACCCAGTTCACCATGACGTGCGGAACAGCGCAAATCGCGGGGCAGCCGTTCCCGGTGCAGATCGGAAGTGCCCTGGATGCATATGGTAACGGCTGGTCCGGAACGGTGAATATATCAGCAACCCAGGGCGGCAACAATTCCCCGAACGGTGCCTCCCCTTCATTTAATCCTGTTTTCGTCATCAACGGAAGCGGGCAGTCCAATCAGATGCTGGTCTGTGCAGAAACAGGTGTGACATTGCAGGCACAGGTAGGCGCCCTCACACACACACAGGCCAATATCGGTGTGACCGCCGGAAGTCTGTCTTCCATTAAAATCCGCGATGCCGGGGGCGGACTCGGCAATGAAGTTGTGAACCGGTCCATGTCCGTGGGCGAGGGATTGACCGTATTTGCCTCGGGATATGACCTTTACGGTAATTACAGGCAGGATGAATCGTCGGACTGGAGCAGCACCGGGGGACTGGTTCCGCAAATCGTCACGGAGAATGCCCCTTTTGTCACATTCGCTCCGACGGCCCCCGGAACCGGAATCATCATCGCCGCTTCGGATGCCAGTCCGGGCATCTCGGATTATACGGGCACGATTACCGTTCAATCCGGCGCACTTCATCATTTCTCGATCACGCAGAGTAACGAGGATGAAATCCGTACAAAAATCAAGGATTATCCGTTTACGATCCGGGTTTCCGCGCGTGATGCCACCAACAATGTGGTGAGCGGTTTTACCGGGTCCGTGCAGCTGACCGATCTGACCGGTAAAGTAGAACCTCAGACACTCGGACCGTTTGAAAACGGAGTGTGGATAGGCAGCGTCACCATCACACAGGTTTTTTTGAACAACCGCCTTTCCGTCGTGACAGGTACAGGACAGACCGGACAGTCCAACAATTTTGATGTGGTTGTCGGTCCGGGCAGCCTGATCACACAGTTCCAGGCAGTTCAGGCCGATTCCATGACACCGCTTTCAACGATTACAACCGGTCAGGAGCGGGACTGGTATGTGAAAATGGGCGTGGAAAATGTGGGCAGTGTGGCATTGAGGCTGGACAGCGTCCGGCTTGCCATGACCGTCAACGGGATCAGACGGTCGGATTATACCATCAGCTATCCCACACAGTTCAGGGGAAACGGAACGAATCTGCTTCCGGGCGGCATGGTCGATTCACTCCTGATCCGGATCGATGTGTCCGGGGCGAATGCCGGGTCCATGACCCTGGAAGGGTCCCTGTATCTGAAAAACATTGAAGACGGAAAAACATTTTCGCCTGACGATGCATCGACAAGCCTGACCGTGCAGACACCGGCGGAAATCTCCATTCAGAAAGTCCAGTTGTCCCGTCAGGAAGTAACGCGCGGTCAGCAGGTGCCCTGGCAGGTTTCCATGATTATTTACAATGCCGGTGAAAGCGAGGTGCTGATCAACTCGAACAGCCTGCTGACCGGCATTTCTTTCAGTCTGGGCAGCACCTGGCAGATCGGATGGCCGGAGAACCTGGCCGGGGGCGACTGGATTCTGGCGGGGAAAGAAACGGACAGTCTTCTCTATAATATATCACATACGGCAGACAATGCCGTCGGTAATTGCCAGATACAGGCCTTTTTATCGGCACAGGAACGGAATACACTGAGAAGCATCACCCGGAATGCGAGCGCTTCACAACCGCTGCTCATTGAAGAAGGGCCCTCCCTGAGAATTATCAGCGTGACGAATCTGGCGGAAAATGCTCCGCGCGTGAATATCGGGCAGGCGTATCAGCTGCGCGTGATGGTTGAAAATGCCGGAGGAGACGACATTCTTGATGTGAATCTCGATTTTCTGTCGAGCGGATCCATTCTGCCGTCCAGTTATCATATCGGCAGTCTGAGCGGCGGCGGGCAGGAATCCGTGCTGATCAATGCAACGGCCGGATCAACGCCCACTGCATCGGACATCATATGGGTCAGCGGCACGGGTGTCGCGGAAAACACATCTTTCCCGCTGTTCAGTGAGGATCCGGTGGATGATTCCACACGCGTGATCGTGCAGAACCGGGCGCAATTCGAGGTCGTGAATGTCATGCCGACGGAGACACAACTTCTCGGCGGGCGTGTGGATGAGTGGAAGGTCAAGGTTCTCATAAGAAACCCGAAAAGCAATCCTGCACAGGAGCAGGGACGCCTCGTGCTGCGGCAGCCCAGTTCGACGGATCTGCGCTTTTCAATCGACGGTGTTGTACAGGAAGATTATACGGTCATCGCGCCGGCCGCGCTGGCGCGCGGCGGGCTATCACTTGCCGGCGGTACTTCGGATACGCTGATATACCGGATCACAACGACAGGGAGGCAGGGAGGAACGGTCACCATTACGGCGGATCTGACCGCAAGTGATGCAAATCAGAGTACCCGGATGCTCAATGCCGTGGGGTCGGGGACAATCACGGTCAGTGCGGAAAAGAAGCTTCGTATCATTTCGACATCCGTGGAGACAGCCCATATGGTGTCCAATGTGGGTTATGTAAACACGGAACAGGGATTTGAAATTGTCGTTTCCGTTGAAAACGGAATGGGTCAGTCGATACGGAACATCCGTGTCGGTCTGTCGAGCAACGGTCAATCCGCCGTAGCCGATTCCAATTACCGCTGGATTTCGTTCCTGAGTCCGTCTGTGTCTGATACGGTCCGGTTTCAGATCACGGCTCCCGTGCAGCCGATGCTGGCCGGCGAAATTTTTACGGCATCCATTCTATCGGCGAAGTATCAGCTTTCGGGGCTCACCGTGCCTCCGGGCCCGGCCATCGATTCGACAGTCACGGTCATTGTGCAGACACCGGCCGAACTGCATTTAAGCATGACGTCGGACCGTCCCCAGGATCATACATTTTCCACCAATCAGCAGTTCTCCGTAACCGCGATTGTACAGAATGCCGGCAATGCAGATATCGACGATTCGGGTATTCTCCGTATATACTGGCCGAGCCAGTATCAACTGGTATCCAAGGCGGATACGGTTCATCTGGGTTCGAACAGTACGGCTGTCTGGCAGTTCCGTTCCCCTTCGGCGCCCCTGACCGCATTGCCCGTTTCCGTGGACTGGTACCGAAGGCCCCGGGATAAAAACAGCAATCAGGAAGCCTATATCCCCGGCGATGAAGTATCCGAAACGATTTATGTCAAAACGATTTCAAGCCAGATATATACCAGCCTGGATATCAGCTCGCCTCCGGGCGCCGCTGATAAAACGCTTTCGACGGACCAGGTATTTACGGTCAGGGCGATTGTTCAATGGAACAATGTCCGCGACATGGTGAGTTCGCTGACGCTGCCTTACGGCTATACAACAGCCTCGAAGAAGGATCAGCCTGTGAATTTCGAATCTCCGGCAAAGATGGATACCGTATCATGGCTGGTTCAGGCGCCGTCATGGGAATCCGGTCTGGACAGCATCACGGTTATCACGAGCGGATATGATGCCATACAGCCTCAGGTCCCGGTCTATGAGTATTCGTTATCGCCCCTCGTGGTCAATACAGTGGCCAGGGCGGCACTTGGCCTGTCCATGAGCATTATCGATCCTCCTGATGCAACGGACGGCAGCCTCTCACCCGGACAGACGTTCACCATCAAAGCCACCGTGATGAATACGGGGAATGCGGACACCCTGGGTGCAACCGTGGTGTCGGTCGGCCCCCTTCCTGCCGGATATTCGACACCGGACGGGCTTCTGGAAAAACAGCTCGTGAACGGATCGGTACAGTGGAAGATCACCGCACCGCTGATCACGAGTGCACACGCCGGCAAAATCGAGGGTAAAATCGTTCAGCTGCCAAAGGACGAAAATACAAACCAGGATGCGTATGTGCTTCCGAATCAGGGCAGTTACACCATCCCCGTGACCACGGAGAGCTACCTGCTCGCCGTGGGACAGGAGCCCATGAGCCCGTGGGTGGATGCATCGCTCGTTCCCGGGCAGAAAAAAGTCAAGATGATCATTCTGAATCTGGATAACCGGGGCATACGCGGCGGCAATCATATTGTTCTGAACTCGATCAAATTTGATATCGAGGACCGTTTCGGTGAGCCGCTCGCACCGGCTGATGTGCTGTCGCGTGTTTATGTGGTCAATAACGAAGATACGCTGGAGGTGTACGGCAGTTCCATAGAAATACCGACGGATTTTTATCCGGTCAGTGTGCCGTTTACGAGAAAACTTTCCATACCCGTGGATGGCAATCCTCAGCTGGCCATTCTTGCAGATATCGCCGATCCCGTACGGGCGCGGTATTTTCAATTGAATATCAGGGATCACAGCTATATCTCGGCCACGGACTCCGATTCCAATTATCCGGTTCCCGTCACCAGTCTGACGGAAGAGGATCTGGCGGACCTGCGTTCTTCGGCCAAGTATATCTATGATCCGAACACGGAATCCAACCTGTGGTGCAGCCCCAATCCGTTCGGACAGTCCGACAAACCGTATACGACCATACGCTATTATCTGAAAGAAAGCGGTGATGTGACATTTTATATTTATACACTGGTCGGAGATCTGGTCTGGACATTGTCTTTGAAAGACGGTGATTCACGCGCAACGGCCGGTCCGCACACACTGACGTGGGACGGAAAGAACGACAACGGCCGGATGATTCTGAACGGCGTGTATCTGATGTTCATGAAAACCGAACAAGGTGTCGAGGGAAAATTCAAAATTGCCGTGGTTAAATAGACAATTTCTGCATAGGACGATGCATGTTTCAGCGGTCCTGCTTGTTCTGCTCTGTCTGACGACGGCGAGAGCCGAGCAGGGATCAGGCGGGCTGGAAAGTCCGTTTGATGCGATCGGCGTCAGCGCCAGGGATTTCGGCATGGGAGGCACCGCAGTGGCCATGCCCAAGGACATGGGTGCCTTTATGTGGAATTCGGCGGGCATGGTGGTCGTCGAGCATCAGTGTGTGGGATTCTCGAAAACAACCCTGTTTGAAGGATCTCAGTATCATTTTCTCGGATATATATTTCCCACACTGAGCGCCGGGACATTCGGATTGGGAGTATCTCACCTTGGTACAGACGGAATCCGCCATTTTGAGGACATCAACGGCGTGCCGGTTGAAATGGGAGCCTATAATTACTGGTGGGGAAAGCTATCACTGGCCTATGCACACAGCCTGTTTGGCGGTCTTTCTGCCGGTTTGAATTTCGATGCGCACAGACAGGAACTGGGTCCGTACAATACCAATGGTTTCGGTCTGGATGCGGGGCTTCATTATAAAACACCGGCCAGGGGAGGTGTACTGCAGGACCTCTATTTTGGTTTTAATTACAAAAACGCGCTGCAGCCCCGTTTGAAACTGGGTACGGGTACGGAGAATCTGCCTTCACTTTTCCGGTTCGGTGCGGCGAAAGTGTTTTCATTTAATCAGCGCAGCGTACAGTGGGCCCTGCTTTGGGATTATGAAAAGCATGAACATAAATCTGCGGTTCAACACATCGGAACGGAATTCAACTGGCGCGGCCTGGCCTTTATCCGGTCCGGTTTCAACAACGGCGATCTGACATTCGGCGGCGGGCTCAGGATAAAGGGGATTCAGATCGATTACGGATCGGGGCAGCTGGGAAATCCGGATATCATGCCGAGAAGCCACCGGTTTTCCCTGTCCCTGTTTCTGGGGAAAAGTCTTCCCGAAAAAAGGCGGCAGATTCTGGCGGCACAGGAACAGGAAATCAGGCAGCAGGTGATGGAAAGGCAGGAATCAGAAAAACGGAAAAGAATACAGGAAGGTATTGAGACCGGCAAACAGTATTATACGAACGGTGATTATTTCAATGCGCGTCTCACCTTTACACGTGTTCTCTCCGAGGATCCGAACAATGCGGAAGCGCAGAAATATCTTGGACTGACCAAAGACAAAGAGGATGAGCAGCAGCAGGCCAGGGAGGCGGAATTACGTCAGCAGAGCATAGAAGAGGATCAGCGGAAGCGAAACGAGGTGTTCATCCGTGAACAGTACGATGAGGGACTCAGGGCTCTCGATGAGGGGGATTTTCAGAAAGCCATCGAAAAATGGGAGCAGGCGCTGGCCCGGGATCCGGAAAACACGCAGATCCGCAGTTATATCGACAAAGCCAGGGAAGAACTGGATAAAGAGATCAACCGTCTTATATTCCAGGCCAAATCCCTGATCAGGCAGGAGAATCTGGCAGAGGCGCGCCGCGTTCTGGACCGGGCGAAAAGCCAGACAGAGAACAACGAGGCATTGCGGAACAAGGTCATGGTTGAAATCCGCCGCCTTGACAATACAGTCAATTATATGAATAATTATCAGCTGGGCCGTGAAAATTATGAAAAGGGAAATTTCAAGGCTGCAGCGGATTATCTGGAAAAAGCGCTTCAGCTGCAGCCTAACGACAGCGAGGTTCGGGAACTGTACCAGAGTGCCCGGGCCCGGTCGATCGGCAAGAAAAAGGAAATGAACAGCGAAGTGCGTGCCCAATATGCAGAAGGGCTTCGCATATACAGCAAGGGACGCTATCAGGAAGCCCTTGAAATTTGGGAAAAAGCCCTGGCCATGGATCCTGAGAATATAAAGATCATAGAAGCCATCGAAATCGTGAAACGGCGTCTCAAAGAAATCGAACAACAGCAGTGACAGGATAGCGGGTGTTCAGCAGAGCCAAAAAATTCGACAAAAAAGTGCCTGCCCAGATTCAGTATCTGGGTGAATTGCGTGATTTTATCACGGAAATGGGACGGCAGTTCGGCGTATCGGAGCGGGTGATTAACGCATTCAAACTGGCGATCGACGAAGCCGGCACCAATATTATCAGGCATGCCTACCGTGACTGGGAGGGTTTTATCACGGTCCGGATGATCATCCGTGATAAAAGTGTTACTGTGCTTCTGATCGATCAGGGCCATACGTTTGATCCGACCAAGGTCAAGGATCCCGATTTACAGCGTTATGTGGATATCGGCAAGAAGGGCGGGCTGGGCATTTTTATTATCCGCCGTGTGATCGACAAGATCGATTATCTTAAAACCGAGGAAGGCAATGTACTCCGGCTGACGAAATACAGGGAAGCGAAAAAACGGCAGCCGTTTGTAATCCCGGAAATGGGCATGAGCATGCGGCTGCGTTACTCGCTTCTGGCTTCGATTATCGTCAGCATTTTTATTGCCACGCTTTCCATACGGACGCTGTGGACCCAGAGCCCCAGAATACGTGAAGGCCATCTTGAAATGGGTCGTGCCATAGCCAAGTTCGCGGCCAGCCAGTCTCCGGAATGGCTCATGGACGAAGCAACGACCGAGCTTTACACGCTCGCCAATAAAATACAGCAGGATCATGAACCCATGGTCCTGGATGTTTTGATTGTGGACACGACAGGCAAGGCCCAGGTGGCGCTTCAGGACGATCTGCTTTTTAAAAAATTCACGGTCCCATCCGCAAAATTGGTGATCGATGAGAACACACTGGTTTATCCCTGGCAGTCCAGTACATCCGTATATGACCTGATCGAGCCTGTCATCGTACCGTCCAGCGACCGGGTTATCGGGACGGTTCACCTGCTGCTCAACAAGGATTTGATCGACCGGGAAGTCATTCATGCCCGGACGATTTCCATCATTATTTATTCCCTCATTCTGATATTCGGCTGCGGATTTGTATTTGGTCTTGTTTACATGATCATGAGTCCGTTCAAGCGTCTTACGATCTGGATGCGGGCTCTGGGCCGGGGTGAGGTGCAGGATGTGATGGAGTTCAATGCGACGGATGAAATCGGCGAAATTGCCCACGCCTTTAATGAGATCACCGAAAAATTCCGCAAATCCCAGGAAAATCTCGCCGAACAGGAGCGGCTGCAAAAAGAAATGCAGGTGGCCCAGGAGATCCAGCATACGCTGCTGCCGGCGGAATTTCCTGAAATCGAAGGATATGAAATTGCCAGCTATTATGAAGCAGCCAAGGAAGTGGGCGGTGATTATTTCGACTTCGTAGAAGTGGATAATGATACGCTGGGCATCGTGGTCGCCGATGTTTCCGGCAAGGGCGTGCCGGGTTCGCTCGTGATGACCATGATTCGGACAGCCCTTCGCACCGAAGCCAGAGGCAACAAAAATGCAGCGGATGTTCTGGCCCGTGTGAACGATTTTGTCATGAACGATATGAAGAGAGGTATGTTCGTAACCATATTTTATATTATTCTCGATTCGATGAACCGTACCATCAATTATGCCAGCGCCGGGCACAATCCCATGATTCTGTACAGGAATAAAACCCGAAAGAGTTATTATCTGAATCCCAGGGGATTCCCGATCGGCATCAACCTTCCGGACCGGACATTGTTCCGCCGTTCCATTCAATCGGATACGCTTCATCTGAGAGAAGATGATGTGCTGATTATTTACACGGACGGAATCACGGAAGCCATGAATCCGAAACGGGACCGGTACGGAGATGAGCGTTTTCTCACATGTATCCGCAAATTCGGCAACAAGCAGGTCAAACCGCTGGTCGAAAATATCCGGGAAGAAATCATTACGTTTACGGAAGGATTTGCACAAAGTGACGATATCACGCTCGTGGCCATCAGGGAAAAACTGCGGGCGGAAGATGTGCTTTTCAATCTCAGGGTACGGCTGATGAAGCTGGTGGATCATGATGGGATGAGCGTCAAAGATGCGTGTAAGGAAGTGGGCGTCTCGCAGTCCACGTATTATAAGTACAGGAAACTGTTTCTTGAAAGCGGCGCCGAGGCCCTGAAAGAGAAGATTCAGAGATCGGAAATCGAAGAGAAGCATATCAGTATCGAGGAAAAAGCCAAAATATTTGATGTCATAAAGGAAAATCCCGAGTTCGGAGCAAAAAGGATCAGCGAAGAATTGAATACGGAGAAGTACGGTTTTACACAAATCGATGAAAAACGGATCTATGAGGAACTGGTACGGAGCAGGCTGAATACCAAAGAACTCAGGCTGGCTTTTGTGGAGCGGGGCGGCCGCGGAAAACGGATGAAACCGCCCGGTACGCCTTTCCTGAGCCTGGACGGTCAGGTGATCATGGATACGGGGATCAAACGCAAACAATATCATGCGCCTCCTGAAATCGGTTCCGATATGCCCGAATTTGAATCCGAACCAGTGCCGGACAGGAAAAAGGTGTACGATCCAATCAGGGGATACGGCACTTCCGATACGGAGAGCGATGCGAAAGAAGATGAAATTATTCCGAAAGAAATGGAAGATGCAATCAATCTGCTTGATATACAGGAAATCGAAAGAGGCCGGTCCGGAAAACGGTCCGGGAGCGTGGCATCCGAGGATAGTATTTTTGATGATATGGAAGTCGACAATGTCATCGATTTTCAGGATGCGGTGTTCCGGCAGGACGACACGCCCGGCAGTGAACCGGGTGAAGAGGATGTCAGACCTTTCAGTGACCTTGTGGACGAGCTACTGGATGTGGACGATATGAATGAATCATCGTCGCCCATTCAGAATCAGCAGGATATTGCATCCATTATTCAGGATTCCGAATCCGAGGCAGCCCAACTGGATGACGGTGAAACCGGAGATATCGGTGCCTCTGTAGTAGACGACATGTTCGACAGGGAAATCCGATCCAAAAAAACGTACAGGGACAAAAAGGAAAATGCGGAAAGTGACGGCGCTTTCGAGAATCTCTTCGACATGCTGAATTTTGAACATGCACCCGTGATGGCCGAAAAGGAGAGCCGTTCCGCATCGGTTGCCACGGCTGCCAGAGATACGCATTCAAGACAATACCTCGAATCGGGACAGTGGTTTTACAAGCAGGAATTGTACGCCAAGGCCATTGAAGAATTCGGCAAGGCCATCGAATCCAATTCGAGGTATACCGAAGCGTATCAATGTCTCGGTGATTCCTATTTCCGGCTGGGTCAGCTGGACAAGGCGCGTGAAATGTATGAGAAGGTCAGGGGTTTTGATCCTAATAATATTGATGTGCTCGAAAACCTGGGTGTTATCCATGCCAATCAGGGGGATTATAAAAAGGCTGTCTGGCAATGGGGCGAGGTTTTAAAGCGCAATCCGCACCGCAGAGATATTATCGACCGGATCAAGCGCATGCAGAAAGTGATCCGGCAACGGTCGGTCTAATAAAACAGGTTGACATAAATAATGAATTCTATTAAATTATCGTGGAAGTGCAGTTTATAAAGAGCTAACGGGAGAATTGAGATATGGAAGGCATACAGGTTTCCGTGGAGAAAGCCGGATATCAGGGGGATATATCCATCATTAAGGTGGGAGGTTATATAGATACGACCACATCCTCGGAACTTGAGCGTGCCCTGGATTCTCTGCTGAAGGCGGGAATTTTCAGAATCATTATCGATTTGGGGAATGTGGATTACATTTCAAGTGCAGGATGGGGTATCTTTATCAGTGAAATCAAGGGGATCCGGGAACGCAGCGGCGACCTGAAACTGGCGAAGATGATTCCCGACGTGTATGAAGTATTCGAATTGCTGGAATTTCATTATATATTGAAAGCCTATGATACAGTGGAACAGGCCATTCAGGATTTTGACAAGGAAGGCGGTGTTTCGACATTTATTGAAGATTCCGACGAGGAGGAACCGGAACCGGTTCTGGACGACGAGCCGGTCTTGACCGATTTGCCTGAAGAGATGACAGGCAATGAGGTGGAAGACAAGGTCAGGGAAATCGCGCTCGCCAATCCGGACTGGAATGCGGGTCAGATTGCCAAAGCACTGAGCAGCGACGAAAGCACGATTCGTGTCGGGAAACTGACTGTTTGGAAAATGCTGCGAAAGATGAATCTGAGCAGCAGAAATGACAGAGAGAGGGCGCTTCGGTCCTCATAATCGAATTGATTTAAATCGGAGTCCCGCAAAAGACAGGACAGTACATAGCGCTGTTTTGATATGAGCCGCCTCAGGGTTTGTTTGCCCGGGCGGCTTTGTTGATTGATCTCCTGCTTCTCTGGCGCATCGACGTTTCCGGCAGCAGGTCATCGGTCCGGCCGGATGCGCCGGGACAAATATAAAGGGAAAGCGAGAACATATGTCATCGAATCTCACACAGAAAATCATACAGAACCATCTGGTCGAGGGGGAGCTGAAATCAGGGTCGCCGATATCCATCCGTATCGATCAGACACTGACGCAGGATGCGACGGGGACCATGGCCTATCTGCAGTTTGAGGCCCTGGATCTGAAACGGGTTCGAACCGAACTGTCCGTCAGTTATGTGGATCACAACACGCTGCAATCCGGATTTGAGAATGCGGACGACCACCGGTTTCTGCAATCTGCGGCAGCCAAATACGGCATCTATTTTTCACGGCCGGGCAACGGCGTCTGTCACCAGGTTCATCTGGAAAGGTTCGGTGTGCCCGGGAAAACGCTCCTGGGTTCCGACAGCCATACGCCGACGGGGGGCGGACTCGGCATGCTTGCCATCGGTGCAGGCGGTCTGGATGTGGCACTGGCCATGGCCGGTCAGCCGTTTCATCTCAGTATGCCCCGGGTTGTCAATGTCCGCCTGAAAGGCAGTCTGAATGCCTATGTTTCCGCCAAGGACATCATACTTGAAGTGCTCCGGATGCTGACCGTAAAAGGCGGTGTGGGAAAAGTCATGGAGTATACGGGCGAAGGCATAAAAACCCTGTCCGTGCCGGAGAGGGCGACCATGACCAATATGGGGGCGGAGCTGGGTGCGACTTCTTCGGTTTTTCCGTCTGATGAGCAGACCCGGTTGTTTCTGCGCGCTCAGGGGCGGGAAAAGGACTGGAGCCCGCTGAATGCGGATGAAGGAGCCGGATACGATGAATCTCTGGAAATCGATCTTTCGGTCCTCGAGCCCATGATCGCGCGGCCGCATATGCCGGACAATGTCGTGAAAGTCAGGGAAATACAGGGCAAAACGGTCGATCAGGTCGCCCTCGGGAGCTGTACCAATTCCAGTTACCGCGATTTTATGACCGTCGCGCATATGATGAAAAATAAAAAAGTGCATCCCGGGGTTTCGGCTGCCATAGCTCCCGGATCGAGGCAGGTGCTGATGGCGCTGGTTCAGAACGGACAATGGGAAACCATGCTTCAATCCGGATTCCGTGTGCTGGAGAATGTATGCGGTCCCTGTATCGGAATGGGATTCGCACCGAATACGGATGCCGTGACGCTGCGCACGTTCAACCGGAATTTTCTGGGCCGGAGCGGTACGAAATCCGCCAATGTGTATCTGTGCAGTCCGGAAACCGCGGCAGCGGCCGCAATAACAGGATCCATAACGGATCCCAGGGATCTTTCCCTGCCGCCTGTCCGGATAGCCATGCCGGAGCGGTTCCCCATCGACGATTCCATGATTCTGCCTCCTGGCAGGGACGACCATGTCGAAATCAAGCGCGGGCCCAATATACAGCCGCTTCCGAAACAGTCCGCACTTCCCGGAAAATTACAGGGAACGGTACTGCTGAAAGTCGGGGATGACATCACGACGGATCATATCATGCCCGCCGGCGCAAAAATACTGCCCCTGAGAAGCAATATTCCGGCCATTTCGGAATATGTATTTTCAGTGATCGATGCTTCTTTCGCGGAACGCGCCAGGGCCGCAGGAGGCGGATTTGTCATCGGAGGTCAGAATTACGGACAGGGTTCCAGCCGCGAGCATGCAGCACTGGCTCCGATGTACCTGGGCGTCAAGGCGGTCATCGTTCAGTCATTTGCCAGGATTCATCTGGCCAATCTGGTCAATTTCGGCATTGTGCCTCTCGTTTTCGAAAACAGTGCGGATTATGAGGCCATCGATCCGGATGACCAGCTCGAAATCGATGTATCCTCCCTGGAGAAGCAGCCGGTTCAGGCGTTCAATCGCACCAAGAACCGCTCGGTTCATCTGATTCACAGTCTTTCCCGAAGGGATGTTGAAATGATTAAAGCAGGCGGCGCCCTGGCTCTTGCCAGGACCGGTATGGATAGAATTTGAGACGGAATCACGGGAATTTTCCATTATTACCGGGCAGTGAAAACGCTCATGATCCCGCGGTTTATGAAACCTGTTTGGATGTGCGTGTGAAATTTATTAAATTGATTCCACGGCAGGAACGGTTTTACGGCACGATAATCCTGAATCAGGAGAAATGCGCCTTCACGATTCTATTTTTTTACAAGGAGGCCTGAATGGCTCTTTTCAATTGGAACTCTCCTCCGGAAGGAGAAAAAATTACAATTCAGCAGGGAAGTCTTCAGGTTCCGGATCATCCGGTGATTCCATTCATTGAAGGGGACGGAACAGGGCCTGATATTTGGCGGTCCGCCGTGGTCGTACTCGATGCGGCAGTGAAAAAAGCGTATGGCGGCAAACGCAAAATCGCCTGGATCGAAGTGTTTGCGGGTCAGAAGTCTTTCGATCTGTATCAGAACTGGCTGCCGGAAGAAACTGTTCAGGCATTCAGGACCTACCTGGTCGGTATTAAAGGGCCGCTGACAACACCGATCGGCGGCGGGATTCGCAGCCTGAATGTTGCATTGAGAAAAGCACTGGATCTGTACGTATGTCTCCGCCCGGTACGGTATTTCAAAGGTGTGCCATCCCCGGTAAAACGCCCGGAAGATGTGGACATGGTGATTTTCCGCGAAAACACGGAAGATATCTATGCAGGTATCGAGTTCGAACACGGATCGGAACAGAATCAGAAATTCAAGGATCTGTTCAAGGCCAGTTTTCCTCAGGAATATGTAAAGATGCGTTTCCCGGAATCGTCCGGTATCGGATTAAAACCCGTTTCAAAGGAAGGATCCGAAAGACTCGTCCGGGCAGCCATCCAGTATGCACTTGTAAACAATCGTCAAAGTGTTACACTGGTGCATAAAGGCAACATTATGAAATTCACGGAAGGTGCATTCAGAAACTGGGGCTATGATACCGCCGAAACGGAATTCGGTGACAGGGTATATACATGGCGTCAATGGGAAAAAACCAAGACGGATTCCGGCGAAGAAGCGGCCAATACAGAACAGAAAAAGGCGATTGAATCCGGACGGCTGCTGATCAAGGACGTGATTGCCGATATCTGTTTTCAGCAGACCATAACCCGCGCCAAAGAATTCGATGTGATTGCCACGATGAATCTCAACGGGGATTATCTGTCCGATGCGCTTGCGGCCCAGGTCGGGGGTATCGGTATCGCACCGGGCGGGAATATCAATTACGATACAGGGCATGCCGTATTTGAAGCCACACACGGAACTGCTCCCAAATATGCCGGCCTGGATCAGGTGAATCCCGGTTCCGTCATCCTCTCTGGAGAAATGATGCTGAGATATATGGGGTGGACGGAGGCTGCGGATCTGATCATACGCGGTATGGACAGGGCCATTGACGCCAAACAGGTGACTTATGATTTTGCCCGCATGATGGATCATGCAACATTGTTAAAATGCTCGGAGTTCGGGCAGGCCGTTGTAAACAACATGGATTGACAGGCCGTCCAAGAGTAATAGAAATCCATAAGGCAGACATCATGTCTGCCTTTGTCGTTTGCAAAGAAACTTTCGGGTATACCGGACGTTAAATTAACATGCTGATGAAGCGATGGACAACGATAACCGGCTGTATGATGCTGGGCTGGATCCTGACGGGTTGTGTGAATCCCTTTGCACCCGAGCTGACACAATCCATCGAGTCGGCGGATCTCATCGTCACACAACAGCTGAGCCCGGACGAGGTGCTGCAGAATTTCAAGGTGTCTTACATTTTCCGTGATTCACTCCTTTACAGCAACTTGCTGGATACGGCCTTTGTGTTCTATTATTACGATCCCGGCGCGGTCACTTCGGGTACCTATGTGTCCTGGAACCGCGAGACGGATCTGAGAATAACCGGCCGTTTGTTCCGTCATTTTCAGGTCATCGATCTGGTATGGCACTCGACCATTTATGAGGACATCGGGGAAAATGAGGGCAAGATCGGCAAGCAGTATGACCTGACGGTGGTGTCAGAGAACCAGGATTACCATGCGACTGGAAAGGCGTTGTTTACGTTTAAAAAATGTTGGGATTCAACCTGGCGCATTACGCAATGGAAGGATGATTCAGAGCTGTAACGGCTGCGGCCGGCGTCAGGTGATGTGCGATATGTATCAATATAAGGGAGATCCGTCAATGTCTAAGATAAATCGGCAGCTTTTTACATGGAAAGGGCTTATCCCTTTGATCGTATTCCCGATGCTGCTTTCCGGTTTCGGCAAGAACAAGGTGCAATACCGTGATTTCGACTGGAAATATGTGCAGTCCAAGCATTTCGACGTGTATTATTACGGGGATGCCCATCATCTGGCGACATTTTGTGCTGATGTGGCCGAAACCAGTTATGTTTCCCTGAAAAAGGATTTCAAGCACGATATTCAGGAACGGATACCGATTCTGATTTACAATACACATAATGAGTTTCAGCAGACCAATGTGACTTATTCCGACATCGAGGAGTCCGTGGGCGGATTCACTGAGATATTTAAGGACCGTGTGGTGATTCCGTTTCAGGGCAATTTTGAGGATTTCAGACATGTGATCCATCACGAACTAACCCACGCGGTCATGTTTCAGATTTTTTACGGAGGCGGTGTCGGATCCATGGTTACGGGCATGGCCCGTTTTCAAATGCCCCTGTGGCTGGCCGAAGGACTTGCCGAATATGAGAGCCTGGGCTGGGACACGCAGAGCGATATGTTCATGCGGGATGCCACGTTGAACGGATATGTTCCGGATATCGATTATATGGGCGGATTCATGGTTTACAAGGGCGGCCAGTCCCTGATGAATTTTATCGCGGAAAAATACGGAAGCCCCAAAATCGGAGAAATATTGGGCAAAGTCCGTGTCAGCAGGAGCATAGACCGCGGCCTGAAGCAGACACTCGGTCTGGATACGGAGGAGCTCTCCAAACGGTGGCATAAATATTTGCGTGACAAATACTGGCCCGACATCAAGGGACGCGATGAACCCGAGGATATCGCCAAACAGCTGACGGACCATGTCAAATCCAGAAATTTCCTCAATGGTTCCCCGGCGCTTTCACCCAAAGGTGACAAACTGGTGTATTTATCGGATCGTTCCGATTATATCGACATCCACCTGATCCGTACGGTCGACGGAAAAAACATGGGACGGCTTGTGAAGGGACAGCGGTCTGATTTGTTTGAGCAGCTGCATTGGCTCAGGCCCGGTATGGATTGGTCTCCTGACGGAAACCGTATTATCTTTGCGGCCAAGGGTGGCGGCCGGGATGTTCTTTACGTGCTGGATATCGATTCCAGGGAGCTTGTGCAGGTGTATCATTTCGATCTGGATGGCATGTTTTCCCCGGCCTGGTCCCCGGACGGAAAAACCGTGGCATTTATGGGAATCTCGGGGGGACAGTCCGATATATATCTCCTGCATCTGGAGGACGAACGTATCGAGCGCCTCACAGACGATATTTTCAGCGACATGGATCCGAAATGGTCGCCGGACGGCAGTGAATTAATATTTGTGAGCGACCGCGGGGATTATGTGGGAACCGTTTCGGATAATTTTCTGATTCAGAACCACACATATCATCATTCCGACATCTACGCGATCGATGCGGCGACCCGTCGTATCGATCGTCTGACGTATGAGGCTGTCAATGTCACGAGTCCAGTGTATTCTCCGGACGGCAGAAAGATCGCCTATATCTCCGACCGGAGCGGAATCGGCAATATTTATATGCTGGACCGCGACACCGGAGAATCCTATGCGCTCACCAATCTGATCACGGGCGTGTCCCAGATCACATGGTCACGCGACGGAAGCAGGATGGCTTTTTCATCGTTTTATGAGGCCGGTTATGATATTTATATGATGACGCAGCCGCTTGAAATTGAACCGGGCAGCGTGATCCCGGTCGAAACGGCCCTGATCAAGGAAAAGAAAACAGAGACACTGCCGGAAAATATCGCTGCTGCTGATGATGAAACCCCGGCTCCGGGCATGAATTTTCAGAATTTTGTTTTTGACGAAAGATTCAGAAAGGGTGAAATCGTTGCGCCGTCGAAAAGAGAGTCGGCATTTCTCGATACGAGCGAGTTTAAGGAAGACGGTGACTACAAGGTCAACAAATACAAGATCAGATTCACTCCGGATGTGGTCACAGGGGATGCGGGTTACAGCCAGTTCTGGGGCCTGCAGGGTTCGTCCCTGATCCTGTTTTCCGATTTGCTGGGAAATCATCAAATCAGTCTGTACACGGATCTGTTTTACAATTTCAAAAATTCGAATTTCCAGGCAGGATATTTTTACCTTCCAAAGCGAACGGATATCGGAGGTGCCATTTTCCATTTTTCATATCCCTATTATTATTCGTATTATGAGAAGGTCGGCGATTATTACTATCTCCGGTATGAGTATATTCGTACGAGGAATTACGGTTTGACATTGAGCGGATCCAGACCTTTTGACCGGTACAGGCGCATGGACGCCAATGTCACGTTTTTGGGAATCGACCAGGAACGGGTGGCCGTGGATCCCCTGGCGCTTTATTATCAGATGGGTGACTACGAAGAGGAGCTGGGTGTGCTGGCCAGGCGACGGGTTCTGCTCCTGAATCTGGGATACACCACGGATACGGTACTCTGGGGCATGGTCGGTCCGGTGAATGGCGGAAGATCCAATTTGCAGGTGACGTACAGTCCGCTGCTGAACCGGAAGACGGGTCTTGATTTCTGGACATTGCGGGGGGATACCCGCAAGTATCTTCGTATCGGCAAGGATTATACGTTCGCACTCCGCGTGGCGGGCGGATTGTCCGGAGGCAACAATCCGCAGCGGTTTTTTCTGGGAGGCATGACAAACTGGATCAATTACAAGTACAACCGCAGCACCGTGGCGGACCTGAGCCTGGAGGAATTGTTCTTTTTCTCCAGTTTCGAAACGCCCCTTCGCGGATTTCCATATTATGAGCTGATCGGCACCCGGTTTGTTCTTGCCAATCTCGAATTCAGATTTCCGATGATTCGTTATCTGATACTCGGCTGGCCCCTGCCGCTGGGTTTTCAGAACATTCGCGGTGTTATTTTCACGGATCTCGGATCGGCGTGGAGCAACAGCAATGCATGGAAACCGGTTTCCTCGACACCGATGGGCGATTACCAGCTGAATGATCTGAAAGCCGGTTTTGGGTTCGGATTCAGACTGAATATGGGATTTCTGCTCCTGCGCTACGATGCGGCCTGGAACACCAATATCGAGGACACGTCGAACAAACCCATGCATTATTTTACTCTCGGCGCGGAATTTTAATTTGTCGGCCGGACATCATGTGAGGAAGATATGAGAACATTCCTTCGGCTTTTACTGGGACTGACCCTTATTCTGGCCTGTGTTGTGCGGGCGGATGACAATGCCGGTGCCGATTTATTAAACACGGAACTGAATCCCCGTGATCTTCCGCTGATCAGTGCGCAGATAGATAATGACATATTGACCGTGATCTATAACATTCCGGACGGTCAGCACCAGGTGATACAGGAAGATTTTCATTTTATGACCGTGGACGTGGATTCCGTTCCCGGATTTTATTTCGGTGAAACCGTGTATCCGGAAGGCGGGAAGGACGAGGAGGGGAATACGGTATATCACGGGATCGTTGTTCTCAGCAAACCCATTCTTGAAAACGGGACCAATCCGGAACCTCCCGATTCCGTGACCATCGAGGCCGGGTATCAGTTTTGTACATCCGACGGCACCTGCCTTGCCCCCGCATCGGAACGGATAGCGGTTCCATTCAGGAGGATGGCCGGTGTTCCGCCTCAGGCATCCGGATCCGGCAAACTGGCCACAGTGCTGCTCAATCTCATTTTTGCCTTTTTGGGCGGCCTGATTCTGAATGTCATGCCGTGCGTGCTGCCCGTTCTTTCAATTAAAATCATGGGGATTGTCAAATCGGCCCAGCAGAACAGGCGTGAAATTTTCATGGGATCCCTGACGTATACGGCCGGTGTCCTGGTTTCATTCCTCATACTGGGTGGTTTTGTGGCCGGTCTCAAGATCGCGGGTCAGAGCGTGGGATGGGGATTCCAGTTTCAGAATATCGGATTTGTGGTTTTTCTGATCACGATCATCTGGATTTTCGGGCTGGCCCTGTTCGATCTCTTTATTATCCAGCTTCCCGGTGCCCAGACGGCCACGAAGGCCAGTGCCAAAGGCGGCCACTGGGGCTCATTCATGACCGGGATTTTCGCTGTGCTTCTGGCCACACCCTGTACGGCTCCTATGCTTGGAGCCGCCCTGGGCTGGGCGTTTTCGCAGGCGCCCGTGATGATAATCGGCAGTTTTCTGATTATCGGGATGGGGCTGGCTTTTCCGTTCATCCTGATCGGGATATTTCCGGTATTCGTTAAATGGATTCCGAAACCCGGCGCATGGATGAATACGTTCAAGGAAATCATGGCTTTTCTGTTGATGGCGACCGTGGTCTATCTGCTCAGGGTGGCGTATTTTCTCATCGAAGGCAAGGTAATACAAATCATCTGGTTCATGCTGGCAGTTGCCTTCGCATGCTGGATTTTCGGCAAGTATGCATCGCCTCAGCGCAAACCGAAAATGCGGATCGCGGCCGTGATTTTCAGCTTGGCCTTGGGCCTGGCCGCAGGCATCGCTTTTCTGAAATTCGATACAGGCCACGCTTCGGAAGGAAGTCTGGAAGGGGTGAATACGACGATGCAGAGAGATCCCCATCATCCGGACTGGTTGGTTTTCAATCCGGAACTGCTTGAATCCCTGATCAGGGAAAACAAGCCGGTTTTCATCGATTTTGCTGCAGAATGGTGCCTGACCTGCAAGACCAACGAGGCCGCCGTTCTGTTCACCGAGGAAATACAAAATGCTTTTTCAGAACGAAACGTCACGTTGCTCAGGGGCGATTACACCAAAAAGAATCCTTTGATACATGAGTGGCTTCAAAAATTCAACCGGGCGGGCGTCCCGCTTTACATCTTTTATTTACCGGGTCAGCCTGCTCCGCATGTACTGCCTGAAGTGATCACACGGGAAATGATTCTGGATCAGCTGGCAAAAATCGAACACGCAGAAAGACCGACACAGTAATCCGGCATGGATTCGACAGCCTGAAACCGGCTGCCTGAGGAGAGGGAAAGAAACAATCGGATCGAACCTGTCTCATATCGGTGAGTGGGCCGCGCTGGCGACCGCATGCTGCTGGACCATTACGGCGCTGTCATTCGAAAAGGCAAGCAAACGCGTCGGCTCGCTGCCTGTCAACTGGATACGGCTGGTACTCGCGTTTTTTCTGCTGAGCCTGTATTCGTGGATTTTCCGGGGAACGCCATGGCCCGCGGATGCGACTGCACATTTATGGACATGGCTGTCCATTTCCGGATTGATCGGTTTTGTGCTGGGAGATCTCTTTCTTTTCAGGGCGTTTGTTGAAATCGGATCCAGGATTTCCATGCTGATCATGGCGTCCGTCCCGGTAATGACCGCCTTGCTGGGCTGGATCTTTATGCAGGAGCACCTGAGCCGGCTCGATATACTGGCCATGATGATCACGCTGTCCGGCATTGCGCTGGTGGTGCTCGAACAGAACCGGGAAACCAGACAGGTGGCCTTTACACATCCGCTTCGCGGTGTGCTGCTTGCATTCGGGGGGGCTGCGGGCCAGGCAGTCGGACTGATTCTCAGCAAGTACGGCATGGGGGACTATAATCCTTTTCAGGCCACGCAAATTCGTGTGATGACGGGCATTTTGGGCTTTTCACTGCTCTTTTTCCCGATGAAACGATGGGGACGTGTCCGTGACGCCCTGAGAAACAAAACGGCCATGTTCTCTGTTTCGCTCGGCGCGTTTTTCGGTCCTTTTCTCGGGGTCTCCCTGTCATTGCTGGCCATTCAGAAAACCATGACAGGAATCGCTTCGACCATCATGGCCATTGTACCGATTCTGCTGATTCCCCCGGCCGTGATTCTGTTTCACGAGCGTGTGACCCTGAAAGAAATAGCCGGGGCCTTTCTGGCGGTCGGAGGTGTTGCCATCCTGTTTCTTGAATTTTAACCGGACAGAGGCTCCCTGCGGCAAGCCACGGGGAGTGAAGTAAAGCGCATTTATTATCGCTCGCTTACTCCGCCGCAGGCAGCGGGGAATGCGCTCGATGTTCAGATTAACAATGGAGGAAATCGATCAATGAGACCTGTTTTCATACTCAGCTTCATGGTGATATTGAGTACGGCTGCAGCCGGGGCAGACATTTCTTTTATGACTTCCGACACACTGAATTTCGGTGATGTGGAATCCGGCACGGTCCTGAAAGGTGAAATTCAGTTTGTCAATACAGGCAATGATCAGGTGAGAATCAAACGGGTGAACACCTCCTGCGGCTGCACGGCGGCCCATATTGACAAGATGTTCTTCGAGCCGGGTGAAACCGCCACCATTCCGTTCTCCCTGAATACCCGGGGATTCAGGAATAAAGTGGTCAAATCCATATCCGTTGAATTCGAAAACAATGATCCGGCAACCAAAACAATTCTGCTCATGGCGAATTGTATTAATTTTCTGGACATTACACCCAGGTATCTGACGTTTACACGCATTCAGGTAAATCCGGACACCTCGATTGTCAAAGAGGTGCGCTTGATGAACCGGTACAACAAACCGTTTACACTGGACAGAATAATCACGGATGCCGATGTGGAGCTTCAATATATAAAGAAGGATATCGATCCCGGTGATGATTATCTGTTTCAGGTGATTTTAAATCCGAAAGCACCGATGATGCAAAACACGCAAATTCTCATCGAATCTTCTGATCCGGGCATGGAAAAGCTCCGGATTCCGATTTATATCAGTGTCAAGGATCAGTAAATGCGGATTCCGCTCCGAATCGTAATTATCGGTATGCTGGCCCTGGCAACAGGGATGACGGTCAACCTGGTCTATTCCGGGGGAATACACCCCAGACAACTGATGAT
Source organism: bacterium (assembly GCA_016930535.1). GTDB lineage: Bacteria > Zhuqueibacterota > QNDG01 > QNDG01 > JAFGCO01 > JAFGGN01. The sequence continues at coordinate 94,186 of JAFGGN010000074.1, forward strand.
TTTGTTTTCCCGGCCGGAAAAGGGCTCATTCGCTGTTATCAGCCAGGATTCCGCCCTTGTTCTGATGTTTGAAAATGAGGCCGTCTTTCTGGACGTACGCTCAGAGAAGCAATTCCAAATCGATCATATCCCCAACGCCCTTTCGGTTCCCTATACAAAAATGCTCCGGCAGCCGTCGGTCCCGTCCCATATTCCCCGTGATTATCCCTGGATCGTTTATGATCTTCATCCACAAAGCAAGTTTGCCCTGGCCGTTGCCAGAGCCATTGAAAGCAGCGAGAAAAAGCAGCCGGCACTTCTGGATGGCGGCTATGCGGCCTGGCTTGAAAAGTACTTTCCGGTGGAGGAAGGCGCCCCTGAACCGGATTCATTGTGATGCAATCATTCATTCGGTATGATATTTGATGCAGTGTTCCGGCAGTGGACGGATCGTTTTTCTGTATTCAGATCCGGTTCATTCTGTTGCATAATGCAATTTCCGATTCCGTCCGATTTCATATTGAGGTTTTAGCGGCACAGGTGCGCCTGTTCGGGCGTTCACAACCGTCGTTCATTCATTGTTCTCATTGAAAGAGGTAAACCCATGAGCGGACAATACAATTCCTGGCTGAAGAAACGGATTGATATTGTATGGATAGGCACCGTTTTGGGACTGGCCTACTGGATCTGGCAGTCTTTTCGTGACGCGGTCGTGCTTCAGAAAGCGACATTTTTACATTGTCTGCTGTTCCCGGATGTGATGTCCCTTGCAGCCAGGCTGCTCGTGATCAGCGCATTTCTACTGTTCTGCATCCATGCGAAATACATCCAGGAAAAACTGCTGGAGGAACGGTCCGGTATGGGACGCTCTGCGGGATTCTGGTCTTTTCTGGCTTCCGCAGTCGGTTTTATCATGCTGTACTGGATCATCGATTCATTCCAGGATATCATCAGCCAGGCAAAAGGAGATCTTCTCGAACGCGTCCTTTCGCCGGGCATCACGGTGCTGCTCTCCCGGCTGATGTCCGTATTTTTTATCATCGTGCTGATATTTCTCACACTGTATCTCTTTTACATACGAAAAAAAGCGGACCACGCATTGAGATCGGCCCATGAAGATCTGGAGAAGAGCCGGGAGAATCTGTATAAAATTGTGTCGAATGCCGTGGATGCCATATTTGTGATTGAAAACGGAAAAGTCGTATTCGTGAATCCCGCGGCCGAAAGCCTGTTCAGAATGCCGCCGGGCCAGTTTAGCGGAAAACCTTTCAATTATGCCATTTCCACGGACAGAATGCAGGAATTTGAAATAGTCGATTCGGCGGGCGAAACGCTTACAGTCGAGGCCTATGGCGTGGATATAACCTGGGAGGGACGCCGTGCGATACTGGCTTCATTGAGGGATGTCACCGAAAGAAAGCAGATCGAGCAGCAGCGTCAGCATTTTCTGTCTTTAATTTCACATCGTCTGAAAAGCCCCGTTGTCGGCATCATGGAAGCACTGGACAACATGCTCGAGGGCCTGACCGGATCTCTGAATGACAAACAGCGTGAATATTTGCTTGTCATGCGCGAAAGCGTGTCGAACAAGTACAGTCTGATCAATCATTTACTGACCGCGCTCCGGCTGGAGACCGGCGGAGAAACGGTTCAGGCAGAGCCGCTTTTGTTGCCGGACCTGCTTGAAAAGGTCATCGCCAGGCATGCGGACGACATACAAAAAAAGGGACTCGAGTTGAAACGGACCGGTTTGAAGCAGCTGACTCGCGTGACGGCAGACCGGTGCAAGCTGGAAACGGTTTTTGATCAGCTGATTCACAATGCCGTTAAATTTACCGATGAAGGATCCATCACGATCGAAGCACACCAGGACGGTCAAAATATAAACGTCGTGATCACGGATACCGGCACAGGCATGTCCGATGCGGATCTGAAAACCCTGTTTACCATCCGGAAGACAGTGCACACCATACCCGATGCCAGGGTGGGGCTCGGATTCGGTCTGTACATCGCAAAACAATTCATGCTGCTTCAGGGCGGCGATATTCAGGCCACAGCGGTTCTGAATCAGGGAAGCCGGTTTTCGGTAACCATGAAATCCGTTGTTTAAATAGAGCCTGTCCAATGAGAAAGCATCCGGTTTTAAGAAGCTGTGAGCGTGGTTTTACGCTGATCGAATTGCTCATCATCCTCATCATCATCGGTGTATTGGCTGCCACGGCCACGGCCCACTTTGCGCAGCTCTCCGATTCGGCCAAGGCCTCGGCATGCAAGGCGAACCGGACCAGTCTCCAGACAGCGCTGATTAGCTATCGGGGCATGAATGCGGATTTTACCGATGATATCGCGGATCTGGCGCCGTATATGTCCGAGGAAGCGATTCCGGAATGCCCGGGCGGAGGAACCTACAGCATAGAAAATCAGAACACGGTTATATGTTCGCTGCCTGAGCATGAATGAAAACACGAAGATCCGGTTTATCGGATCGATCAATAGTATCCCCGTATTGAAACCAAGCGATCAATCATATGAAACTTGTCGAATGTGTGCCCAATATCAGCGAGGGCAGGAATCCGGAATCAATCAGCCGGATCGCAGACTCCGCTTCTGCGGTCACCGGCATGGCCATTCTGGATGTGGATTCGAATGCGGATGCCAATCGTTCGGTGATTACCTTGGCAGGTTCTCCGGAGGCCGATGCTCCCCGCTGATATCGGTATTACTGTTTCTCTGAATCGCCGGTCCGACAGTTTTTTGTTGAGTTTTTGATATTTATGTTCTATTTTTATAATTCAATAATGATGTGACCACAGTGACCATGGAGGCGGATGCATGTCCAAAGTATTTATATACGACACCACGTTGCGGGATGGGAATCAGGCTCGCGGTGTTTCACTGTCGCTCGATGACAAATTGCTCATTGCCCGGCGTCTGGACGATTTCGGCATGGATTATATTGAAGGCGGCTGGCCGAATCCAACCAATCAGACGGATATGCAGTTCTATCCGGAGAGCAGAAAGCTGAAACTCAAACATGCACGCATTGCGGCCTTCGGTTCCACCCGACGGCCCAAAATAAAACCCGGCGAGGATCCCGGACTGAAATGCCTGACTGAGACCAGGGCGCCGGTGATCACCATATTCGGAAAGAGCTGGGATCTGCATGCAACGAACATACTGAAAACCACGCTCGATGAGAACCTCAGAATGATAGAGGATTCGGTGCGGTTTTTAAAACAGCACTGCGATGAAGTGATTTATGACGCGGAGCATTTCTTTGACGGATACAAAGAAAATGCGGCCTATGCCATGAAAACGCTGGAAGCGGCTGCGGAAGGCGGCGCAGACTGGATCGTGCTGTGCGACACCAACGGCGGTCTTCTGACCAGGGAATGCGAACAAATATTTCTTAAGGTTCAGGAGCTGGTTCAGGTTCCGCTGGGTGTGCATGTGCATAATGATGCAGGATGCGCGGAAGCCAACTCCCTGATCTGTGTGGCAAACGGAGCCAGGCATGTGCAGGGAACGATCAATGGACTGGGCGAGCGGTGCGGCAACGCAAATTTATGCACCATTGTCCCGGATATCGAACTGAAGATGAATCTGAAAACCGTGGGCCGGGCCAAATTGAAGAAACTCAGGGATCTTTCCCTGTACGTCAGTGAAATCGCCAATCTGCATCACAACGAACGGCTGCCGTTTGTGGGCGAAGCCGCTTTCTCGCACAAGGGAGGCGCGCATATCGATGGCGTGCTGAAGGAAAGAAGGTCCTTCGAGCACATCGATCCGTCCCTTGTCGGAAACGAACGGACGTACATACTGTCGGATCAGGCAGGCGGATCCACAATCGTGGAAAAATTGAGCACTTTCATTCCGGACGTGGACAAAAAGGATCCCCGTGTCAAGGCACTGCTCAAGAAATTGAAGGACATGGAAGCGGGAGGATATCAGTTTGAGGCCGCAGAAGCCTCTTTCCGTCTCATTGCCTACAAGGCGCTGGGATTGTACAAGGAACCCTTTATGTTCAGGGGCTTCCGTGTGATCGAGGAAAAACGGGGGGAGAAAAATCCGTACTCGGAGGCCACCATACAGGTGGAGGTCGATGGAACCGTGGAGCATACCGCTGCCGAAGGGGATGGTCCCGTCAATGCACTGGACAATGCCATACGAAAGGCCCTGTCCCGGTTTTATCCGCGTATCGCCGATTTCCGCCTGACAGATTACAAGGTGCTGGTGATCAATGCAAGAATGGGAACAGCGGCCCGCGTACGTGTGCTGATCGAATCCACGGATGGTCAGGATATCTGGGGAACGGTCGGTGTGTCCGAAAATGTGATCGAAGCATCCTGGCTTGCACTTCTGGACAGTCTGAATTATAAATTGATGATCGATCAGAAAAACAGGAAATCCTGAAATTATTTTGTATAAACCAGCTTCTGGCTCTTCGTGATATGCGGCGTGTTTATCCGGAGGATGTATATCCCAGCAGCGAAGTTCTCAGCATGCCATTCCCATCGATGACTTCCCTTTTCCAGGATCCGGTCCGGATCGTCTGAGACACATTCCCCCCGGCTGTTGAAAATACGGATTTGCACATGCTGCCGCTCCTGCAGATCGAAGCATATCACCGTTTTTCCGTTGAACGGATTTGGAAATGCCGGATAGAGGACCATAGATTCCGGATCCGGAACCTGCAGCTGCAGTTTCGTCGATTCACGGACCTCTTTGAGCACCCAGTTCAGGGGATCTATTTCAAACGGACCGCCGCCCACCCGGATCCGGGCATTCCCCGATTCCATGTCCACACGCTGAACCGTTTCTCCTGTTTTAATATCCAGCATCATCCGGAACGTTCCGGGTGATTCCGTGATCCATTGCAGCAGCAGCGTATCCCCGGTAAGAGAGGTCTCGAGTACCGGCAGTGCGGGAACACGCAGATAGGCATCGAAAAACCAGCCCAGAGAACGTCCGGAAACGGTTTCGGCCAGTGATATGAAATCTTCGGTGTTCACGGAACGGCATTGTTCGCCCGTTTTTATCTGTTCGGAAGCGGGCGAGGGATAGAGCATCTGTCTGAGCAGCGGGAAGAAAACAGCATCTCCCAGGAGATAACGCAGACTGTGAATTACCCTGGCCGCCTTATAGTAGACATCCAGACCATAAATCGCATCAAACGAAGCCGGTTCGGCCGGTACAAGGGGGATACGGTTCTGGATCCGGTTGAAGTTGTGTTCAATATACCCGTGCAGGCCTGTTTCACCGAGAAGGTGTTCAGCAAAAAGGGCCTCCGTGTATGTGGCGAATCCTTCGTGAAGCCACAGGTCCTTCCAGTCGCTGTTCGTGATCAGGTTGCCCCACCATTCGTGTACGGTTTCATGAAAAAGAATGGTGTCGAATCCATAGGCGTTCAGGACAAACTCGTCTCCGTAGGATATAATGGTCTGATGCTCCATGCCGAGATAAGGTGTTCTGGCCACGCCGTATTTGTCGATCCGAAACGGATACGGGCCGTAAACGGATTCAAGAAATTCGAGATTGGTTTTCATCTGTCCGAGAAAATCGTCCGTATGGGAGATGTCACCGGGAAGGAAGTACAGGAACAGGGGCAGTGTATCGCCGCTGATGCACACGAAGCGGTCTTCCGATACGTTGTAGGGAGCCAGATTCAGGGTGACATTATACGTATTGATGGGCGTGCTGCTGAACCAGTGAAATGTACGGAAGCCGTTGCCGTGGTTCTCAACGGACCGCAGCCTTCCGTTGGAGGCACAGATCAGATCATCGGGCACCGTGAAATGCATGGCCATTGAATCCGGTTCGTCAGAGGGGTGATCCTTGCAGGGCCACCAGATATCCGCCCCTTCGCCTTCACAGGCCACGCCTGCCCAGGGCTGGCCCAGAGGGGTGACCTCCCAGACAAACCCGCCTTCCCAGGGCGGCATTTCAGCCTCATGCGGCCGGCCCCCGTATTCAATCCTGATACGGACCGATTCACCGGCGTTGAAGCCGCCGTTCCGGCTGATCCGGATCTGTCCGCCGGGCCTTTCGAAACTCAGGCCGGATTCCGATGCATCCGGATGAATTTCGTTGATACGGCTTACTTCGAATTCGGAAGCCAGATCCAGGACGAATACGGAAACATCGTCCAGTATATCGGCCGAGACCGTCAATGAACCGTCGATGGTCCGGCTGTTTACATCGACCGTCAGGTCCAGGTCGTAATATGTGACGTCATATGCCGCCTGCTCGGGCATCAGGACGCCGCCGGAATCCGCCGCGAAAACGGGTGTCAGGGTTTGCATGAACAGGTTGAACAGGACAAGACAGCCATGAACAGACACGTTCCTTGCGGACATGATCGGATTCTCCGGGTGATCACACGGTAAAAATGGTCGTCGCCACCGGAAGTGGTGGCCGTTCACTCATGTTCCGCATTGTAATAAAATAATTGCTGAAAGGCAAGACAAAACACACGCGGCACACAGGGATACGCAGAAAACAGACGGCCGGACGGTCTCCGGATAAAAAAAATGTCCATATTCATACTGAAAGGCACGGAGTTTGCGTACATCCTATTTGCAATGTTTTAATCGACAGTAGTCCCAAAATGAAATTATTGTCATTTAAATTACGGTTTTGAAAAGAAAAACATTGCAACTTGAAAAATTTAGCCGGTAGAGGCACAGGCGTTACCGGCCACATTCACCAAGCCTGGGGGGATGCGATTGCAGAATCGTATCAGACAATATGTTTCCGGTTCGATCATGAGAAATGATGCTCGTGATCGTCGTTTTCGGCATCCATGCATACTGGCAGGGATCCTCGCCGTTTTGATCCTGACAGGCGGCACGGGCATTTTATATGCACAGTCGGATGGACTGCAGATCAAATTCCTGAATATCAGTATTACCGATTCCACGGTTTACAACCACCTGCCTGCGGATTTTCCGTATCCGGTGCTTTCACTTATTCAGATCAAGGATAATTATCAGCATTACATTCACGGTCTTGCAGCCATGGATACCTGGCTGGGTCCGGACGATATCACGGAAATCGGCCTTCCTGTAAACGATGTGTGGAAGGTCATTACAGAACGGCACCGGTATGAAGACAATTATCCGCCGAATCAGAACGTCAAGGAGATGATGCCGCAATTTATGGTGGCCGAACTCAGTCAGGTCGAGGGGTACGGTGTGTCCATGGCTCTGGCCATGGATTACAGCGGCAGTATGGGAGCGGGCATTGCCGAAGCGGAAAAAGCGGCAAGATATCTTGTCAGAAAAATCAATAAAAACGATGAAGTGGCCATATTGAAAATTACGGCCAGTTCGGAAGTCTATCAAAATTTTACCAGCGATACCACGCTCCTGATGCAGGCCATCAATACGCCGACGCCGGACGGAGGCGGCACACTGCTGAATCAGGGTATTTATGATGCGGTCCAGTTATGTGCGGGCGCCAGGGGAAGACGGGCCGTGGTGGTTTATACGGACGGATTGAACGACATGCCCGGACCCGCGGCGCAGGAGATTATCGATCTTGCCAAATCCATGGGCGTGATCGTTTTCACGATCGGACTGGGGGATGAAATCGACGAGGAAGATCTCGGTGAAATCGCAATCGAGACAGGCGGCTATTACCGCAGGACACCCAGTCCGGCCAGCCTCGGTCTGATCTATCAGCAGATTTATCATTATATCAACGGTTTTTACGCGCTTGCCCATACCAGTACGGATCCGTTCTATAACGGAACCTGGCGAAGGGTCGATGTGGATATTGAATCCGAACAGCATCTCAAGGGGCACGGATGGGGATCCTATTATGTTCCGTTTCTTCCGCGGAATGTCCGTGTGCACAACAAGGTCGTATCGGATTCCGTCATGGTATTCGAAGGAGACACCCTGTATTTTGCCACATCGGAGGATCTCGTCAACTATACACTGACCGTCAATTGCGACGGTCCGGGTATTGCGCATGACATCGTGCTGAAAAATGTACCGGACAGTCATGTGCTTCCCGTCTCTTTCGAGGTGGATCCGGATACGGTGATCGGCGATACGCTGATCTGGAAAATTGCACGTATGGACGGAGATACACAGCTCCGGTTCGATTATCAGGCCCGTGTTTCCACGTATCTGCCCATGCAGACCGTCGAGCTCGTCAACAGGGCTTTTATCAATTGCCCGTTCGATTCCATACCCGGCGACAATGAATCGAATTCCATTCTGCTGGCCAAGGGGCACCCGGACTTTGTGGTCCGATGCATGCCTCCTCCGGGCCTGGCATCTCCAGGACATCCGCTTTCTCTGCCGGCCATGCTGTACAACTGGGGCAATGCGAGTGCCGTGGTGCCTGTGAGTGTCCGTTTTTATCTGGGCTCCCCCGGAGCAGAGCTTCTCGATGAGGTCATCGTTCCGTCACTTAATTTTTCAGATTCAGTTCGAGTGACGGGCGTGTGGAGCGAGCCTGTCGAGGGCGTTCATGAAATTTTCGTGGTGGCGGATGAACTGAACGAAATCAAGGAACTGAGGGAACAAAACAATCAGGATTCATGCACGATTCAGGTCGGCATTGACGATCTTCAGATGCAGATCAGCGGGATCCATTTCGGGCAGTGGCTCAGAAATGTTCAGGGAAGATTCCCGGAGCAGATTCTGACACGGGTGAATGTGCTCGATCAGAACCTGCATACGGTATTCGGACTGGCCAATGCATCGCAATGGATCGGTACGGCGCAGCCTGCAGAAACGGGCTTGCCATCCGGAAGTCATTGGAGCATGCTGACCGAATCGCCATGGACATGCCAGTATCCTGTATGCCGGACCGATGTCAGGGAAGGCATGAGAATCACTGAAATCCGGCAGGACACTTTTTCAGTCGTTTTTCTTGCTGAAAATTCCCAGAGCATGCAGGGCTGGCGCCAGCAGGCCCAGCTGGAAATTCTGCACATCATGGATCCGGAAAAAGACTGGGGCGCCGTGATCGGATTGGGTGCTTCGGTCGAGCTGCTGCAGGGTTTCACTCAGGATACAATGCTGCTGTCCCAGGCCTTTCAGTCACACGGGCAGTCCCAGAACCAGCCCGTGTATGAAGGCTGCATGGAGGGGATCGAGCTGGCTGCGGACAGATCCGGGCGAAGGGCCGTGATCGCCATGGTTTCAGGGCAGGAACAGGGCGGCTCACAGTCGTCCGGAAGCGTGATCTCCGCTTCCCTGGATCAATGCGTGCCCGTGTATGTGATTCAGATCGGATCATCCCCCGCGAATCCGGATTTTAAAACGCTTGCCGACACCTCGGGCGGATGGTATTTTCAGATCAGCCATCAGGATGATGCTTCCGGTGTGACGGTACTGCTTCGTGATATGCTGCGGAATTATTACGGCCTGTCGCATGCATCCCCCGACACCCTGCGCAATGAAACCCTGCGGCGCATTCATGCAGCAGTGGATGCGTTCGGCGTTTCGGCGGGAGATGCCGGCGTGTACCGGGCCCCTGCGGGATATGCGGATCTCGCCATCGAAAAAACCGGCCAGGCTCTGAGCATGTATCTGGAACAGGATGAAACCATTCCGAAGGTTCAACCCGGAGACAGTGTGGCCTATACGGTGACGGTTCGGAATACCGGGCACTATGATCTGACGCAGATTCAGGTTACGGATCTGCTTCCGGACAATCTGATCCTGTCCCGTGCGTCATCGCCATATACAGCGACCGGCAACAATTCGGTACGCTGGACGATCGAAACGCTGCCGGTCTTTACACAAACCCGGATTACCTACACCTGTTTTGTGGACACGGTTCCCGGGGCACCGGCATTCCTGATGACAAATCGGGCATCGGTTTCCCATTCGCACGATGAAATTGACAATAACAATTTCAGCGATGCCGTCATACGGTATATACCGCTCAGAGGACCGGATGTCAGGATTCTGAAAACCGGACGGGCGGATTCGTCCGTGATCGTGCGTCAGGATTCGGTGTTCATATCGGATCCAGGAGACACGGTTCACTATACGATTCAGGTGATCAATCACGGCGAGATGCTCTGTCATGAAACGACGGTCACTGACACGCTTTCCAGATGGGTGAACCTGATCGGCATCCCTGACGGTGCAGATTATCAGGATGGTGTTCTTTCCTGGACGCTGGGACCTCTGGCATCCAGAGGCGGATTCGTAACCCTGTCTTACACCTGTGATGTGGACACGTTTCTGCCGCCCTGGGATGAAATGATCATCAATACGGCGCATGCAGCCGCATCCGAGGATCTTTTTCCCGGGGACAATACGGTCAGCGACACCATGTGGGTAGTCGGACTCCTTCCGCCCGGTCCGCAGATCCAGGTTTCAAGATCACAGATAGAACCGGGTGACAGTGTTGGGATCTCTGTCATGACGCCGATTTATATCGAAGGGTGGGATCTGGTCGTTTTTTATGAGGACGGCTATGAGAACCGGTCGTATGCGGATGCTTTTATCAGTCAGCATGACTTGAATCCGGCCCAATGGATCGATATTGCTCCTGTTTTCGATGAGACCTATATGAGGACGGCTCAAAAACATGAAATGATCGGATTTGTCATTGAAACGTTCGATGTCTGGGGAAGCGTCCGTGCGGACACGGCTTATGTGAACGTGCGCAGTTCGGATGAATTCGCTCTGGACAGGAACGTGTTCCGGCCGGGTCATGACGGCAATCTGCAGCTTCGTTTCAAGCTCAGTTCAAACCGGTATGCCACGGTTCATATTTTCGATCTGTCCGGCCACCATATCTGTGAACTGGCCGGAAGGGCTTTTCTTGCCGGCTGGAATGAACTGGTATGGAGCGGAGCGGACAAGTCCGGCCGGTTCATCGGAAGCGGCGTGTACCTGGCGGTCCTCGAGGCGGGAGACTACAGGCAGGCCAAGAAATTTATTGTTGTCCGGTAAGGCCGGTTCTCCGGCAACCTTTTTCAAACCGACTGATGTCCCTCTTGATTTCTTGAACAGATTGTCGTAATTTGAATCAACTTGTCCAATCCTTCATTTAACAGGGCCGATGGCTGCAACGGCAAATGCACATGAAAAAAACGGTCTTTCTTATCATTTTTTTTATCATAACCATGATGGCCCTATGGACGGTCAGGGGCAACCGGATCATGAAAAACCGGTCGGAAACCGACTGTCAGCAGATCCTGGCCGGGATCGATACGGCCCGTATCGCCGTTTCTCCCGAAGCATTGAAGCCCCTTCCGGCACCGGTACGGCGGTACCTGCAGCAGGTTCTGGGAAATAATGCATCCCGGTATTCCCTGGTCCGCCTGCGTCACGGCGGATACATGCATGTCGGAATGGATTCCAATTTTTACGATCATCCGAAATGGAAATTTTTTGTGGCTGAGGATCTCGTCCGGCTCGACCGCCCCGCCTTTTTCTGGAAGGCGATGATTCATCTGGGGTGGGAATTCTGGCGTAAAGGTTCGCTCTTGCTCGATGCGGACCGGGCCGAGCTTGTCTGGACATGGATGGGCGTCGTGCCCCTCCTGAAACTGAGCAATCCACATGTCAGGAAGCACGCCCTGGCCCAGTATCTTGTATTTTCCCCCTGGTATCCCACCGCACTCCTGCAATCGGATTATTTATCCTGGACTGCGGTCAACGATACATCGGCACACGTGACGATTCAGTCGAACGGGCTGACAATTCAGGGTGAATTTCACTTTAATGGAGACGGCATGCTGTGCCGTTTTGTCACGAATGATATCGGCAGGATCACGGAGGGCGGTGCGGTTTATGAAGCCTGCAGGGTCAATTACCGTTATTATGAAAAACTGGAAGGGATTCTTATGCCCGTCCGGCTGAGTTATTCATGGAAAACACCCCGTGGCTGGATCAGCAACGCGGATTTCCGTCTGGATGAAATCGTCTTTGAATAAAATGCCGGGACAGCCTGCATTCGAAAAAGTGTGCGCAAACCCGAAAACCGGAACAGGAACATGAAAACCATCGGTCTGGCCCTTGGAGGCGGCGGCGCCCGGGGTTTCTGTCATATCGCATTTTTAAAGGTATTCGATGAGCTTGGTTTGAAGCCGGCAATTATTTCAGGTACGAGTATCGGTGCGATCATCGGCAGTTTTTATGCAGCAGGAATGTCGGCCGCGGACATGGAGGATCTGCTGGAAAGCGTCGGCCTTGTCGAGCTGACAAAAATGATGGATTTCAATATTTTCAGGGACTCGGCCATTCTGAAGGGCCAGGGGATCGAAGAATTCATCGAGGAGCATCTGCCGGTCAGCACATTCGAGGCATGCCGCATTCCTCTGAAAATCGTGGCCGCGGATTTCTGGAATCGCAGCGAGGTGATTTTCGAATCCGGGGACCTGATCGAGGCCATTCGCGCCAGCATGTCCCTGCCCGGCGTATTCGAACCCATCAGGCATGGAAAACGCGTTCTGATCGACGGGGGCGCGGTGAATCCGGTGCCCTATGATATCATCAGCGATTCCTGCGAATTCTGTATCGCCATCGATGTGTCCGGTAAAAGGATACCGCGAAAGCAGGATGCAGTGCCCAATATGTTCGAGAGCGTGATGTCGACATTTGAAATTATGCAGGCGTCCATACTCGCGTCTAAAAACGAAATAAACCCTCCGGAACTGTATATCAAACCCGACCTCGAGAATGTGGGTATTCTCGAATTTTTCAAATTCAAACAAATTATGAACAGTGTCGGGCCGGATGTGAACCGGCTCAGAAAAGAATTGCTCAAGGTGTTTTATCGCAGGAAAAAGAGATTTGTCTGGTTTTAATCAATCTGTTCGATTCTTTTATCCGCAGTTGACCGGATGTGCCGTTTCAGCATAATGGCCTTGATGACCTGTTCATGCAGCAGATAACCGTTCAGTTCGAAATCATCCGGAACGAATCCCAAATAATCTTTCGCCTGATCCCTGATAACGAAATCGATGGATGCTCCCCTGTAAATCCGGCCGGGTTCGAGCCGAGAATCCCCGATCCGTATGTCGATGATTTCCGGGGACCCGTCCCCGGATTCCCGGAACCTGTAGCGCAGACCCGATATCTGGAGAATGTCCGATTTGCCGGTAATGGCTGACCGGGCATTCCTGTTCACGAGTTTTTCGATTTCACTCCCGGTCAGGTTCAGGGTGACGGTTTCGTTGCCGAATGGCAGCAGTTCGTAAATGTCCCGTATGGTGACCGGGCCGGCAGTCATGTTTTTTCGGATGGCGCCGCTGTTGAGCACCGCGAAATCCGCCCCGGTTTCACTTTTCAGAACATCCGCGATAAAATCACCGACATTGGATTCTGTCCGCCATGCCCGGATCCACGGCGTGTCGAGATTTCCGATGATTGTATTATAGGACGCATCAATCACGGTCGAGAACGAGTCGACGAGTGCGGTCAATCCCGGATTTGTGCGCTCCGCGGATGCCTGAACGGGCAGGCTTCTGTATTGGAAATTCCCGATACGGTCGTTCCGGACCTCGAGGTCCATGCGGCCGAGAAACCGTGTCCGGCTGCCCGCATGCACGATCAAAATGCCGTTGACGCACTTTGGTTTCTTCAAAAGGGTATGGCTGTGTCCCCCCACGATGATATCGGCATCATGAATGCCTGCCGCCAGCGTGCTGTCCGCATCGATTCCCTGATGTGTGAGAAGGATGATCAGATCCGTCCGGTCGTCGATGTCATCGATGATTTTCTGTGCCGTGGCCCGTACGGGGAGCACCTGTATACCGCGTATGGCGTCCCTTTTAACCATCCCGGGCAGCACTTCCGTGGTCAGACCGATCACACCGATTCGGAGGCCGTTTCGCGTGAAAATCGCGAAGGGAGCATCTGCAAAAAGTGAATCATCGAGAACACAGTTGGCTGACAGTACGGGGAAATCGGCGATTTCCATCAATATGCGTGTGTTCGGCCAGCCTCCGTCGAAGTCGTGATTTCCCAGAACGGTTGCATCGAAACCGATCCGGTTCATCATCTCGATGAATCCCCCGCCCAATGCGTGCCTGTATTCCATGAAGGAGAGCATGGTGCCTGTCTGTGTGTCTCCGGCATCCAGAAGCAACGTTCCCGGATCCCGGTTTTCACGGATCAGCCGGTCGAGTGCGATCATACCGCCCGATTCATTCTGTGCGGCATACTGAGCGTGCATGTCGTTGATATGAAGCAGGGTCAGATGCCGGGCCTGAGGATTCTGAAATCCGGGTTTTGCCAATATAGAAACCGGCAATAATATCAGAGTGAGGCCGGTGAGTTTATTCATTCGGTCAGGTTCCTTTTACACGGACTATTTGAATACTCGGGACAGTGTAAGAAAAAAAAGCGTGCAAATCAAGGAATCAATGGTTATATTTTCACCGATATTAAAATTAAACAGTCGAATTTTCATTTTAATACTGGATACAAAAGGAGCATGATCCATGAAATGCAGCATGAATCGGTTTTTTTTCATTTTATCGGGCTTGATCATTTTCGGAACCGTTTGTCCCGGCCGGGCCGCGGATCTGCTCACGGGCCGTATACGGGGTAAAGTGATCGATGAAAGCACGCAGAAACCGCTGCCGGCCGTTAATGTCATGATTGAAAATACGCAGCTGGGAACGGCCACGAACGAAGAGGGGGAATACATCATCAACAAGGTTCCGTCCGGCATTTATCAGATACGTATCATGATGATGGGCTATAAAAATCGTGTGATCGCGGATGTGGTGGTGAATCCCAACAAGACCACGTGGCAGAAAATCGAGCTGACGCCTACGGTTCTGGAAACTGAAGGCGTCACGGTGACGGCCGGCTATTTTCATGCGGCCAAGGATGCCGTGGTCAGCAACCGCAGTGTCGATTTTGAAGAAATACGCATGGATCCGGGTTCGGCCATGGATATTCAACGGGTGGTTCAGGTGCTGCCGGCCGTGGTTTCGGGATCGGATCAGATGAACGAGATTATCGTGCGCGGGGGCATGCCCGGGGAGAATCTGTTCATCATGGATCATATCGAAATCACCAATCCCAATCATTTCGGCGGACAGGGAACGGGTGGCGGTCCGATCAACATGCTCAATGCGCACATGGTCCGGCGTGTGGATTTTTATGCCGGGGCCTTTCCGGCCCGGTACGGGGACAAGGCATCCTCTGTGATGGACATTTCGCTCAGGGAGGGGAACAGGGAGAAAATTACGGGGCATGCATTTCTGGGCATGTCCGGGGCGGGCGGAATCGTCGAGGGGCCCATCAACGGCGGAAAAGGATCCTATATACTGAGCGCACAGAAAAGCTTTCTGGATCTGATTATTTCCTCCGTGGGCCTTACCGCGGTTCCCTATTATTACAGTCTGCAGGGCAAGGTCGTCTACCATGTGGACGGCAATGACCAGATACGGTTCAACGGAGTGTACGGGAACGATCATATACACATCGAAGACACGGAAGAGGAGGATGCGTACAGCCAGGGTGCCGAAAACGTCATGGCGAAAAGCCATCAGTATGCGGCGGGAGTCACATGGGGACATCAGTTCGGAGACAGGGGTTTTTCTCAGGTCACACTTTCCCAGGTCGCCAATCATTGGGATACGGATGTGTACCGAAACAACAAAACCCGGTATTATCTCAATCAATCAGACGAGCAGGAGCAGTCCCTGAAAGCGGATATTACCTGGCAGACGGGAAAGTCTTTTGAATGGTCCGTCGGCGGCCAGGTGAAGCGGATTCCGTTTCAGATATTTCAGTGGGCCGAAGAAGACACGCTCCATATGTACCGTTATTCAAACGGGCGAACGATTTGGGTCGGGGATTCGCTTTACTACGATGAATTCCTTCAGGATATACGGAACACCACATCCAAAGCCGCTGCATTCATACAGACGAAGTGGCAGATTTTTCCCAGACTGTCCACGACCATGGGTGTCCGGCTGGACTATTTTAATTTTACGAAGAAAACGGCGATCGACCCGCGTCTTGGATTCTCTTTTTCTCTCACGCCCGTGACCTCGATCAATCTGGCGGCCGGTCAGCATTCGCAGGCACCGGCTTATATAGAGGCCTCCCTGCATCCGCTCAACCGGGATCTTAAACACAAGAAAACCCAGCAGGCCGTTCTGGGATTCGAGCATCTTTTCAGAGAGGACATCCGGAGCACGGTGGAGGTGTTTTACAAGGATTACAAGGATGTGCCCATCGGTGTCAGCGGCCGGACCTCGGATCCCTATGATGTCTCGCAAGGCAGGCTGGTCAACGAAGGACGGGGTTTCGCCAAGGGCGTCGAGTTTTTTTTGCAGAAACGGCGGACACGGCACATTTTTTATACGGTGAGCTATTCCTATTCACAGTCCAGGGGATTCGATCCCCGGACCGATAAGGTGTATAACTGGGATTACGATTACCGGCACGTGTTCACGCTGGTGAGCGGATTTTTCTATGATTACCGGAAGCATGACTGGTATCAGCGGTTGAAAAAAAATCTTCTTTTCAATCTGATCGACTGGGCCGTTCCCATTGCCGACCAGGTGGAAATCGGTCTGCGCTGGCGGTACCTTGGAGGAAGACCCTATACAGAGAGAACGTATTTGCCCCGGTACCGGATCTGGACCACGCTGCCGGGCACCCCGTTCAATACACTGAGGTATCCCGAATATCACAGACTGGATCTCCGCATCGATCAGCGGTACATGTTCAGAACCTGGAACATGGTCGCCTTTTTCGACATTATGAACATATATGCACGGGACAACATCTGGTCGTACAGTTACAGTTCCGACGGCACAAAAGAGGAAATTATGCAGTGGCAGATTTTCCCCGTAGGGGGCATCAGCATCGAGTTTTAAAAAGAATCAGATACATGGATATAAACTGCATTGGGGAGGTTATATGAACTACTTGAATCTGCAGCACCAGGGACTTTGTGTCATACTGACGGCCGCTCTCATTCTGATTATGGCCGGCTGCCGGTCCGGAAAATCCGCAAAGGGTCCGTTTGAGCGGGACAAGGCGGAAATGGTCGTCACGGCAAAGGACACGGAATACCGGCTGTCCGAGTTGAAACCTGTCCGGTTCAAACCCGATCCGCAGCCGGTTGAAAATGAGGCGGTTGTCATGCTCGATCCGGGGAAAACGTTCCAGACCATTGTCGGATTCGGCGGCGCATTGACCGATGCGGCGGCCGAGACCTTTTACAAGCTTCCGGAAAAGCAGCAGGAGGAAGTGCTGAAAGCCTATTTCGACAGGGATCGGGGAATCGGATATACACTGTGCCGGACATCCATTCACACCTGCGACTTTTCGAGCCAGAGCAAGGCCTATGCGGAGATTCCGGACGATACGCTGCTCACGCATTTTTCGATAGCGCAGGACCAGGCATTCCGGATTCCCTTCATCAAGGCCGTCATGAAAACCGCAGGGGACACGATCAATATACTGGCCTCGCCCTGGAGCCCCCCGGCCTGGATGAAAACGAACGGCGATATGCTGCACGGCGGAAAACTGAGGCCGGATTACCGGCAGGTCTGGGCCGATTATTATGTCCGTTTTCTGGAGGCCTATGAACAGGAAGGCATTCCGGTCTGGGGGCTGACCGTACAGAATGAGCCCATGGCCGTACAGACGTGGGAGTCCTGTATTTACACGGCAGAAGAAGAACGGGATTTCGTGAAGCAGTATCTGGGCCCCACGCTGGTGAAGAACGGATTTTCCAGTGTGAAACTCATGGTCTGGGACCATAACCGCGGTATTATGTATCAGCGGGCAAAAACGGTTCTGGACGATCCGGAAGCCTCGAAATATGTCTGGGGCGTGGGATTTCACTGGTACGTAGGCGATCATTTCGAGAATGTCCGCCTCGTTCACGATGCTTTTCCCGACAAGCAGCTCGTCTTTACCGAGGGATGTGTCTATGCTTACGATACGGACCGGATCGGCGAATGGCACTGGGGCGAGCGGTACGGGGAATCCATACTCATGGATCTGAACAACTGGACCGCCGGATGGATCGACTGGAACGTGCTGCTGGATGAACAGGGCGGACCCAATCATGTAGGGAACTACTGTTTCGCTCCCATTCATGCGGATACGGAGAAGGGCACCCTGACATATATGAATTCATATTACTATCTGGGGCATTTCTCCAGATTCATCCGGCCCGGGGCCAGACGCATCGTCGCCTCGAGCAATGACGACAGGCTCCTCTCCACGGCATTCATCAATACGGACGGATCCATCGCGGCCGTTGTCCTGAACCTGACGGATGAAACCATTCCCTTCAAACTCTGGATGGAGGGGCGCTCGGCAGGGACAATGAGCCTGGCGCATTCGATCGTGACATTGGTGATGTAAGCGGGTACGTTCCCCTCACACAGAGGATGAACGGGGATCGCGATTTTTTATTGAAGAATACATATTGTATGAAATCCGCCGCGAAGAGCGTAATGGAGGCATTATTTACCAGCGCCCTTCGCGGCGATTTTTATTTAAGGAAGTATTACTCTGCTACTCTGAAATAACTTTCAGGCGGTCCGAGATAACAGGGTTTCATGCCGCCTGCGTCAACCACGATTTTCTGGAATACGATGCCCGGATCCACCATCCACAGTTTCAGAACATGCGGTCCGGCCTGGGCGATATGATGCCGGCTCGTCATGATCTTGATACTCGTGCTGACGGCTGTGTTCCAGGTCTCCGGGTATTTCCAGTCCGGGATCGTATCATTGACATGGATGTTGATCATCCGGGGCGGTTCATCGTCGAATGAAACCGCGTAATTGAGACCGTCCGTGTCATTGTAATTCTGCGTGGGGCAGACAAACACCCGGACATCGACATCGCCCTGTGAGAAGAGATGCATCCGGTAATCGAGCCGCGGGCAATTTTCTCCGGGAACCTGGCGGGATGCGGTGACTGGCATCGGTGTCATGCCGGACAGGGTCCGCCCCATGTCCGGTATACACAGCCACCGGATCCCCCCCGTTTCAACGGCGTCCGTAAAATGTCCGGCCTCCATGGATACGACCCCGTTGCTCTCTACAAATCCTGTCACCGCCGCAGGTTTCGGAGCGGACGGTTTGTGCACCGGGGCCGTGATCCGGACAACGGATTCCCCGGGTCCGTATATAATGACCGCTGCTTCGGACCGACCTTCAGGAACCCTGTCCCAGTCTACAATGGCACGAATGCGGGTTTCGGTGTCAATCTTCCCGTGATCCGGTGAAACGGTCAGCCAGTCCGCATCCGTTTTGATTGTATATTCGAACGGTACGGATCCCCGGTTGAACAGTTCGACATGATATTCCTGCCGGTTGAACACATCGAATTCGGGCAGCCGGCAGGGGTCCGTGGATCCGGGCCACCACGATCCGGATCCCTCGACAGCCACACCCATATCCGCCGTTTCAGGCAGCCGGATTCGCTTTACCTGCGGCATTTTGTTTTTTTCGGGCTGCTGCCAGTATGTGTAGCCGATATGGGTCTGATTCATCATGTTGTCCCATTTTCCGCCGGCCAGGACCTTGTTGTAATAATGCGTGATTTCCGCATCTTTTTCATACAGGATTTTTACCCGGTCGGCCAGACTGTCGGCGGATGCCCGGCCCTGTTCCGCAGCCTGATAATTTTCGGCCACGGCCATGTACATGGCATTTAAATTGGCGCAGGCCTGTACCGGATGGAGTACCAGCTGATAATAGGCATCCTTCGATTCGGCCGGGATGAACCGGTTGATTTTCTCCGCCTTTTCGAGAAGGGTGAGGTAGTCTGTAACTACGGTTTCCCATTCGCGGTAATGGATCAGGCTGTAGGTGTCCTGGGACAGCAGTTCCGGTGTGCGGCGCCGGTTGAATTTGGGGTATTGGGTCAGAATATCCGCGATCTCCCCGGCATGCTCGGGACCGAACTGCTGTCCGGCCCATCCGCGGATGTATGCGGGCAGCTGTTCCGCTGGAATCGCGTCCGGGTTCCAGGCATAATCCAGGAAGAATGAGATGGGCAGCTCCATGGGCTTGAGATCGCCGACATTGACGAGCCATATGCGATCCACGCCGAGCCTGTAGCACAGGTGCATCTGCTCCCATATTCTCGCAAGGGGATTGACGTTGAGCCATTTGTAGGACCGCGGTCCGCCGACAAAGTCGAAATGATAATACATGCCGTATCCGCCCTGACGCGGCGGATCGTCCGGTTTCGGCAGTCTCCGTACATTACCCCAGTTGTCGTCGCACAAAAGCAGCGTGACGTCGTCGGGCACGCGCATTCCCTTGTCATAATAGTCCTGCACCTCCTTGTACAGGGCCCAGACCTGGGGCGTTTCCGTGATGTCCCTGCCCGTGATGCTCGTGATAATCGTCCGCTGATCCCGGACGATTTTTTCAAGCAGCGCGATGTTGGTATCCTCGGACATGGCCATGTCCCCGTCTCCCCGCATGGCCAGTGTCACGATACTTTCATGGCCGTTCATGCGCTCGATGCCTTCGGTCCAGAATCGGCGCAGCTCCTCGGCATTGGTTTCGTAGTTCCAGGCGCCCTTGCCCGCAGCGCGCCATTCCGCATGGGCGCGCATCATGGGTTCATGATGCGATGTGCTCATCACGATGCCCATTTCGTCTGCGAGCACCGGATTCACCGGATCGTCGGTGCTGAAAGCGGCCCACCACATGGCCGGCCATAAAAAGTTGCCTTTGAGTCTGAGAATCAGTTCGAATACATGTTCATAAAACTGCGCGTTGAAACCGCCGTACTTCTCCACGGCCCACCGGCCCAGTGCGGGTTCTTCGTCGTTGAGAAAGATGCCCCGGTATTTTACGGCAGGTTCGCCGGAAATTGTCCTCCGGGAAATCACGTACAGATCCGGATTTTTCCTGGACGGCACATCCGCCCACCAGACCCAGGGCGAGACGCCGATTTCCTTTGAGAGGCTGAACATGCCGTACATGGTGCCCCGCTTGTCGCTGCCGGCAATGACCAGGGCTCGGTCCACACCGGGCATGGGTTTCTTTACGACTTCCGTGAGCGTACATTCCCATTTTCCGGTGATTTCATCTGTGCTGATTTTTCCCCTGCGGACCAGTTCGTCGATCAGGGGGCTTTTTCCCAGTGTTCCGATGATGATGGCGTCCCCGGCCTTGAAATCGGTTCCGGTGATGATTTCGGGCTTCCCGCCGGTCACGGATTCGATATCCGACTGCAGGATTTGGGCCACGCGAAGCACACCCGGAAAGTCTTCGGTGCTCACCACAAGCGGTGCGGGCCGGCCCTTTTCGGCCAGGGTGACACAGTCTTTGATAGGCCGGGTCGAGACCGTTTGTGCGGAAGCCCGGATCAGGATCAGCGAACCAATCAGAACGGCCCATATCCGGGCGTCCGGACGGCCGGTTCTGCGGCAGTGACGCTTGTTTATCATGTTCCCACCTTTGTCAATAGTCTGAACAGCGAGCGCGTTCCCCGCTGGCTGCGGCGGGGTAAGCGGGCGAATATAAATGAAATATACTTTACACTAGCAGATTCCCCGTGACTTGTCTGGAGGAGCTTCGATTCAGATCAGCCGGTCGGCCGGAACTGGGAAATACTTTTGTCCGTCCGCCTGAAGGATCATCTAAAAAGATACGATATAACCAATGACTTTACAATATTATTTTTTGGGCGGGTCCGGTTTTTATATTCGGAAGCAGTGTCCGCATTCATTTCTCAAAAAAAAGGGCGGGAAGATCCCGCCCTTTCGATAAAAATTGAATGATGGTAGAAATGTTTTCGGATTCAGAAGGCCACGGTTAGTTGCCCAGAAGAATGCCGACGTCTACGACAAAGTACTTTAAAGATTCGTCTTCAGTGAAAACGATATTATACATGGGGGTAATGGAAAATTTGTTGTTGAGAATAATGCCTGCACCCAGATTGATGCCCATTTTATTCTCTGAATCCGAACTGCTTTCGGACATTTCATATCCGTAGAAAGACATTGTAAAATCGTATTCCGATTTCAACATATACAAGCCGACACCGGCCTGGAAAAAGAACTGTGAGCTTCCGCCCTTGGAAGCGGGCATGATGCGGATGCTGGGCAGCAGTTCGATCACGCTGACGGATCCGGAAACCTCGGCACCCATACCGGCATAACCGCCCATGAATTCGTCTTCATTGATGGACCAGTGATTATAGGCCACGCGGCCGCCGATGTACATGGTTTCCGAGTACTTTTTAAACAGCTGGCCGTATCCGTTGAAACCCATGTTGAAATATTCCGAATCGTCACCCGTGATCTTGCTGATGCCGCCGCCGAGATCGATCATGTTCTGCGCATATGCCAGGTTCATGCAGAACATCATCGCCAATACCAAAATTATCGCTTTCTTGACCATGCATTTCTCCTCTCTAAAAATTAGTTGTTCACAGTTTTTCTGAATCCGAAACAGATGTTTGAAGAATGTCTCCCCATGTTCAATTTTTTCAGGTCTTCATCATGAACAATAACCGTTATAAATGAATTTTAATTATATCCCGGTTAAAACAGAAAAGTTCCCTGACCCCGTAACCGGAAACGTTGAACGGCGTTAAACCCGTGCAAACGATCCGGTAAAGAATACGAATTTCGCCCCAAAAATGCAACCAAAATTTAACCGCGAATACGGAGCGCGGTCACCTGCCGAGTGCAATGCCCAGATTGACCGTAAAATATTTGGTGGATTCGTCCTCGGTAAATATGATGTTGTACATCGGATAAACCGTCAAAGTGGTTGTTCCCGGGGCGCCGAATATCATGCCTGCCGCCAGTTGAATACCGAATTCATTTTCCTCGGTTTCCGTGCTCACGGAATAACCGAGCGCCGAGACCTCGGACTCTCCTTTCATCAGATACATCCCGCCGCCGGCCTGTATGAAAAATCGGGCGCTCTGTCCCGGTCTGGGCACCGGAACGATACGGATGCTCGGTATGAGTTCGATGATGGATATGGATCCCGAAATATCGACACCCAATCCCGTATAACCGCCCAGAAATTCATCCTCATCCACGGAAACCCGGTTATAGGCCGCGTGCAAACCCATGAACAGGGTCGGGGATGTTTTACCGAAAAAATTTCCGTTGATGTTGAATCCCGTTTTAAAATATTCGCTGCCGTCACCCGTGAGCTGGGTCATGCCGCCTCCGATTTCCAGAACCGACTGCCCCGAACCGAATGCGAAACAGCAAATGACCGCGAGCATGATCCACCGTATGTTTTTCATCATAAGAGTCTCCTCGTTTTCGTAATTGGGAACAGACACGACTTTATTTTAATCAGACAATTCATCCTTCCGGGCCGCGTTTACCCGGATCCAGCGATCCAGGAGCATTTCACATCGCAGTTCTGTACTTTGAACATGCGCAGACGCGCCTCGCAGCATCGTGGAGGCGGATTGAACAAACGGTCCCGTCGTCAGATCACCGGGGCAATGTTCAGCCAGGTGCCGGATACTGTCCGCCGTACTTTCCAGATGAAACTGCAGTCCCAGGACATGGCTGTTAAAAGCAAAGGCCTGATGCCGGCATGCATCACTTTCTGCAAGGTGCACTGCTCCGTCCGGCATCGAGAACGTTTCGCCGTGCCAGTGAAACGCCATGATCGTTTCCGGCATGTCCTGAAAGCAAGGATGATTTTTACCGGATTCGGTGAGCCGGACCGGAAACCATCCGATCTCACGGTGCGGATTTCCGGTCACCCGTGCTCCGAGCACATGCGCGATCATCTGGGCGCCCAGACAAATCCCCAGTATTGGTTTTTCCGATTTCAGGATGTTTTCAATGAACCGGAATTCTTTATCCATCCACGGGTGGCGATTTGAATCACCGATCCCCATGGGTCCGCCAAGAATCACCAGGCCGTCGAAACGGTCCGGCGAGGGAAACGGAACAGACCGGTACACCTGAGTGACAGTCATTCTGTACTGGCGCTTCAGTATCCACTGAGATATAAAAGCCGGATCCTCGAACGGCACATGCTGAATAAAATGAATGTGCATACGGCTCAACCTGACAGTCACCGGCCTGTACCTGTCAGGCCGGTTCCACGGCCTTGATTTCAGGTACGTGCTGCTTCAGAATGCGTTCAACGCCCTGGGTGAGCGTCATCTGGGACATCGGACATCCTGCACAGGCACCCTGCAGGCGGACCTTGACGATGCCGTCCTCGGTTACATCCACAAGCTCCACATCGCCGCCGTCACGCTGCAGCATGGGCCGGACGATTTCCAGTGCTTCTTCAACTTTTTTTCTCATGTATGACAACCTTTCCTTGAGTGGGTTTTGTTGTATTTTACTCCCGAATCGGCCAACAGAATTCAACCCGGCAAAAAGAAAAAAGATCCCGCGAATTAAAAAATATAAGCGATTCCGCCGATATGATACGTGTTGGTGCTGACGCTGACCTCCATGTATTTAAACCGGTACGACAAACCCCAGTGCCTGTTTAAATAGCAATTGACCATTCCGGAAAATGTATTCAGATGGGGATTTCCGTTCAGGCTGACTTTCCGGTAATATTTGGCGGACAATTCGAGGAAATGATGAAACGTGGATTTTATGTTGAGTCCCAGGAGTGCGTAATCATAATCGCTTTCGATCACATCGTCGACGGATATGGCAGGCATTTGGGGAACCGGAGGCTGCATGTCGAAACGGATATCGCCGCGGATTATGTCCCTCTCATAACCGGTCCAGACCAGCAGTTCATTTTTCATTGCGGACGAACCCGTATTCAGGTATCGGCCCAGTCTGAAATAGGGTGCATAAACGGCGTTGGTCATACAGAAATTGGAGAGTGCGGCAGAAACGTCCCCGTCCGTGCGTATGCGTATATAATCCAGTCCGGCGCCGATGACAAACTTGCCCGTCATCGGAAGCCCCGTGACATAATAATCGAAAATGAAGTGGGAACCGAAAATGTCGCTCTCATTGATGTTCCGCGACTGATAGAGAAAAACGTTCCACTGATACCGGGCCGGATTGACCCATTGAAAGTACAGTCCGTGCATCAGGGCCGTATCTTTCATGTCGTCCATGTTCTCGACAGCCAGCCGGTTGCTGATGGAACCGGCATAGGGTGTCACGATGCGAAAGTCTGCCGCGTGCAGTCCCATCGCGAGCACCATGAACCAGGCGATGTTTCGACGCATAGTCTGTCCTTTCAGATAATCTGTTCATTGATCC
The DNA here is from genome assembly GCA_016930535.1 of bacterium. GTDB lineage: Bacteria > Zhuqueibacterota > QNDG01 > QNDG01 > JAFGCO01 > JAFGGN01. The sequence continues at coordinate 119,329 of JAFGGN010000074.1, forward strand.
ACATAACTTAACATCAGCGGACGATTTATACAAGAAAAAATTTAGCGCCGCTGATTTTGTGAAACAGATGTACAGAGGTCATCACCGGATGTGTCCATATCATTCTCGGGCCCGCATAGCGCATGATCCGGCGGATTTTATCCCGCATATCCGGGCGATAGCAGTGGACGGGACATGCGGAACAGACCGGTTTTTTTGCCTTGAAGGGACAATTTTGCAGGCGTTCCCGGCAGTAATCAAGAATTTGTTCACAATCGGGGCACATTCCGAATCCGGTTTTGTGAATTCTGCGGCAGTACAGTCCGATCATGGTGCCCGCGGTTCTGTATTCCAAAGACAGCCTGGTGGATTTGAAGATGCTCACCGTCATGAGCGGATCATCACGAGGAGCATGCGTGCGGATTCGTCCGCATAAAGCGCGTGCGGTACACCGGCCGGCATGATGAGGCTTTGTCCCTCCCGGACATGCACCGGCTGACCGCTCAGTGTGACTGTCATCTGTCCGGATAGAATATGCACAAATGCGTCGAAAGGGGCCGAATGCTCGCTCAGCGCCTGGCCCTTGTCAAAGGCGAACACCGTGATCGTACCGGTTTTCTGTTCGATCAGGGTTTTACTCACGATGGCGTCGGATTGAACGGACAATTCATCCGTCCACGCGACGGCCTGTTCCCGGATTCGGGTTTCCAGCGATTTTTTTTCAGACATGACAAGCTCCCTTTTTTACAGCCATTCTTCGGTCAGTATATCCCCTTTAATGCCCACCACGACCTTTTTTACGGGTATTTTACGGCCGGACTGGCTCAGGGCTTTCTGAGCCAGGTGAATGAGGCCGCCGCAGCAGGGGACCTGCATGATGACGACGGTCAGGGTGTTGATTTCAGCCTCGTCGATCAGGGCCGTGAGCTTGGCCAGGTAGATGTCCATGCCCTCGTCGAGTTTCGGACAGGCGATGGCCAGGGCTTTCCCCTTCATGAAGCGCTGATGAAAATCGCCGACCGCGTAGGCCGTGCAGTCCGCGGCGAGTACCACATCCGCATGCTGAAAATACGGTGCCACGGGAGAGACCAGGTGCATCTGCACGGGCCACTGTTTGAGCTGAGAGGATATATCCCCGGTTGAGGAAGGGGCGTCTTCCCCGGTGAAATCAATCATCCGGCTTCCGGGGCAGCCGCCCATGGCGTGCCCGTGCTGCAGGGGCTTTTTCCCGCCGAAACCGTCCGGTATGATCTGTTTCTTTTCTTTCAATACATCGACGGCGGTTTTCAGATGCGCAGTCTCGCCATGGTCCTTTAAATGGGAGAGATGGGCCCGGACCGTGTTCGGACCGGCTTTGATGATATTCTCCATGACCTTCCGTTCGTCGTACGGTTCCGCCTCCCGTTTTTCGATGTGTATGGCGCCCTCAGGGCATTCACCGATACAGGCGCCGAGTCCGTCGCAGAACAAATCGCTGATCAGCCGCGCCTTGCCGTCGATGATCTGCAGGGCACCCTCGGGGCAGCCGGGCACACACATCCCGCATCCCGTGCATTTGTCCTCGTCTATTTTGATGATGTCGCGTTCCATTTATGGCCTCCTTTTCAAATTACGGAGACAAATTAATCTGTTCGTGCAGCAAGTTCCTTGATCCGGATCAAGAAAACATGTTTTTCAGCTTGAATTCCTGCGAAGAACGTCCTATTTTAATTTTGTACAAATGAATTTTGATAATCTGTGGAGCCTGTATGAGTGATTTATGGCCGAAATGCGACACGGAGCTGGAGGAAATGCGGGATGCGTTTTTTGAAAGCCACCCGGATTACCGTGAGACAGACAGTCTGGACAGGATCAGGGAACGGGAATTCGGCCGGCTCGACGCCAGTAAACAGATCTATCTGGATTTTACAGGCGGCGGTCTGTACGCCCTGTCCCAGGTGGAGGCGCATAAAGCGCTTCTGAGCGAGCATGTTTTCGGCAATCCGCATTCCTCGAATCCGTCCTCGAAACGGATCACGCTCCTGGTCGAGGAAACGCGAAAAAAAATACTGAAATATTTCAATGCCGGTGAAGAGGAGTATGTGGCCGTGTTTACGCCCAATGCGAGCGGGGCGCTGAAAATGGTGGGCGAGGCCTATCCGTTCAGCGGGGAAACCGCGTATCTCCTGACATTCGACAATCACAACTCGGTGAACGGCATCCGGGAATTCGCCAGGAGCAAAGGATCCGAAATCGTGTATGTACCCATTACGCTGCCGGATCTGCATCCGGACCGCCGTATATTGAAGGAAAAGCTGGATTCGCGACCGAAGGGCGGAGGATTGTTTGCCTTTCCGGCGCAGTCGAATTTTTCCGGTGTGCAGCACGATCTCGAATGGATCCCCTATGCACGTGAGCGGGGCTGGGACGTGATTCTGGATGCGGCCGCCTTTGTTCCGACGAACATTCTGGATCTGAGTGTGTGGAAACCGGATTTTGTACCGCTGTCATTTTACAAGATGTTCGGATACCCCACGGGGATCGGCTGCCTTCTGGCACGCAGGGATGCACTGAAGAAACTGCATCGTCCCTGGTTTGCGGGCGGGACCATTACAGCGGCCTCGGTTCAGGGGGATACGTACTACCTGGCGGAGGGCGCCGAGGGATTCGAGGACGGCACCCTGAATTATCTCTCGCTTCCGGCCGTGAAAATCGGCCTGGATTTTCTGGAATCCGTGGATGTGCGAATGATTCACCGCCGGGTGATGGAACTGACGGACTGGCTTCTGGTCCAGCTTGTTTCACTGAAACATGACAACGGGCCGCCCCTGCTGCGCATTTACGGTCCGCTCTCCGTCGAGAACCGCGGGGCCGCGCTGACCATGAATTTTTTCGATCCGGACGGTCAATTCTTCGACCATCGTCTGATCGAACGGGCGGCCAGCCGATGGAACATTTCCCTGCGTACGGGCTGCTTCTGCAATCCGGGCGGCCGTGAAATCGCCCTGGAACTGTCGGAAAGCGAGCTGATCACTTGCTTTGCGCATGCGAAGCCCCGTCTCACCATGGAGGATTTCCGTCATTGCGTGGACGGTAAAAGTTCGGGTGCCGTGCGTATTTCACTGGGCCTGGCCAGCAACTTCACGGATGTGTACCGGTTCCTGTGCTTTGCCCGTCAGTTCGTAAACAGGACCGTATCGGATTTTACATGATGGAAATTTTTTCACTCATCGGTCAGTCGGATTTTTTCAGATCCCTGAATGAGGCGCACAGAAAGCAGCTGGCTGCCATATGCCTTTCCCGGACACTGAAGAAACGGGAGATCCTGTTTCTGGAAGGCGACAGGGGCAGCGCACTGTATCTGTGCGCACGGGGCGCCGTACAGCTGTACAAACAGGCTCAGGACGGCCAGGAAATTGTGATCAAGGTCGTCCGGCCCGGTGAGCTGTTCGCAGAGGCGATTCTCTTCGAAAAAGACCGGTATCCCGTGTCCGCGGTTGCGCTCGAAAACAGCCTGGTGTATATGCTGCCGCGAATGCAGTTCGACTGCCTGCTCGAGGACCGCGATTTCAGAAGGGATTTTATGGCGAACATCATGGGCAAGCTCAGATACCTGACCGAACAGGTTCAGGCGCTGACCGCCTTTGATGTCGAAACCCGCCTGTTCCGGTTTCTTGATAATCAGTATGAGGGGAAAAAGACGTTTAAAATCACCCTGTCCAAAAAGGACGTGGCCGCGGCCATAGGCACCACGCCTGAAACACTCTCACGTCTGCTTCTCAGGCTGAAGGAGGAGGGGAAAATGGAATGGAAGGCAAAAGAGGTCAGGATTAAAGATTAAAGAACAAAGAACAAAGACCAAAGACAAAGAGGTCGTTTGGTCGGAACGTGAACCGGAGAAGAGAGAGACGGTGAAACGGAGCAAAAAGCGATGATGCTTTTCTCTCCGTTTCTCGTCTTCTCCGATCCTCCGTTTCACGTTCTTTTGCGGTCAGCGGTCCTGCCGTCCGCGGTCCGCATCATGTCACCGTCTCTCTCTTCTCCGGTTCACGTTCTTTTACGGTCTGCGGTCCTGCCGTCCGCGGTCTGTCTCCGTCTCACCGCATTTCCGTTTCAAGTTTTTGCGGTCCGGCGTCCGGCTCGGTTAATTCCCCAAATCAGGCGCATCAATTGAAACCCTTCCCTGCTTTGTTCGTACAATATAGAATACGAAATCACATTGAAAGAGGAGGAGTGTATGAGAAGGAGAATGACGGTTTTTACGGTTTGTCTGCTTCTGGTCACGGTTTTTCTCCGGGCCGGAGATGCATGGGACGTGGACATTCCGTACGAGAAGTTTATACTGGACAACGGGCTGACCCTGCTGGTGCATGAGGACCACAAGGCGCCCATCGTGGCGGTCAATGTGTGGTATCATGTGGGATCCAAAAACGAGGTTCAGGGCAAAACTGGTTTTGCGCATCTGTTCGAGCATCTGATGTTCAACGGCAGCGAAAACATGGACGACGATTATTTTCAGACCATGGAAGCCATCGGCGCTACGGACCTGAACGGGACAACGAGCGAAGACAGAACCAATTATTTCGAGAATGTGCCGGTATCTGCTTTCGATATCGCCCTGTGGATGGAATCCGACCGGATGGGACACATGATCGGCGCCATTACTCAGGACAAGCTGGACGAACAGCGGGGCGTGGTGCAGAATGAAAAACGCCAGTACGAAAATCAGCCCTATGCGGTCAGTTATGAGCTGATTACGCACAATACCTTTCCCAAGGGCCATCCCTATTCCTGGACCGTGATCGGATCCATGGACGATCTGGATGCCGCCTCGCTGGAGGATGTGCACACATGGTTTAAAACTTATTACGGGGCAGCAAACGCCACGGTCGTTGTCGCCGGCGATATCACGCCGGAAGCCGCCCTGGAAAAAGTGAAAAAATATTTCGGTGACGTGCCTCCGGGCCCGCCCATTGCCAGGCATGATGTCTGGGTGGCCAAGCGGAATTCCACGCACCGCATGCAGGTGCAGGACCGCGTGCCCCAGGCCAGGTTATACCGTGTGTGGAACGTGCCCCAGTGGGGATCGGCAGATACGGATTATCTGGACATGGTGGCCAATGTGCTGACCACGGGCAAGAACTCCAGGCTGTACAAGCGGCTGGTTTACGAGGATCAGATCGCCACGGACGTGAACGCCTATGTGGATGCCAGGGAAATCGCCGGGCTGTTCCAGATCGAAGTGACGGCCAAGCCGGGCATGGATCTCGGACAGATCGAAAAGACCGTGGATGAAGAACTGCAGAAACTGCTTAAAACAGGTCCGACCAAGGCGGAACTGGAGCGCATCAAGGCCCAGTATATCGCGGGATTCATCCGCGGTATCGAACGGATCGGCGGATTCGGTGGCAAATCGGACATTCTCGCCCAGAACATGGTTTTCGGAGGAAGTCCCGATGCATACAAAACCACATTGCAGCGCAAGAAAAACGCCACAACGGAAGATTTGCACCGCGTGGCCAACGCGTGGCTATCAAAGGGTGATCTGATTCTTCACCTGACGCCGTATCCCGAACTTGCGGCCAGGGAAAGCGATGTGGACCGCTCACAGCTGCCGGCCCAGGGCGAGGCGCCCGAAGCCGCCTTCCCTGCCGTTCAGCGGGGGAAACTCAGCAACGGACTCGAGATCGTTCTGGCCGAACGGCACGATATTCCGGTTGTCGATTTTACGCTCATGGTGGATGCGGGATACGCGTCGGATCAGTTCGCGTCACCGGGTACGGCGCGGCTTGCCATGGACATGCTGGACGAGGGCACCAAAAAACGGAATGCGCTGGCAATCAGCCAGGAGCTGGACATGCTCGGTGCCGACCTGGGCACCGGTTCCAATCTGGATGTGTCCGCAGTCAGCCTGAACACACTGAAAATGAACCTCGACGCCGCACTGGATATATATGCGGATGTCATTCTCAATCCGGTGTTTCCGAAGGCCGATTTCGAACGGCTCCAGAAACAGCAGCTGGCACGCATTCAGCGTGAAAAGGTCACTCCCATTCAGATGGCCCTGCGAGTGTACTCCGGTATTCTGTATGGAAAGGATCATGCTTACGGATTGCCCATGACCGGATCCGGCAGTGAAAAGACCGTGGCCGCGCTGACGCGGGAAGACCTGATCAAGTTCCATGAGACCTGGTTCAGGCCCAACAATGCCAGTATCATCGTGGTGGGAGACATTAGGCTCGCCGAAATTCAGCCCAAACTTGAAAAACTGTTTCAGGGATGGAAGTCCGCGGAAGTGCCCGTGAAAAATATCGGCAAGGTGGATCAGAAACCGGAACAGGAAATTTATATTCTGGACCGTCCGGGCTCACAGCAATCCATTATTTTTGCCGGTCATGTGGCACCTCCCAAGGCCAATCCCGAAGAAGAAGCCATGAACATGCTCAACAACATTCTGGGCGGAGACTTCACGTCGCGCATCAATATGAATCTTCGTGAGGACAAACACTGGACCTATGGCGCGGGATCCTTTCTGTGGGATGCGCAGGGACAGCGTCCGTTCCTGACCTATACGTCCGTGCAGTCCGACAAGACCAGTGAAGCCATTCAGGAAATCCAGAAAGAGTTCAGCGGCATCATTACCGGCCAGCCGCCGACGGAGCAGGAATTCAAGAAGGTTCAGGAAAACGAACTGCTCAAGCTTCCCGGTACCTGGGAAACCATCGGAAGCGTCGCCGGATCGGTTGGTGATATCGTACGGTTCGGCATGCCGGATGATTATTATCAGAAGTATCCCGCAAAAGTGAAGAATATGACCCTGAACGATGTGGCTGGTTCCGCGAAAACACTGGTCAAACCCGGCCATGTGGTCTGGGTCGTGGTGGGCGACAGGAGCCAGATCGAGGCGCCCCTGCGAGAGCTCAATTGCCCCACCCATATCATGGATGCAGATGGAAATATACTCGAATAAACGCTCTTTTTATAGCGGCTTACGGCCTTCCGGGTTTTTGCCCGGAAGGTTTTTTTATGGCCATGCCCGCCAATTCTGCATTTGATCAGCCTTGGTTCATGCGCTTTTTAGTGAGAATCATGAGGGACGGACTTTTTTCGTTTTTTCCATATGCGCAGCAGGCTGGCCGCCATCAGGGACAATGAAACGCAGATGACGAGCACGGGGACCGGCGGGAAATCGATACATGGAAGTATGCCGAGCGCACCCTCCTGTTTCAGCACGGTCCGGATCAGGCCCCGGGCAATCGTATCCGCACCTGTGTTGGGGAACGCATTGATCATGACGACGATGCTGATATGATAATCGGGCAGGTGAACCATATATGTTGTGGTTCCGATATTGCCTCCGCCATGGCCGACAGCTCGTTTGCAGCTGGCAAAACGCCGGGTGTAGAGCTGCACGCCCAGCCCGTAGGCGCGCATGTTGGCCACGGGATTGAATTCGACAAACTGAAGCATCTCGTGCAAGGACCGCTCAGTCAGGACCTTACCCTCAAAAAGGGCATGACACCATCGCACCAGATCCTCTGCGGTCATGAACAGACCGGATGATCCGAAGCCGATGCTCTCATGCGAGGTCCGGGGCAGGAAGGTGATATCCCTTTCTATTTCGCCAAACTGGAAATTGTCCCCGTACACATGGGCCAGATTCTCAGGAAGGACTTCCTGCTGGGAAAGTACGGGGCTTTTCAGGTCCAGGGGGTGCCAGAAATACTGCCTGAAAAGTGCGGACAGCGTGGAATCCGTGGCCTTCTCCAGAAGCATGGCGAGAAGCAGGTAATTGGTATTCGAATAGCGCCAGCCTTTTCCGGGTGCAAAATGCGGCTCCCTGATATATTCCAGCACCTCTTCCGGTGTCCAGAACCGTTCCCTGTCCCTTTTCAGCTCTTCCCACAGCATATCGTTTTCCCAGAACATGTACAGGCCGCTCGTATGGTTGAGAAGCTGGCGCACGGTGATATGGCCGTCCACATGCGTGTATGCGGGCAGCCATTTCGAAAGGGAATCATCGAGGGACAGCACGCCCTCTTCTGCCAGTTTCATTGTGAGGGCGGCCATGACATTCTTGGTCACGCTGCCGGTCGCAAACAGCATGTCCGGGCTCATGGCGACCGTGTCATGCGAAACGCCGCCGCTGCCGGTCCATGTTTTTCCGTCCGGAAAGATCACGGCCGCGGAAACGCCGTGTATGTGATGGCTGACGATTTCCCGGTCCAGTATCGACTGCATGGTCCGTTCGACCGGAACGTCCGGGCTCCGGTCGCAGGCCATGAAAAAACACAGGGTGAAGATGCAGAAGAGGGCCTTGATGTGCATGATAACCGCCTTTTTAATAACGCGAATTTCCCCAACATCGCAGTGTGGAGAGTCCGGCCTGACACAGCCGGGGAAACACGTGTAATCGAGATCGCGGACCAAAATTTACAGTTTCAATAAGGGAATATAGGATAAATGTCCGGATAATTCAACCCGTTTAAGGCGGGGCAGGCATTTTATCCCTGTCAGAATGTGACAGGCGTCGCGGGGTTGGTGGTTTCAAAAAACACGAGGCCGTCGAACTCTTCGGTCATGGACATGGATCTGTAGAACTGGCGGTCCTCGAGTGCGCAGTAGGTGGCGCCGATAAAGCGCATGTTCAGGGGGCCGGCGAGCCAGGCAGCCTCGTTCATCGACACATCCGTGTGCCTGAGATCCAGAAAAAAGAGCGGCGGTCCGTCCTTGTGAAAACGGTATGCGTAGCTGTTCTCGGGCGGTACGGCAGCCTGATGCACCGTGAATTCAAAGGCCTGATCTTCGCACCCGTTCCAGGCCATGAACTGTCCGCCCCAGAACTCCGTACCGATCACGTAGTAATCGTCTCCGTACAGGTCCCTGAGCCGCAGGCCCAGCATACGGGAGGGGAATTCCGCATTGTCGATCAGGATCGTATTGCCCACATGTCCGTTATGCGCCCAGATCACGACCTTGGCGCCGCCGAGGTATGTGTCGATGATCCACCGCACATTGCCGATATTGAATGCGTCGCGGACCTCGAGATCGGGAAGACCGTTCGCGAGATTGTACCATACGGTCCAGCTCGGTTCCAGGTTTTCAATAATTCTGAGCATCAGGCCGTATTCGAGACTGTCAGACCGCCCGATGTAATCCGCGCTCCGGGAAATGAACAGGTCGTGCACCCATCGGGCGTCGTCGATGGTATAATTTTCAAGCCGTGCCGCGACATCCGGAACGCTTTCAGGGTCCACGGTGTCCAGGTATCCGGACAGCACTTCGGCTGCCCTGTCCCAGTCCCGGAACGCGCAGTCATAGCCCAGATAGTGAATCATACGGCCGGAATCAGTCTGTTCCAGGTTGTATTCCCGCATCCAGTCAATGAGGTCCCGCATTTCCTGATACTTCCAGGAGGTGAGGTTTTTGTGCGCTTCGGTCCCGCTGCCTTCGCCTTTTGAAATGTAATTTTCAATGTCCAGCGAGTTCGGAAAGCCCGCCTCCATGAGAATCGCCGTGAATCCCATCTCGCGTACCAGGAACTCCGAGATTTTCTGCCGTATGCCCCAGAATTCCATGGTGCCGTGCGTGCCCTCGCCCAATCCCACGATACGCGCGTCGGCGATGGCATCCCGCAGTGCCTCCAGGGCAGGATCCGGGGATCCGGGATCCGCGTTGTCCAGGATCACGGCGTGGCTGCCGAGCCACGGGGATTCGGGTGCATTCGGGGATTTGGAATGACTGCAGGAGAGCAGAATCAAGGTGATTGTAAACACGGCTGAAACGGATTTTTTGACGGGATGCATGTTCAGGATGCCTTCCGCTTCTATGGCACGCTACGGATGAACGAACGGAATTTGAGAAGTATATCTGTAAAAAGGATGGAAAGCAACGGTTGATCGCCAGGCGGTCAATACGGACGGTGAACGGTGAATCCGGTTCCGGTTCGGCCATGACTAATGAATACGATTGCCCCGATTGAAAAAATCAGGGGCAATCAGCTGTCGAATGCTTTGCCAGAACACGACTGACGGCACTGACGGCAGCTTCGACATCCGATGCTCTCGTTTTCCAGTTGCAAACCGAAACGCGCATGCAGCGTTTGCCCTGCCATGTCGTGCCGGAAAAAAAGGCGTCACCGGAGCTGTTGATATCCGAAATGACACGGTCCGTGAACCGGTCATGATCGGCATCCGTTGCACCGGATCGCAGACTGAGAAAACGAACCAGTCCCTGGTTGATAATGGGCTCCCAGACCATCTCGGCACCGGGCAATGCGGCAATGCGTGTGACAAGTTGATGCGCATATTGGCAGGTGCGTTCGATCAGCCCGGCGACACCCTGTTTGCCAAGCTGCCGCAGAGCAGCATATGTGGCAATGGCCCGTCCGCGATGCGACCATTCCGGTGTCCAGTCGATCTGGTCACGGGCGACAGTATCATGGGTCAGATAACTCGCACGGTGAGACATGGCGGCCTGATGCGCGCTTTTATCCGTCACGAAGGCATAGCCGCAGTCATAGGGCACATTGAGCCATTTGTGTCCGTCCACGGCCCACGAATCGGCCTGCTCCGCACCCTGCAGCAGATGACTGTATACGGGGCTTGCCGCCGCCCACAGACCGAAGGCGCCATCTATATGCGCCCATGCCCCATGCGCGTGTGCGATGGGGACAAGTGTCTCGAACGGCTCGAACACGCCAGTGTTGATGTCGCCGGCCTGCAGCAGAACGACGGTCGGCCGGTCCGCACATTCCTGCAGCCGGGAATGCAGAATTTCCGGATCCATATGCCCGTGTTCATTGACGGGCAGATCGACGATACTGCCGCTGCCGATCCCGAGCAAACGAACGGACCGTTCGATCGAACCATGGCGCTGGTTGTTGCTCAGAATGCGGATGGGCGGTGAACCGCTCAGCCCTCTCCGTTCCACGTCCCAGCCGTATCTGGCGAGCAGGGCGTTCCGCGCGGAGGCCAGACAGGTCACGTGCGCCATGGAACAACCCGTTACCAGGGCGAAACTCGCCTGCGGGGGCAGGTTCAGCAGCGCTTTCAGCCATTGTCCGCAAACTTCTTCGATGACGGCCACGGCCGGCCCGGAGGCGAATAGAGCGGCGGGCTGGTCCCAGGTCGAGGTCAGCCAGTCCGCAGCCAGGGAAGCCGGCACCGAGCCGCCGACCACCCAGCCGAAGAACCGCCCGCCCGTTGTACCGAGCAGGCCGCCCTGCACATCGGCGACCAATTCATCAATCACCCGGAGCGCATCTGTTCCTTGATCTGCAAGCGGGCGGCCCAGACGCCGCCGCAGTTCCGCGAGACTTGCGTTTGCGGCTACGGGAGCTTTGTCCAGGTTGTCGATATAGTTCAGGGCATGTGCAAGCGCAGCCCCGAGCAATTGCCTGTAACCGGTTTCCTTTGCATGCATATCAGTCTTCCCGAACCGGCGTCACATGCATGGTTTCCTTGACCGTCGAAAGCACAATGCGCGTCGTTGTCCCCGAGACCCGGGCATTGCAGCGTATGCGCTCTATCAGCTTCTCCAGATCACCGGTACTGGCTGCGCGTACTTTCAGAATGTAGCAATCTTCACCGGCCACGGTGTGGCATTCCAGCACATCCGGCTCCTTTTGGCAGATGTTCCGCACGCTGTTTTTCGATTCCATATAATCCGTGGAGGCCGATCCCACGGTGAGATGAACAAAGGCGGTAATGGGTTTGCCCAGAGCCGCGGCATCCGCCAGGGCCACGTAGCCCCTGATGATTCCTTTTTTCTCGAGTTTTTTGACCCGTTCGTGTACAGTGGAGGTTGTCAGCCCCACTTTTTCAGCCAGGGCTGCATTCGAGAGGTGCGCATCTGTTTGCAGCAAAGATACAATTTGGCGGTCGATATTGTCAATCATACGGAAAACTCCATAAAAAACCGAATAAAATTCGGATATATAATTATATTTCCGAATAATATACGACAACAAAACGATATTGTCAATATGATTATGGCGGTGAATGTGGGAATGGGATGGATTTATGTTCGCAACGTGCTACCATGCGTTTTGATGCACATGCGCATCGACATCGATTTCTTTCTGTTTGGGTCCTTTCGCGCCGTCCTTTTTGTACCCAACGGGAATGACCGCGGCGACTTCGAGATCCGCAGGTATGCCCAGCACCTCTTTGACCAGGGGCGTGTTTTTGGGAATGAAGGTCACGCCGTATATGTCGTCCCGGGCCAGGGACAGGAGCAGGTTCTCGATGGCGCACCAGGCAGAGGCCAGGCCGTTTAAGTCGTATATTCTTTTTGCGTTTTCAACCGGGGTTTTCGGTCTGAACACGACCACGATCACGCAGGGCGCCTCCACGATCATCCGTTTCTGCCTGGGAATGGCCTCGAGATACATGGCCCTTGCGGATTCCTCGACATTTTTGAATGCATCGATCAGTTCCGGGCTGAGCGTCTCCGTCATTTCCTCGGTCCGGGTCAGGGCCACCTTGACATCCCGGTCCGAAATCAGGATGAAATCCCATTCCCTCAGATGGTTGTACGAAGGCGCCATGAAGGCGGCCCGGACTGCTCTCATGACAGCGGCTTCGGGAATTGCCCGCGGGGAGAAATCCCGCACGGTTCTTCTTTTCTCAATGACAGCATCCAGTTCCATGAGGCACCTTTCCGTTTATTTCAGAAGCATCATTTTCGCGGTTTTTTGCACAGTTCTTCCCTGCCGCGTTACGGCGGACATCGTATAGTAATAAATCCCCGAATCGAGACGGCTTCCGTCGAATCGAACCTGGTAGCGGCCCGGGGCATGATCCCGGCCGGTTAGCGACTGAATTTGTTCGCCTCTCAGGTTGAACACCGTGATGGTGACATGGGCCTGCCCGGACACGTCATATTCAATCGTGGTCACCGGGTTGAAGGGATTGGGACGGTTCTGAACCAGCCGGAAATCACCGGGCCGGTTTTGCCGGGCCTGAACAGCGGCCGCACCGCCCGCGACTTTCAGGGACACATTGTCCACGGTCACGTCCGCATCATGCCCGCCGGCGTTCAGCACCACACGGGCCCGTATATCGCTGGGATCTTCCATTACAAATTCGAAGGTGAAATGCTTTTTGCGCGTGGTCAGCGCGGTCGGACCGATTTTGCCGTAATTCGTGTACGGATCGCCGTCTTTGGTCAGCTTGGCTTCGAACGGGCGGGATGATTCCGCATACGCATCGAACTCGAACACATAGGTCAGTCCACGGACCAGGGAGATGTTGTTTTGAACGGCCTGTATATCGTAATACTGACTGCCGCCGTTTGTTATGCTGAACCGGAACTGATCCTCGGAATCGATGGACCGTGATGCACGGGCGTTTCCGGTGACGTTCCAGCTCCAGGATCTGAAACGTGAAGAGAAATCGCCGTTTTCGACCAGATTCGCGTCCGGATCCGCGAATATTACGGGCATGGTGACCGTGTTCGATACGGGGCTCACGTCCCCGTTGTCATGAACCGCCCTGACACGGAACGAATAGCCCGTGTTGTTCTTCAGGTCGCTCTGACCCGCTTCGTAATACGTGTTCGATGTGACCGCCAGCTGTGTGAAGCTCTTTCCGCTTTCCGCGGCAAAAACCTGGTATTCCCGTACGGTCGGATCGCCGAACTTGTTGAATATCAGATTGAGATGATACGGCATGTTTTCGACGATCAGATAGGGTTTTTCGGCGGCATGTTCCCAGTCGAACCTGAAGGAGCGGTAAGAATGGGACGGGCTGACAAAATCCGCCTGATACACGACCGTGCCGTCGGGCGTCACTTCCGTGGCCTTGGGCAGGGAACGGTCGGCCCAGTTGATATGCGTGTTCCCGTTCGGCAGGCGCTGCACATTGCCCATCCACGTCGCGACACCCTTGGGCAGCCTGTACTCCCAGACCCGGGTCGCCGTCATTTTTTCGGTATCCAGCCTGAATTCGACCGCGCGGGAAAACTGCGGATGATGCGTGTTGCCGTTGTCTAAAACCGTGTAGGAATCCGGATGTCCCGGGACCGGACGCGCGTCATGCTGATACGAGATGCGATCGTCGTCGTTCACGAAATCGAACTGATTGTGCACGCCGCCCAGCCGCCAGATGATGTCGCCCGTCTGGCGGTTTATTTTAATCACTTCGTTCAGGTGCCGGATGGAGGCGATGATATGGCCGTCATAATCGACCGCGAGCGAATTCATATGGAGGTAATCGATTTTTGAGGCCTTCTTGTCGATGGTTTCGGCATCCACGATATTCAGATAATCGAAGCAGATCCACTCGAAAATGATATTTCCATGTTCGTCGAATTCCTGGATGTGCGTGTCCTTGACCACCGCATTTTCGTCACCGCCCGTCACGATTGCGCTCATATCGACCTGCCGGTTTCCGACAGCGATAAGAAAATAATGGCCGCCGGGCTCGATGATGAATTCGTGCTCGTCCGTCAGATACCCGTGAGCGGCCTGTACGTACCGTTTGATGTTGCAGCTCGAATCCATCACGGCAAACCGTCCGTCGGTCAGGTTCCGGGACAAATCGCCGTTCGCCTGAATTTTGAAGTCGCGGGACATGCTGGTCAGGCGTTCGTAATAGTACGGTGTGCCGTCGTATTCAAAAATCATGATATAAGGGACGCCTATCCAGTTGTTGATGAACAGTTTCCCCTGCCCGGTGCCCTCTTTCAGGATTTCCGTTCCGATAACAGGAAAATCACTGGGGACCGTCACGCCGTTGATCGTGGTCATCGCGCCCATCGTGGCGTTTGCGGAGGCCGGCATTTGCGACTGCGCGGAAGGTTTGTACAAATAACCGTATTGAGTCAGTTTGTTCACGGAAAAATGGTACGTGAACGGTGCGGTCCAGCCCAGGGCTTCGCAGCTGATCGAGACATCGACCCGTTCGCCGGGATCATATGAATTGTTCAGCTGGAACAGCACGTTGTTGCCCGACAGCACCGTTTTGCCGCTTTGCGCGCCGCTGGTTTCTCCGGTCACGGTGAATGTGCATGCATCCGCATCGATGAGATCCTGGAATGCCGGATCCACACGGAGTATGATACCGGTTTTATACGATATGTCCGCAGCATCCGGCCTGGGATGAAGATAGATGACATGGCCGGGCAGATTCTTGCCGGAAATCATGACCGAATTGATGCAGAGGAGCAGGTGAAGAACCGTTTTTTTCATATGTGGTTTCCGTATTCATCATGATCGATTTCGCTTCTTTTCAAAAGGCGATGGGCCTTAAAAACAGTCAGGATACGGACCTGGTTTTTGGTTGTCCTGTAAACGATGCGTAAATGATAATAAATAATTTACACAATTGGACCGCAAAAGTAAAGGTTCAAACGAGGCAAAAAGGGACGGCAGTCACAGACACCGCTCCGGCGGACAGCAGGCCGCCGTCCGCCGGAGCGGGATGGTTAATGGTTCTTTTCCGAAGTCCGGTCAGACAAGATCGAACCGGTCCAGGTTCATGACTTTGTTCCATGCGGCCACGAAGTCGTGCAGGAACTTCTCCTGCGAATCCCCGCAGGCGTAGACTTCGGCCAGGGCCCGGAGCTGGGAATTCGAACCGAAGACCAGGTCCACACGGGTGCCGGTCCATTTGACCTTGCCGGTTGCCCGGTCGCGCCCCTCGAAAACGTCACTGTCCTTCGAGGCGGCTGACCATACGGTGCCCATGTCGAGCAGTTGGACGAAGAAGTCGTTCGTGAGTGTCCCGGGCCGGGACGTGAAGACACCGTGCGGGGATTGTCCGAAATTGGCGTTCAGCACACGCAGGCCGCCGATAAGAACCGTCATCTCGGGAGCGGTCAATGTCAGGAGCTGCGCTTTGTCGACCAGCAGCTCCTCTGCAGATACGGCATACCTGGTTTTCTGGTAATTGCGGAATCCGTCCGCGCAGGGTTCGAGAACGGCAAATGATGCCGCATCGGTCTGTTCCTGTGACGCATCCGTGCGTCCGGGCGAAAAGGGAACGGTCACATCGTGACCTGCATTCTTCGCTGCCTTTTCCACACCGGCGCATCCGCCCAGGACGATCAGGTCTGCGACAGACACCTTTTTACCGCCGGAATTCGAGCCGTTGAATGTTTTTTGTATGCCTTCCAGTGTCTTAAGTACTTTGGCCAGGCGCTTCGGCTCATTGACTTCCCACTGATTCTGGGGCGCAAGACGAATGCGTGCTCCGTTCGCTCCGCCGCGCTTATCCGAGCCGCGGAACGTTGAGGCCGACGCCCAGGCAGTCGAAACCAGTTCCGGTACAGACAGGCCCGATCCGAGGATTTCGGCTTTGAGGGCCGCGATATCCTGCGCATCGATCAACTTATGATCCGGGGCGGGCACGGGGTCCTGCCAGATCAGCTCCTCATTCGGGACCTCGGGACCGAGATACCGTGAACGCGGGCCCATGTCCCGGTGTGTCAGTTTGAACCATGCACGGGCGAAGGCATCGGCGAATTCGTCCGGATTTTCCAGGAAACGCTTCGCGATTTTTGCGAACGCCGGATCGAAGCGAAGCGAGAGGTCCGCCGTGGTCATCATCGGCCGGTGTTTTTTCGACGGATCGTGCGCGTCGGCCACCATGTCTTCTTCTACCACGTCCTTGGCCAGCCACTGATTGGCGCCCGCAGGGCTCTTGACCAGCTCCCATTCGTATTTGAACAGCACGGTC
>JAFGGN010000075.1 GCA_016930535.1 bacterium
GATGCGAATCCCGTGACCGGCGGGATCGGTGTGGGTTCGGCCAACGACGGGGCCATGTTCGATAATGTGGTGGTGACAGATTGACGATAACCGGAATTAATATAAAAGCTTAATTAAGGAGCATTTCCATGAAAAATGAAAATACAAATCGTCAAATGTTTATTTGGATTTTAATTTCATTTGTATTCTTCTCGCAGGTTCATTATGCAAGTGACGTGGATCCGGAACTGGGAAATGTGAAACACAGAACCAAATTAAATCATCAAACGGGAACGGAATTATCAGCACTCCGCACGCTTAAAAGTGAATCGTATTTGAATACCGGAAATAACACAATCACACGGATCTGTCACAGTGGATATGTACATTACAAGGATGCACATGGAACATTACAGCCCATTGAACGTAATTTTAAACCGCTCGAATCCGGGCGGGGAGTTGGAGTGAGTTCCGGCCTGTATAATGCCTATTTTTCACTCAATTCGAATGACTGTGAATATCCGTTCGTATTCATGACGAAAGACAGTATACAGTTTGGTTTCAGTATTCGATCGATGGGCTACTATGATGTGGCCCGTAAGAAGCTTGTGGAATTCTGGCCTGCCGAATCGTCACAGGCAAATGTGGAAGGCAACCGGATATTGTATTCTGAAATTTTCGATGGTGTTGATGTAGAATTTATATATGAAGATACACGCCTTAAACAAAACATTTATCTCAGTGATTATGCTCGTTCCCGTTTGCCAGATTGCAAACTTTATTCGATGAATACGAATCAGACAAAACTTGTGCTGGTTTATGAGGTGGAATGCGACGGTTCAGTCTGTGCTTATGCTAATAATACTAAAATATCCGACAAAGTGACCAACAACGGAAGTTATACAAAACCGATTTCGTCAAAATCGGATTCTAAATCAAAAATACACTATGAGGGCGAAACGAAACTTGTTTTTAAAAACGATCAGGATCTGGACCGGTTTATGTTGTTGGAGGATATTGCCTATCTGTCAATAGGCGAAAGGAAAAACTCTATAAATGAAAATAAAGAGACTCGCAAAAATCCGACGACCATGTGGCGAAAGTTTTATTCCGAGAAGAACCGAGATTATTTTTTAAGCGGCGTATCCATCAATTGGCTTGCATCACAGCCTGAAGGTACAGTCATCCTTGATCCGACCGTGGCGATAACATCCGGTTGTATGGATTCCTATATATCATCCGCCTACGCTTCAATGAACTATGGCGGTGAATCCTGGCTAAAGATCGGAAATGTCGGAGGAGACAGGCAGCGATTCTTAATGCAGTTCGATCTGGAGGGTATCCCGAATCAGGCGTTCATACAATCCGCAGAACTGAAAATGTACTTTCATTATGTTGATGGATCCGATATTTCACGTGGAATCGAACTGTATCCCATACTCATTCAACAATGGGATGAAAATTATGTAACCTGGGATCAGGCAAATGACGGATTCAATTGGTTCATACCTGGAGGTGTCGGCGTAGGGAATACACCTACGACGCCTTTTATCACACAGACTTGGAATCAGGATTTCGGATGGAAGACATGGGATGTTCTTGAATTGATTGATGATTGGCGGAACGGTACGGCCAATAATGGTGTTATTTTCAAGGCCTCGAATGAGGGTATGGCTGCCGATATCAAATATGTGGTATCCGCTGATAACATGGATTATATCGCGCTTCGGCCCCGGTTGGTACTGACTTATTCGGTCTCACCACTGGTGACGTATGAATACAATGACAGAAACAAAGTGATCACGGCTCACTATGCGAACGGAATGACGGAGAATAATACATATTATCCGAGTCGTAACTGGCTCAATATTCGGTCCTACACAGGATCCAATGGTGCGGCGTTTTTTTCCGTCGACAATGATTATGACTATTTGGGCAATGTGATCAAACAGACCGTGGATGAAAACGTGAGTTTTTTTAATACGCATGAGTACAATTATGAGTACGATGCCTGGTCTCAATTGACACGGTTCTACAATGAAGACCATTCGATTGATCAGGCGTACCGGTATGACCGGAACGGCAATCGTATTTCTTATGGTGAGTTCACATATCAGTACGGTTTGCACGACAACGGATTGACCCATTTTGAGTACAACGAAGGCGCCACGCAAATTGTCCGAGATTATCAGGATGATGAATCGGGCCGTGTACGGACTATCACGCAGGGCAGTGTGACCACAGAATTTGATTTTGATTTTGCGAATAATGTCATCTCTCATACACGTGAGGGTGTACTCTCAGACTATTTGTACGACGATTCGGGACAGCGGTTAAGCAAGAATGTGTCCGGTAATAAACAATATTATCTGAATCACAATTACAACACAATGGCCGAATATAATGCGTATGGTGAGATGACCAATGAAATCGTTTACGGTGTTGATGGAAAGCTGATTCAGGCCGATCCGGAATACGGATTTTTTTGGTACATCAAAGATCATCTGGGCAGTACTCGGGCGTTGACTGTGGACAAGGGCACTCAGGCCATGAGGCGTGACTACTATCCTTTCGGACAGGATTTACAGGTATGGGGTGGCGGTGAAGGCAGTACGAATTACCTGTTTACCGGAAAGGAGCTCGACAGTGAAAGCGATCTGTATTACTTTGGTAAACGGTATTATGATCCGGTGATCGGGCGGTGGTTGGTACCGGATCCGTTGGCGGAGAAGTACTCACGATGGTCGCCCTATAATTATTGTTTTAATAATCCTTTAAAACTGTACGATCCTGATGGTCAAGGTCCTAGTTTTATCAACTCAATTATGGAAGGTGCAAGATTACAATTAAATCGATCTTTTCAAACAACTATGCATAAAGTACAAACTACAACACAAGATGTTACCAGTTATGTTGGGACTTTTTCAGATGATGTTTCCACTGGTTTAACAATTTCTCTAGGCATTGCTTTGATATTGTTTCCTGAACCAGCAACTTCTGCAGCAGGTGCTGTTATAATAGCTTCTGTCGGATTTGAGGGAATTGCATTAAGTTCAAAACTAATCCATACAGCCGCCGGAGGTCAAGATTTTTCAACGACTGATATGATTGGAGACGCTGTGAATATTGCAAAAAATGTCGCAACGCTGGGTACTCTATCCGGTGCAGATGCTGCAATACATGTATATGATAATGTGATCTCATCTCTACAAATAGAAGGCTCTGATCAGATTATTGATAGAACTGAAGGCCTTAATGAGCGTATTAAACTAGATCAACAAAACAATAATAACGATCAAGAAATTGAGAAAGAGAAAAGCTATTCAATAGGGCATTAATCGTCACCATCCTATAAATACTTTGGTGATTAAGGTGTATGCAATATTTATAAAAAATTATCACACAACTTGTTTTTAGGAATATATGTAATAAAAATTACAATTATTGTAAAATGGCTATATAAATTTCT
Source organism: bacterium (assembly GCA_016930535.1). GTDB lineage: Bacteria > Zhuqueibacterota > QNDG01 > QNDG01 > JAFGCO01 > JAFGGN01. Next base: position 3,449 of record JAFGGN010000075.1, read on the forward strand.
CGGTCGGGTGGCCAGGCTATGTAATATTTTAAAAAAAGTATCGTGTGGCCTGGGCTTTTAACCCAGGAGGCACTGAGCAACAGGTACTGAAAGAATCACTGAATGAACAGAAATTGCATATCCCAAGTATCGTGTGAAATGGATTTTAAAACAGACCGGCAATTAGTGTATTATAAATTAATTATTGCTGTCCAATGCATTTCGTTTTTCAAACGGAAGCATGCTACGTAGTATACAACGTAGTATCGAAATTAATTTTTTTACACAATCTGCAAACGAGCCTATCCGAAAGTGACGTATAACCTCCTGTTAAATAAAGAATCCCTCTCCATACCGTGACAGAATTCACTGTCAAGCAATTGTATCCAATCTCTACCCCCTGATATCCACCTTCGCCGCCATTTTTGCGATCATGTCCTTGACATGTTCCTGAATGTTCTTTTTACATGGGGATTGATAATCCACCACGCCCACCACGGCGGCGTCGCGGGTGCTGAGTATGCGGAAGGCGATGTGAATTTTGGCCGCTTCGCCTTCCTGTGAAGTGGGGATGGCGTCGGAGAGGCGCGTGATTTTGCCCAGGATGATGAAATCCGCGTCGAGCAGGGTGCCGAGTTTCTGAATGTCCGCGGTTTCCAGAACAGGGGCGGCAATCTGGTGTTTCATCTGCACGGACAGCACGTGCGACCGGTCGACCACCTTGTATTTCTTTTCGAGAAACAGGGCATGGGTGAGCTCGTCCGCGGCCAGGGTGCCGAGGCCCTGACCGCCCATGAATCCTTCCTGTTCGAAGGTCAGCACGGCCGTCACGCGGGCGAATTCCATGGACATGCGGGCATGTACACCCGAGCCGGCGGCACTCAGAACACCGCAGCAGACAATCATTATTGAACATAAAATACGGGAACGCATGAAAATCCTCCTTGTGTGTGAATCCTGAACATGATTGAACCGGAACCGCAATTCGGGCCGGTCATTCAAACCGTTCATGAACGGCATGACACGGAGGTTCAGTCCGCAACGGTCTGAACCAGGCGGTTCTGCTGATCAATGGCCCAGGTGTTGAAATTGCCGTCCTTGTCGAAATCTATCACGGACGTGGCCGTGGCCACGAAACCCGTGTCCGAAACCGCGGTCAGCTCGATTCTGTAACGGGCGTTTCCCCCCTCGGTTCTCAGGGGTTCGGACTCGAAACCGATGGCCTCGAGACTGGGTCCCCACACATCGTTTTCAAGATAATAGACCTTCTGGAGGGAATACACTTCCTTGAGCATGAGCTTGGCTTCCGTGGCCTTGGCCCGGGTCGTGGCAGACCGGAACTTGGGAATGGTGAGACCGGCCAGAATGCCGATGATGACGATCACCACGAGAAGCTCGGTCAGTGTGAAACCCGACCGGTTTTTCAACAATTTACTGATACACATGGTTCACTCCTTTGGTACGGTTTATTCAATGACATTCATCAAATCGAAAATCTGCATATAAATCGTGATGATGGTGCCGCCCACGATTACACCGAGCACCACGATGATGATGGGCTCGATGATGGAGGTCAGAGCCTCCAGGGCGGCGTCCACCTCGTTTTCATAGTATTCCGCGGTCTTGGCCAGCATGTTGGGGAGCTCCGCGGTTTCTTCGCCCACGGCGATCATCTGCACCACAAGATCCGGAAAAAAGGAGGACGATGCCAGGGACCGCTCCATGGCTTCTCCCCGGGCCGCCATGGACCGCATCTGCATCACGTGCGATTCAACCACCCGGTTTCCTGAGGACCGGGCCGTGACCTGCAGGGCTTCGAGCAGGGATACGCCGCTTTGCAGCAGGGTACTCAGCGTGCGCGTGAACCGGGCCACGCTGACTTTTTTGACCAGCGGCCCGACAAGCGGCATGCTGAACCTGAGCCGGTCCCGGGTCCAGGCGCCCTTTTCCGTGTGCGTAAACCACCGGATGCCGGCTGTGATCAGAACGAGGCCGCCGAGTATCCAGTAAACATGGCCCTGTACCCACTGCGAAGCGCCCAGCAGGAGGCGTGCGCCCAGGGGCATGCGGGTTTCAAAATCCCGGAACATGTCCTGGAACGTGGGCATGACCCCGAACAGCAGAAAACCGATCGCACCGAAAGCCACGAGCACAACCACGGCCGGATAGGTGAGTGCCGTGCGAATCTTCCTCCTGAGCTGTACCATTTTTTCATAATACGCGGCGGTTTCCTGAAGCAGTTCGGGCAGTTTTCCCGACACTTCGCCCACACGCACCATGTTGATGTACAGCGCCCCGAAATGATTCTGAAATGCCTGAAACGCGTCGCTCAGGCTCTTTCCGGATTTAACCTGTTCCGCGATCTCACCGATGATTTGTTTAAATATCCGGTTCTTCTGCTGCTTTTCAAGCAGTTCGAGGGACTTGGCCAGAGGCATCCGGGCCTGGATCATGGTGGCCAGCTGCCGTGTAAAATCCGAGATGTCCCGCATGCGGATCCGATTCAGCCAGACCGGTGCGTTGTGTTTTCCCGGTTCCGCCCTGCGGCCCGGAATCCTGGGCCGGTTCCTGACGATCTGTTTAACGGCCGGGGAGGGCATTGGCCTGCCGAGTTAAATGCAATACTGGATTCAGCACTGTGCTGCTGACCGTCAATATTCTGTCAATCATTGTGTTCATTAACACCGTTCTTTCGTTATTCTGCCCGGGTCCTCGTATGGCCGGCATCGGGCAGCGGATCAATCCGGCCTGACAAAGGGATCGACTTCATTCACCGGATTCATGGTCCTCGGCCATACAGCGGAAAAGAGGGTCAGATGATAGGGACCCTGCGCGAACGTCATCTCATAATGGTACAGGGGCCTCTTATCGGTTTCCGGTACTGTACCGTTCTCCTGAAAAAGCGTTCCGAATCCCCGATTCTCCCTGTGTAAAATCGTGCAGTCCAGGTTCGTCAGTCTTTCCTCTTCACCGGTGATGAGAAATCCGTTCCTGACCAGATGGCCGGCTTCTATCGTGTATACCGGACCCGGCGATCCGCCGCCTGATAATATGAATTGCGTTTCATCCGGACTGTTTACGGATTCGCAAAGAAGAAGGTCCCGTCCGAATGCGGACATGCCTGTCAACGCCGTATTTTCCAGGGATGTTTTATACCTCCACAACCGCGGATACCGGAACGTAAAATGATAGGCGCCGTAAATCACGGAAATCAGGATAAACGACAGTGTGATGGCCACCAGCAGTTCGATGCTGGTGAATCCGTTATATGCGTGTAACTTTTTCATCGCAGGTTGTGCAGCCTCGACAAAGTGACCAGCGGCAGGCCGGATTTTTCCCGGAACACGGATACCCGGATGACGGCCAGGCCGTCCTGTTCCTCGATGATCTGCCGGATCAGATAGTTTTTACGATTCATGATTTCTGTCTTCTCAAAATCAGTATATTCAGACCAGGCCAGTGTCTGTTCCATTCGTGCACGGGCCAGATTCAGCGCGACGATCGTGTCCCTGGTCTTCTGATAATGCGTGATCCGCCCCAGAAAAAGCATGGCCGGAATGAGTACGGCCAGAAACAGCACGCTGGCGACCAGCATTTCCACCAGGGTGTATCCTTCACAGCGATATTCCGTATTCTGGCCGTTCATCTTATTCATGGGCATCCGGCCCCTCTGAAGTATTCGCAGATGCCATGACCAGGGGTGACCGTCCGGCGTCGTCCGTGATCCATTCCATGATTTCGAGATCCGGCTCCCTGCTGAAGAGCAGGGGGGTGCAAAAGGATTCCGGAAGGCCGGGCCTGTCGAATACCGCATCCTTGAGCCAGTTCAGGTACGTGGTCGGCCAGTCGTAAAAAGAAAAACCTTCGGTCACCACGGTTCCCACAATGTGCCCTTCGAACACCGTTCTGCCGCGTGTATATATTTTCCCGACCACGCCCGCGTTGGGTGACACGCTGGTGAACACGGCGGTCCGATCGGCTGCCGATTCCGGACCGGACGGTGCATCCAGGATCAGCGTGCCGCGGAACACGGCGCGGTCCTGAATTTCAATGCGGCCCAGGATCCGCCCGGTTTCCGAAAGGCAGGGACAGTACGCAGCTGACGGATAATCCAGCCGGGCACGGTCCTTTATAACGATCAGGGAGGGACTAACCAGCTGGGCCGTCATGTGCGCATCATCCTGCACCGTAATACCGCTGTCCGCATAGAGAATGCAGTGGTTCAGTGAAGCATTTCCCTGAACCGTGATGGTTCCGGCAGAGATAAAGCGGCAGGGAGAAGTGACGCGGACAGATCCGTCAAGCAGCAGGTTTCCGCGCGCAACGAACGTTCCTGGTAATTCGAACAGGCTGTCCGATCCCGTGCCGAAGACCATATCCCCGTCGAATTGCCGGATGGAATCCATCGGATTTCCGGAAAGAGACATGCCTCCTCCTGAAAGGGCCTGTGTGCATGCATCGATCAGGGATCTGTAAAAACGGCCGTCAAAAAACGGCATGTCCGGCGATGCATCCCTGTGAATTTCCCCCTCCACCGGTTTTTTCCCCGAGAAGGGACGTCCGCGTATCATGCTCGTACTCACGCCGCGATTCCCGACTGTCACATCGCCGATAATCCGGTTCGATCCGGTCACCACCAGGTTTTCCGATACTTTGGTGGTCATGGTGATCGCGTCCCGGTTTTCACGATTCAGCTTTTCGCCGGCCAGCACTTCAAGCATGACGGATTCTTCGCGGCAGAAGGCGGTTGCCGTAATTCGCAGGAATCCGCCCCAGGATTCGATTCGGACCGCAGCTTCGTGACCGTCCATGAGCGGAATGAATTCGCCGGCCGGCCGCCACATGATATCGCGGCCGTCATGGCCTTCGAGGGCCCAGAGGCATTTTTCCACTGCGGATTCGGCCAGGTAACGGGTTTGAATCCGGTTCACTTCACGGAGTATGAATTTCCTGTGAAGCAGAATCCCGGAAAGAAAGGCGCCGCACAGGACCGTGAGCACCACGATGATGACCAGGACGAGTACCAGGGCGGAACCGCGGTTCTGTTTCAGGCAGCGTAACCGGTATATACCGGAACCGAGTTCCCGGTTCATGAATGTTGGTTTTTGTATCATCGATGCATGGGCAGTTTATAATCCAGTGTGTCAAACCTGCAGAAAACGGAATCTTCAAGGATCCGTGTGATGCACACATGAAGGACCGTATCACCCCGGCATACAAAATAGATTTCTCCGGCATGGTCCTCCATAATGGCCATGGGTTCTTTGGCATTCCCGATCAGGCCGCAGTACCTGAGATAGGGTGGATTGGGCCGGGACACCGCTACACTGGGCGCCGCCTGTTGCTGACGCTGTTTACTGATCCGTTCATCCGCTTCTTCGAACCAGGGTTTGAACGGATCCCGGTATCCCGAAGAATACACGTATTTTTCCGTAACCGAGGTCTGATCCGCATCGATGTCATCCGCCAGAAGCAGATTTTCAATTTCGGATCCGTTCGGGCCTTCTTCATTTTCGGGATTGTCCAACAGGAGCCATAAATTCCGTGACCAGACCAGCAGGCTGATCAGGATAAGCAGGGGCACGACGATTTTATTTTTTTTGAAAAAATGCATCATGGCTCCCGGAATCAGGTCAGAAAATAGACCCAGATTTTCAGATCGATGGTCAGGTCCTCCGAGGTCATGTCCCGGGCCTCGATCATGCAGGATTCGATCTGAATGATCGGATCCGATGTTTCCAGTGCATTCATATAACGCGCCAGTGCATGATACCGGGCATTCAACCGGATCAGAATCGGAAGCCGGACCGAACGGTTTCCCGGTTCGGATTCTCCGGGCCGTACATACATCAGCGTGACATCAACCCTGGCCGCACTTCCCGAAAGAAATGCATAGATATCGGAAAATTGATTTTTTTCCTGGCGGCTGTATACAAGCGTTTCTATCTGTTTGTTCAGGCTCTGTTTTCTGCGGTTCATGCGTTGCAGGGCAAAATCCCATTCTTCCACCTGCGCGATGCGCGACCGGTTTTCACTGATATCCTTCCGCATACGGATCAGTTCTGCGGTCCGTGGTATCAGTTCCCCGGTCAGTGCATACAGGCACAGCAGACCCACCATGCCGGCCAGCGTATACCAGCGGTGCTCTGTCAGAATCCGTATCCAGGAAGCGATCATGAAACCTCCCGGACTGCAAGACCTGCTGTCACACGAAAATGAATCAACGGAACAGAGAATTCCCCGGTCTGTTTAAGTACATCGTCAGACGTCAATTGCTCCCGTTCCTCGAGCCGGATGTCTTTCAGGAATTTGGAGGATTCGAGATTGGATATGAGTGTGGTGATCCGGCTGTCCGAAAGTGCCCAGCCCCTGATATCCAGCCGGTCACCGGTTTTGATTTTATCCCGGAGCCGGCCGTCGTATACCGGCTCCAGAATCAGACCCTGAAGCCAGATTTCAGCAGGAACGACACGGCTGATTTCTTCGAACAGAGCCGCATGGCCCGAACGGTTCACCATAAGCTGATGCATGTTCTGAAGCGTACGGCTGAGTCTGGCCTGTTCCTTTTTGGCCAGTTCAATGGAAATGATCTGATCGTTCATGGCCGTGATACGGTCCTCAGAGGCGGCCAGGCTGTTTTCCGAAGCGATATGCAGCAGGTTCAGGATAAACAGCAGCAGCACGAAAATACCACCCACGGCGAGAATCCAGGTCATGGCACGCCGTTTCTCGGTCCTGTCACGGACACGGCGTTTTTCCGTATCGGGCAGAAGATCGATCGTGTTCAGGGAGGGATACAACCGTTTCAGGGCCAGTCCCGCAGCAAGACCGAAACGGGGAGGAAGCGGACTTTCCGTATCCAGCCATGCGGAAAGCGGATTTTCCGTCATCACGGGCCATGGGGATTTGCTGTCCGGCAATGACAATGGTTCCGTCTCTTCGTCATGAAAACGGCCGTCCACCCAGATCACGCGGTGCAGGTTCAGGTTGCCTGACTCCTGCCATCGTTTCAGGCACCGGTTCCAGACGGCATCCGACGTAATTCTGCGGCCTTCATGGGGGAGCGTATCGGTCATCACGGGCCGGCCGTTCCCGGCCAGTGTGCAGACCGTTTCATTTTCACGGATTAAAATAAGGCCCTGCAATTGATCGGACGGTATATCCCCTGCGGGGATGTAGGCATGATGCATATCCAGGATATCGCCTCCCACAGACGCCGTATTCACATGGGCGGATTCCATCCACTCACGTTTTTCCGAGACGATGCGGGCCTGACAGTAGGTGATCCATAATTTGTAACCATTCTCGGAGGCGCTCAGAATGTGATGGGCAATGGATAAATCGTCCGCAGCGATGCCTTCGGGAAGACGCTGCATGACCTGTGCAGTCACCCATCCGTCCAGAGAAGAGGCATCCATTACCGGTGCATCGGCTGTCATATGACGGATACCCTTGCCCTCCGTATGAATCACGGCCTCGCGGGTCATGTGAGGAGAGCGGTCGTACAGGCGGCTCAGTGCACGCTGTACAGCAACGGCCGGGGAATAGAAGGAATCCAGAGGCTCTTCATCATGGTTCAGCAGAAAGATCCGGTTGAAACGCCTGCCCAGCTCGACGATGCGGATACCGGACGGGCCGATATCCACACCAGCGGCGCGCTCCATCAATGCGGTCCAAAGGAATTTCATTGGATCTCCGACCCGATGAACGGCGCATTCAGACCTGAATAGATGAGATGGGGCGTGATATAGATCATGAGCTGTTTTTTGGATTTCTTGAAATTTTTGTTTCTGAACAGTTTTCCGATATACGGGATGTCACCCAGGATGGGGAATTTGGTAATGGTCTCCGTGTCTTCGTCCCGGATCAGTCCTCCCAGCACGATGGTCTCCCCGTCCCGCAACCGGACCGTGGATTCGAGCTCCTTGTGATTGATCGTGGGAGGCACTTCGGCATTGAATCCGCCCTGGGTCGGCTCGTCGAATGTGGGCTTGATTTCCGTGGTGATTTCTCCGGTGGCGCTCACCCACGGGGTGATTTCCAGCTTGGTTTCCGCCTTGATCTGTTCGAAGCGCTGGCTGACCTGGTTGAACGGATTGGTGGGATTGCTGATGAACGGCATGGTTTCCTGGGTCAGCTTGTAGTACTGGGTAGTGCCGATGGTAATATGGGCCGTATGGCCGTTTAACGTGGCGATCTGGGGGTTCGACCTGATATTGACCTTGCCCTTCTGCTGCAGCATACGCAGATTCAGGAGAAAGTCTTCCGGAAGCCGTCCGATATTTCCGACATTGTATTTGGGGCCGTAATAGTTCAGGCTCTTGTTCAGAAACCCGCCTGTGGCCGTGACATTGATTTCAGGGAAGAGCAGGTGATACAGGGTCTGGAGAGGGGCGCTCGTCGTGTCCCCGGACTGGCCGCGCTGTGCATTGATCGAGAAATCACGCATATCCGTGGTTTCAAAGTCGATGACGATTGCCTCGATCAGCACCTGGGGAATCGGGTAGTCGATATGCCTGATATACGTTTCCACCTCACGGATCACGTCCTGGCTGCCTATCACCATAATGGCGTTATGTTCCTTGATGATGTTGAGCTGGGATTTTCCCTTCAGAACTTCGGGAATCTGCTCGATGATCCCCTCGGCCTTCAAATGTCCCAGTTTAATCAGGCGTATGGTCGCCATGCCTGAAATCTTTTTATCACCGATCAGGACAATATCGTCTTCGATCCGGTAGGTGTAATCCGTTCCCTTGAACAGATAATCCAGCATACGCACAAATGTCAGTCCTGTAAAATCCGCGTTCACTTTGCCCGTGATCTCGCTCAGCATAATGACATTGATCCCGAGTGCACGGGATGCCTCCTTGATGATCACTTTCAATTCCGTGTCAGATACCTGAACCTGAAGCAGGCTGTCCCGTACATCGATCCAGAAGGCCTTGTCCTGTTTTTTGTCCTGATCCATACCCGAATAACCGTCCCGGTCTATGGTATAAATACCGTTGCGGGATCGCATGATGAAGCCGTTGCTTTTCAGCAGGGCCGTGAGCCCGGTTTCAAAGTCCACCTCCTGCAGAAAACCGGTCACCTTGCCGTCCGTACCGCGGTTGATGATGATGTTTTTCCCGGTTTTTTCCTGTATGGTGTAGATGACTTTTTCAAGCGGTTCGCTGCGTACATCCAGGCTGAGCCGGCTGTTCTCCCATGTGATATTCAGGGGCACCGGATCCGGTTTGACGGGCTCTGGCATGATGATCCTGTAAATGCTGCCCTCGATAGAAACCAGCAGCCCGTTATCATTGGCCATAAAAAGAATGGCTTCATGAACGGGGATTTCCGAGAGCCGGTAGGTTACCTGCCTGTCGATGGCCTCGTCCACGGCGATGCTCAGATTGTATTTTGCGGCAATGCCGCGAAACACATCTTTGAGCGGTGCGTTTCTCACATTCAGAAGATCCAGAGGCTGGAGGGCCTTATCGGGTATTGTACGGTTCATGAACAGGACATTGGATGAATCCGGTGCCGCGGACAACGTGTCCGTAATCTGAGCTGTCAGCAAGATAGTATGGAATCCCAGACAGAAGGGGATGAATCTCCGTAAAAACGTCTGGAACAAACGTTCGGGCATATGCATATGGTTTACCTCTGAAGATCGGGATTTGGATAAATAATCTGTTAATTTTACAGAATTATTCACTCTTGTCCAAGATAGGATTTTAATGATATAAAGTTGAGATAAGTCTCCGTATATTTTATCA
>JAFGGN010000076.1 GCA_016930535.1 bacterium
AAAATATATTTTGTTGTGGTGATAAAATATACGGAGACTTATCTCAACTTTATATCATAAAAATCCTATCTTGGACAAGAGTGATATCGGTTAATCCGATTTTATTTTTGATACCGCCTTTAACGATGGCATTTTCTTCCGCAATTTTTGAGGAAACGTTGTTCAGAGGTATTATATTCAGAATAATTGAAGAAAAATTGGGGAGTTATTTCAGCCTGGCGATCTCTGCGTTACTCTTCGGATTGTTACATTTACTCAATCCAAACTGCTCATTGATAGCAGGTATCGGACTGGCAATTCAAGCCGGTTTGCTGCTGGCATCCGCCTATATCTACTCAAGGAATTTATGGTTTCCTATCGCAGTGCATTTTGCCTGGAATTTTGCTGAAACAGGTATTTTTGGAGCGATTGTATCAGGAAATGAATTTTCAAAAACATGGATTACATCAAAAATCACAGGTCCGGTATGGTTAACGGGCGGTGAGTTTGGTCCTGAAGGTTCTGTTCAGGCCACATTTTTCTGTCTGGCAGTCAGTGTCATACTTTTAATTTTGAGTCATAGACAAGGAAAAATCATAAAACCGTATTGGAAGAAAACAGCCGAAAACCGTTAAAGAAATGATCCGGACGGATTTTAAACAGCGGCTTCCGGACTTCAATATCAGTAAAATCGACCTTTAAACCGGGAGGATTCGCCCATGTTAACTTTTGCGCTGAAAAACAGTCTGAATTCAGGATTGTTGATTGGATTATCGGTTGTATCCTTTATGTGACTTCCCGGTTCATGCTTTTTTTGTTCAATACCAGAAAATTACCGACGATCAGGAGAACGATGCCTGCGACTGCATACCCGCTCCAGTGATAATCCTCATACAGCGCGGAGAGAAAAAGGGCAATGACCGGCACCACGACCGGACCGTAGGCCGCTTTGTCCGAGCCGATGTTGCCGATGAGTGTAAAGTAGCAGTAAAACGTGATTACGGATCCGAACACGGACAGATACGCCAGCGAGGCCAGGTACGGGAACTGCGGATCGATCGCGAGGCTTTTCCCCGAGAAGAGGGCGAACGCAATCATGATCAGTGCTGCATATCCCATTCCGAATGCATTGGATTGAATCACCGGAATGCCGTTCCGGATGTTTCGTTCGGCGACGATGTTGCCGAACGAATAGAACAGGGTGGCAATAAAGACCAGAATGATGGATATCCAGGTTTCATGCGAAAAGGACTGTGTTTTCATTTCCGGCAGGAATATCAGCACAATTCCGATCACGCCGAGTGCGGCACCGAACAAAACCAGTCTGTTGATTTTGAATTTCAGCAGCAGGGACCGGTTGACGATGTTGAGAAAAATGAGAAACGAGCAGATCACGGCCACCAGACCGCTCGTGAGCCGCATCTCCGCCAGGTAGACCAGCCAGTAGGAGAAGGTAAAGGAAAAGAAACCCTGAAGAAAAATGAACAGGTGCGTTCTGAAACCGAACCTTAAATTTTTCCGGGCCGCCACGCAGTAGATGAACATCATCACGGAGGCCAGCAGAAAACGGTAAGCCACGGAAGCCATGGGATCCGCATGGTCCAGCTGAAGCGTGATGGCAAACCAGGTCGATCCCCAGATGAGGGTCGATATGGAATAAAGCAGAATGTTTTTGAGTGAAATACTCATGTTGCCTTCCATTCGATAACCGGTGACCGGACATTCAATATTGATTTCTTCAGACAATTTTCGTATGCTTATTCTGTCGGCTTTTATGAATATACGAAATATTTCGATTCCGTGTTCTATCAAATTTAACCGGGGGATGAGAAATAAAATGATACTCCTCAAATAGGTCAGGGCTGAAGACGCCGGAGCCGGGAGCATGGCAATTTCGGGAAAACGGGGGTAAACCGGTTCAGGAGGCCATAAAATCGTCGGTTCCTGATGACCTGGTTGTGATAATCCGGAGCAGGAATCATCGGCACAATAATCAGGATCATTTCAAGACCGGCGTTAAAAAAAAACAGTAAAAACAACAATTTAATAGGAAATGTCAGATAAATTGTTAAATTAAGATTAATTACATACTGTTGCACGCAGATTTATCCCCGGCCGCGCCCTGGAAAACCCGCCGCTTACAACAACTCAAAGGAGACAATTATTACTGAATTTAATCGATTTTATCTCGATCCCCGTATTAATGAAGGGATTAAAAAAGCCGGATATATCATTCCCACACCGATCCAAAAACAGGCAATCCCCCTGATTCTCGAAGGCGGCGATTTACTTGGACTGGCACAGACAGGTACCGGCAAGACAGCCGCTTTTATGCTCCCGATTCTGCAGAAACTGCTGAAGGGACCCAGGGGCCGCATTCGTGCGCTCGTCCTTGCTCCCACCCGGGAGCTTGCCGAACAGATCCATCAGTCAGGCTCTGCACTGGGTCGGATGACGGGTATACGCAGTGTATCCATATACGGAGGAGTCGGCAAGGGGGGCCAGCTTTCGGTTCTGAAGCGCGGCGCTGAAATTGCCGTGGCCTGTCCAGGCCGTCTGCTCGATTACCTTGGTGAAAGAAGTATCGACCTCTCGAATGTCGAGGTGCTCGTTCTGGATGAAGCCGACCGGATGTGTGATATGGGATTCCTGCCGGATATACGCCGAATCCTGAAGACGCTTCCGCGGGAAAAACAGACCCTCTTTTTCTCAGCGACCATGCCGGATGAAATACGCGCGCTCGCGGATCATATTCTGACAAAACCAAAAACAATTCAGATCGGTATGAGTGCTCCTGTCGATACGGTTTCACATGCACTCTATCCGGTACCCCAGGAGCTGAAAAAGGCATTGCTGTTCGCCATGCTGAAACAGACATCCACCGGCCGTGTTCTGATATTCACACGGACCAAACACAGGGCCAAAACGCTCGCAGCCCAGCTTTTGAAACAGAAGTACCGTGTGGCAGCTCTTCAGGGAAATTTATCTCAAAACCGGAGACAGGATGCGATCAACGGCTTCCGCAACGGCAAATATGACGTGCTCGTAGCGACGGATATCGCAGCCCGCGGCATTGATGTATCCGAAATCACGCATGTGATTAATTTCGACATGCCCGATACGGTCGACGCCTATACGCACCGGATCGGCCGTACAGGCAGGGCGTTGCAGACCGGAGACGCTTTCACACTTGCAGTGACGGATGATGATCAGATGCTTCGCGGTATCGAAAAGGTTCTTGGGACACCGATTGAACGGAGACGTCTGGCGGATTTCAATTATGGCGATTTTTCTCCTGAACACGAGTTTGCCAAATCCTCTCCAGAAGCGGTGTCCGGGCAAAGTCACAGGGCTTCCCGTTCCTTCCGGAAACCGGGATTCAGGAATCGGGGTGCCGGAAACAGGAAAATGGTCGGTTTCAGCAATACGTAGATCCATTCAGCGGCCGAATTGTGCGTACATTGACTGATTCGTGCCGTTTCGCCGGACAGCATTCGGTGATATGGAGCGGCATGGACGACAATGAATTCACTGTCTTTCCGCACCCCGATTTCACCGATTGTCCCCGCGTTCGGGACCATTACAGCGATCCGGGCGTTGATGCCTGTCCCGTCCGTTTTCTTATGGGATCCGATCTGTTGAAATACGTTCTGACGACAATGGACAGGACCGCGGGGAACAACCGCCTGTTGATTCACCGATAGATATCCGGTGAATCCGGATCCGGGAACAGCCTGCATAAAACGGAGGATAGAAAACGCATTGGATTCACGTAAAAGGTCGCTGATTATTTCATCGGTTCTGGTTTTCCCATTCACGTTTGCCGTTTTTAACGGTCTGCCGTTGAAACTGCCGCAGCCGTTCCTGTTCGGATACAGCATGGGCATTTACTGGATATTCCTGATCGTTACCATGCTGATCATGGAACACAATCCATTGAGAACCATTGCCCCCCTGATGCAGAAGACGGCAGTACGGAAACGGTCCGGCCACTTTTTCAGGGGGCTGGCCTGGCTTCCGGCTGTACCGGTGTTTTTTATGGCTTTTCTGCCGAATGCCGGAATCATCGGATTTCAGGGGCTGGTTACAGTGGGCGTCATCGCCCTGATCAACGGCACGCTGGAGGAAGTTTACTGGCGGGGATTCTATACTATCCGGTTTCCGGACAAATCCCTGGTGCTGCTCGGTTTGTCCCCCCTGCTGTTCGGATTGTGGCACGTGTCGCTCTGGTTCGTCAAAGGGACCGTTTATTACGGGGGATTTGCAGCCCTGGTCGGGGGTGCGTTTTTCATGGGCCTGGTCTGGAGCCTGTGTGCATGGAAACTTCGGAATATCAGCACATGCATCGCGGCCCATGTGCTGGTGAATTTTTTTGCTTTTACGGGTCTGTTTGCGGACAATCAATCGTAATACCATTCATACCGGAAGGCGACGCACGGCGGGATTTTACCTCCCGGGGGGCTCTAAACCCCCCGGGAGGTAAAAAACCTGGAAGCTGAACCTAGGAGGCCACCAGCGCCTTCACCTGTCCAACGGCTTCCAATGCATCTTTCGCATAGGCATCCGCCCCGATTTCCCGGGCGTAGGTTTTGGTGACCACGGCACCGCCAATAATGGTTTTTGCTTCGAGTTCCGCCTCTTTCAGAGCCCGGATCACTCCGGGCATTTCCGTCATGGTCGTGGTCATCAGGGCCGACAGGCCGACCACATCCGCCTGATGCTGTTTTGCCCGGGCCACGATCTCATCACGTGCCACATCCTTGCCCAGGTCGATCACCTCAAAGCCCTCGTTTTTCAAAAACAGCCCCACGATATTTTTACCGATATCATGCACGTCGCCTCTGACCGTACAGAGAATCACCTTGCCTGCAGTGCGGACATCCCCTTTACCGAAATGCGGTTCGAGCACCTCGAACGCTTTCTGCATGGTTTCAGCGGCCAGTATCATCTGGGGCAGGAAAATTTCCTTGCGGTCGTACTGCCTGCCCACTTCCTGAATGGCAGGGATCAGCAAATCGTTGTTGATGTTGAAAGCGGATGCTCCCTGTCCGAGTTCATTTTCAACCAGGGAGGCGATTTCATCCCGGTTTCCGGAGAGCACGGCCCGGTATACCGGACTTTCACCGGAATCCTTTCCCGCGGAATCCGTTTCCGGTTTTGAGCTTTTTTTCTTTTTCTGATGCGAGCTGACAAAGATCCTGGAATCCCTGTCCCGGACGGTCAGAACCGAAGCGGCGCGCACGGTTTCCATCATGCGCATGTCCCCGGGATTCATGATGGCCGCGTCCAGTCCGGCAGACATGGCCATGCTTAAAAACGTGGCATTGATCAGACTGCGTTCCGGAAGACCGAAAGATATATTCGAAACGCCCAGAATGGCCGGCAGTCCCAGATCCTGTTTGACCAGTTGTATGGCCTTCAAGGTGGCTTCCGCCCGTTTTTGCTGAGCGGATACGGTTAATGTCAGGCAGTCGCATATCAAATGCTCCCTGGGAATGCCCGCCGCATCGGTTCTTTCGATGATCTGACGGAGTACATCGATACGCTCCTCCGCTGTTTTCGGAATTCCCGATTCCCCCACGGCCAGGCAGAGCAGCCCGGCCCCGTACCTGGCGGCGAGCGGAATGATGGTTTCCATGCTCTCCGGACTGCCATGTACGGAGTTGATCAGCACTTTGCCGGGTGTTTCCCTGAGAGCCGCTTCGATCGCGGCAGGGTTGGTGCTGTCTATAACCAGCGGTGCAGCGGATACATTTTCGATACCCCTGATGACTTTGCCCATCATGGCCACATCGTCCAGCCCGGGCACACCGATGTTGACATCGAGCAGATGGGCCCCCTCCTGCGTTTCGGCCCGGGCCTCGTTCTGAAGAACGCTGATCCGGTCATGAGTCAGGGCCTCGATCAAATCCTCCCTGTTTGTGGGATTGATGCGCTCTCCCGCAATACAGAATGGCAGGCCGGGTCCGATTTGAACAGTCCGCGTCCGGCTCGAGAGCGAAAGCGTCTGTGCCGTGTGACGCGGAACCGGTTTGCTTTTTTTCAATGTACCTGACAGCCGGGCCGTGAATTCGGGCGTACTCCCGCAGCATGTGCCCACGATATTCGCCCCGATTTGTACGAATTTCTCTGCAAAACCGGCCATTTCATCCGGTCCGATACTGTAAGAGACGGTGTTTCCGGTCAGGCGGGGTATGCCCGCGTTGGGCTCGACCAGAAGCGGCACATCCGTAAATGCGGCATACCGGCCGAGCACTTCCAGCATGGGTTCGGGTCCCGTCGAACAATTCACACCCACAGCATCCGCACCCATGGACCTGAGCACATTGGCCGCAGTCACAGGATCCGTACCCGTGAATGTCAGGAAGTCCTCACCATACGTCATGCAGGCCATGACCGGGAGATCCGTATTATCCCGGATGGCCAGGAGAGCGATCCGGATTTCCTTCAGATCGCTGAAGGTTTCGAGAAGAAACAGATCGATGCCGCCTTCGGCCAGTGCCAGTGCCTGTTCCCTGAATACGTCGTATGCTTCGTCGAATGTGAGCGGCCCCATGGGTTCCACCAGCCTGCCGGTCGGCCCGATCACACCTGTGACCAGCCGTCCCTCCGCATGTTTTGCGGCCAGGCGGACCGCGGCTCCGTTGATTTCGCGCGTTTTATGCCCCAGTTTGAACTCATCCAGTTTGATGCGGTTCGCGCCGAATGTATTGGTCGACAGCAGATCGGCACCTGCATTCCTGTAGGCTCTGTGAATTTCCGCCACCAGGTCCGGTTTTTCCAGATTGGCGTGGTCTACACAGGCGCCGGCGGGCAGATGGGGCTGAAGCATGGTACCGAATACACCGTCCAGAATCAGAATCCGGTCCTGAAGACGTTCTTTGAACTCTTGCTTTTTCATTGTCTTAAATCGTTTCCGTTTTTATGGATTTTAATGTTCAACAATATAAAGAACTAAGAACAAAGAACAAAGAACAAAAATATTGATTTTTCCGGTTGTTTTTTATATACTTGTTAGAAGATCGGCGGGAGCTGGTACAACGGAAATCACTGTTCGGGATATTTCATGAAAATCAGAATATTTACCTGCGGCGGAACCATCGATAAGATATATTTTGATTCAAAGAGCAAATTCGAGGTGGGCGAACCCCAGGTGGCCTCGATTTTGCGCGAGTCCAAGGTCACTTTACAATATGCGGTCGAATCGATCCTTCAAAAGGACAGCCTGGACATGAATGATGAGGACCGGGAACGGATTCGCAGCATTGTCGAAAACACCAGGGAAACACGGATTCTCCTGACCCACGGTACGGACACCATGATCCAAACGGCACGCATGCTAGAGTGTGTGAAAGACAAAACCATTGTGCTGACCGGTTCACTGGAACCGGCCAGATTCAGGGTAACGGATGCCATTTTCAATATCGGATGTGCGATAACGGCTGTTCAGATATTGCCGCATGGCGTATATATCGCGATGAACGGACGCCTGTTCGAGCCCGGGAATGTGAAAAAAAATCTGGAGAAAAACTGTTTCGAGACCATTTGATGCGGACCAGGTATACGGGGGATATCCGTACAAAATGCATGAAAGGGTGAACGATGAAACGTTTCTTTTTGCCGCTGGCTGCGCTTCTGCTGATTTCCTGTACAGGGAACCGGGAATTTGAATCCTATGAAAATACGAAATGGACCGGGACCTATGGATTGTGGCCGATGACACTTTATATCGACAGGGTGCAGGGAAACCGTTTTGAAGGCGAGATGATCAAACCGGGCGGCACCATCACGTATTTCGACGGCATTTTTCTGGATGCAGACTCTCTTGTGTTCACGGAACGCTACCATGTGCTCGGATGGGGGCTCACCATGGGAGGCACCTATCCGGGAAAAATCGACGGAGACAGTCTGACGGGTCTGTGCAACTTCAGCAATGGTCCGCTTCCTGATTCGACACTGTATTCCTACAGTCTGGCCAGGGACAATGAGTTTTCGGGAAAATCGGCCGATGAGCAGGTCATCACCCGGACTTTTTTGAATACCAAAAAGCTGACCGAACAGATGTATTCGCTTTTTCCTCCGAACGAGGATCCTTTCCGTTCGAACGACCGTAAAAAGCTGCTTAAATATACAGATCTGATCCGGAAGAAGTGGGAAATCACGGAGGCTGCTTACAAATCGGTCGAGAATGACAGCCTTTACAGAAAAATGCGGGTTCAGCATATGATGAACCGGTACAATATCTGGCGGCTTGTACATGATCCCGTGGATTCGGCCTGGTTCGTGGATTCGGCCGGTTTCTATAAAGAAGGTGATGATGATTATTATTCCATACAGTTGATTCTTTTCAATATGCAGCAGAAAATCCAGGGGACCTATCATGATTTTCTGATCAGTATGGCGCAGCGGCCATTGTCTCTCAAGGACCGGATCAATTGGATTACGAATCTTTTTTATGCAAAAGACGGGAACGGGAATCTGGAACCGGTGTTTCTGCAAGCCTACGCGGATATCAAACATGATTTTCCCGGGAACCGGGACGTGATTTTGCTAGAGGACATGATTGATAAAGCGGAAAACGCCAAAAGAGTGATTGCCGGTGCAATAGCGCCTGACTTTGAGGTCACGACCCTGGACGGCCATATTTTCAAACTGGCCGAGTGTAAAAACAAATATGTGTTTCTGGATTTCTGGGGCATCTGGTCAGAGCCGAGCCTCAGGGAAATTCCGAATATTAAAAAACTCTCGAATATGATTCCGGAAAGCGATCTTGTTGTACTGGGAATCACCAGGGGTGATGTTGAAAAACTCCGGAAATTTACGAATACATGGCAAATTCACTATCCGAATGCAGCGGGTGACGAGACGCTTTTCTACAAATACGGAATTACCCGTTTCCCGGCCACGTTTCTGGTCGGGCCGGACGGCATTATCGCGGCCAGAGATCTGCAGGGTGACCAACTGACCTCGCAGGTACTCAAAATCATGAATGAACGGTAAAGGATTGAACCGGTAATTGAGGAGAGCCGTACGGGATAAACATCGATATAACATCCTCCCGGGACCTTGTGTTTTTCAGTTTCCGGTATACGTCCGGATATATTCCCTGGCCCTGAGGCCCGACTCTGTCAGCATATCCTTTGTCCATCCGCCATGCGGGGATGCGCCGGGTTTCAGGGATGAACAGGTTTCCTGTTTGTCCGATATCGACCACTTGATCCAGCTGATTTGATTATTTTCCATCCAGTCCATCCATTGCTGCCATTCTTCCAGGTCCAGTCCGCCGCGGCCGGACGCATTGCTGCCGTCCATTTCCGAAACAAAAAGGGGCAGCCCCTTCGACAGGGCATAATCACCGCGATCCCTGAGCCACTGTCTGTGCGTGATCGCATAGAAGTGCAGCGTATACATTACGTTTGAATGACCCGTCAGCGGATCGTCCGCCGCAATGTGGACATTCTGATCCCACTGTGTGGTACCCACGAGAATGATATTGTGCGGATCCTTCGCACGGATAGTCCGGATCAGTGTATCGGCATAGGCCTTGACCGTGGGCCAGTCTTCAAAGTCCGGCTCGTTGTAGATTTCATAAATGACATTGGGTGTATGGCCATAGGTGCCGGCCATCTCCCGGAAAAACGCGATGGCGGCCTCCTGATGATTCTGCGCATCATGATCGTGCCAGTCGATGATCACGTAAATCCCCTGGGCGATGCAGGCATCGACCACTTTTTTTAACAGTGCCGCGGATTCACGGGGTTTGTTCAGATACCCTTCCGTATGCCCGATGCCCATGGCAGCCCGAAGCACGGTGATTTTCCAGTCTTCCTTGAGCCATTTGACCACGTCCGCATTCCAGTACTGGGGCCACCAGTTGTGCCAGCCGAGGCTGACGCCGCGAAGCACCACGGAATCACCATGCATGTCCACAAGCTGTGTTCCGCTGACGGCGAGTGCGCCGTGCAGATCCACAAATGAGGGGTTTTTATCCTGTCCGGACACGGTGCGGGACAGCGGGCAGGTTCTGGGGCAGCAGTTGATGAACAGGATCATGATAATGGGAATGAGCATTCTTATTTTCATGGCGCTTCCTGAATC
Source organism: bacterium (assembly GCA_016930535.1). Classification (GTDB taxonomy): domain Bacteria; phylum Zhuqueibacterota; class QNDG01; order QNDG01; family JAFGCO01; genus JAFGGN01. Next base: position 10,078 of record JAFGGN010000076.1, read on the forward strand.
TTGATTTCAAACAGGCGGGCGGACAATGTAAAGATAAGGAATTTCGCTGAACCGGGCAAATATGATTGTGGGGTGTGACAATTTTTTACATAATCCTAACGATTGGATAGCCTGCCGGACCTCATCCATTCACGAAGCACGATTCCTGCCTTTTCCCGCCGGCCGAGGCTGGCCCGGCCGGCGAACGGATCGTATCCGGAAGCCTCAATTTTATAAAGGATGCCCCTGTAAATGCGGCTCGCACAGCGTATGGCGAACCGGGATTCCCTGTCCAGCAGTGCAATACCGGGCTCCGCCTCCTCGTATAACCGATGTGCGCGTTCCACCTGAATCCGCATCAGGGAACGGAGCGCGTCGTTCATTTGCCGCCGGGTTAGCGTGTCCTCCGTAACACTGAATTGTTCCATTTCATCTTCCGGCAAATAGATGCGGTCCCTCTTCCGGTCATTATCCACGTCGCGCAGCATGTTGGTCAGCTGCATGGCCACGCCCAGTTTTTCCGCGTACGGCAGGGCGGATTCGTTTTTGAATCCCAGAATATAGGCCATCATGATTCCCACGATCCCGGCGACCCGGTAGCAGAATACATGGAGGTCCTGCCAGGTCCGGTAGCGATGATGATCCACATCCATGCCTGCGCCTTTGAGGAACTCGAGAGGATATTCGATGGGGATTCTGAAATGGGAGGCCACCTCGATAAATGACATGACGACCGGATGCTCGGATCCGCCGGTACGGTAGGCCATCAAGATTTCCTTTTTCAGGATGTCCAGTTCATCCATTACTTCGTCACCAGTTCGCATTCGCGGTTTTTCAATCAGGTTGTGCGCATATCGGCAGAAGCCGTACAGCGCGCAAACGGCCCAGCGGCGGCGTTTCGGAAGCAGCCTCGAACTGATGGTGAAACTGCGCGAGTATTCTTCGATCACGGCCTGCGCATACGTAAAAGCGGAGCGATTTCGAATCTGAAAAGGGGGCATCGGACTTTTCATTGGTTATTCCGGATCGGATTAAGTTAATATGCAGCCGCACCAGGATCAAGACAAAAATTCGATTTCTGCAAAAATCATATTTTCCCCTTGTGTATGAATTCAGGAATTCGTATTCTTCGGCTGATGAAAAGCCTGTACTTTAAAATTCATCCTGTCAACCCGCAGCATCGGCTGATCCTGCAGGCTGCCGAAGTGGTGCGGGACGGCGGTGTGATCGTGTATCCGACCGATTCCACGTATGCACTTGGATGCCATATGGAGGACAAGGCTGCGCTGGACCGCATCGTTCAGATCCGCAGGCTCGATGAGAAGCATCATTTTACGCTGATCTGCCGCGATCTGTCCGAGGTTTCCATATACGCCAGATTCGACACACCGGTGTACAGGCTGCTGAAATCGTGCACGCCCGGACCTTATACGTTTATTTTGAAAGCGACCCGGGAGGTTCCCAGGCGCCTGATGCACCCGAAGCAGAAAACCGTGGGCCTCCGGGTTCCGGAACATGCGGTTACGCATGCCCTGCTCGAAGCGCTCGGTGAACCCATGATGACGACCACGCTGCTGCTTCCGCATGAGGAATATCCCATGAACGACGCTGAATTGATACTCGATGCCCTGTCTTCCCAGGTGGACCTGGTCATCGATGGCGGCGCCTGCGGTACGGTTCCGACCACACTGGTCGATATGACAGGCGATATTCCCCTGCTGCTCAGGAAAGGCAAACGCGGCTGGGTTAATCCGTGATATCCCTGAACGCATCATTTGCATCTCGTCATAAATTTTTGTACCTTTAATGTCCATTTTGAAGGCATCGTGATCGATGTAGATAATAAAAGGGAATTCGATGGGACAGGCATTCGATTTTTATCAAATCCTTTTCGACCAGCACAACCATGCCTATGAAGCATCAGGGGAAAAGGACAAGATCATCATTCAGGTGGGTGCGGCAACCTGTGAAATTGCAGCCGGCGCGGATCCTGTGGCGCGTGAGTTTGAGAAACTGATACAGGCCTCGGGCAGAAAAGATATTCTTCTGAAACGTGTCGGATGCACGGGACGCTGTGCCAGGGAGCCCGTGGTCGGTGTGTTCGTGCCCGGAGGCATGCCTGTCAAATATGAACAGGTGACGCTCGCCAAGGTCCAGACCATTTTTCAGACGCATCTGCAGCAGGGACAGCCCGTGGCCGAACTGATGCTGGATAAAAAAACCGGAAAATTCTATGAATATGTGGTCATTCTGTGTTCTTCGGGCCAATGCAGCCCGTCCGGCGGTAAACAGCTTGAAACCAAACTGCGTTCACGTCTGCATGCCAGGGGTGTGGATCCGCAGTCCATACGTCTATTTCACGGCGGCTGTATGGGCCTTTGTCCCGCGGGCAGTAAAGGCAAACAGCGTGTGATGATGGTGTTCCCTGAGAAAATTCTCTACCTGTTTCACAATGACCAGGAACTCGACGAGATCATCGATTTGCAGTTTGCCAGACATCAGACCGCGGAAAAATATATCACCCATGCGGACTTCATAACCGAGCAGTTTTTCAGGTTATACGGCGATGTGGCATTTTTTAACAAACAGACCCGGCTGACACTCAGGAACAGCGGTCTAGTCGATCCGGAAAGCCTGTCCGATTATATTCGCAACAAGGGGTACGAGGCGCTGGCCAGGGTGCTGGACGGCGATCCCGGCTTCGTTATTGACGAAATTACACGGTCCGGTCTTCGCGGCCGCGGCGGAGGCGGGTTTCCCACGGGTGTGAAATGGAAGAACGCCAGAACTTATTCGAACGATCCCATCCGGTACGTGGTCTGCAACGCGGACGAGGGCGATCCCGGCGCGTTTATGGACCGAAGCGCTCTGGAGGGGGATCCCTATATCATTATCGAGGGCATGACCATCGGCGGATTTGCAGTAGGTGCACAGCGGGGCTACCTGTACGTGCGTGCCGAATATCCCCTGGCCATAAAACGGCTCGAAATGGCCATTGAAAACGCCGGAAAACATCAGCTTCTGGGGAAGAATATCATGAATTCAGGCTTCGATTTCGACCTCGAAATCCGCCTGGGCGCGGGAGCCTTTGTGTGCGGAGAAGAAACAGCGCTGATGTATTCAATCGAGGGCAAGCGCGGACAGCCGCGAATACGGCCGCCGTATCCCACGCAGGCCGGATTATGGGGACATCCCACGGTCATCAACAATGTGGAAACATGGGCCAATGTACCCACCATCATGCTTTTCGGGGCCGATTGGTTTTCCCGTCTCGGAACGGAAAAAAGCAAGGGCACGAAAGTGTTTGCGCTGGCGGGGAAGGTCAATAATACCGGTCTCGTGGAAGTGCCCATGGGAACCACACTTCGGGATATCATCGAAGATATCGGCGGCGGAATACCCAACGGCAAACAATTGAAGGCGATACAAACCGGCGGCCCGTCGGGCGGATGTATCCCAGCTTCCCGGATCGATACGCCCGTGGACTATGAAAATCTGGCTGCCATTGGTTCGATTATGGGTTCCGGGGGCATGATCGTTCTCGACGAGGATGACTGCATGGTGGCCACGGCCAAATTTTTTCTGGAGTTTACTCAGAGCGAATCCTGCGGCAAATGCGTTCCGTGCCGCGAAGGCACCCTGCGCATGCTTGAGATTCTCGAACGGATCACTTGCGGAAAGGGCACCCATGAAGACCTGGACAAACTCGAGAGGCTCGGGCGGCTGATTCAGAAGACCTCGCTGTGCGGTCTGGGACAGACTGCGCCCAATCCGGTTCTGAGTGCGCTGGAAAATTTCCGGGAGGAGTTCATTCAGCATATCGATGAAAAACGATGTGCCGCACATCAGTGTCAGCAATTGATCCGGTATGAAATCGATGCGGAGAAGTGTGTCGGCTGTACCCTGTGCGCGCGCCGGTGCCCGGTTTCCTGCATATCGGGCAAAGCCAAAGAGGTTCATGTCATCGATCAGGACAAATGCATCAAATGCGGCGAGTGTTACAATGTCTGCAAATTCGATGCGGTCATGAAAAATTAACTATTCCGTCCGCAGGGATGAATCTGTAAAGCTATTTATGAAAGACAATGCGATGAAAAATATTGAACTGACCATAGACAATACCACGGTATCCGTGCCGGAGGGAACCACAATCATGGAAGCCGCGGAAACCATCGGCATTAAAATTCCGCGTCTGTGTTATCACCCGGACCTGTCGCTCGAAGGCGCATGCCGCGTCTGCATCGTGGAGGTCCAGGGAAGCAGGAATTATCTGCCTTCATGTGCGACCCGGGTTCAGGACGGCATGAAGGTCCGCACGAATTCTCCGGAGATCCGGCAGGCGCGGCGCGACCTGATCGAACTGATTCTGGACAACCATCCCAGGGAATGCCAGACCTGTGAGCGCGATGGCAATTGTGAGCTGCAGGATCTGGCGTACAGCCTCGGCGTGCGGGAGCGGCTGTTCGAAGGGAAACGCAAGGCACATGAGATCGAGCGCTCGAGCGCTTCGGTGATCCGTGATGCGGAAAAGTGTATTCTGTGCCGCCGCTGCGTCCGGGTCTGCTCCGAAATTCAGGGAATTCACAATCTGAGCCAGTTGTATCGCGGATTCGATACGGTCGTTGCGCCCGCTTATGAAGGTCCCATGGCCGAATCCGTGTGCATCAATTGCGGGCAGTGCATCAATGTATGCCCTGTGGCGTCGTTTCTGGAAAAGAGCTCCACGGAGCCGGTGTGGGCCGCCCTGGCCGATCCCAACAAGCATGTGATGGTACAGATCGCCCCGTCCATACGGGCCGCAATCGCTGAAGGATTCAACGCCCCTCCCGGGACGCCTGCTACGGGTCAGACCGTAACCGCACTGCGGCGTCTGGGATTCGATGTGGTGTTCGATACGAATTTCGGTGCCGATCTGACCATCGTCGAAGAGGCCCATGAGTTCATGGAGCGGCTGAAAACCGGAAAGAATCTGCCGCTTCTCACATCCTGTTCACCGGGATGGATCAAGTTTCTCGAGCATTTTTATCCGGAATTCATTCCCAATGCCTCGAGCTGCAAATCCCCCATGCAGATGCTTTCCACGCTCATGAAAACATTTTATGCCGAAAAGACAGGCATATCGGTCCGGGATATTTATGTGGTGGGCATCATGCCCTGCGTGGCGAAAAAATTCGAAATCGAGCGTCCGGAACATCTGATGCCGGACGGCACTCCCTATACGGATGCGGTGCTGACCACGCGCGAGCTCATCTGGATGATCAAGGCCTACGGCATCGATTTCATGAACCTGCCCGAAGGGGAATTCGACAATCCGCTGGGCTATTCCACGGGTGCCGCGGACATTTTCGGAACCACGGGCGGCGTTATGGAGGCGGCCCTGAGAACCGCGGCCGAGAAACTGACCGGTCAGCCGCTGGCCCATCTGGATTTCAAGGAGGTCCGGGCGGTTTCCGGTCTCAAGGAAGCTTCGCTCGAAATCGCCGGACAGAAAATCAACGTGGCTGTGGCCAATGGCCTGAACAATGCCAAAACGATTCTCGAAAAAGTGAAGGCGGGAAAAAAACAGTATCATCTGATCGAATTGATGGCATGCCCGGGCGGATGCATCGGAGGAGGCGGCCAGCCCTATCCTCCGGAGGGCCATTACGTGCTGGATCCGGAGGTGATCCGGCTGAGGGCCAATGCGCTGTACACCATCGATGAACGGAAAACCATACGGAAATCGCATGAAAATCCGTTCATTCAAACGCTGTATGAAGAGTATCTGGAAAAACCGGGCAGTCACAAGGCCCATGAGATTCTGCATACCTCGTATTCACCCAGGGAACCGAAGGGGATCAAATAATGGCGACCGCGACCAAAGACGGACTGGAATCAGACATCGTCAAATTCATCAGTCAATGCCGGAAAAAGGAGCATCCGGAAAGTTATCTGATAGCCGTGCTGCACAAAGTACAGGAAAAGTACGGATATCTTTCACAGGATCATATGAACGAGGTGGCCCAGCGCCTTCAGGTGCCCACCTCCACGGTCAGCGGCGTGGCCACATTTTATCATTTCTTCCGGCTCAGACCCCGCGGTAAATATGCCATATCCGTGTGCCTGGGCACGGCCTGTTTTGTGAAGGGTGCAGACAAGGTGCTGAACGCGTTTCAGACGGAGCTGGGAATCGAGATGGGGGAAACCACGGCGGACGGGCTGTTTTCGCTCGAAAATACACGCTGCCTCGGCGTGTGTGCACTGGCCCCGGTGGTTACGATCAACGACACAGTATACAGCAAGGTGACTGCCAATCAGGTACCTGAGCTGATACGGCAGGTGAAGAGCGGTAAGAATGTAGAAGGGTAGCAGAGTATATGAGTATATGGGTATATGAGTGAATGAGTATATTGGTCCCCCCACCCTGGCCCTATAAACATCAGACCGCGGACGGCAGGACCGCTGACCGCTTAAAAGCAGTATAAGCGTGGATGGGTAAATGAGTATATGGGTCCCCGCTGTCCTGCATTCCCAAAGAGAACCGCGGACCGTAAGAAAAATCACAAATATCAAATCCCAAAAATCAAATAAATTCCAAATCTAAAATTCCAAAATTCAAGCGAAAGAATCAGACTGCCGGCTGCCGACCGTGAACGCGCCGGAGAACCGGAGACGCGGTGAAACGGAGCAAAAGAAGTTCTGCCTAAAAATCCGTTCTGATTTTTTTTCTCCGTTTCTCATTCTCTCCGAAGCTCCGTTTCATGCTCCGGCCCGATGACCCTACAGACCCAACGACTTCTTTATCTTTGTTCTTTGATCTTTGTTCTTTAATCTTGCTTTAAATGCTTTCCCTGTCATGCATACCGATCAGGTACAGAATGCTGTCCAGACCCAGTGTGGATATGGACTGTTTGGCGGACTGCCGGACAATGGGCTTGGCCCGGAAGGCGATGCCCATACCGGCCATATTCAGCATGGGAAGGTCATTGGCACCGTCTCCCACGGCAATGGTCTGTTCGAGCTGGATCCTCTCGGCCTGGGCGATGAGTTTCAGGTGGGCCGCTTTCCGCTGGCCGTCCACGATTTCACCCAGCACCTCGCCGGTCAATTGTCCGTCCCGGATTTCCAGCTCATTCGAGAAAACATAATCCACACCCAGTTTCTGCTGAAGCACCTTGCCGAAATAACTGAATCCGCCGGACAGGATGGCGGTTTTAAATCCGAGACTTTTGAGCGTTTTAAACAGGATTTCGGCTCCCTCGGTCAGCGGCAGGGAAGCCGCGATTTTGCTGAGTACTTCCTCGCGAAGGCCCTTGAGCTGACGTACGCGGTTTTTGAGGCTGGCGGTATAATCGATCTCACCGCGCATGGCGGATTCGGTGATTTTTGACACTTCTTCGCCCACGCCCGCCGCTTTGGCCAGTTCATTGATCACTTCAACCTCGATCAGTGTAGAATCCATGTCGAACGCGACAAGACGGCAGTGCCTGCGGTAAACACTGTCCAGTAGAAAGGCGATGTCGATGCCGAGTTCGTCGGTCAGTTCCAGACATTTCGTTCTCATGCGGTCGACATTTTCAGGCTGACCCCGGACCGAGAACTCGACACAGGCGCGCGTCTGACTGTCCCGGGCTTTCAGGGGGATACGCCCGGATAACCGCGCAATCTTGTCGATGTTGAGTCCGTTTTCCGCAATGATCGATGAGACTCGTGAAATATGTTCGGCCGTGATTTTTCTGGCGAGTATCGTGATGATGTACCTGGGTTTCCCCTGATGATTGACCCATTCATCGTATTCCTTTTCCGTGACAGGCGTAAAATTCATCTGAACGCCCATTTCATGCGCCTTGAAAAGCAGGTCCTTGAGCACCGGAGAGGACTCGGCTTTTTCAGGTATTTCCACGAGGAATCCGAGGGCCAGTGTGTCGTGGATCACCGCCTGCCCGATGTCGAGTACGTTTGCATCGTATTGTGTGAGAATGTCGGTTACCGAAGAGGTCAGCCCGGGTTTATCGGTTCCCGATACATTGATCAGATAAATTGTATTCATGTTTGATGTGTCCGTTTTTTTAAAGGGGTTGGCGCTGTTCATAAAATACAAAATGTTCGAAGAAAAACAAAACATGATTTTCATCATCACGCATTGGACAGGCTGGCCCGGTCGTCCGGATAAAAGGGATTGCATTTTGATGTGCAAACGTGTATTTTATTGTTCAATGCTTTCCATGAAGCCATATATCGACATTACGAGGCCGGTCAATCTGCTGATTGGCTTTCTGTCCATTTTTATGGGTGGATTCGTCACGGGCACGGTGCATCCTCTGGCCAGACTGATCCTGGCCTGTATTTCCGGAACCCTGATCATGGCCGGTGCCAATGTGATCAATGATGTGTTCGACCTTGAAATCGACCGGATCAACAAACCCGGCCGGCCCCTGCCATCCGGCAGAATAACGGTCAGGTCAGCCCGACTCTTTGCATGGAGCCTGTTTCTGACCGGGTGCCTGACCGGCACCCTGATTCACTGGCCCGGTTTCAGTATTGCCTGCGTATCCGTTTTCTGGCTCTATATGTACAGCCGGAGCCTGAAAAGAACCGTGCTGTGGGGCAACTTCTCAGTGGCGTTCATTTCCGGGCTGGCTTTTGTTTACGGCGGCCTGGCCGTGGGACGATGGGTACAGGCCATGATTGTGGGGATATTCGCGTTCTTTTATCATTTTGCACGTGAAATCATCAAGGACATGGAGGATATACAGGGGGACATGTCGGACGATGCGGTCACGCTGCCTATACGGTACGGAATCCGGACGGCTCAGGTATGGGCAACCCTGCTGATACTCTTGCTGGTGGGATTGACATTTGTCCCCTATGCCCTTGGGATTTTCAGCCGGATCTATCTGATCATCGTTATTCTGGGTGTAGATGCGGTACTCCTGTTTGTCACCGTTTCCTTATGGGCCCGTCCGGCACCGGCTAACTGGGGCAGATTATCCGTCATCATGAAAACGGACATGCTCGTGGGTCTCATTGCCGTTTATTTCGGGGGATGATATGCGGGCCGTTATTCAGAGGGTCAGTCAGGCAAGCGTGATCGTGGAGAACCGGATCGTGGGTCAGATCGGCCGGGGAATTCATATTTTGCTCGGTATCCGTTCCGGTGATACGGAAGCCCAGGCCGACTGGCTTGCAGATAAATGTATTCACCTTCGTATTTTTGACGATGTGGACGGCAAGTTCAATCATTCGTGTCTGGAAACAGGCGGAGAAGTGCTGGTGATTTCACAGTTTACCCTGTACGGCAATTGCCGCCGCGGGCGCAGGCCCAGCTTCACACAGGCAGCAGATCCGGTTCATGCCGAGCGTCTGTACGATTATTTTGTCCGGCAGATCAGGGCCAGGGGTCTTAAAGTGGAGACAGGTATATTCGCGGCGCGGATGTGCTGTGAAATCATCAATGAGGGACCGGTCACCCTGATCGTGGATACGGAGGAAGGGGATGGCTGAAGTACGGCTCATTCTGGCTTCGCAGTCCCCCCGAAGGGCCGAATTGCTGCGCAGTGCAGGCTTCCGTTTTCATATTCTGTCGAATCCCGTGGATGAGAATGAGAACGTTCCGGAGGAACCTGCCGGGCATGTCCGCAACCTGTCGCTCAGAAAAGCCGAAGCAGTCATTCATGATGTGAAATCCGGTGTGATCATCGGGGCGGATACGATCGTTTACCATCAGGGACGGATTTTGGGCAAGCCGGCGGACGCATCGGAGGCGTATTCCATGTTGGCTTCGCTGTCGGGACAGACCCACCGGGTGTATACAGGAATTTCACTTGTCGAGGCGGCCGGCCGGCGGATCAGCGATGTGGCAGTCACGGATGTCACGTTCCGAAATCTGGCTGAATGGGAAATCATGGATTATATCGCTTCAGATGAGCCGTTCGACAAAGCCGGGGCCTACGGCATTCAGGGCAGGGCCGGATTGTTCGTGTCGCAGATCCGGGGATGCTATTTCAATGTGGTGGGCTTCCCCCTGGCCCGGTTTTTCGGGATGCTGGGCAGCATCTGGAATGAGAATCAGATTCAAAGTGTACGCGTCACCGGCTGATCTTTTATTTATCACAACCGCTTAAACATTTATGAAACGGCATTATCTCATCGACGGCTACAATCTCATGCATGCCATCCCCGAGATCCGGGCACGGATGAAACCGGATCTTCAAACCGCAAGAGAGGGACTCATTATCCGTCTTTCCGGATTTGCGCAACGGAAGAATGTGGGCATCACCGTGGTTTTTGACGGCCGGGGCCGGGATGAGCACAGTCCGGCCCGCAGGCCGAAGGTGAGAGTGCTCTTTTCAAAAGCACCGGTGGATGCGGATTACGTCATCCGTAATCTGATCGAATCGTCGAAAACCGGGGATCCGCTCGTCGTCGTGACTTCCGATGCGGCGATAAAACGTGCGGCGGACATGCACCGGGTCGAATCTGTGGATTCCGGCGAGTTCGCCGTTCAGATGACGCGGTCCGCTGATGAAATCATCGAACAGAAATATAACCGGTCGCTGACGAAAAAAGAAGTGGATCAATGGATGGATCTGTTTAAAAAAGGGGGGAAGGAGTCATAAAAAAAAGGAGAAGCATCCGCTTCTCCTTTCAAATCCAGGTGGCTTGAAATTATTCAGCCATTTCCATCTCAGGTTCTGCTTCCATGGCTGCGGTTGAGTCCATGGCCGCTGCAGTGGTGTCCGCTGCCGCACCGATGGCTTCTGCCGGAGCTTTTTCAGCCTGGGGTTTCTGGCAGCCGCTGATCAAGGCCATGCTGATAACCACGCAAATGATGATGACAATCGCTGCAAGCTTTTTCATATTGCACCTCCTCAGGTTTTCCGTTCCTTCCCCTAACATGCATTTAGACTTAAATATAATATATTTTACAGTATTGTCAAGAACTATATTAAGAATATCGCAGTTATTGATGCTGCGGGAACCGCCCGTATCGAACAGGCCGCAGGAACTTTTATCCGGTTGTGCCGTATATTTTTAACCGGCCGCAGTGAATCTAATTCTGGGAGGGAAGATGTCTAATCCCCGTACACATAATCTGGGATTTTCACGGATCGGTCCGAAGCGGGAACTGAAAAAGGGGACCGAGGCATACTGGAAGGGGCAAATTCCCCTGAAAGATCTGGAAGAAACCGGAAAAAGGATCCGAAGAGACAACTGGGAACTTCAAAAAAGGGCCGGAATCGATCTGATTCCCTCGAATGATTTCAGTTTTTACGATCAGATGCTCGATATGATCTGTCTGCTCGGCGCAATTCCGCCGCGGTTTGGCAATTCGGGGGAGGACGTGACGCTGGATATGAAATTCCGTATGGCCAGGGGAATGGCCCGGACCACGGGTACTGGGGCCGGTGAACCGGGGGCCGGTGAACCGGCCATGGAAATGACCAAGTGGTTCGATACCAATTACCATTATCTGGTTCCCGAGTTTTTCCCGGACATGCAATTCCGGTGCGCCTCTGACAAGGTTTTTGATGAATTTCAGGAAGCGTTGGATCTGGGCATCCAAACCATGCCTGTTTTAATCGGCCCGGTGACTTTTTTGTATCTCGGTAAAATGATGTCCGGGCATGACCGGGATAAATACCGCCTGCTGGACCGGCTGATTCCCCTATACGGCGAAATTCTGGGCAGGCTCGAGGCTTTGGGAGCAGAATGGGTGCAGCTTGACGAACCGGTTTTTTCACTGGAACTGGATCCGTCGGTACGCGATTTATTTCACGCATCCTATCACGAACTCGCCGGTTCGGTTCGGTCGCTTAAACTGATGACGGCCAATTATTTCGGGGATTTGCGTGAAAATCTGGATTCCTTCATCAGCCTGCCGGTTCAGGCCCTGCATATCGACGCGGTCCGCGGAGCCGCAGAGCTGGAGACAATCGCCGGCCGGCTGCCTGAAGGTGTGCTTCTGTCCGCCGGTGTGATCGACGGACGCAATATCTGGAAGAACGATTATCAGGAGTCTCTCAACCGGCTTCAAGCTGCTGCCAGAGCGGCAGGCCCGGAACGCATCATGGTCAGTCCCTCCTGTTCGCTGATGCACGTGCCCGTCACACTCAGGCATGAACCGGATCTGGATGACGAGATCAGGGACTGGATGGCTTTCGGTGAGGAAAAACTGGAGGAAACGGCGGTTCTGGCCCGGATCCTCCATGAGGGCGGATCGCAGGAAGCGTTATCGCGGAACAGGGCCTCCCATGAAAAGCGGGCGTCGAGTCCGAGAATTCACCGTCCCGCAGTCAAGTCGCGCATGCAGGCGGTCCGATCCGGAGATCTGAATAGGAAATCTCCGTATGCTGTCAGACGGGAAAAGCAGCGCAGAAAACACCCGCTTCCTGATTTTCCGACCACGACCATCGGATCGTTTCCGCAGACACCGGAAGTCCGGCAGGCCCGGTTGAAATGGAGGCGGGGGGAATGGACCGAGGCGGATTATACGGCATTTATCCGGTCCGAAATTACGAAAACCATACGAATACAGGAAGATCTGGACCTGGATGTTCTGGTGCATGGCGAGTCCGAGCGCAATGATATGGTGGAATTTTTCGGAGAGCAGCTCGAGGGATATCTGTTCACACGGTTCGGGTGGGTGCAGAGCTACGGATCACGGTATGTCAAACCGCCCGTCATTTTCGGGGACATTCAAAGAACCGCGCCGATGACGGTCGCCTGGTCCGGATTCGCCCAATCACTGACCAGGCGTCCCGTAAAGGGCATGCTCACCGGTCCGGTGACCATGCTTGAGTGGAGTTTTGTCAGAAACGATCAGCCCAGGGCCGATACATGCAGACAGATCGCTCTGGCCATCCGGGACGAGGTGCGGGATCTCGAGAAGGCCGGAATTCATATGATTCAGATCGATGAGCCGGCACTCCGTGAAGGACTGCCGCTGAGGCAGCCGGATTGGGCCGGTTACCTGAAATGGGCCGTGGAAAATTACCGTCTCGCCACAACGGGCGTGGCCGACGAAACACAGATTCACACACACATGTGTTATTCGGAATTCAACGATATTATCGATGCGATTGCTGCCCTGGATACGGATGTCATTTCCATCGAATCGTCCCGGTCGAAAATGGAACTGCTCCAGGCATTCGTCGATTTTAAATATCCGTCGGAAATCGGTCCGGGTATCTATGATATTCATTCGCCGCGCATTCCGGCGGCGGATGAAATTACCGCATTGCTCGAAAAGGCGGTTCAGGTGCTTCCCAGCGAGAATCTGTGGGTTAATCCGGACTGCGGGCTGAAAACGCGGCAATGGGATGAAGTGATTCCGGCCCTGAAGCATATGGTCGAGTCCGCAAAAAGAATGCGGTCGGAAACCGCCCGGACACTGAGAGAGAATGCCGGTTGACCGCTGTGCATCTGTAAAAATCCATTGACTTCTGCTTCCGAGTTTATTATTTTGTCATCCCGATTATTTGAAAAGGCGTGCCCGGATCGTGAGCACTCCCGGCTGCAGCATGGAATGAAATATGAATGAACCTGTCATACAAATCGACAATGTTTTCAAATCTTACGGTTCCCTTCGTGCGGTTCACGATTTGAGTTTATCGGTGCCGCAATCGACCTGTTTTGGTTTTCTCGGACCCAACGGTGCCGGCAAAACCACGATGATGAAAATGATTTACGGAAAATCATTACGCGATCATCATCCGGAGAGCCGCATTCGCGTTTTTGGTTTCGATCCGGGAACACAGGAGCTGGATATTAAATTTCTGTCCGGCGTGGTCCCGCAGGAGGACAATCTCGACGACGAGCTGAACGTATGGCAGAATCTGTACGTGTACGCGAAGTTTTACGGGATGCAGAAAAAAACAATACAACGGCGCATTGATGAACTTCTGGGCTTTTTCGAGTTGTCAGCCAAAACGAAATCCAAAATCCGCGAACTGTCCGGGGGCATGAAGCGGAGACTCGTCATCGCCCGTGCCCTGCTGCATACGCCAAGACTGCTTATACTGGATGAACCGACAACGGGACTCGATCCTCAGGTGCGTCATCTGATCTGGGAAAAACTGAGGCAGCTGAAAAAGGAGGGGCTGACCATTCTGCTGACCACGCATTATATGGAAGAGGCGTTTCAGCTGTGCGATCAGATACTCATCATGGACAAGGGGCGGAAAATTCTGCAGGGACCTCCGGCCGGCCTGCTCCGGGAGCATATCGAACCATTTGTGATGGAAGTGCAGGATATTGAATCAGCGGAGGTTGCACGCACCGTGGAACTGCCCAAGCATGTACGCCGGGACTGCAGCCATGGCCGTCCCCTGTTTTACGCAGCCTCGTTTGAGGCGATGGAACCGGTAACCCGGATTCTGGGACACGGCACCTATTATCTGCGTCAATCCAATCTCGAAGATCTTTTTCTGAAACTCACCGGGAGGGCATTGAATGAGCTCCAATAATATTCCCGCGCTTCACTCCCGGATCCTGAGTGTCTGGTACCGCCACTATCTGGTTTACACCCGGAATCTTGTCAGCAATGGCCTGCCGCCTTTCCTGGAACCGCTTATTTTTCTCGCCGGAGTCGGGCTGGGATTGGGCAAATACATTGTCTCGATGGACGGTCTTCCCTATATTCAGTACCTGGCCTCCGGACTTCTGGTTACGTCCGCCATGTACACGGCATCGTTCGAATGTACATTCGGCACGTTCATCCGTCTCGAATATGAGAAGTCCTATGACGGGATGCTGGCGGCGCCGATCACGGCCAATGATCTGATTCTGGGTGAAATTTTATGGGCCGGGACCAAGGGCTGGTTTTTTTCGCTGGCCGTACTGATTATCGTTTCCCTTTTCGGCGTCATCCCTCCCGGTGCCAGTCTGTTCGCACCGGTGATCGGTTTTCTCACGGGGATCATGTTTGCTGCCATTTCACTGACCGTCACTTCATTTGTCAAGAACATCAATCATTTCAATTTCTACATGACCGGCGTACTGTCACCCATGTTCTTTTTTTCCGGCGTGGTGTTTCCCGTCAAGAGTCTGCCTGCCGTGCTGCAGCCGGTCGCTGAATTTATGCCGCTGACGCATGTCGTGCGTCTGGTACGGGCACTTTGTCAGGGGAGCTATCAAACGATTCTCCTGCTCGACATGCTTTATGTGCTCGTCGTTTCCCTGATCATGGGTATTATCGCTGTCCGGCGTCTGAAGCGTCTGCTGATCGTATAAAAAACAGGATTTTTACCAACACCGGGGAAACACCGCTGCCGGCGATTTTATATTGATATTGCCTTTAGAATTTTGTACTTTTTTTTAAAGACCGGGTGGTTTTCCGGATTTGAACGTCGAACGCATCATGATCCGATCGGCCGGGAGGCAGATATGAAACGCAGAAAAACCATTTATCTCGATGTCATGAATCATGCGATCGTGATTATTTTTATCATGCTGATTTTTGTTTTTATCTCCCTGGGAATCACCAATATGCCCAAAATATTTTGGCTGGCCGTTTCACAGTTTTTTATCGCGGCCATTCTTGCACTGTATCTGCTGATCTACGGACTTCTGAACAACAATTTCGGCAAAAAGTATATCTATTTCGATGATACGGGCCTCGAGCTGAAATGCAGGTATTTTGAGGACAAGGTTTTCCTGCACTGGGAGTCCATCGAAAAAATCACGGTGCAGCACCGGGATATCCGGATTATCCTGGGCAGTGAAGAGCAGAAAACCGTCCGGATCAAATGCCCGTATGAAAAATGTAATGAAATTCAGGAGGCGTTTTTCGAGTTTGCGGAATCGAAAAATGTAAAAATAGAATAGGGGCTCACGGAACCGAGAACAAGGAGAAACCATATGGATTATACGTACAAAGATTTAAAACATTTGAAACTGGCGGAACTGAAGGAAATTGCGGCTGGCATGGAAAATGAGGAGGTCAAAGGGTATACGCAGATGAATAAGGACCATTTGCTTGCCGCCATCTGCAACGCACTTCACATCGATATGCATGAGCACCACGAAGTGGTGGGACTGAACAAGACCGATATCAAGAAAAAAATCAAGTCGCTTAAAGATAAAAGAGACGAAGCCCTGAAGGCCAAGGATAAAAAGAAGCTGATTGAAACCCGGCAGGAAATCAAAAAACTAAAGAATTCGCTGCGCAGGGCAACGGTGTAACAGCCCTCCTGTGCCGGCATAAACGGCTCGCTATCTGTCTGCCCGAATGGAAACGGCCGGTCCATGACCGGTTTTGAGAACCGAAGCAATTTCAAACCTGGTTCACAGAGGAATTGCCGATCGATGTTCTGTCCGAAATGTAAAGCTGAATACAATCCCGGAATCGTCACCTGCGCCGACTGTCATATCCCCCTGGTGCACGAACTGCCGGTGCCGGTTCATGAGTTGAAGCACGATTTTGTCTTTCTGGTTGAAACCATGAATCTGTCGGATATTGCCTTGATCGAATCCGTTTTAAGGGGAAGCGGCATTCAGTACCGGATTATGGGGGAGAATTTCAATCTGTATCGTCCGCTGGTCGAACCTGTTCAGTTTTTCGTTCAGGATGATCGGCTCGAGGATGCGCAGACCTTGCTCAGCGAGATGAACCTGAAGTATTCTGGACTATCCATATCCGGAAGCGATTCCTGAATCGATGAGCGGTTGTCCGTCCGGTTTCTATACCAGGACCGAAACCGCAATGGGACTGTGTAACGGGCACGAATCGTCCGTGCCGTGTATCCGGGAATCCATTCATTCAAACTGCCTGACTGTTTGCAGAACCTGTTGACCTCTACCGGCTTCGACTGTAAAAACAACTGTACGACCCGAATAAAACGTATTCAAATAAGATCCATGAAACATTAAAACTGTCTGAACAGACCGGGAGACAGGTATGACGGAAGATGAGATCGAAGTCGCACAGGTGCAGGATTATTTCGGTGAGCTCGGTGTGGCCGCCCTGCGTATCACCACAGGTCCCCTCTGCGTGGGCGATGTGCTCCATTTCAAGGGGCATACGACCGACCTGCTGCAGGAAATCAGTTCCATGCAGGCGGATCATCATCAGGTCAGAGAGGCACGGACCGGAGAAGTGGTGGGTGTCAAGGTCCTGGAGCGTGTGAGACAGCATGACCGGGTCTATAAAGTTTTTCTGGAGGAGCACATCTGATCCGAAACGCGCCCCAAGTCCTGCTGATCAATCCCTGGATCGCCGATTTCGCCGCCTATGATTACTGGATGAAACCATTCGGTTTGCTCACGGTCGGGGCCCATCTTCGCAGGCACGGTTTTAATGTGACACTGCTTGACTGTATGGACCGGCTGCATCCGGCTCTCTTTGATCACATTCCCGGGTATCGGACCCGTCACCGGTTCTACGGAACCGGGCATTATATCAAGGAACCGCTTGTCAAACCCGCCCCGGTCCGGCATGTTCCCCGAAATTACTCCAGGTATGGCCTGCCGAAATCCCTGGTCCGGCGGCTCCTTGAAACATCTGAAAAACCGGCCCTGGTCATGATGACATCGGGCATGACTTACTGGTATCCCGGTGTATTTGAAATGATCGCGCTTTGTCATGAAATTTTTCCGGGCATCCCCGTCATGCTCGGCGGTGTTTATGCGACTTTGTGTCATGAACATGCCCGATCCATGAGCGGCGCGGATCATGTTTTGGCCGGTTCAGCCGTTCCGGAGATGCTGGAGCTGGTCTCACGGTTGACACGGTTTCCATTGTCGGGCGACATCGATACCCAAACGCGGCCCGCCTATGACCTGTATACCCGGATACAGACGGCGGCTGTACGAACGGCCATGGGATGTCCTTTCCGCTGCCCGTTCTGCGCATCCCATCTTTTATCGGAACGTTTTTCGCGCCGGGATCCCGAAGATGTTTTTCAGGAGATCTCTTTTCTGGCGCAGGATCTCCGGGTTCGGGACATCGCCTTTTATGACGATGCGCTGCTTCCGGATCATGAAAACCACCTGGATATCATTCTGAACCGGATTGTTCAGAAGAAAGTCCGGGTCCGGATGCATACACCCAACGGACTGCATCCGAAATGGATCGATCCGGATTCGGCCAGGCTCATGTTCAGGTCCGGATTCAGGACCATGCGGCTGAGCTATGAATCCATCGATCCGGACCGACAGAAAGAGATGGGGTACAAAGTCTCTGATTCGGATCTGGTCTCGGCGGTCCGGTATCTTAAGGATGCTGGATTTGCTCTCCGTGATATCGGCAGCTATGTGCTCATGGGATTGCCGGGTCAGGATCTGAAAGAGGTGGCCGACAGCATGGAATTTATTCTCGGTCAAGGGATCCGCGTCAGTCTGGCATCTTTTTCACCCATACCGGGTACGGACAGCTGGTACCGGGCCGTGGCCGGGGGATTGATCAGGGAAGATGCGGATCCGCTTCTGACCAACAATTCCATTTTTCCGCTGGTTCCCGATCCCGTTCAGAGAAAAAAACTGGTCGAGCTGGGTACGCTTGCGGCCGTTGCGAATCAAAAGGTGGTCCGGAACGAATCGCCCTTTTCGGATGGGGACTGGAAACGGAAGCTGCGGCACCTGCTGTCCTGAAGGACGGTTTAAAAGCAGTATATGAGTATATGAGTAGATGGGTATATGAGTATATGGGGCCCCGCTGCCCTGCTTCCCCTAAAAGAACCGAGGACCGTAAGAAAAATCACAAATCTCAAATGACAAAAATCAAATAAATTCCAAATCCAAAATTCGAAAATACAAACGAACAAAAGCAGACCGCGGACAGCAAGACCGCGGACCGCGGTCAGGCGCCGTTGTCAGCGCCGGTGAAACGGAGATGCGGGGAGACGGAGAAAAAGCATAGGCCATTCAACATTCAACATTTAGAATTCAACATTGCCTTTCTCTCCGTTTCTCAATTTCTCCGATTCACCGTTTCACAATCCGGCCCGACGACCTGCCGGTCTGTCTGCGGCATTTGACACAGTCCCGGGTCATTTGAAACAAAATATTTGACAATCCCGATCTTTTTATTATTTTTAAATCCTGAACCCGTATCACGAATGCGGAGCATCGATGAATCTGGATACGAAGACCGCCGTGGAAATCGGCATTCCTGAAGTTCCCTTCCCGATGAAGGAGATTTACCGCCGCATCGGTATGCCGGAGAGTGCGGTGGCGGGTCATGATGCCATTGCCCAGCTTCTGGAAAAGGCGCTCGGGGAGGCGAAACCGCTCATCCGGCCCAGGGGGATTGTCCGGGTCCTCACGGTCGGGCACAGGACCGCGGAATCGACAGGTTTCATTGAATCCCCGTTCATCATCAGAAGCGGGCAGGTTTCCCGCCTTCTCGATGACTGTGATAAGGCCGTGTTCTTTATGGCCACGATCGGGGATGCACTGGAAAACGCATCCCTGAAACAGGCCAATGACGGGGACGTGACCCTGGCATTTTTTCTGGATGCGATTGCCTCGGAAACCGCGGATGCCGCGGCCGATCTCCTGCACCGCGACCTGTTCCGGAAAATTGCGGAAGAACAGGGATACGGAATTACACCGAGATTCAGCCCCGGATACGGGGACTGGCCCGTGACCGTTCAATCGGGCATTCACGGGCTGTGCGAGGGCGCACGGATCGGAATTGCCGTCACGGCCTCTTCACTCATGATTCCGAGGAAATCAGTTTCTGCAGTATTCGGATTAATAAGGATGCCGCGCATGTGACGAAGTGAACTGTCCGAGGCTTGTATTGATATATGATATATCACCCCTGTTTTTACCGCTGCCATGTAATCTCCTGCCATAATTCGCCGTCTTGATGATTCATTTCAACCGGTGATGCCAATCTGAAAATACCGTAAGTCAGTACTTTTTATGGTTCAACGTGTTTCTATACATGTTATAACGGATCCCCGTCTGTTATAGAATTTCAATTTGAAATGCACTCAGGGATAATTTGGTATATATTCCGCAAGGGTGACGAATTTTGGACGGAATATTCGGTTTATTTGTTAAGATTCTGTCACATTTAACCGGTTCACACAACAAATGGCACAGCGTTTGTATATGGGGAAAAGTGAACAAAGAACCAGGAGATGAAAGTGAAGAAATCAATAAAATCGTTTCAGATCAAATCCATCAAAGGAGGAAATCCAATGAAGAGAAAGTCCCTCATTCTAGCCGGCCTGTTTTTACTGGGCCTCACAGGTACTGTCGCAGCGCAGAGCGCGCACGATGTGGTATTCGATTATGTTGCGTTCGCGGTCATGCGTGTGTACGATGCGGGAACAGATGTTACGATCGATATCGACTCCGGTGTGATCACCACGCCCGGTGAAAGCGGCGCAGGCGCCACTGCAGACGGTGACATCACCAAGTATCTGCAGTACACGTCCTTTACAAGCGGAACCGCTGTGGCGATTTCTGCCACACGCGGCGCATTGCCTACTGGCGTGACCGCCCTGTCTGTGGATCCGACCGTTTGTTCCACCGGTGCGGGTACGCACGGTTCCGAAGCGGCCGGCGGTTATATCGCCATACCGACCGGAAGCAGTACGAACATCATTACGGGCATCGGTTCCGCATACACGGGAATCGGGGCTACGGACGGTGCAGCCATGGTCTACAGGGCCACGTTCGACCTGGCCAGTCTGCTCTGGGCCGAGGACGGCAGCTCAGTTACCGTGACGTATTCGATCGCTGGTTATTGATTCTGTTTTCTGGATTAATTCAATGGAAGGAGCGGCATCCCCGTTCCTTCCATTTTTTTTGGTTTTTTCATGAAAATCCGTTATATTGACGGTCGGGGACCGGTAAAGATACCGGCAATAAACCAAATGAGGCATGAACGACAGGACTAAGATCATGAAGAACATACGTATTTATTTTTGGGCGTTTCTCGCCCTGGGCATGTTGTCCGGGTGTCTGGCAGATGTCACGATTTTGGGAGACCTGATACACAAACAGACATTGGTACCCGGCGACAGCGTTGCAGGCACGATCACAGTCCTGAACGACGCAGAAACACCCGCGATCATCCGGATCACCCAATCCGATTATATATATCAATCGGACGGCAGCAGTTATTTTGAAACGCCCAGTTCGATCGCGCGTTCCAATGCCAGATGGATCGAATTCAGTCCCAAGCAGCTGACAGTGCCGCCAAGGGAAAAATCTGATATATATTATCAGATCCAGGTGCCGGCACAGGATTCGCTTTACGGCAGTTATTGGAGCGTACTCCTGATCGAACCCATACAGCAGCCCAGTCCCGATGAGGAAGACCAGTTCCGCGTGATCACGATTTTCCGTTATGCGGTTCAGATCATCAGTTCCATTCAGGGTACCGGTGAAATACAGCTTCAGTTCATGAATGCGGGCATCGAGCCCCTGGACGGTAAACGGCAGTTGGGTATCGAGCTGGGAAATATCGGCGATATAGTGATCCGGCCCGAAGTTTGGATTGAGGTCTATTCCGAAACCGGGGATTTCCTTGGAAAATTCACAGCACAGCCCGCCCATCTGCTTCCCTCTTGTTCGAGACGGCTCCTGATCGATATTTCCACTCTGCCTTCGGGCATTCACAAGGCCATTGTGATTGCCGACTGCGGAGACGACAACGTGTTCGGCATGAACATCAAACTGGACATTCATTAGTCTTCCAAACGCGCGTCCATCGATTTTCCGATAATTGCCTCGAGGCACATCCTGGATCCGGTTCATTTCAAAATGAAATATTCGGCTGCCAATGACTCAATTCCATGAGGCAACTCCTGATTTATTAAAAAAATGTAAAATAACGCTAAATATTTGATAAATAAAAAAATAATTGCATTAATTACTGTCATGGAATCCTGATCCGGCTGAAGTTCTATTAAAGAAGCGGTTTTTTGGCATGACTGGCATGTTGTTTGTATAAAAATAATACAGAATAAACTGAATATGGCAGGATAATGGATTTACGGCATTCAACATTTTTTGTTCTGGTTCTTGCAAGCCTGTCTACAATTCTTTTGGCAGACGATACGGACCTTGAAATCCGTCCCATGAACGAGACCGCCCTCGAGACACTACCGGACAGGAATGTGACGGCCGTTTTCTCCGTAACCAATCACATGGCAGATGCCCGTGAATTTATTTCCGAAGTGGACCTGCCCGAGGGCTGGAAGCTGATCAGCCAGAACCTTCCTTTCGAACTGGGAGAGAATGAAACGGACATCACCCTGCTGAGTTTTTATATACCGCAATCCACGCCCAGGGGCGTGTATACGCTGTTGTACCACATCCGCTGCCGGCAAATTCCTGAAATTCACAGTTATATCGCCTATGCGGTTTCGGTTCGGCCCTATTTGAATTACAATCTGGAAATCCTGAAAGCTCCGCAGCAGGTGATCGCAGGTGATACTTATGATGTAACCCTTCAGTTAATGAATAAAAGCAACGTGGACGACACGATATTCGTGGATATCACGGATTCGCATGGTTTTGTTCAGAACGCGCGGATGGGACCGTATTTTCTGGAAGCCGGCAGTTCACGGTCAGTCGATATCGGATTCCGGCCGGACAGTGGCATACTGCATCCACAGAAGCACAGGACCGTTTTTTCATTGACACGAAGCCGGGATACCAGGCCGTTCACGAGCGTACGCGTCATGGTCGATATAGTGCCCCGTATTCAGGGCATCAACGATCCGTTTCACCGGATTCCGCTCGAAATATCCGCGGCATTCATCTCGCAAAAACTGGATGGTAAAAAGGCGGCGGCTGGTTATCAGGGTGACATTCGAGGAGAAGGCACCCTGACCGAAGCGGGGGACAGCCGTTTGTACTGTCATTTCCGCGGTCCGGATGCGTATTACCGTTCGCTCTCCGTTTATGCGGAACGCGAGGAATACGTGGCCGGATATCAGTCCCCGCGAATCGGACTGCATGTCGGCGACCGTAGCTACTCGCTTTCGGACCTGACTCAATTCAGCCGGTACGGACGGGGTGTCGAATTCAATGTCCGGCCATTCAAAAAATGTACATTCGGCAGTTTTTATCAAAAATCGCACTGGTCCGGAAGAGGCGACAGATCTGCGGCTGCTATGCTGCAGTATGATGCGACCGCATCGCTTCAATCCCGCCTGAACTGGATACAACTGAAAAATCATTTTGGCGAGGGACGCATCCTCAGCCTGTCCAATCAATACCGGTGGAGCGGAGATTCCCGGGCGGAGGTGGAATATGCATACGGCACATCCGTATCCGGCCAGGCATCCGGCTCCGCATTTAAAACCCTTCTGTCCGGACGTATCAAAGGTTCCTGGATACATGTGAACTGGATCTATGCAGCCCCGGATTTCATGGGCTATTTCCGGGACACCAATTACCTGACGGCCAATCTGCATACGGCTATATCGTCGAAATGGCGTTTTCAGGCTGTGTACAATTACACGAAAAAGAATATCGAACAAGACACGTCCCGGTTCGACGCACCCGTCAGCCACATGGTCCGGACCGGCCTGGATTATTATCATAATGCCAATATCAAGGCGGATTTTACGGCCAATTACCGCAGCAACCGGGACCGGCTGAACCGGTTTTTCGATTATATCGAGCAGTCAGTCCGGGCGCAGTTGAGCAGCAGGGTAGCCGATATGTCCCTGTCCGTTTCCGGGGAGTGGGGGACTGTTCACAATAACATTTATCATAACCGGTCCGCGATGTCAAGGTACGGATTGACTGCTTTGTACAAATACAGGGAAGTGAACATCCTGAGCGGATTTCTGCAGTACGAAAACAGCAACCGCTTCTCCGCAGACAAACGGCGCTCAGTGATTGCGGGTTTCAACATCAATGCCCTGCTCGGCGGAAAAACGCGGCTGAATTTTCAATGGCAGAACGATTATTCACTCGAGGAATACTACTCGGACAGGAACACTATGAATCTGGCCGTGCGTCATATGCTGCCTTTCGGCCACCATATTCAGATCAAGGGCCGCAGGACCCTGCTGAAATACTCAAAAAACCGTACGGATCTGGCCTTTCTGGCCGAGTATCTCATTCCCCTGGGCGTTCCGGTATCCCGCCGGCAGGATCTCTGTATCGTACGCGGCCGCGTGGTGGATGTGGAGACACAACAGCCTTTGAAAAACCTGGTGATTCATATCAACGGCAGCACGGCAGCTACGGACAGGAACGGTCATTTTGGATTTTATAATCTCACGGAGAAGACCTACTATCTTACCATAGACAAGTCCAGCATGGGGATGAACAAGGTCACGGTCAAACCGTTGCCGCTCGAAATTACCACAGTCCGGGGAGGGGAAGGTCAGTATGTGGAAATCGGTGTTATCCGAAGCGGGGCGCTTTCCGGCCGCGTATTGCTCGCGAAAAATACGGCAGGCACGGACAGTGCCGACCAGGGCCTCTTTCTCATGGGAAGCAAGACCAGCGGGAAAAGCTCGAATGGCAGCGGACACCGTGAATTGGCAGATTCCACGACGATGCAGACACTTGCCAACATCGTTGTTGAGATGTCCCGGGGTGATGAGGTTATCCGGCGTGTCACGGATGCCGGTGGCCGTTTTGTTTTCGAGGAACTCAGGCCGGGAAAATGGCAGGTCCGGTGCATTGACAAATACCTGCCTGAATATCACCAGATGGAGAAGAGCGTGATTGAAGTGGACATCGAACCGGGTGAAGGAGTATCACTCGACATTCATATCGTTCCCAAACGGCGCGCCATACGAATGCTGCGTGAAAGCGAAATGATCGTCAAGGAAAAGAGGAAAGACTGGTGAGATCCGTTGCACATCTGGCTATCACGGCCGTTCTGTTCGCAGTCACAATGACACGGGGCCAGAATGTCTCCATACAGAAAGGCGGCGACTGGGTCATTACCGTAGGTTCGGTAACAACGCCGGGAGACAATCCGGTTGGTACCTACGAAAGCCTGGCGGACCAGGTGACGCTCAGGGTGCAGTACGGAGGCGACTGGATCGTTTACATTAATAAAAACGACGTGAATTGGCATGCCAATTTCTATTTGGAGCGTCAGCGCACTTCGGACGGAAACGGCGGCGGCAGTATTTCCGGCGGAGACAGCTACGATCCGATTACGGGCACGGTGACACAGTTTTTTCAGGGCAATAAGAACAGAAACGGAATCGATATACAGTACCGGTTGTCTGCCACGGGCGCCGTAACCGCCGATACTTACACCACAACCATCGAGTTTACCATCACGGGATACTAAAACTGCTGAACAGGAACCCGTCCGCCGGCGGAATTCTTGATTGCCGCCGAAAGGATGTGTCTGCCGGTTTCATCGATTCAGCCATATAAGGGATGATGATACGTATGGCCAGTGTCCTGATCTTTCTTTCGGGATGATAAAGACAATACACACTCAACTTTCAAGCCTTCGCCTGCCCTACGAGGCCATATGAAAATTGCAAAGTGAAAACAATTTCAATATGTAAAATAAACTGCAAAGCGCAAGTCGGCGACAATATTGTAATTATATTAAAATCAATATCTTAAAATATTACAAAAAAGACACATTCTTTGGCATGTGGTTTGTATTGAATGGTTTTGTTGTAAAAGCAGAATACGGGGGAGGTCCATCCTTTTATTACCAGATGCGTCCAGACTAACATCAGAGGCCGATCATCATGACAAAAACAGCAGTAAAACAGCCGGTTCGCATTCATTATTTCCAGTACGGATTGATATTCGCGATCTGCTACTGGGCCATGGAAGCGGTTCAGGATGTCATTTCATTCGACCGCGGTGATTTTGTGGAGCGGTTTTTCATACCCGATTCCGGCAGCCTGTGGATGCGTGTCGTGGTTGTCGGTATCATTCTGCTTTTCGGAACGGTATCCGACATCCTGTCCCAGAATGGCCGGGCCATCCGGAAACGGCTGTGGATCAGGGGCGAGTGGGGACTCATGGCCGTATGCATCGGATTCTCCGTGATATACTGGCTGCTCGAAGCATTCAGGGATTTTTATATTTTCCAGTCGGGCTCCTTTGTTGAGATGATCTATGCACCGCCGGCATTTCATTTCTGGATCCGTGTTCTTGCCGTATTCTTCCTGATCCTGTTCGGGATATATGTGCAGACCAATGTCAATGAATTGCGCAGCGACGGGAAACAGCTGAGACATCAGAAGGCCCATCTCGAAAGGCTGGTGCAGTCAAGATCCCTGGAACTGACCGAGGCGAAATCGCTCATTCAGCGCCTGAGAAATGAAATCGATAGAAGGCAATTGCTCGAAAAAGAGATTGCCAGTATGCGCGATCAGTTGATTCATGCTCAAAAACTGGAAGCTGTGGGTCTGATATCCGGAGGCATCGCGCATGATTTCAACAATCTGATGACCGCGGTTCTGGGTGTGAGCAGCCTGGCAATGAAGGACATTCCCGAGAACAGCTCGCTTTATCACGATATGCAGCAGATCAGAACCGCTGCAGGCAGGGCCGCCGATCTCACCCGGCAGCTTCTTCTGTTCAGCCGTGAAAATCCGGCGGAATTCGCACCCCTGAATCTGAATACGGTTATCCGGGGTCTGAACAAGATGCTTCTCAGTATAATCGGGGAGGATATTACCCTGACATTCGATCTCGCAGAGGATTGCCAGCCGGTAAAAGGCGATAAAGGGACGCTCGAACAGGTAATCATCAATCTGGTCGTGAACAGCCGGGATTCCATACGGTCAGGAGGAAATATCCTGGTCGCCACCCGGGATGTTTCGCTCGATCAAAGGACGGACAGACACGGGATTCAGATTCATCCGGGGCAGTATACACGCCTGATCGTGAAGGATAACGGGATCGGAATGACGGCCGAGATCCGGAACAGGATTTTCGATCCGTTTTTCAGTACTAAACCGCCGGAAGCGGGAACGGGACTGGGGCTTGCGGTTGTGGATCAGATCGTGAGCAAGCATGAAGGATGGATCGAAGTGGACAGCAATCCGGGTTCCGGTACGGTTTTCTCCGTGTTTCTGCCGATTATTACGGGACGCGTGCAGAGCCGGCCTGAAGATATGGAGCGGGTTGAGCATCATCAGGGACATGGCAGGCGCATCCTGCTGATAGAGGATGAGGACAATGTCCGTGAATTTACATACAGGGCACTGAGCCAGCAGGGATACAACATCATCACGGCAGGAACGGCAGATGAAGCAAAACGGGTGTTTTACAGGGAAAGCGGCGCATTCGATCTTATTCTGTCCGATGTTGTGCTGCCCGACGAGAATGGGGTCGACCTGGTTCTGAACCTGACTTCCGATTATCCGAATGTGCCGGTGCTTCTTTGCAGCGGGCATACCGATTCGAAGGCACAGTGGCTCCGGATTAAAAAACACGGGTTTCCCTTTCTGAAAAAACCATTCGCATTGAACGATCTTTTAAAGGGCGTGCACCATGCGGTGGATAATTTTCATGGGATTCAGGGACATTAAACAGTTGAACGGATTGAAATAAAATCGAATATTTATGGAACTGCTGAAGACCATCATACAAACGCTGCGCCGGAAAATTCGGCCGATGAACCTGATCAGTATCGGATTTTTATTCGGCGGATTCTACTGGATCATGGAATCGGTCCGGGATGTCATCGGTCTGGAAAGGGGGACCTTTTTCGAACGTCTGCTGCATCCGGACAGCCGTTCCTTCTGGATGCGCCTGATGGTGGTGCTGCTTCTGCTGCTTTTCGGAGTGATTGCAGAATCACTGAGAAACTTGCAGACCGTCACCGTGATGCGTTCCGAACGAAAATTCCGGATAGGCGGTATGGTATGGGCTGGTTTTCTGTTTACCGTGCTGTACTGGTTCCTGGAGTCCTTCAGGGATTTCTGGACATTCGATAAGGGGGATTTCGTTCATTGCCTGTTCATTCAGGAACCGGTCGATATCGCCATGCGGCTGATGGGCGTATCGGTTATTCTGCTGTTCAGTGCCTATGCACAATCGCTGATCGATGAAAGGAACCGGGCCGAGATCACCTTAAAAAAGACGCAGAGAGAGCTGGAATTACTGGTCCGGGAGAGGACACAGGCCCTGTCGGAATCGAACCGACTGCTGAAACAGGAAATCAGAGAACGGGCGCATGCCGAAAAAGAACTCAGAAAAGTCAACCGTGCCCTGAAAACGCTGAGTGAATGCAATGAAGTGCTCGTCCGCGCAGCCAAACCGGAACAGCTGCTGAAGGATATTTGTCAGAAACTCGTGGATGTGGGCGGATATCCACTGGTCTGGGTGGACATCATTAAAAAGAACGGCAAATCGACAGTCGAAACCAAGGCGAAGGCGGCCGCCGTATCAGGAGATCTGAAACTGATCCGGAATTTTCATGCCGGCTCACGGCATGGCATTGATACGGAAAATACGGATCATGATGTCATTGAGCCGGTTGTGCATCATGATCTGGTTAAACTGGCCGTCGATACCGCCTGTATCCGGAAATTGAAGGACCGCAGATACTGCGCATGGACCTGCATTCCTCTCGTCCGGGAAGGCAAGGCGTTCGGTGCTCTGCATATTCTGGATACACATCGTAAGGCATTTGACCGCGAAGCGCTCCGGCTGCTGAATGAACTGGCCAACAATCTGGCATTCGGACTCACGGTAATCAAAACCAGGCAGGAACGTGAAATCGCTGAAAAGGAAAAGGAGCAATTCAGGGCACAACTGCTGGAATCTCAGAAAATGGAGGCCGTGGGCATACTGGCAGGCGGTGTGGCTCATGATTTCAATAATCTGCTGACGGCCATCCAGGTCAGTGTGGATCTGGCTTTGATGGATGCAAATGAAGACACTTCCATTTATCGTGAATTAATTGAAATTCATCAGGTGGCGGATCACGCCTCTCAGCTTGCAAGGCAGCTTCTGTTATTCAGCAGGAAGCATCCCATGGAACCGGCAGCCATCCTGATGAATAATCTGGTCGGACATGTCCGAAAAATGCTGATCAGACTGACCGGTGAAAATATACGGGTTCTGACCGAGCTGGAAACGGATCTTTGGCATATCTGGGCAGATCAGGCTACCATTGAACAGGTGATTATCAATCTGGTTGTCAATGCCAGGGATGCCATGGAAAACGGCGGTGATTTGACAATAGCCACCGAGAACGTACAATTGAGCAGAAAAAAATGCCGGAGCATTCCTGAATCCAGGCCGGGTAAATTCGTCATGCTGAAAATTAAGGACACGGGTACGGGCATGCCGGATGAGACACTGAACCGGATATTCGAGCCCTTTTTCAGTACAAAGGCTCCCGGCAAGGGTTCCGGTCTGGGTTTGTCCGTTGTTTACGGTATTGTGAAGGAACATGACGGTTTCATTCATGTTGAAAGTGTCGAGGGAAGGGGTACATGTTTCAGCGTATATCTGCCGGCAGTGACTTATCAGGTTGAGACCAAAATCGAGAGGGAAGTCTGTCCGGAACAGCTGAACGGTCACGGCAGGCGCATCCTCATTATTGAAGATGAAGATAAGGTGCGTGAGTTTACCTGCAAGGGACTGCAGATGAACGGTTATGAGGTTTTTACGGCCTCCAGCGGTATCGAAGCCGAAATGACTTTCGACAGGGAAAGGGGCCGGTTCGATGCCATATTGAGCGATGTTGTATTGCCTGATACAAGCGGTATCAATCTCAGCGACCGGCTTCGCAAAAAGAGGGCGGGTTTAAAAGTGCTGCTCTGCAGCGGGTATGCAGATGAAGGACCGTCGGTGGAATCCCAGCGGAACGGGACCATTTATCTGCAGAAGCCCTATTCACTTACGGATGTTTTGAAGAAACTGCATTCCCTGATGGATGCCTGATTTATTCGAACCGGCCGGTATTTAGATATAATATTGAAATTGTTGAAAAAAGTCATTGACTCATAACAAAAAAAACTGTAAAATAATTTAATATGATCCATCCTCAATCGGTTCAAATCGGTTCACTGATCAAACCTTGAAAAGGGAAAACAATGCCGATTTTCGCAAGATTGAAAAGGCTCCATACCGGTTATTTCAAAATCTGCATCATTCTTTTTTCGATATCGTTTTCCATCAATCTGTGCGGTGAAAATTATCTGCTGAACGGCGGACAGGCTTCTCAGATCGCCTATCGTATGGATCAGCGTATTCAACCGGTTCAGGGCACGAAGCAGCTTGTCCTGAGCTATGTCGAGCCAGCCAGTTTTGAATCTCCCAGTTACAAGCAGCAAATTCAGAAATTTCAGATCAGCTATTCCTATCAGCCTCAGGATGTCAAACGTTTTCAGGATCAGCGCGGGAATGCGGTGATTCAGGCCATCTGGGACAATCCGGCGCAGCCGCTGACCGTTCAGTTGTCGATCGATGCATATAACCGGACCGATCTGGAAATTCTTGAGACCGATGCGGAGTTCCCCCTGTATTCACTTCCCCCCGAAGTAAGGGTCTATCTTCAGCCGACCCGTCTCGTTCCCTCGGATCATCCGCAAATCATTTCCAAGGCGCGGGAGCTGACGCAGGATGCGGCCACGGAATTTGATGCGGTTCAGAAAATACTGACATGGATCATCGACCGGGTTCGTTATGTGCAGCGGCCTGAGGATTACAGCGCCATCTATTCCCTGAAAACGGGCAAGGGGAATTGCCAGAATTACTCACATCTGGCAGCCACGTTCATGCGCGCCGTGGGGATACCCGTCCGTATCGTGAACGGCGTGACTCTGAAAGAACCGTATCAGATTCAGGTGACCGGCGGACAGTTAACCATGCGCATGGCGCAGGGCAGACATTCATGGATCGAAGTTTTTTTCCCGGACCTGGGCTGGGTGCCGTTCGATCCGCAGCAGATGCAGATGTTTGTCAGCAACCGGTTTATACGGGTGGAAACGGGCCTGGACAACGATGAAACCGTCAACGACGGAACAGTCCGCTGGACAAAATCCAGAAACAGTTCCGGGAACATGAAGTTCAATGAGCTGATCGATGCCGAGTTTGTGCAGGATAAGGGACAGTTTTTCGCATCGAAACAATTGTACGGACCCAAAAAAATGCTGTTCACACCGGAAGTGGAAACGGCGTTTTCACAGGTCGCTTTTGAGGCCATGTCTTCCGGGCCCGCCTTTTTTGAACAGGAGACTCCCGGCAATGGTTCAAAAACATCCCGGTTCATTTTCGGGAATCTTGATTTTCCTGAGCATATCAATTTTTATGAAGTGATGGGTGACATCGAGGATGCGGGGAACGGGGAAATGCTGCTCAGAAAGAATTTTATCGTCGAAACAGCCGAATTCGCTACCACGGAAGGGAAAAAATACGCCCAGACATTTCTTCTTGACAATACAGTCGTTCTCGATACAATCAGCCTGGCGTTGCAGAAATTCGGCGGTGACGGACAGCTTTGGATCGAACTGTTCACCGATGACGGCCAGGGAAAACCCGGGATTTATTTAAGCGGCAGTGAAATGATTCCC
The DNA here is from genome assembly GCA_016930535.1 of bacterium. Lineage (GTDB taxonomy): Bacteria > Zhuqueibacterota > QNDG01 > QNDG01 > JAFGCO01 > JAFGGN01. The sequence goes on from JAFGGN010000076.1 coordinate 41,481, forward strand.
CTAAAAAAAATGCCGCAATCCTACGGTTATCAGTGGATTGATTTTGATTTTCAAAAAGAATTGCTTATCTTAAAACCGGGCCGTTATTGGATATGCCTGGCATATACCGGAAGCCCCATCGTTAACTGGTTTTTCACCTACGGCAAACCAGTGGGTCCGGGGGACGGTACACGATACAACACCCTGTTTGACACATCCTGGAGCCACAGCCTGGCTTTTGAATTCAATTATCGTGTGCTTGGAAAATATCCGTGATTCATCCTGAATGATCCGGGGCCCGGAACGGGAGCTGCCGGTTCATACACCATGATCAGTGATTGAAGGATTTGAATGGAATCGGGTCGACCAAAACGCATATTGACCATTGAAGATGATCCTGCTTTTATCCGTCTGCTGGAAACCAGGCTGAAAGCCAAGGGATACGAAGTGCATACGGTAACCGACGGTCTTCAGGCTCTGAATGCTGTACGCAAACTGAAGCCGGATCTGATCATTACCGATTTGCTGCTGCCTGGCATGGATGGGCATAAAATATGCCGTATGATCAAGTTTGACAAGACCACGTCACATATTCCCGTTATCATGCTTACGGCCAGGGATTTGGACAAGGAGGCCGAACTGGCCAAACAATGCAGGGCTGATCTGTTCATCAGTAAAACCAATCCTATCGATGTCTGGATTTCCCGTATACCCAAAATGCTTGATCGTATTAATAAGAAAAAGACGCAACCGGATTCGTGAAAACAGATATCAGCCCGATGATCCGGACAGGATGCGGCCCGGGTATCCTGATCTGCCTGCATTGCACAGAATTTAAACCATCTCTATTCGCTGACTGAAATAACAATTGTAACCATCATGGTCCCATGAAATCGTTCAATTTTGAATCGAAAAATCCAATGGTGCCATATTTTCAACGGATTGTTACCGGATCAGGCCGCATCGCATGAATCAATTAAAGGAATTGATGCAGCAACTGATACGGACTTTCACATATCCCGTTCCCGAAGCATACAGACCGGATTACGGGGAACGGTTTCGTCTCGAAAATATGCATCGGCTGCGCTGGGTCCTGATTGCGATGATTGCATGGGCCCTCATCATGCTGTTATCGGATATAAGGGTCAGTACGCAGTGGGATAAATATCCCCAATACCGCTATTTTTTCCGAATCGATCTTAGTGTGTTTATGATCGGACTTGGCCTGTTCCTGCTGCATGGCCGTTTGATGAGACAGAATGCGGATACGCAGGTAACCGTGCATCAAACCTTTGTATTCTCCTGCGCCGTCTTTATCTTGTCGTTCAGTGCGGTCATTTCAGGTATTGAATACCAGGCAACGCGTGGTGCGCCGACCTATATCATTGCTGTTTTTCTGATCGGGACCCTGTTTGAATTTTCCGGCATTCATATCACGGTCGCATATACGATCAGCACCGCGATGCTTCTCTGGACGGTGTGGATTTTTTCACAGGATCTGCTTCACTTTGTTTATCAGAACATGAGCCTGTTCGGTCTCGTATTTATCGGCTGGTTCAACGCGAGGGTTCTTTCTCTGCAGCGGCGGCGGTTGTTCGTGGAGCGTAAAAGACTGGCCGATATGAATACGGCCCTGGCCAGGGAGGTGGAAGACCGAAAACTGGCACAGACGGCCCTGCAGCAGGCGAATGCTGTTCTGGACAGCCGTGTTCAGGAAAGAACCGCAGCGCTGAATCAGAAAAATACGGATCTTGAACAGATGGTCCAGGAAAAGGAAGTACTTCTGCAGGAAGTATATCATCGTGTCAAGAAAAACTTCAGATTATGAACAGTCTGATCAATCTTCAGATGCGGGTTTTGGATGATGAAGGAGTGAAAACCATATTTCGTGACACGCAAAACCGCATCCGGTCCATGGCCATGATTCATGAGAAACTGATTCAATCGGACAGTTTAATCAGGATCGATTTCGGTCAGTATATCCAGGATCTTTGCCGGGCGCTTCTGCGTACATTTGCGGCCGCGGAATCAGGCGTCCGCATGTCCGTGGATGCGGAGCCGGTTCATGTGCCCCTGAAAATCGCCGTGCCCTGCGGACTGGTAATTAATGAATTGTTTTCGAATGTGCTCAAATACGCTTTCCCGGAACCGTTTGAAGGGCAGAAAGAGGTCCATATCACATTTAAAGAAAATGACGGCCAATTGGAACTGATCATGCGGGATAATGGTGTGGGCAAACGGACCGTGCGCACGAAGTCGGATACCTCCCTGGGACGGGAACTTGTCGAACTCCTGATCGTGCAGCAGTTAAACGGATCCATGAACATCGAAACGGATCAGGGGACGCGTATCGTGCTTCATATCCCGTTGGAATAAATCCATTCAAGAGCCGGGGGACGTTCACGCATGCAGGCATGGACCATGCATCAAATTCAGCCAATAACAGAAGGGGCATCTCCGCTCCTCTGTCAGACATTGCCGGATCCGGATCCGGGTCCGGGGGACCTGGTCATCCGGATTTCGGCATGCGGTGTATGTCATACGGAACTCGATGAAATCGAAGGCCGGACGCCGCCCCCTGTGCTGCCGATGGTTCCGGGGCATCAGGTCGTGGGCACCGTGACGGCCGTCGGGGAGCGCACCCGTGTTTTCCGGCACGGCGAGCGGGTCGGTGTCGGTTGGATTTATTCAGCATGCGGTCACTGTGAATTGTGTCTGTCGGGCCATGACAATCTCTGTGAGCATTTCCTGGCAACCGGAAGGGACCGGCACGGTGGATATGCGGAAATGATGCGTATTCCTGAACAGTACGCCTTTCTTATTCCTGAACAATTTACGGATGAAGAGGCCGCCCCGCTTCTTTGCGCCGGCGCCATCGGATTGCGGTCATTGAGGCTGTCCGGTATTTCAGATGGTCAGACGGCCGGTCTGACCGGATTCGGCGCGTCCGGCCATCTGATGCTGAAACTGATCAGGCACCGGTTTCCCGGCACGACTGTGTATGTGTTTGCCAGGAATGAAAAGGAACGCAGATTCGCAGTGGATCTCGGTGCGGCCTGGTCCGGCGACTTTTGTGAATCTCCCCCCGGACTATGTCATGCCATCATCGATACCACACCTGTATGGAAACCGGTCGTGGAGGCCCTGCGATGTCTCAGACCCGGGGGGCGGCTTGTGATCAACGCCATCCGTAAGGAAACATCCGATCAGACCGAATTGCTGAAGCTGGACTATCCGGAACATTTATGGATGGAGAAAGAAATAAAAAGTGTGGCCAATGTGTCAGGACAGGATATCGCGGAATTCCTTGAGATTGCGGATCAGATGCGGATCCGGCCGGAAGTTCAGGTCTATCCTTTCTCCGCGGCCAATGAGGCGCTGGTGGATCTGAAGATGGGGAGGATTAGGGGAGCTAAGGTTTTAAAGATTAAAGATTAAAGAATAAAGAACAAAAGATGGATCAGAGGCGGTTTGTGAAACGGAGGACAGGGGAGGCGGAAAAACGGAGAGAGATATCCTCACGAGTTGCCGACCTCCTTATTCCTTACGGCTCAATACTGACCAAGGCTGAACAATAACCGCGGATTTCCGACAGGAACGGACCGATGACTGTACTTCACTGGATTGACGGGATTGTCATCCTGCTGTTTTTTGCCATGATATTTTTTATCACGCTGAGATATGCAGGACGGGCGGGCAGGGACACGCAGCAGTTTTTTCTGTCGGGCCGCAACCTGCCCTGGTACGTGGCAGGAACGGCCATGGTGGCCACGACGTTTGCGGCGGATACGCCGCTGGCCGTGACGGAACTGGTTGCACAGAATGGCATTGCCGGAAACTGGCTCTGGTGGAATATGGCCCTCGGTGCCGTTCTGACCGTGTTTTTCTTCGCGAAATTGTGGCGGCGTTCAGGCATGATGACGGATGTTGAATTTCTGGAATTCAGATATTCAGGCAGGCCAGCAGCTTTTCTTCGCGGTTTCCGTGCCATTTATCTGGGCCTGTTTATGAATGTGATTGTTCTGGCCTGGGTGCACAAGGCCATGGAAAAGATATTCCGGGTTGTTCTGCCAGGCGTGAATCCCTTTTTGCTCGTGGCCCTGGTCGCAGGTTTTATCCTTTTTTATGCGACTGTTTCAGGCCTGCTGGGATCGGCCAGGACCGACAGCATGCAGTTTGTTTTTGCCATGGCCGGATGTATTGTCCTGTCCATTATCGTCATTCGCTCGCCCGGAATCGGAGGGCTGTCGGCACTGAAAGACCAACTGGCACCGCATGTGATCAGTTTTTTCCCGAAAGTGGGCCGCATATCCGCCGGCAATGCAGCGGGGGGTGCACTGGCATTGTCGGCCGGTGCACTGGCGGCGCATGTGGGACTTCAATGGTGGTCCAGCTGGTATCCGGGAGCCGATCCGGGAGGCGGCGGATATGTCGCCCAGCGTATGCTTTCGGCAAAGAATGAGAAACACAGTTTTTATGCGACACTCTGGTTTACCATCGCCCATTATACCGTGCGGCCCTGGCCATGGATTCTGGTGGCCCTGGCTGCACTGGTTCTGCTGCCCCGTTCCGGTCATCCGGACGACCTGAGGGCACAGGATCCCGTCAAATATGAAATCGTGTCCCGGGCCTATCCGGACTGGTCCACGATCGACAAGGCCGATGATCCTGATTTGACGGCATTTTATGAAAATTACGAAAATACGGTCGATCCGGGTATTCTGTATCCGAAAATGATGGTCCGTTGTCTGCCGCGTGGATGGCTGGGTCTGCTGATCGCCGTATTCCTTGCGGCCTATATCTCGACACTGGCCGCGCAGCTCAACTGGGGAACATCCTATCTGATTCATGATTTTTACAGGCGATTTATCCGCCCGGATGCCCCGGAACGTCATTTGGTATGGATGTCCAGGGCCATCATGGCCTGCCTGACAGGCCTCTCTCTCCTCATCGCCGGAAAGCTGCTGACCACGATCTCGGGCGCCTGGATTTTTATTATCAACGCCAGTGCGGGTCTGGGCGGTGTCCTTATCCTGCGCTGGTACTGGTGGCGCATCAATGCATGGTCTGAAATAACGGCCATGATCATGCCGCTTGTCCTGTACCCGCTGGCAGTGACCGTCATGTCACTGAAATCCCCCCTGACCCTGTATCCTGTGGTCCTGGGCAGCACGGCAGTCTGGATCGTTGTGACCCTGCTGACCCGGCCCGTGGATCCGCAGCGGTTGCAGGCGTTTTACGATAAAATCAGACCGCCGGGCCCGGGATGGCGTTTTCAGGCCGGAGATGCACGGGCGGCTTCCATGCGCCCGCTTCTGTTGACAGGGATACAGTGGATTTGCGGTGTCGTGATGGTATACGCTTCTCTGTTCGGCCTTGGATTTCTTATTTTTCATGCATTCCCTGCGTTTTTGGCATGTCTGATCATGGTGCTCCTGGCCGGGGCCGGATTGTTTTTATTGCTGCGAAAGGATGGCCGTTGATGAAATGGATCGTTTTGTTGATTTATCTGGTTTCAGGCGTCGTGGCGTTCTGCGCTGCACAGGAGAAGGTGAATTTCAATCTGATGCCCATGCCGGCACGGATTGCCTCCGTATCCGGGCAGTTCCGTTTAAACGATGGCTTTCGTATAATTGTTACGGGCAATCCGGAGTTGCGCATGTTCAGGTCGGCCACCCGGACGCTACGTCAGTTATCAAACCGTACCGGTCTGTTTTTTAATCAGGATTATATCGGACCGGATTCAGATGTTCTGTCCGCCGCCATGCGGATTCAAGTCGTGCGGCCGGGCCGGTTACAGCTTGGTGAAGACGAGTCCTATGAACTGAATATTCTGCCGGGAAGAATCGAACTTACCGCGCCGACGGATCTGGGTGCAATCCGGGGATTGGCCACCCTGCTTCAGCTGCTGGATGCCGATCCGGAAGGATATTTTTTCCCCTGTGTTTCCGTTCAGGACCGGCCGCGATTTCCCTGGCGGGGGCTTCTGATCGATGTCTGCCGACATTTCATGCCTGTGGACGTGATCAAACGCAATCTGGATGCAATGGCTGCGGTCAAGCTCAATGTACTGCATCTGCACCTGACCGAGGATCAGGGATTCAGGATCGAATGTAAAACCTATCCCAAACTGCATGAGCTTGGATCCGACGGATTTTATTTTACACAGGCCCAGATCAGGGACATTATCCGGTATGCAGACGAACGCGGCATCCGCGTGGTCCCCGAATTCGATATGCCCGGTCACAGCACATCCTGGTTTGTCGGTTATCCGGATCTGGCCAGTGCACCTGGTCCCTATACCATTTCGAGGACGTGGGGGATACAGAAACCCGTCATGAATCCGGTTTCCGAACGGATCTATGCCTTCCTCGACGGCTTTCTGGGGGAGATGTGCAGCTTGTTTCCGGATGCGTATATGCATATCGGAGGGGACGAGGCCCAATTCGAACAGTGGGAAAAGAACCGGGTAATACGCCAGTTCATGCGGGACCAGAGCATTCGCGATTATCACGAATTGCAGGCGGTGTTCATCCGGCGTATCTTTGAAAAACTGAGTTATTATGGAAAAAACATGATGGGCTGGGACGAAATACTGCATCCGGATCTGTCCGATTCCATACTGATTCAGTCCTGGCGGGGCCGGGAGGCCATGCTGGAATGTGCCCGCAAAGGGATTTGCACGATTCTTTCGAACGGATATTATATCGACTTGATTCAACCCGCGGAGGACCATTACCTGAATGATCCGGCACCGTCGGATATGCCCCTGAACATGGAGCAAAGAAAATATATACTGGGCGGAGAGGCCACGATGTGGACGGAATATGTCACTCAGGAAACGGTGGATTCGCGAATTTGGCCGAGAACGGCAGCCATTGCCGAGCGATTATGGTCACCTGAATCCGTCAATGATGTCCGGAACATGTACAGCAGGCTGAAAATAATTTCTTTACAGCTGGAAACCTATGGACTGATGCACGAAAAAAATGTTGATATGATGCTGCGCCGTCTGGCGGGCACACCCGAAATAGCCTGTCTCAGGCATCTGACGGATGTGCTGGAACCGGTTAAATACTATCAACGCAGCGCACAACGTGATTACACCTCGTATTCGCCTCTGACGCGGCTTGTGGATGCGGCGCGCCCGGATGCAGAAGTCGCAAGAGAATTCAGATGGGCAGTGGACCGTTTTTGTGCAAACCCGGAAGATGCGACGGCGATGCAGACCATACGCGATATGCTCGGATTCTGGATACAGAACCACGCCGGTCTGGACCGGCTGATCCAGCAGTCACCTGCCCTGAAAGAGGCCCGTCCGCTGGCCATAAATCTGTACGGGTGCGCAAAGACGGGAATCGAAGCCTTGAATAAAATAGCAAACCATGAAGCAGTCAGTAAAAAGTGGAAAAAACAGCAGCTGAAAATACTCGAAAGTATGGACAAACCGCATGCCCAGGCGGAACTGATGATCGTGCCGGCCATTGAGAAACTGGTCTCGGCCATTGGTGAGACCTGATTGAAAATAGTTATGTGAAACTGCAGTGGAATCATTAAATTGAAATCTGAAGAACCCTGTCATATTCCCGGAGCCGGCGCATGCAGATGCAATCACAATCCCAGAGATTGATGTCACTCGATGTTTTCAGGGGACTGACCATCGCAGGTATGATTCTGGTCAATAATCCGGGTAACTGGGATCATGTTTACCGGCCGCTTCTGCATGCTGAATGGCATGGCTGGACGCCTACAGATCTGATTTTCCCTTTCTTCCTTTTTATCGTCGGGATTTCAATCAAACTCTCCCTCGATAAATACCTTAAACTGGGGAAGTCCAGATCCGTCATTTTACCGCGGATTTTCCGCAGAACGGCGTTGCTGTTTGTTCTTGGGCTGATTTTACAGGGATTCCCGCATTATGATCTGTCCGTGATACGAATTCCCGGCGTGCTTCCGCGCATTTCAGTCTGTTACCTGCTCGTCTCACTTCTGTATCTGGCCCATGTAAAAACGGCCGGAGGCAGATTGTATTTTTCTCCGCAATTCATGTTGTGGACGGGGCTTGGATTTCTGGCGTTCTATTATGTTTTAATGCAGTTTGTCCCGGTACCCGGTTACGGTTCCGGCCGGTGGGATTCGCCTGAAGGAAACCTGGCTGCCTATATTGACAGGGCTGTATTCGGCGCTCATCTGTGGCGGCTTTCCCGGATATGGGATCCCGAGGGATTGCTCAGCACTTTACCGGCTCTGACCACGACGATAACGGGCGTGATCTGTGCCTGGTGGCTTAAACTGCAGCATCAGAACAGGCTTCAGAAACTGTCCATGCTCTTTATCGCCGGTGCAGCCGGTATTCTTATCGCCTATGCATGCAGCCTGTTGGTGCCGATCAATAAAAACCTGTGGACACCGTCCTTTGTGTTTCTGAGTTCCGGTTTCGCGTCGCTCGTGCTGGGTGCCTGCGTCTGGCTGGTGGATATGAAATCGTGGAAGCGCTGGGCACAATCGTTTGTCGTACTGGGAAGCAATGCCATTACCGTCTATTTTCTGTCCTCGATCGCGGGCGTCATACTGGCAATGGTTCATATTTCCGGCGATATGTCGATCAAGCTCTGGCTCTATCAATCCGTCTTTGATCCGGTTTTTGGTGCCACGCTGGGTTCTCTCATGTATGCGCTGATTTATGTCCTGTTCTGGGTGGGCGTGATGGCCGTGCTGTATGTGCACAGGGTTTTTATCAGGGTGTGATGGTGAACGGTCTGTGCGACGTATATGGCGGTAAAGAATCGGAGATCCGGAGAACCGGTGAAACGGAGATGGTAAAAACAGATCACGGACGGTTAGACCGCTGATCGCTTAAAAGCAGTATAAGGGTATATGAGTATATGGGTATATGAGTATATGAGTGTATGGGGCCCCGCTGCCCTTTCCCCTTCATGATGACCGCGGACGGCGGACCGCGGACCGCTGAAAAATACCAAATAACAAATCCCAAAAAACAAATAAATTACAAATAACAAATACCAAACGAAATTGGCAATGCGAATGGCTGGTCTCAGACCGAGAATGCATCGGAGGACCGGAGACGCGGCGAAACGGAGACTGAAAACCGACCTCGCCTTTTTCTCCGTCTCACCGTTTCTCATCTCCCCGATTCATGCGCCAACCTTACGAATGCTCAATCTTCCCTGGTCTTTATTCTTTGGTCTTTGTTCTTTATTCTTTAATCTTGTCTCTTTAATCTTTTTCTCCGTCTCACCGTTTCTCATCTCTCCGTTTCTCTCTCCGGCTTGACGACCCAATGACCCTAAGACCCAAAGACCCGATCAACCTTATTGACCCGTTCACGTCCCCGGTCCGATCATGATGATTTCTTCCTGAGGTTCCGACAGGAACTCGCATCCGGTTTCCGTGACCACGACAATTTCCTCGATCGTGGCCACGCCGTGACCGGGAACCGTAAGCCGGGGTTCCAGTGTGAATACCTGCCCGGCTTCCACCTTCGAATGGGGCAGATCGCCGTACCGTTCCCATTTGGGGCATAACAGAGTGGAACCGTCATGGGCCTTGCGTCCCACCTGATGGCCCAGGGCATGCGGGTATTCCGCATACCCGGCATCCGTGATGTGGGTTCTCGCCACTTCATCCACGGCCCATCCCTCGACGCCCGGTTTCAGGAATCCGGCGGCTTTCCGGATGGCGTCCCGTATCACCCGGAATCCATTTTCAACGGCTTCGGGCGGCACGATCTCTCCCTGCCGCAGAAAATACCATGTCCGCTGCAGATCCGAAACATAACCGTTCCAGCGCACACCGAAATCGATATTCATGATATGGCCGGGTTCTATCAGGCGGCCCGTGGGTGTGGCATGCGCGCCCGCACTGTCCGGTCCGGTGAATACAGCCGGACATTGATCTGCATCCCATGCAGGTTCGAGGTTCTTCTCTTCCATTTTCTGACGGATAAAATCCGCCACGTCAAATTCACTCATGCCCGGCCGGACATGTTCTGTCACTGCATCAAACAGTTTTAACGTCTCCCGGATGGCACCGCGTATATGTTCTATTTCAGTGCCGGATTTACGTCCTCTCAGCGCCGAAATGACCGCCTCACTGGATTCAATACGGTCCGCATAGGGCGTTCCTTTCAGATACGACATCAGAAGCAGATACATGCCGTGTGTCATGCCGTCGGCCGTCACATCGTTGGTCGAGAAATTGATCACGATCTTTTGCGGATCCAGTCTTTTCAGGAGCTTCAGCAGGGCCGGTTTGATTGAATCCACGTATCCCACCACTTCATAATCCGCATGATCTCTGACATTCTGCATATCCAGGCTGCCGACAACGGCGATTTTTTCACCGCCGCCCGTCAGAATAAAGGCGGACGGCCAGACCACATGGGCGCCCAGTATCAGATCGAGAACAGGATCCGGCGTGCTTGAGGTTTCGCGCACAAATGTGAGCCACATATCGATGCCGCGTTCATTTAAAATGTGCACGGCCTGGTTCAATTTTTCATCTATCATGTTTGCTCCCCGCTTTACAGGCATCAGGGTTCAGGCATTCCGTCAATAAACGGATTTGCCGGTTTCCTTCATGCTCGTACGCAAATGGTTTTTATACAGGGCCTCCGTTTCCGTGATTTTTTTCTGAACCGCAGCCGGAAGCCTCAAATTCTCGTTGGGAGTTAAAAAATCCTCGACAGGTAAAATCACATTTGTAGTCCCTTTTTCCCCGGGCTGTTTGTAAATCATGATGGGAGAATAGGACACATTTTCCAGACTCACGGGCTGCAAATGGGGTGTGAGCGTGGTTTTCCTGATAGTGAATGAAAACAGAATGCCGCTGTCCGTGTACGGATGTTTCTGGTTGGAAAGAAAGTTGCCCATAGAGTAAATGACCAGCCTGGATTTGATCCTTCCGTATTTGTCCCTCGTTCGCATCATGGTAAACGGCTGTACCACATGCGGATGTCCGCCAAGAACGATGTCGGCACCTTCTTCAAACAGGAAATCGACCAGGTTCCTTTGAACATCGTCCGGTGTCCGGCGATATTCGGCTCCGAAATGCATGAGGACGCAAATAATATCCGGTTCTATCGCATGGGCAATTGCCATATCCTCCGAAATCGCTGTTCTGTCGATAATATTGACATGCACATCCTCCGGAACGGGAATGCCGTTGGTTCCATAGGTGTAGTTCAGAAAAACGACGTCGATTTGATGACAGCGTATGACCAGAACACGGTTTTCCTGATATTCCGATGCGTTCCTGTAAGATCCGCAATGCGATATGCCCAGCGAATCGAGAACGTCCAGTGTCCGTATCAGGACCTTTCTGCCCTTGTCACAGACATGGTTGTTGGCCGTGGAGAGGATGTCGAAACCCGATTTCTTCAGGGCATCGATCAGTGCATCCGGTGCGCCGAAGCAGGGATAACCCGAATAATTGCGGCCCGGAAGCGTGGTTTCGAGATTGCCGATGGTCAGGTCGGGAGCGGAGAGCCGGTCTTTGATATATCGGAAGCTGGGTGTGAAATCGTATTGCTTCAGCGTATCATCCCATGCAGACTCGATTTGTGAATCATGAATCATGATATCACCGACCACGGTCACGGTACAGCTGTCCGTGTGAAGCGGCTGAATCTGTGAAAGGAGCGGAAACAGGGTGATAACCGAACCAATTCCCGTCCACAGCAGAAAGCGAAACCTGTATTTTTTCATATGTTTCTTCATTTGCCGTTTGTTACTTAATCGTACAAAATCCTGTCTACTTTGTCAAGCCGTTTACAATTTTTTACAGAAAACCGGTATGATTTATTGTCATAATTTTGTATCTTAAAACCTTAAAAAATCCGCGAATCGACTGACCCGGCCCTTCCGGACGTTTTTATCCGGTTCGTTTTGACCGTTTTAAGACAAAAATCCGCCGTCAATTCATGAAGGGATTCCAATGCGTAAACCGATTCATATCGCTTTGATATTCTGCTGGATGCTCAGTGCCAGTGTTACCGGTGCAAGTCCTGATTTCATTCATTATATGCATCCCAGGCCAGGCGCACAATACGTCAATCCGGAATCCTGCCTCCTGTTCCGGTTCTCCGGGGAATACAGGGAAAGCCGGCCGACGATCCGGGTTCAGGGTTCCAAAAGCGGCTTCTGCATCGGTACCATGACGAAAAGCCCGGAGCCGGCTACCACTATTTTCAGACCCGATACGCCTTTTGAGCCCTGCGAGACTATTGTTGTGGGTATCTCCCTGGCGAACCGGACTTTCTCCTATTCATTTTCGACTTCCAGCACGGAACCGGTCAGATGTTCCGAACCGGCGCTGGTCAAAGCACCCCGGCAGGAGGGGACAGACCCTGACCTTCAGGTGTTCGGCGAGCCCACAATTCTTTCCAACGGGGTTTCCGTACCGAGTGATTTCCCGTATCTCAATATCCGCATCAATGAGCAGCCGGGAGAGGGGAAAATCATCCTGAACCGGAGAAACACCGAATCGCCCTTTATCCTCATTTTCAACAATGATGGCACACCTTTCTGGTATCAGCGTGTGCCCTTCAATATGCGTGAATTTAAAAAACAGCCATCCGGGCTGCTGACCGGATTTTGCATCGGTCAGGATCCGGAACCTTCCTTTTATATCGGTATGGACAGCACCTACGCCGTGGTCGATACATTCGTCACGGGCCCCGGTTATTATGTGGACGAGCATGAACTGCTCCTGCTGCCAGACGGACATTATCTGATCATTGCAGAAGAGCGGTTGTCGCATGTGGATATGACACAGATTGTGGAAGGCGGAAATCCCGATGCGCGTATCGATGTGACCCATATTCAGGAAATGGATGAGAAGGACCAGGTGGTCTGGGAATGGCGCAGTCTGGATCATTTTCAGTTTACGGATACGGATCCGCGACTCGTCAATATCAGAAATGCGTATTTTGATTTTGCGCATATCAATTCCATCGACATCGATGAGGACGGTCACCTGGTGATTTCCAGCAGGCATCTGTCCGAGGTGACCAAAATACATCGTGAAACCGGGGACATCATCTGGAGACTGGGCGGATTGAACAATGAGTTTACATTTGTCGGCGATCCCCTGGACGGATTTTCCGCTCAGCATGATGCACGCTGCCTTGGAAACGGGCATTATACGTTATTCGACAATGGCAACGGGCATAATCCGCCGGAATCCAGGGCCGTGGAATATGTGCTTGATACGAAAGCCATGACTGCTACCCTGGTCTGGGAACACAGGGAGTCGCCCCGGTATTTTGCCGGACGCTTCGGCAATGTGCAGCAGCTGCCCAACGGGAACAAACTGGTCAACTGGGGAGCGGCCATTTATCCGAAAGTAAGTGAGATCCGGCCTGACGGGACCAAGGCATATGAGATGAATTTTGCGATGGGATCCGAGTGTTACCGGGTGCATAGGGAGCCGTGGAACGCACCGGCCCTGAAACCCTATCTTCTGGTTGAGCCCGAACCGGATGGCGCGACCCTGTTGTTCAATCAGTTCGGCGACCCGGATGTGGATTATTATAAAATCTACAGCGGACTTTCCCGGAATCCGGTAACGCTGACGGATACCAGCAGACACACCTTGAAAAAGCTGACCCGGTTTGATGAGAATAAAATCTATTATTTCCGTGTAACATCCGTAAACAAGTCGGGCCTGGAATCCGTCTATTCCAATGAGGAATCCATGCTCGTCAAGATTGTCGAACCCGGAGAGAATTGTGTTCTCAACGGGGATTTTTCCGAACTCAATGAATTCTGGGACCTGGTGACAACCGGTGATGTTCAAGCCGATGGATCAGTGGAGGAAGGAAGTTATCATATCGCGATCAGTCAGGTTCCGGATAATGGCCAGTGGACCGTATCACTCGGCCAGATGCCGGTCCGGATCGAACGGATGCAATCCTACATTCTGTCATTCGAAGCCTGGGCCGGGGAAATAATGCGCATACAACCCGCAGTGATTCAATTGAGCAGCGGACAGGATTATGCACGGATCGGAGACATGCAGGTCAGCACGGAAAGAAAAACGTATGTGTATGAATTCTCGCCGTATTCGAGCATTGACAATGCGGCTCTGGTATTTATGATATCCGAAAAACCGGGAGACGTGTATTTCGATCAGGTTTCGCTCAGACAGGTGATCACCCGTGTGGATCATGAAACCGCGTCCATCCGTCCGGAAAAATTCAGCCTGGGGACAAATTTCCCCAATCCGTTCAATAACGCGACGGAGATCCGATTTTCAGTTCCCGTCCGAAGCCGGCTTGTTTTCACGGTGGTTGATATTCTGGGAAAACGCATCCGGGATTTCGGGCAGGGCATTTATGAACGCGGCAGCCACAGCGTCCGGTTCCGGGATCCTTCAGTGGGTTCGGGGATGTATTTTTATGAAATGCGCGCCATGCCGCTGAATGGGGAAACTGGCTTCGTACAGCGCCGGAAAATGATCGTTTTGAAATGACAGACGTGGATGTAAAAAAATGTCAGATTCGTCAGAACCGGTTCTGCAGGCGAAACCCGTCCAACCAAATACCGTAAAAATTGAGTATCAGCCGTTCATCCTCTTTCATGAATCCGGGAGTTCATCATGCGATTGCTGAGGTTTTTTATCCATATGTTCATTCTGTCCGATACTGCAATAACGGCTGCCGCCGCAAACAGTCCTTCCGGTCCGGTCAAGACATCCAATCCGATTTTTCAGATCAATACGGCCGGACGGTCCCTCGCCTCGGCCAGCCGGCCCCGTATCCTGTCGAACGGCGTGGCCGTTCCGGGCGATTTTCCCGTGATACAGACACAGCAGTACGGTGAAACAGCTCCCGGCCGGATCTTTTTTTCCTGCACATTTTTCGACGACAACAGCCGGGGCAATTACCTCGTGATCTGCAACAATGACGGGACGCCCTATTTTTACCGGCGGTATCCCCGATATCCGACTACGGATAAGGGGACCGCGGATTTTAGGGTTCAGGATGACGGTTTGCTGAGTTTTCACCAATATGTTCAGGTTGAATCCGGCGTTTTTTATGTGATGGACGAACATTTCACGGAAATCGATACATTCGACTGCGGCCCGGACTTCCGGACCGACAATCACGAGTTTCTCATGCTGCCCAACGGGCATGCGCTGCTGATCGCGGAAGAGGACAGCATTGTGGACATGAGTCAGATCGTGTCGGGCGGAAATACACGTGCAACGGTTCAGGGCAATCATATTCAGGAGCTGGACAGCGACGGCAATCTTTACTGGGAATGGCGTTCCTGGGATCATCTGAATATTGCGGACTGTCAGGAAGTGAATCTGCGCGGATACAACATCGATTACGTCCATCTGAATTCGATCGCCGTGGATTATGACGGCAATTACATCATATCGCTTCGGCATTTCGACGAAGTGGCCAAGATCGACAGCGGCACCGGAGATTTTATCTGGCGGCTTGGAGGCGTGAACAATCAGTTCACCTTTGTCAATGAGGAAGTGCATTTTTTGAGCCAGCATCATGTCAGGCCGGTACCGGACAAACCGGATCATTACACGATTTATGACAACGGCAATCAGACGGACAGGCCGGATACACGGGCCGTCGAGTATAAAATAGATCCCGTCGCCATGACAGCCGAGAAAGTCTGGGAATACAATTACAGTAAAGTCGGATATTCTTACATGATGGGCAGTGTCCAGCGGCTGCCCAACGGCAATACTTACATGGACTGGTCCGACCGTTCCCCGCTGCAGGCCTGTGAAGTGGATTCGAACAACAATCTGCTGTTCGAGATTGAAGTAGCGGGTGTGTCCGGATACCGGTCCTACCGGTTCGACTGGGAGGGACAGATGATAAAACCGGACCTGATCGTCGAAAGCCGGCCGGACGGCGTGGTCCTGATCATGAATCAGTTCAACGATCCCGATGTGGATTATTTCAGGATTTATCACGATACGGAGCCCGGTTCCACGGCCCTCCTGGATACGAGCAAACTGACGCTTAAAAATCTCACCGGACTGGAAAACAGGCAGATGCATTATTTCCGCGTGACTTCGGTGAACACGCAGGGGGAGGAATCCGGCTTTTCCAATGAAGCATCGGTTCTGGTAAAAGTGGTCGCACCGGGCGAGAACCAGATAATCAATGGAGATTTCAGCGAGGGCAGCAATTACTGGGAATTCATGACCAATGGATTTATTGAGGCCGAGGGGGATGTGGAGGACGGTGCCTTTCATCTGGAAGTCGACTCGGTTGTCGGCTTCGGTATGGCTTATGTGTATCAGTATCCCGTCAGTCTCGTTGAAGATGCCGTCTATGTGCTTGAATTCGACGTGTCTGCCAATAAAACGCTCCAGATGGTGCCGGCCGTGGTCTCGGGAACCGGGAATACGGATTATGCGCGGATCGGCGCCATCCAGGCGACCACGGAAACGATCCGTCATTCTTATGAATTTACACAGACACGATCGAGCACTTCGGACGCACTGGTCGCTTTCGGTCTCGAGATGGATACCGGAGAGATTGTAATCGATAATGTGGTGTTCAGACAGATCACGTCCGGAATCGGCAACAGCAGTGAGACACTTCCCGGTGAATTCCGGTTCAACGGCAATTACCCCAATCCGTTCAACGGGACTGCGGCGATTTCGTTTGAGTTGCCGGTCGCCAGTGAAGTGACCATCAATCTTTACGATATTCTGGGAAAACAGCATTGTACGATCCATCGGGGAACCTGCTTGTCCGGCTCGCACCGGGTTCTGTTCAATGATCATGCATTGCCGTCCGGCGTTTATTTTATCCGAATGGAGGCCCGTAATGCCGGCGGCCGTCTTTTATTTCAGGAAACCAGGAAAATGACAGTCCTCAGGTAGATTTGAATGCAGCCGGACGGAAGACAGGATAAACAGGGCCGGCACATTTTAAAATGGATCGAAAAGGAGGGATAAAAACCATGAGAAGACGCTTCATATTGTCCGGTATGCTGCTGATTGTTCTTGCCATCCATGCAACCGCATCGCTGGAGGACCGCATTCATTACCTGTATCCGAAACCGGGTGCCGCCTATATCAATCCGCAGACCAGCCTGATTCTGCGACTTGAGAATGCGTCCGCTCACGAAAGACCGGTTTTTGAAGTGACCGGTGAAAAAAGCGGAATCATCAACGGGGTATGCAAAACCAGCGGAACCCCGCCGACATATCTTTTTTATCCGGATGAGGCCTTTGAACCCGGGGAATCCGTTTCCGTGACAATCAGGCTGGAAGACCGGTCCTTTTCGTATTCATTTACTACGGGGCGGCCGGCACCGTTTCCCGCACCCGTGTCTTTCGGATCCGGTGAAAATTCGATCCGGAGTCCGAAATCCGCGGCCCGTTCATTCCAGGCCTACGGAGAACCCACCATTCTTCCGAACGGTGTGTCCGTGCCCAGTGATTTCATGTACGTGGACGTGACCGTGAACACGTCACCGGATACAGGCAAGTTTTTTCTGAACAATCGCCCCAGCATGCCGTATCTGCTGATTCTGAACAACGACGGCACGCCATACTGGTACAGGCGCACGCCCGTGCGCCAGCGGGATTTCAAGGTGCAGTCCAACGGCATGCTGACCGCGCAGTGGGGCTACCAGACACCGTACGGATATATCGGCATGGATTCCACGTACGCGGTCGTGGATACGTTTTATGCGGGTCCCGGCTATGTGTCCTGCGAGCACGAGCTTCAGGTAATGCCGAACGGCAACTACCTCATCATTGTCCTGGATTATTTTCAGTATGACCTGAGTACGGTGATCGAAGGCGGGATGTCCAATGCATATATGATACTGAGTCTCGTACAGGAACTGGACAAGGATGATCAGGTGATTTTTACATGGAATCCGCTGGATCATTTCGATGTGGCCGATATGCGGGTGGAATCGTTCTCCAACACGTTCCGTTATCCGCATCTCAATTCCATCGATGTGGATGACGACGGCAATCTGGTGATATCGAGCCGGCACATGTCGGAAGTGACCAAAATTAACAGGCAGACCGGGGACATTATCTGGCGCCTCGGAGGCAACCATAGTGATTTTACGTTCGTGGACGATCCGCTGGACGGATTTTCCGGGCAGCATGCGGCCCGCGTGCTGGGAGACGGTCACTATCTGATGTTCGACAATGGAAACGAGCATTCCCAGCCGCAGTCCAGGGCCGTGGAATATGCCCTGGACACACTGGCGATGACGGCCACCATGGTATGGGAATATCGCAACGAACCGGGTACCGTCTATTCAAGTTATATGGGAAACGCCCAGCGCCTGCCCAACGGCAATACACTGATCAACTGGGCCATCGGTCCGAGACCCAAGGCCACCGAGGTGACGGCAGACGGGGAAAAAGTGTACGAAATGAACTATGAAAGTCATGACGAATGTTACCGTACCCAGAAATTCAACTGGAACGTGCCTGCAAAAACACCCTACCTGATCATCGAATCGGGGGCCAGAGGCGCGACCCTTCTGTTCAACCAGTTCGGCGATCCGGACGTGGATTATTACCGGATATACCACGGGACCAGTCCGGATCCGACGGCGCTTCTCGACACGAGCCGGCTCACGATGAAAAAGTTCGACAATCTGGAGAACAAGGCGATTCATTTTTTCCGGGTCACTTCGGTCAGTAAAACGGGCCAGGAATCCGGATATTCCAACCAGGAAGGAGCGATTGTAAAGATCATCGAGCCGGGAGAAAATCAGGTGTTAAACGATGATTTCTCACAGGGCGATAATTTCTGGGGCCTGTCCTATTACGGAAGCGTGGACATGGAGGGCAGTGTGGTCGACAGCGTTTTTCATCTGAAGGTCAGCGCAATCAACGGATACGGAGGCGCGTATCTGTACCAGTATCCGGTGGAACTGATACGGAACGAGACGTATGTCATGGAGTTCGATGTATGGTCGAATGTGACCCTTCAGGTGCAGCCGCTGGTGGCGACTTCGAACGGTCAGACGGATTTTGCGCGTATCGGCGCCATACAGGTGACGCCGCAGAGAGAACATCACTCATACGAATTCACCAAAAGATCGTCGAGTACTTCTGAAGCCGTTCTGGCCTTCCTCATGGAAATATCCGGGGACCTGTATGTGGATAATGTGGTGCTGAAACAGGTCGTGACCGGAGTGGAGCAGGAGCAGTCAGCACTGCCGGGAAAATTCATGCTGTACGGCAACTATCCCAATCCGTTCAACGGCCGGACCACGTTCCGGTTCGATGTGCCCTCGGCGAGTGAGGTGACGTTTACCCTGTACGATATACTCGGCAGACGGATCCGGGAAATCGGAAAAGGCAGCTACCAGGCCGGTGCACACCGGATCGCGTTCGAGGACGGGGCCCTGACTTCAGGCGTTTATTTCTGCCGGATGGAAGCCAGGGATCGTGACGGCCACATGCTGTTCAGGGACGTCCGGAAAATGATGCTCATGAAATAGAAAAACCGCACGGGAGCCGGTGCGTCCCGTACGGTTTCCTTTTTAATGGATCCGGGACCTGCTTGAAGGCCCCGGATTTTTTTTTTCAAACCGGCTGCTTTGCCAAAGCAATTGAAATCCTGCTGCAGGCACACGCATTTTCATGCACCATGGACGAGCAGCCGGAACGCCGGAGGTGAATTGCCCCCGGAAGGCGGCTCATTTACTGCCAGCCCTGTTCTCTTTCCAGTCCGCCCAGATCCGGCTTTCTGGCCGCGATGTCGAGGGATTCTCTGTATAAATGTTCCAGGTCTCCCAGGTCGATCCCGGATCCATCTCTGATAAAAACCGGTATTTTATAAAGAGGTGTATCCATATCGATAATTTGTCCGCCCTCGAGTTTCATCGTTGTGTCCCAGGCATTGATCCATGTTTCACCTGCAGGCAGATAGCAGGAATGGGTTTTAGCATCCGGTTCCCAGATTGCCGATACGAGAATATCCGGACCGAGCATGAAGGTCTGCCAGTCCATCCAGCTTTCGGGCTGGTCCGGACAGGCAAGGAAGAGAGGCCTGACAATCGGCGTGCCGGTTTCCGATGCTTCCCTGGCAAGTGCGTGAATATAGGGTTTCAGTTTCATCCGGAGTTTTGCGTACAGGCGCCAGACTGCGATCAGTTCGCTGTCATAATGCGGCGGTTCCGGGTTGTCCCAGAAACCCCGGTTGTTGGTCGGGCCCACTTCCATGATGGGCGAAAAGCAACTGAACGCCAGCCATCTCATACATGTCTCATGTGAGAAATCGCCCCAGTACCCGCCCGTGTCCGATCCCCAGACCGGGTAACCCATGATACTGCAGCGCTGCATTCCGATGATGACGGAACGCAATCCCTCGGGACGGCCGTTCGTATCACCGGCCCACAGGCCGCCGTATCTCGAGCTGCCCGTATACTGGGCACGCGGAAACAGGATGAAATTATCGCCGAGTATGGGTTGAACCGCTTTAAAGGTGGCCTCGACATACTGACGGGGATAATCATTGTAATTTTCCCGGTACGTCTTTCCCGAAGCGGTTTTTAAATCGAATGTGTCCATCAGTTTTTCCCCGTCCGCCCGGTCCAGCTTGTAACCGCGAACGCCCATGCGTGCCAGCCTGGCTGGCCCGTTTTCCATCCACCACTGCCTTCCCCGGGGATGCGTGAAGTCGATTAGTTCCTGATCCACTGTGTCGTAGTCCTTGCTGGTCAAAATAAAATTGCTGTCAATGGCCGTCTCGTTCATTTTTCCCATGACCCAGGGAGCGATCCACAGCATGAATTCGATGCCCCGACCGTTCAGCCAGCCGATCATGGCTTCCGCTTCCGGAAAGCGTACAGGATCGAATTCATAATCGTCGAATCCCCTGGGGCCGATGGCCCAGGGACGGTCTACCCAGTATGCAGTGCAGGGGATATCGAGGGCTTTCATCATGAGAATGTCTTCCACCAGTTCGCTGTTGAAGGGGGCATGGACCGCGGTTGAATCATAATATGCGGCTCTGTTTTTATGTTCATCCCTCCATCGCCAGGGGCCGAAGGCCCAGGCCGGGGGACAGAAAGGCGGGCCTGCCTCCAGTGCGTGTTTCTGTACAATTTCGAGCGGTGTGCCGAAATAGAGCCAAAAGTCGAATTCGGGTCCTTCAAACGCGATTTCGACGGTCTCTTCGCCGGATTTGCAGAAATCGAAGGATCCGGGCCATGTGGTTTCCGTAAAAAAACCGTAATTGGAAGAAGAGATATAGAAGGGCGCATAGGCGGATATCGTCGGTTTGACCTTCATTTCCACAAATTCGCCCCGCAGATTCAGACCGGTTTGAATGCCCTTTTCCCAGCATTTGTTCTGATGGCCGTCCACGACACGCTCGAGCGCACCGGTAAAATACTCTTCGGGCAGTGCCGCGATGTGGATGATCCATTTGAGGGGAACGGGCCCGGTGTCGCTGCCGGGTTCGATATGCAGCCGGCACCTGTCCTGCCCGGGTTCCACCGTCAGCCGCACCGTGCCGGCCGGTGATTTTTCCCAGGTGCATGTGCTGCCGTCCCATTTCATGGATTTGTCCGGCAGCCAGTGTCTTTTACCGTTTATTTCAAATCCGATGCTGCCGGTTTTTTTTGAAACCGGTTGTATGCGAATGGCCGGTCCGGCGGGATTGGGAATGATAATCACCGGATGGCCGTTCTCCCGGGCGAATGTCAGTTCAGCGGCCACGGAGAGGCCGGGTTCCAGGCAGAACACGGATAGAATCGTCCATGCCAGGAGCGGAAGGGTGATTGATTTTTTCATGAAATTGTCCTTCTTTTTTTATGAATTCCAATCGACCGGCTCTTTATGGAATCCCGACGGATTCCGGGCGGCCGGACTCATTTATCGGACAGTACGGTTAGGGGGAATACGGCATCCGGATCCAGACAGGTTTCATAGGTCCAGTGCTCCCCGTCCGTGATCCGGATCACGACATGCCCGACTTCAAATGCGAGCAGGTCTTCGATCAGTCTTTTATGATTTTTCTTCAGAATTGCAAGTACGTTTTTCTGCACGTGATGGGTATAAGCTCCCCGGCCGTATATGTGCTCTTCACCGGATACGAGAATCAGACAGGGATCGATGAAACGCAGGTATTCGTTGTCCACCGAGCCGTGAAAATGATGGTTGGCATGATATACATGGGTCTTCAGCATTTCGGTTTGATGCCTTTCCCCGTATCTTTTCAGGATCTGTTCCTGATTCGAGGCATAAATGTCCCCTCCGTGCGTGTATATAAAATCCCGGTATTCCATGCGCATGGACAGGGACCGGGAGTTTTCCCCGAGTTCGTCGCTCCCGTCCTCCCAGGAGTTCAGAATCGTGACGTTTACGCCCCCGTAATCGAACCGGTCATCCCGGTGATAATCATGATATCCCTTGAGACGCATCTCCGGAAATTTTTCGGTCAGTAATTCCCTGCCCCCCATATGGTCGTTGTGCTCATGCGTGATCCACAATTCGTCCAGGGTAAGCCCATGCCGGTCGAGGAACGGAATCACACGTTCCCGGCACATGGATTTCGTGCCCGTATCGATCAGGAGCGTCCGGCCCGAGGGCAGCAGCATCAGCACTGCGGTTCCGTGACTCACATCCAGATCGATGATGGTCCAGTCAGACGGCGGGCAGGTTTCAGCGGTATAAACCGTGAAAACGACCGGATCCGTATTTGAGAAATTGAGATGAAACGCATGACCGCCCGCGGTAAGCGTCTGAATAAAACTGCCCGGGAGGGTGATGCGTCCCGCGTCTTCCAAATAGCTGACCGGTGAAAATGTGAAGGGAACGGAATTCCCCGAGAGCGTCACGCCTGTAAACGGATTATGGTTCTTTTCGAGCTGGAACACCAGCTCCGGCCGGGGCATGTCCCGGTAGTTCCGGTTCTGGACCGGCGTGATATCAGGGGCGTCGAATACGGGACCCATGACGCGGAGATCATCGATATCCATATTGCCCCACGAGGCAAGCAGCTCGATCCGGTTGGTCCCCTTTTTCAG
Source organism: bacterium (assembly GCA_016930535.1). Taxonomy (GTDB): domain Bacteria; phylum Zhuqueibacterota; class QNDG01; order QNDG01; family JAFGCO01; genus JAFGGN01. The sequence continues at coordinate 64,481 of JAFGGN010000076.1, forward strand.
TCCGGCCGCATGCGTGATTTCTGTCCACGACCGGCTGATTGGAAAACCGATTTCCGGGGCATACTCCTTTCCGTTGATCAGAATATGCTGGGCATTGTCCCCGTCCGCGGCCCGGTACCGGATTTGGAGCCTGTATCTTGCCGTCGAGTCCACATCGACATCGAAACGGACCGATCCCCGGTTCGGAGGCATGAAAACATAGCGTCCTCCGCTTGCCTCATGATCGTTCCTGACCTGTATGCTGTCCGCAAGCACGGCCTGTTCCGCCTCGTATTGCCGGACTTCTGGCCGTGCCGCACAGAATGTGATTGTGAGAAAAAAAGTCATGACGGTCAGAATGAATCGTCTCATTTTATTCATGACGGTTTCTCCCCGTTATTTTTGGTGATCATGGCAGCCGGGTTATAACAGAATTGTAGAAGGGTAGAAGTGTAGACGCGGCCACTCCCCAGCCCCATTTTGGTCCTTTCCTTACTCTTCAACGCTTCAACCCTTTTACTCTTTTACTTTATCCGTTTCATCGTACGGAACAGCGGACTGATCTTCCGTTATTCCCATCCCAGATTTTTTCTGATAAACTGCGTCAGCGTGTCCGCCATGGCCTTATGATGACGCACCCTGGGATGTTTATAGGTGCCGTCGAACTCAAAGAAAAGCGTGACAATATTCGGATCCTTGTTCTTCTTTTTCCTCTGGTCCACAGCTTTTTGTACATAACCCGGCCATGGGGACAATTCCTTTGTCGCATCCATGCTCCCGAGGGTGCAGATGATGGGACTGTCCGGATATTTGCCGCGAATCAATCCGAGAAAATCATCGTATGCCTGTACGATGCGCTCCTCATCGGGCACCGGTTCCAGCCGGCCGATCAGCCAGCTGTCGTTCTGAAACAGGTTGATCACGACCAGGTCCGGTGTCCACCGGGTAAAATCCCATTTGCTGTCCGGGTCCCACGGATTCAGACGGTTATAATATTCGGGCATAATCATGTCGAACCAGCTGATCAGAATGCCGATGCCGCTTTTCGCGATACACGTATAATCCGCATCGAGTGCCCTGGCGGTTATGGCGCCGTAGGCCAGGAAATTGTTGCGTTTGGCATTGTTTTCGTCTTCTTCCTCGTCCGGCACCTCGTTACCCATGCCGCAGGTAATCGAATTGCCGTAAAACTCTATTTTTCTGGCCGGACGTGCGGGCGGTTCTTCGAGTGATCTGCCGTCATCCAGGACCAGACCCTTGAACCGGGTCGGGCCTGAGAATCCCTCGGTTCTCCTGAAGATCATGATCTGATGCACCGTATCCGTCAGATGTTTCGCCACGGCAGTCATCTGAAAGCCCGGCCCGCAGTCGATGATGACAGGATGATCGTCATTGTCGATAAACACGCTGTAGTAATTATCCCCGGTCGAATCATCCAGCATCACCTGTACGGAAGTGCCCTGAAAACGTGCTTTGATGTAGGAGCCCGGCCAGTAAATGACAGGGGACAGGGTGTCCGAGAAATCAATGCGCCCGGTGTACTGAAATCCGGGATGACTGGCCTGAATGATGGTTTCTGGTTGTACAAGGTCCGTTCTGAACAGGACGGCGGCAAACATGAGCGCCGGTATGGAACGTTTCAGGTGATACATTTTCATGAGATGCTCCTAAAGAGTACAGAGACGGTTTCCGCTAGTCCGCAGGGAAAGATGAAAGCAGATCCTGCAGCAGCTTGTTCCAGACAGCATACCCTTTTTCCGTCAGATGCAGTCCGTCATCCCTGAGCAAGGTTTTATCCGGCCGGCCTTCGGAATTCAGCATGGGTGTCGCTGTATCCAGATAAAAACAGTACGCGTTCTTTTCACAGTCCTCTTCGATCAGGACGTTTACCTCCTTCATGGCTTCCCAGTAATCCCAGCGGCTCAGACTCGGTTTGATGGGCAGATAAATGAACCGTACCTCCGGGAAGTCCTCCCTGATCCGCGCCTCGAGGTTTTGATAGTCTTCGAAAACCTGTTCAACGGTTTTATGACCGGCGATGTCATTATCGCCGCAATAGAAGACGACGATATCCGGTTCGTACGGGGCAATCACCTGCTGATAATAATAATCCACATCCGAAATATGCGCGCCTCCGAATCCCCGGTTCACAACCGGCCATTCCGGGAATGCCTCCCGGGTCATCCACATCCGGATACTGGAACTTCCGATAAACAGCACGGCATGTCCGGGGACACTGTTTTTACGGTCCCATTGAACGAAGGCGTCGATTTCGGACTGAAAGCGAAGCGGATCGGGATCGGGACCGGGGCCGGGCACAGGATTTTGTGTGTGGACAAGAATCGGGAACGTGATCAGGAATACGGCATATGCCGTTATCGGGCTTTTGAACGTTTTCATTGGCATCCTCTGTGGACTGATGAAAGGATCGGGCAGCCTGAACGTGAGTGTGGTATGGAGATAAGGAAATGAAATTCCCAGAAAAAAGCAATACAAAATCCGGCTGGAGGCCGTATTTTTTTCAGGTTTGGGTGGAAAAACACCCGGATTGGATTGTTTGCATCGAAGACCGGCCCCTATTCATGGAGAATCATATCCCTGACCGATTCACCCTGATAGGGTTTGTTAATAAACTTGTAGCCGCCCTCATTGATGATTTTATCAATTCTCGGATCTCCCAGATGATGGGCGGAGGCAAAAATGATGGTCGTGACGATTTGGTTCTCGATTTTTTCGGCTGCTGCAATACCATCCAGTGTGCCCGGCAGATCGATATCCATAATGATGATATCGGGTTTGGAATGTACGGCCAGGGTAACGGCATCGATCCCGCTCTGGGCCAGCCCGACAATCTCAAATCCGTTCCTGTCGAGGAAGCTGGCGAGATCCATGGCCACGATCATTTCATCTTCGACGATCATGACTCTCTTTTGCTTCCGGCTGACAGATTCCGTCGGGCCGGACCTGCTGATGAAGGATCCGTTGTGCAAAAACCCGTTGATGTTGCAGTCGATGATCATAGAATTATCCATTTTGCCTATTCATGAAAATGGATTCATTCAAATGTTGTGCCAGCGATGTAAAACAAATTGCGGAATTGTCACAATATATTAATTTTCAAGAGCATATATTAAATGAGGATTTGCTGTCCGGCAGGGCAGAGAATGGAGCGATGCGTGATATCACCCAGAATTTGGTCCGGATGTCGTGAAATGGCACAGCCAGGCGGTGCGGCGCAGTTCACCGGACCGTTGAAGACGGACCGGGTTTCAGACTTGCCAGATTGATCTGATACATTTTTTCCAGATGCTTCATTCTCCGGCTGGTCTGCATTCCGCGCAACAACCATCCCGTGACCAGTCCGATCATGAGCGATGCGGTCAGGCATGCGAGAATTTCTCCTGCAAGAAAAATCATGGAACCGTCTCCTCGAATTTAAAATGTACACGGCGTGCTCTGGAATCGGAGAGGATAAGCGAATCGGCCGCCTGCTCTCCGAGAGCCACTGCGGTCAACCGATCGTCATGGCATCCTTTCCTGTTCAGTGCGGCACGTACAGAGTCCGCGCGTTTTTCACTCAGGATCATGTTGTAGAGCGAATCCCCTTCCGTATCCGAATGCCCGTAAATGGTCAGATGCATATCCGGATACCTGTTTAAAAAATCGGTCAGTGAATCGATGAGTGATTCGCTCGAGACCGGAGGGGATGAGCTGTCCTTCCCGAAGTATATTTCACGATTGGACAATGTCCGGATCCACAGGTTCTTCCGGACGTCTTCGTGCAATTGAAAATCCGTTTGGATGTTCCGGAGTCCCTCAATGGCCGACAGGGCGCTTTCAATACTGTCTATGGATGCGATGTCCGCCACTTTTCCGACGATTTGAACGTCTCGGCCGTCCATTGCAATGGATGTGCATTCCGCTCGGAAAGAAGAAATGACATCGACGCATTGGATTCGAAGGCTCACCGGGATCCGTTCGAGATGTGTTCGAAGACAGCAAGTGCATACGCCTGTAAACAACAGCAGCATGGGAATGATGATTTTTTGATAGGATCCTGTGCTCATCGTTCTGATCAAACCCGGTATGACCATGCAAGATAACTAATCGATTTCTTCATGTGAGCATATGATGCTTTTCAAGCCTGTACCGGAATGTGTCCCTGCTCATTTTGAGCAGCCGGGCCGCCTGACTCTGATTGCCCCGGCATCGCTCCAGAGCCTGCTCCAACAGCTGTTTTTCCAGTTGTTCGAAGGAAAGGCCGTCTTCCGGCAGCGAAAAAGCGGGGGAAACCGTCCGGGTTCCCTGTCCGGTCAATTGAATATCGCCGGGCAGCAGTTCTTTGTTTTCGGTAAAAATCATGGCCCGTTCGATCACGTTTCTCAGTTCACGGACATTGCCCGGCCATGAATGGGTCCGCAGCATATGCTTCACTTCGGAATTCATGCCCCTGACCTGTTTTTTAAAATCGAGATTGAAGGTATGGATGAAATGAGAGGCGATTTCCATGATATCATCCCCCAGTTCCCTCAGAGGCGGGCAATGAAGGGTCACGACCTGTATTCTGTAATAAAGGTCCTGCCTGAACGTCCCTTCCCTGATCATGGATTGCAGATCCCGGTGCGTGGCCGCGATAAGGCGGAACTGCGCCTTGATTTCCCTGGTGCTTCCCAGCCGGCGAAATTTCCGTGATTCCAGCATGGTCAATAGTTTTGCCTGAAGATTCAGCGGAATGTCGCCGATTTCATCAAGGAACAGTGTACCGCCGCGGGCCTCTTCAAGCAGCCCTTTTCTCTGTGCAACCGCATGGGTGAAAGCCCCTTTTTCATGACCGAATAATTCCGATTCGAGCAGGGATTCCGGAACTGCGGCACAGTTGAATTCAAGGAACGGACCGTCTCCATTCTCCGATGCCAGGTGGATCAGCTGTGCAATCAGGCTTTTGCCCGTGCCGGTCTCTCCCTGGATCAGAACGGTCGAAGATCCGACACGGCTGACTTTCAGGATCATTGCTTTTAATTGCTGAACGGGTTCCGAGCTGCCGATGAACTGAACCGGACTGCGTGTTTTCATGTTCAGCATATTGTGCATCAATTTGATTTCGTAGGCCTGCTGCTGGATTTTCCGCTGTGCGGCGGCCAGCTCCGTATCGTCGATCATCAGGATCAGCAGAGGTTCTTTCTCTATGCCGGAGGGCAGGATATAAAGATTGAAAAATTGCTCTTTTCCGGGATCGGGTTCCTTTTGAATATACGGAATGAAAAAAAACGGTTTTTTCCCCGAAACCATGTCGTCAAACGGACTTTCAAGTCCCACGGTTTCAGGCAGCACATCCGTGACCACAGGCTGTTTTAATGCCGGCAATTCAGGGAACCAGTCCTGAAATTGCCGGTTGTACCGGACAATACGGTATTCCCTGTCCAGAAATATCCATCCTGCCTGAATGGTATCCAAAATACGTGTATGGAGCGGAGCAATGCTCATGGGTTATTCCGGAAGACAATGAGCGAGTGAGAGGAATGCATCTTCCACATGCTGTCCTGTTTTTGCGCTGGTCAGAATACTCGGACAGCTCAGGTTGTCCGCGAGCTTTTTAAGTGATTCCCCGGATGAATGCAGCAGCGGATTCCCGATGAGGTCTGTTTTATTGCCTGCAATCACGATACCCGCACCGGCATTCAAATGGAGAAAATGGTCAATAAGATGGGCTGCGGCTGTGATGGTATCGGGCCGGCTGAGATCGGTCACGATCAGGGCTCCGGACGCCCCCGTCCAATATCCCTCATGTTTCACGAGGCCGTCTTCCGAACCGGCAATATCCCAGATAAGAAATCTGAATTGGATCATATGCCGGTTTTTTTTCAGGGGAGGCATCAGTTTTTCTGTGATTTTCACTCCCAGTGTCGTCAAATAATCATCACTGAACCGGTCGAATACAAACCGCTGTATCAGGCTGGTTTTGCCTACCCCGAATTCTCCCAGCAGGCAGATTTTTTTATTGATTGTCGTGGACATAATTCCTGTATTTTTGAAAAAGACGGTTGATGATGGGGTTGACGCCATGAAATTCGGAAGACTCTCCCTGGAAATCCCGGAGCCTTTTATAGAATCTGTTATGAATCCGATGATGCAGCCGGGACAATTGATCATTGAAGTCGTGAGGCGCCACACCCTGATATACGGCGGCCAGATACGTATATCTTGCAGCATCTACCCTTATCGTATGGTCCTCATGCTGAATTTCCAGCAGTTCTCCTTTACCAGCCGTTGAAAAGGCGTCGCTGACAAACTGCCGGATGGCTGTCAGCATGCCTCCCAGGATATATGCGTCCTCTTCTGCATGGGACTCGTTCCGGGTTTCATATCCGATTAAAAGCCCCGATTTTTTCTCGATCAAAAAGATCTCTTCGAGTATAAAAAGTATGCCGTCGGCGAGTACGATTTCTGCCGGCTGAACACGGAACACTTTTGATTTGACGAAAATCATGAAACGATTATGGGCGGCCTGTTTAAACCGGGCATTGATCTCTTCCATGAGTTTTCGCATGGCTTCCTGGATGGCCTTTGCAACCATGCTTCCGACGATCGGATACAGTGCATCCACCATGTCTTCCTTCGCACCTTCGATCTGTTTTTTTATGGCTTCGCTCATCACAGGAGCAAGGGCTTCGGCCATTTCCGACCTGGATTCGTGGATTTTCCGGTCCAGTAAATCCGCGATCACCGGATCCAGGGTTTCGATGAGCTGATCTTTGTCATGCACTTCCTTTGCCAGAGATTCGACCGTATCACGGATTTCCCTGAAGTGCCGCCAGTCATCACTCAGTAAAAGTGTTCTGAGCTGTTCAAAGGCAGATGAAGTGTCTTCACTCATGTGACCGCTTGTTTTATGCATCAGTGGGATTGTCCTTGCCGAACTGATCCAGAAGGGACTCGCCTTTCAGGGCCATGGCCAGATCGATCAGCCGGTCCGCCAGCAGGCTGCGATCCAGTTTATCTTCGGCAATTTCAGACTGATGTGCTTCGAGGGATGCCAGGTCTTTTTTTAACGACTGCATCTGGTTTTTTATTTCTTTGTGAATCGCTTCCTGGCTGTCCGAAAGTGTCTTCATAATGGTCTGTTCGAGGGCCTTGATCTGGGCATCGATATCGGTTTTCTGCTCCTGAACGAGTTTTTTCAGCTGATCCGTTTTTTTGATCACTTCCTGAAACCGCCGTTCGTAGTCCTGTATCTGATCCCCGAAGATCAAATGCCGGATCTGGTCAATGTTATTGGGCGAGGATTTCATTTTTTCATCCATCGGCTGTTCCTTTTGCTAGAGCCCCTGTTACAAATCCAAGTATTTGAATAGTTACTGTCATTCCTTACGAGTGAGAGATTTTATGTAACCGAATATCAGGATATTTAGCGACTCTTGTACAGGCTGACCATGCAGTTTTAACGTTATCTATTTTGAAAATAATGGATTGATCGACCAATTTCAAGATAAAAATGTTGATTTCGATTGAAATTGTGAATACATTTTCCCAGTTCATTTTTGTTAAGACCATGTTAACTGAACACGGGCCGGGTGCAGGCATTCCATCCTGACCGGCCGGTTTTTCAGTTTATAACGGTTATCTGCGTCATGTACAGCCGGACTCATAATCGGGAGAATAAATGATGATGCTTCAATTCCTGAAACCTGAAATCATGGATCTTGTCCGGCATCGTAACTGGGATGATTTGAAGGATATTCTGAACGAATGGCCGGCGCAGGACATTGCCGTTCTGATCAGCGGGCTGGATAACCGGGATGCCATGCTGCTTTTCCGGCTCCTGTCCAGATCACTGGCCTCCCAGGTTTTCGCATGGCTCGATCCTGGGCTTCAGGAGAAGCTGATACTGACTTTCGGCGACAGGGAGCTGTGCACCCTGATTCTGGACATGCCGGCCGATGACAGAACCCGGTTGTTCGATGATCTGCCGGCGGAAGTGACACAGAAGTTGCTCAATCTGCTGCCGCAGAAGGCCAGAAAAGAGGCACTGGTTCTTCTCGGATATCCGGAACGGAGCGTCGGAAGGCTGCTGACGCCGGATTTTGTATCCGTGTTGTCGGACTGGTCCGTGGAACAGGCGATCGGGCATATACGCAGCGTGGGGAAGGATGCGGAAACGATCAATATGGTCTATGTGACGGATGAAAATCAGAAACTTCTGGATGATATTCCCATCCGGCGCTTCCTGCTTTCCGGTTCCGGGCAATCCGTGACGGACCTGATGGATGACAAGTTTATTGCCATCGAGGCAGCGGAAGACCAGGAGCATGCGGTTCAGCTGATGAAACATTATGATTTAAACGTACTGCCCGTGATCGATGCGTCGGGACTCCTGCTGGGTATCGTGACCATCGATGACATGATCGATGTGCTCGAACAGGAAGTCACCGAGGATTTTCATAAGGGCGCGGCCGTCAGCCCGGTTTCCGGAAATTATATTCAGGCAACGCCGTTTCATCTGTATAAAAAGAGAATCGGCTGGCTTTTACTGCTTCTCGTGGCCAATTTTCTGTCTTCGGCCGTCATCTCACACTTCGAGTACGCACTGCAAACCGTCCTGGCCCTGGCCTTTTTTATTCCGGTTCTGATCGACAGCGGCGGCAATACGGCTTCGCAATCGTCCACACTGATTATCCGGGCCATCGCCACGGGCGAACTGGGATTGAAGCAATGGTTTGCTGTAATCAGAAAGGAACTCCTGGTCGGGCTGCTGCTGGGCGTTTCACTGGGCGTGGTCATCTATTTCAGAAGCGTGTTCTGGAAAAGCGGAGCCGATGTGGGGCTCGTGGTCGGTCTTTCGCTGGTCATGGTCATGCTCTGGGCGAACCTGCTTGGAAGTGTTTTGCCCATTATACTGACCAGGCTCAAACTGGATCCGGCCGTGATCAGCAGCCCGCTTTTGACGACCATCATCGATGCAAGCGGCCTCCTGATCTATTTCTCGATCGCAAAAGCCGTATTGAATCTCTGAGTATCCGGCAACTAAAACGCCTTCAGCAGTTCCAGCATTTTGCGGTCCAGCTGATGGCCCCTGTACGGTTCATATGTCACATCGTTACGCCGGCTGTTCAATATGCCGAAGTCGCCTTTTAAATTCCACATGGCGTAACCCCAGCCCACATCTTTCCACAGGCTGAGCAGGTCCCGCATCCAGGCCAGGGCCACGGCGTGCGGCGTTTTATTGTAACAGCCCCATTCGCCGACATGAACCGGAATTCCTTTTTTCATGAGCGGCTTCCAGGGTTCGATCAGTCCGGCCCTCAAAGCGGACCTGTCCCAGATTTTCCCGTCATCTCCCTTCAGGGGCCATTCCGGCGGACCGGATGTTTCAAAGGAATCCGCCGGCACCCAGCCTGCCGTGTAATGACTCACGCTCATGGGATCGTATCCGCGCGTGCTTTGAACAAGTCCGAGGTCCGTGATGCCGTATACCGGCGTTCTGCCCACATCCTTGCCGTCCGCCACAATCAGACGGTCCGGATCCTCCGCCCGTATCCCTTCGACCAGGGCCCTGACCACCTGGACATACCTTGTTTCTTCTTCCATGTGCGGGGGTTCGTTGATCAGATCGAAACTGAGCAGCGTACTGGGAACACCCCGGTAACGTGCGGCAAAGTATTTCCAGTAATAAATGACTGCATCCAGCGCCTTCTGCATATTTTCCGGTGTGTCGTCGAACAGGTCCGCCGGTTCCATGTCACGTCCGTTGATGCAGTATCCGGGCACGCGATGCATATTCAGATTGATGTGAATACGGTACTGACGGCCCAGTTCGATCACGTCGTCGATATCACCGAAGAAGGATTCATCCATGGCGGTCCAGTCCCGGGGAGATGCCCAGTTCCAGTAGGACATGGGAATTCTGGCGAAATCGAATCCCAGCTCCGCCATGATTTCGAAGTCCTCTTCCTCGAAGGGACGCCGGGGACCGCGGCCGCTGAATTTGGCAAGCAGATTGAATCCGCGGTACCGCGGGAAGGAAAGCGGTTTCTGTTTCGAACGGCTCATTGTTTTTACTCCGCTTCCTGTGACGGACAGTGCACCGAGTATGCTTCCGGTTTTTAAAAAATTGCGCCGATTCATGTTTGTTCCCTTATCTTGGATTGAACCACAATGCCGTATCGACCTCTGATTCGAGGCGGTTCTCCAGATCGTCCGGCAGATCCGGAAAGAAATCGATCATGGTAACGGATTCGATCGAATCCACGGGCACAGCGTAGCTGATGAGACTGCCGGTCAGTTTTTTGTTTTCCATGAGAAATGCGATCGCCTTGATTTCCGGTTCTTCATAATCGAGAACGATTTTGTAATATCGTCTGGGCACCGAGACCCGATTGCTCCCGATGGTGCCGAGCCCCGCTTCCAGTATCGGACCGGTCACCACGAAGAGGTTCCCGTTTTTAACGGCCCAATCGCGGACCTGTGTCTCCAGGGTTTTCCAGATGCCCCTGTTGAACCGGGGATCCTGCGGACTCATATTGCTCATGTAGAAAGTCTCCGACATGGCATCCCGGGACCAGGCCATATCTGCGGCCGGTACAAGATGACCTCGGTCATAACCGGACCGTACATAATCCTCGAGCGTGGCTGAATAACTGATCACATCGGGATCCGGGCGGAAATTGTCGGTTCTGTCAAAAGACGCATCCTCAAGGGAGACCGATTTCAGCTGATACATCACCCAGTCGGGCTGCTCGTGTGTTTCATTGTATGAAAGCCTGTATTGGGCATGAACGACAATCTGGTGTTCCGCAGCCCTGGCGGGCCAACCCGGAAATTCAGGCAGCGGCACATCACGGGTGCCGATCCGTGTCAGTGTGACGATGGCAGCGGCCAGAACGGCGGCCGGGATCATGAGCATGGATCTGGATCGTCGTGTCATGCAAAGAGGCCTTTTTTTAGTTTGATCATGATGAGGCCCGTGCCGGCCGTTTCGAATGCCGGAACGTCGGTTTCAGCCGGCCTGTTCATCTTCATGCTCATAAATGCGGGACAGAATCCGGTTGACCTCGAGACCGGTCCTGCCGTTTACTGCCGGTTCACGGTTTCGCAGGACTGCCTGTGTAAAATCCTCGATCAGGGGCATGTGCAGATTGTTATGCGGCGGCAAATGCTCCTTCTGATCACCGGAAGCCGTACGCAGCATCAAACGGCCCTCGTTTAAAACCGGGATATGAATGGATCCCTGTGTTCCGAAAATCTGAACCGTGTCCCGGTTTTCGAAAGTCGAATGCGTGACAGCCAGAATGCCGACTGCCCCGTTCTCGAATTCGAAATAGGCAACGGCCGTATCTTCCACGTCCCGCTTGTATTTCAGGTTGGACAGGACGGACCGGACTGTCCTGATGGGACCCAGCAGATCGAGCATCACTTCGATGCGGTGACATCCGAAATCCATCATGGGGCCCCCGCCGGATTTTTCCTTCTCGAGAAGCCAGTATCTGGCTTCCCCCGGCTGCCTGTCGAAGTGGGAGAAAGCATTGATCTGAACGATTGTCGGATCCCCGATCAGACCCTGGCCCATGATCTCCCTGCATCTGCCGATAACCGGGTAAAGGTGACGGTAATACGCAATTCCCAGCCTTACTTCATAGGATTCACAGGCATCGATCATTTTCAGGCATTCCGGAACCGACATGGCCATCGGCTTTTCGCAAAGCACGTGTTTGCCGGCATGAGCGGCGGCAATGGTCATTTCCGAATGCAGGTGCACGGGTGTGGCGATATACACAGCATGAATATCCGGATCCTTGATCATTTCTTTCCAGTTGGCATACACTTTCCGGACATGAAACTCGCTTGCGAACGATTCCAGCATTTCCGGATTGGCACGGCTGACGGCATAAAGGCGTCCATGCTCCATATCCCTGATCGCAGGTGCGATCCTGCGCCGCGATATGTCTCCGCAGCCGATGAGGCCCCAGTTTATCTTTTCCGTGTCTGACATGGCATTCCTCTCTGGATGTGAATCTGAACAGCGGGTGCATTCCCCGCGGCTTGCCGCGGGGAGCTTCAATCCGGTTGCAGCGGATTGCCCGGTACCGGGCGTTGCACTGCTCAATGATACCAAAAGAATTTAAAAATGTCAACAACATGAATGCGTCCGGAAATAAGGCTTGATCTTCATTAAAATATATTCTACATTTTTTGCATGGTCTCTGAACCGGATGCCGGCCGGCAATGCTGTGCCCGCCCGGATATTCGAATGCATATGTCATTCAAGCCATCCGCCTCTGGCGATGGATCTTTGGCTGTTCAAATCAACGGAGGGATTCATGAAACGGCTTTTTGTGATTTGTGCGGTTCTGTTTGTATCGATGGTTCCCCGGTTGAGCGGCGAAGAAAAAACCGGGAAAACGGATCTGGGCCTTTCCTATGTGGCCACTTCGGGAAATACGAGCACGGAAACGTTTTCAGGAAAATTGTCCATGGAGCGGGAATGCGTGTCCGTGCGGTGTTTATTCAGGGGCAGCATGCTACAGACCCGGGACAATGACGAAGAAAAGGCCAACAAGCTTGAACTCGGAACCAGGGGTGAGAAAGTGGTCACGGCCGGCTTGTTTGTTTTTCTGGAATTCACGTACACACGCGACAGGTTTTCCGGTTATACGTACCGGGCCTCCGTGGGTCCCGGTTTGGGATACGATATCATCAGCAATGAGAAGCATCAGTTCAAGAGCCTGGTTTCATCCATGCTGTACAAGGATAAATATGCTGTGGGTGATACGGATGAGGAAACCTACGGAACCGTGAAAACGGCACTGAATTATATGTGGCAGATACAGCCCAATATGAAACTGGAATCGAACAGCCACTACCTGGTCAGTGTCAAGGATACTGAAAAATCGTTTTTTTTATGGGATGCCGCCGTGAATGTGGCCATTAACAGCCGTTTTTCGATCGGTGTCAGCTATCAGGTGAATGTGCAGAATCAGGTGCCGGCACCGGAGATCAAAAAAACGGACACATCATTCATGACATCCCTGCTCGTTCATTTATAAAATTATCGGATTGGAGAATGTGATGGCACTCAGTTTTTCACAATTAAAGAAAATTGCCGAGGGCAAAACCAAGATCATTTATGAAAATCCCGACGATGCCGGAACGGTATTCATGGTTTTCAAGGACGACATTACGGCAGGCGACGGTGTGAAGCATGATATCATTCAGGGCAAGGCGCTCGTGGACTGGCAGACGAACAAGGATATTTTTGAATACCTGAACCGGAAAGGGGTCCGGACCCATTATATCGAAAGTCCTGAAGAGAAAGTCAGCCTGGTCAGAAAGCTGGATTTCAAGATCAATCTTGAAGTGGTGTCAAGGCGCGTGGCCGCGGGATCGATTCTCAAATGGGGGGGCGAAGCGGAAGGGAAACGATACGATCCGGTGATCACGCAATTCCATTACAAGGACGATCCGCTGCATGATCCCATGCTGGACGACACCTATATCGATTATATTATCAAGGCCAAGAAGGACGGGGATATGTTTGCCGATATGCGGTCCCTGAACGCGACCATATTTACGGTGCTGGAAGCGGCATTTGCTGCGTTCAGGATACAGCTGGTTGATTTCAAACTGGAATACGGCATGATCGACGGCAAGGCCACGGTGATCGATGAAATCACGGGCGGATCGTTCCGGTTATGGCCGTATGCCAAGGACAACCCGGACCTGAATCAGGCGAATGTGCTCAGCGAACTCAATCCCGCCGGAAGACTGGACAAGGACACGTACCGGCAGGGCGAGGCCCTGGATGCGGTCATGAACAAATTCGCCCAGATCGCGAAAATTACTTCTGGTTTCGGGGAATTGCCATAAGAAAAGGTTGCATGCATTTTGATCATTCAAGGAGGCATGAGTCATACCCAAAAAAATAAATAAAATTCTGCTTATCTGCATTCCAGGTATGATTCATACGCTTATTATTCTAACGAAGTGACCTCTTTAAAAAAGGCCCCGGTTAAAAAGGAGGAGAAAAATGAATTTCATTCTTTTTTTAATCATCGGACTCGTTGCAGGCTGGCTGGCCGGAAAGATCATGAAGGGTAAAGGATTCGGACTGGTCGGTAATCTGATTGTCGGTTGTGTCGGGGCGTTTATCGGCGGATGGGTTTTCGGAATTCTGGGTATCGCGTTTTTCGGGATCGTCGGATCCCTGATCGCTGCACTCGTGGGAGCGTTAATTCTTTTATGGATCATCAGTCTGATAAAAAAGAAATAATCGATACCGGGGCCTTTTTTATTCACAATGGTTATGTTGCAGAACGTTCAGGCTGAGGATACAGCCGGATTAAAATAATCCGCAGGCCTGTATGATCACTTCGGATATCTTTTCGAACTGATTATCGAAACCGGTATCGAATCCGGCTCTGTTACCGGTACCGGGGAGTCCGCATCCCGACAAGCGGATTCACCGGATCACATTCTGTATACGGATTCATCCCTGTTGTTCTCCTGCCGGGATGCCCTTTCAGAGGCACTCATCGTCACCAAATAAAATTCCATTTTCGTTTTTGTCTTCCATTGTGCCGTGCCGCATGTTCATAGGATTATTAAAATCCTTATCACAGGGAACGGGGTTGTTGGCAGGCTCATCGGAAATTCCTTATCGTACCGATCCTTTTCCATTTGATACCTGAGTGGACTGCAGCGGCCGGATCCGGTATTCCGCCGGCATGACATTGACGCCAAAAAACACAACGCTTGCACCGGTTTTCCGGGCATTTGTCCGAAAGACTTTGATTTTTTTTATTTTGAAGGTTATGATACACCGTAAACCAATTTTTCAGGATCAAATTAATGGAGGAATCCGGTTATGCAAACGAAACTGCGGCGACGTCATTTTTTAAAAAATGGTCTGGCAGCAGGCGGTGCAATGGTCCTGCTGAAAGGATTGCCCGGCCGGGGAGCGGAAAGTGCCGTGCAAAAGGGATCCATGAACGAAACCCTGAAAACCATTCACAATCTCAGAACCATTCATGGAAACTTCAACGATAAAAGTATCCCCGAATCCCTGATTCAGGAGATCCTTCATGCCAGCGTGCAGGCGGCCAACGCGTCGAATATGCAGTCCTACTCAATCGTGGTCGTGAAGGACCGGGAAACCATGCAGGCGGTATGCGGATATCGCGGAAGCTGTATGTTCGTATACTGCGTGGATCATACCCGTCATCATGCAAGCTCGGCCCATCTGGGACATGCTTACCGTTCTGATTCCATTGTCAGTTTTGTGACGGCCGGCATGGATACCATGCTGGCTGCCCAGACAGCCGTAATCGCCGCGCGATCCATGGGAATCGATTCGCTGCTGACGAACGGACTGCATCGAGGAGATATGGAGCGGGTGTGGAAAATTCTGAATTTACCCGAGCAATTCTGTTTTCCCATGATTGCTTTGGTGCTCGGATATCCGACCGAAGAACCGGCAGTGGATAAGGGAAGGCTCGGAGGAGTCGGCATCGTGCATGAAGCCACCTATCATCACCCGACTCCGGAGGAACTGGATGCCATCACGAGTCAATACGACAACCCGGATAATCATCTTGCACTGAATCCGGACTGGAGTCAACAGGGATTCACACATTATCAGGACTGGCTGTATTCGGCCTGGCTTGGCAGCCGCACCGGGCCTCCGACAGAGGAGACGCCCATGTTCAGGCTGTTGAAACGGGCAGGGTATGTGGATCTGCAGCATTGATTTTTTATTTTCTTTGGTCGTGAATTCTTCGTATAATGTCAGGGATGGTTGCCTGTGCCTGTGTACATCGCATGCTTTGATGACATCAATGGTTAACTGATAAAGGACCCTGCATGAAGAAAATCAAGGTTTTTCTCATTGTCCTTTTATGGCAGATCATCGGATTCGCGGCCACGTGTATCATTTCCCTGCCGATCGGGGACTTTCACTATTTTGTCCATGAACTGATGCTGTGTCTGACATTCACCAACCTGACCGGGCTTTCCGGTATTCTGATGATCCTGCTTTACAGGAAAGGTCTGAAACAGAGCCGAATGCCGGACTTTCTGAAATGGATGATACCGGGAATATTAATGGCAGCCGCCGTGCTGGCCATACTGAAACTGTCCATGGCCCTGGGAGGATTTATCTGCGGGCTGGACCAGTACCATGTGGAGCGCTGGCATCTTTCGATACTGACGGTGAATTTTATACTCATGACCGTGATCTGTATTGTCGCGGTGATACTTTCCCTTTATGAACGCCTTGCAGACAGGCTGGCCACCAAGATACTCGAAAACGAGAAACTGCAGCGGCTTCAGATCGAAACAAAACTGTTGCTGCTGCAGTCCAAAATCAATCCCCATTTTCTGTTTAATACATTGAACACCATGCTCGATGTGCTCGGACGCAGTCCAGACCTCGTGGAGAAAATGATTCTCAATCTGTCCGATATTTACAGAAAAACGCTCATGATACCGGATCAGGCACTGGTTCCGTTGAAAGAAGAAATAAGACTTGTGGAAGAGTATCTTGAAATTGAAAAAATCCGGATGGGAGAGCGGTTGTCCTTTGCGCTGAACGTGGATCCTGGACTCCGCACATTTAAACTGCCGCCGATGATTATTCAAATACTCGTTGAGAATGCCATCAAACACGGGCTGACTCCAAAGAAGGAGGGGGGAGAAGTGTCGGTTCGGATTTCCCGTCAGGACATGACGGTCACTCTGGATGTCCGGGACAGCGGTGTTGGAATGAAAACCGATGCGCCATCGGGCGGATTCGGATTGGCCAGTATCCGGCAAAGATTGAAACTGATGTACGAAAATGCCAAAATGGAGATTTCTTCCCTGGGATCCGGCGGTACCCAGGTGAGAATCATGCTGCCCTATGGCGCTTAGAACCATCATTGTCGAAGATGAGGCGCCCTCGCGTGAACGGCTCAAATCACTGCTTGAGGCTATTCCCGAAGTCGAGCTGATCGGAGAGGCAGGGGATGGCCCAGGGGGGGCCGAATTGATTGACGCATTGAAACCGGATCTTGTTTTTCTGGATGTTCAATTACCTGTTTTTACTGGCTTTACGCTATTGCAAAGAATCAGGCATCGTCCCTATGTGATCTTTGTCACCGCCTATGATGCATTTGCGATCCGGGCTTTCGAGGCCAATGCGGTCGATTATCTCCTGAAACCGACTTCAGCGGAACGTCTGAGAGAAGCGGTCAGCCGGGTGAGGCAGCGTGACCCGCATACCCGGCAGATCATGGATGTGCTTCAGTCCGTATTGAATCAGAATAAATACCGTCAGCGGTTCAGTGTCAAAATCGGTGAAGAGGTGATCCTGATCGCTTCGGAGGATATCGATTATTTCCGGGCGGATGACAAATATGTATTTCTTCATGCCATGGACAAAGCCTATCTTATCGAAGAAACATTAAAAGGGCTTGAAACCTGTCTGGATCCCGCGCGGTTCATACGTATTCACAAAAGTGTGATAATCAATATTGAAAGTATTGTTAAAATCCGCCGCCGTATTACGGGTCAGTATCAGGTGCTGTTGAAGGATACCAAAAATCCCGCTTTCGATATCGGCAGAACCTATCTGGCCCGGGTGAGAGAGAGGCTGGAGTTCTGAGTGTTGTTTGCATATGCAAACGATCCGCATCATGAGTCCCGCCGCTTCTTTCATTAACACATCGATTTATCCGTGATGCTATTGTAAGGGATTTGATCGTTGTGACGGAAACCGTCATGGGAAATCCGGTGAAATCCTATAAGGTCCGTTCCATATTAATCATTGATTTTTTAACAGGTTTTGTTTATAATAGGCAAGACAGTTTGCTCACCTTTGATTTACCGATGTGAAATTCTGCCGGCACAGGAAGGCTGTCATGACCACGGGTATTGAACCCGCTTGTTCCAGCGGTCGACGGACAATCGTATCCTTCATCAAAGGGGTTGTCTATGGACAGTCTTTTATCGTACCGACCGTCAGTGAATATGGCTGCCGGCAGCAGGAGAGAACGCGATGGATTATCGATTGATCGAAAACAACGATTCGTATCTGTATTATAAAATCACGGGACAGTACTCGCTGCGGAAAGGGACGGTGATTCTGGACAAGTTGTACAATATATGCGCGGAATGCAATGCGAAGAGACTCCTGGTCGATATCAGGGAAAAGAACGGCCGGATACCGGAAACGGACCGGACCTATCTTGGTGATTATATTTCAAAAATCAATTTTAACGGATCGATAAAACTCGCCGTGATTGCGAGGAAAGAACAGATCAGCAGGTTGCCGGATAATGCGGCGCAAATCAGAAGCGCCCAGATGGATGTTTTTACCAGTAAAACAGATGCTGTGAAATGGTTGTTGTCCTGAGAGACCGTGTTTTCGTTGCTTTTTTATATTCTTTTTTGTACCATCCATACAGGTTGTCATCTCCGTTGTATTCGAGTATTTTCAGGATCCCATTCATGTTCGTTATTTCGTGCCGGCCTTGACCGGTTAACGGCGGATTCGTGACGGATCATCATTCAAGATTTCGAGAATCGAGGTTCCCATGAAAAAGAAAACGACTGCAAAAAAACAATCCAAAACGACTGTGCGGAAGGCATCGAAGCAAGGCGGAAAAAAGCGGGGCATCGGCAGGGTGTTTTTATGGATTTTTATTATTATCGTGCTTCTCGTCGCAGGCGGTGTGTTCTATGTGCTGAACAATCTGAATTATCTTGTCAAATCAGCCATTGAAAAATACGGATCGGAGGCCGTGCAGACAGCTGTGCGTGTGCAGCGGGTCGACATCAGTCTCAAAGAGGGATCGGCTGCGATTGCCGGTCTTACCGTGGCCAATCCCAAAGGTTATCAGATGAAACATGCATTTTCTCTGGGTGAAACCGGCGCGGATATCGACCTGAAATCCGTTACCGAAACCGTGAAGGTTATCGAAAAAATCGTGGTTGATGCACCGGAGATTTTCGTCGAGGTGAATGCAGACAACAAGATGAATCTCAATGACATTCGGGAGAATCTTGCCGGAAATGCGCCGGCCAAAAAGGAGACAGCAACGAAAAAGGCAGGGAAAAAAGGGGAGGATCCTCTGCTCAGGATCCGGTATCTGAGATTTTCCGAGGCCCGGATCGTGGCGAAGGTGATTCCTCTCGATAAGGAGTATAATCTGAAAATGTCCTCATTCGTTATGCGTGATCTGGGCGGCGCCAACGGCGCACCGCCCGATAAAATCGCCAGACAGGTGCTGAAAGAACTGACCAGCCGCGCCATAGCCGAGGTGAGAAAAAACAGCATCGGTCCCGGAGTATCCAAATTGAAGGAAGAAGCCGGATCAAAGCTCAAGAAGGAAGCCGACTCGAAATTAAAGGGAATCATCAAGAAGTAAGATTAAAGATAAGTTTATGCAGGACCGAGCTTCGGAGAAACGGAGAGACGAGAAAACCGCAGAGAAAAATCAATGTAAAAGAGTAAAAGTGTAGAAGAGTAGAAGGGGAAAAACAATTAACTAAAAGCCTTGCTAT